>CAZQAE010000049.1:0-37118 GCA_964591275.1 uncultured bacterium | reverse complement strand
CCGTCGTCCACGCAAGGATCGCCGGAGTGGTTGCACTGGCTGAGAATCTCGTTGCAGCTTTCGTCGCCGTTGCACCACAGTTCGTCGTCGGCGCAAGGATCATCGCCAGGCACGCAGTCGCGGTCCACGCATCGTTCCACGCCGTTGCAGAATGTTCCGTCGCTGCAATCCTCGTCATCGCTGCAACCGCAGATGATTACGTACTCGACCATGCCCGAGGAATCAGGAATCGTCCCGGCAAACTCAACCTGCGCGCCGCGCACGTGGACCACGTTTGTTCCTTCCACGCGCTCATCGCAGGGATCCGGATCGGCGGTGTAATGCGCTTCGATGGTATAGGAATCGCCCGGCGCCAGATTCTGGCCGTAAGAGGCGATCAGGTCCGCCCACTCGATGCGCCCGTCGTCCAGGTTGTTGTTGGAAGCCGGCGTGGAGGATATGTATTGGAGATGAGACCTGTCGTATTGATCGTGCACGGGCAGCCGCGTCATGGCGCGCGACGAAGTGTTGGTGACCGTGATGGTGAAAACGACCTCCTCGCCGGAATTGATGTCGCCGGTATGAGAGGTGATTTCCTTTTCAATACGCGCTCCCAACGACAGCCAGGTGACCTCCAGGTCGGTGGGGCTACAAGGCAGCAATCCGCAAGTGAAACTCTCCCGGTCGATCTCCTGCAGGTTCGAGGTATCGAAAACACGCACGGACTGAGTGAAGATTGAACCGCTGACGGCGACAAAAACCGCCGAGCCATCATAAGCCGTGTCAACGCCGCGGCCATCGGAACCCAAGTCTACAGTATTGCCGACGCCCGTGTCCGTAAAGTACTGGACAAGGTAATCATGCCCGCCGCCCAGTATTCCGCTGTTGGTAGCCGTTCCATATATCACCGGGGCGCCGGAGTAGGCATTCACAGCAAGGGCAGTGATCTGCATATTGGCCGTAATGCCGCCGACTTCCTCGTGCGTATCCACATCGAACCAGCAGACTTCCCTTTCGGCGCTGGCCACAAAAAGCACATCGTGACCGTCAAGATTTTCCAGGGCGGCCACATCGTAGGCTCCGGGTCCCGTGATGACGGGCTCTTCCGTGTCGTCGTCGCCGGTGTCATCGTCGCCGGTGTCGTCGTCAACATCGTCATCGCCTTCTTCGGTGTAGGTGCAATGACCGTTTGGAAGAACCCACTGATCGACCAGCGTAAAGGTGTCCATATTCACGACGAAAATGGTTGCGCTGCCCCGCTCCACGAAAAAGGCCAGTCGTCGCCCATCCATCGTGTCCACGCCGGCCAGGTTCGACATGCCGGGAACCGGAATCTGGGCCAGCAGGTTATAAGGGGAGCGCCCGCTATAAACGTCCATTTCCCCCGATCCCTCATGGCAAACGTAGAGATGCTCGTTGACGGCGTCGACCCCCATCCCGACCGGCCCAGTGGCTCGGCTGTCTATGTCGAAGCTACTTTCAAAGCTAAGTTGGTTGGCGTCTATGGTGAAAACTTCAATCGGAGTGCGTTCAAAGATTATTCCGACTTCCTGACTCTTGATCAGGTACAGTGTGTGCGCCTCCAGGGTTTGCGCGTTGGCCTGATGAAGCGGCGCGAGCAAAAAAAGCGTCGTCAAAACAAAAAGCATCGCCAAGCCTGCGCCAAAAGGCCGCGAAAGCGCAGGCGAAAAAGAAGTCCGGCTGATCGATTGAGAAGATTTCATCGTGCACCTCGTAAAGTCAGGCATACATGCCGCCCACCGAAAGAATTTAATCGCATTAAAATACACCCCCCTGAGTTTAAAACACTATCATAACAAATCTGTCTTTTGCAAGTTTCTTAAACAACGAATTCGTCAGTCATCGGTGAGCAATGGTCTGGATAGGTGCACCTGAGTTGCGACTTTTCATAGCTCATTGCTTTGTTCGGGGTTCCTCCTTCCGCCTTCCTCCTTCACCTTTCGAGCCTTGCCGGGTACGTGCTTGATGGCCTCATAAGGCCTATTCCGTAAGTCGTCGAGTCGCCCAGGCAAAGGTCGTTGCCGTGGAAATAAACATCGAAATCGGCGCTGATGCGGCTGTCAACAAAGTTCGCCTTCCACCGTCCGGACCGGTTGATCGTCACGCATTCGGCTGATAATGTTTCACTTCGTTTAACCGGCTTGCCGCCCAATGGAGCAAAACGAGCTTATGAACCACTCGATGGTCTTTAAATCCATGCGCCCCAGGCAGTGGATCAAGAACTTCATGGTCTTTCCGGCGCTCGTTTTCTCGCGGCAGTTGACGGATCCGACTTCCTTAATTTCCGTCGCCGGCGGGTTTGCCGTTTTCTGCGTGCTGTCAGGCGTTGTTTATATCTTCAACGACATCAACGATTACGAAAACGACAAAAATCATCCCTCAAAGTGCTTCAGGCCAATCGCCTCGGGCCAACTGTCCATCGCCGATGCACGCATTTCCATAGTATCCTTGACCTTGATCGCCCTTTTCGGCGCACTGGCATTGAATCTCGTCAGCCTTCGCGTGGGTGTGGATTTTCTTATCGTGTGCCTTCTTTACCTCGCCCTTCAGGTATCGTACACGCTGTTTTTAAAGAACGTGGTGATCCTGGATGTGGGCGCCATTGCCGGCGGCTTCGTTTTGCGCGTGCTGGCCGGCGCCGCCATTCTGAATGTTGAGGTCAGTTCCTGGATTATCATTTGCACCACGCTTCTCGCGTTATTTCTGGGCTTCGGCAAAAGGCGCCACGAACTCGTTTTGCTGTCAGACTCCGCCGGATCACACCGAAAAATTCTCGATGAGTACTCGCCCTATTACCTCGACCAGATGATCTCGGTTGTCACCGCGGGAACCGTTGTGGCCTACTCCCTGTACACGATGGACGAAAAAGTCATCGAAAATCTCGGCACAGAGAATCTGCCGCTGACGATACCTTTTGTCCTTTACGGAATATTTCGCTACCTCTATCTCGTGCATCAAAAAGAGGAAGGCGGAAGCCCAAGCCGGGTTCTGCTTACGGACCGACCGCTTTTGGTGAACATCGGCCTGTTTTTCGTAACCGTCGTCATTCTTCTTTATTTATCGTAAATTTCCGCAGAGTTGTGCGAATAATGAATGAGCCTCGTTAGAGGCGACGGATATCAGCCCGGCGCTGATCCTTCACTTTCTCATCAACGCGTTGATGTAGTAATTTGAACAATCGGGATCGAGAGCGTAAGCAGTCTCGGTAAAATCCACCAATTCGGGAAACATCGGCGCCGACTTTTTATCCAAATCCCACCATGTTTGTTGCTGACGACCGCTGAGCGTGATGATCCAGGCTGGCGGGTTTGCGTGCAGGTCGCTCATAAGTCTACGGCGATGCGCCTGAACCTGCCCGGTGACTTCGGCGTGCCAGCGCCCGGCGCCCTCGGGAAGCTGCGTAGCTACGTTGAAATACATGAAATGCCGGGTCGGCGCACGCCGGTCGGCATACCAATAAATACCCGGTTCATAATCCCATACGTAGATCGGATCGTCGCCGCGCGTTTTTGCGGCCACGCAATTCCCAACTTCCTTCATGATTCGGCTCCAGTCGGCAAATCGCACGAAGGATGCCACGCGATAGCCAAATTCAATATCTTCGTCCCAATGGGAGTGCCCGTACACAAAACGATCCTTGAAGTATTTGGCGGCGATGCCGACTTCCATGCGCATGTCGCCAACGCTCGCCAAAACCAAAACCAAAGCAAGAACCGCGACGCGCACCCGGGATTTCTCCAACATTATTACAAAACGTCTTGCAGCGAATCCGGCGATCAACGCCAGGGGCGGCATGAGAAGAATGAAATAATGACGAAAGAACTTCGTCCCCGCCGCAAAAGCCGCCAATGCGCCGGCAAACCAAAAAGCGCTAAAGACAAGGGCTCGAAGTTCGGCTTCATCTCGTCGCCCGCAATGGTTTTCCCACACGAGGATGACCAGCCAAATCGCAATGACTAAAAAAAGAAAGGCATTGGCGATAATGAAAAAGAATCCGTTGTCGCGTAGCACCCGAAGCGCGCCGCCGATCCCTTCGCTGGACATATAGCCCGCCACGGACGCCGGATTTAACGCCTCGATCATCGCGCCAAATTCGCCGATGTTCCACATCAGAATCGATGCCAGTGCGATGGGGATTGTCGCGCCCGCGACGGCGAGTCCGGCGTCCGTCAGAAAGGCTTTGCCTTTGCGTGCATCCGGCCTGTTGAACCAAAGAAGGGGCAACGCCGCCGGACCGAAGATGGCGATGGTCTGCTTGAAGATTATAGCTGATCCAAAACACAACCCTGCAAAAACGGGCAAAATCCAACGGGGATTTTCTCGATGACGCCACAGTGTGAAAAATCCCAGCGCGATGGGCAGCAAGGGCCAGGATTCAAAGTTGGGGCACCAGCCGTTGACACCGTCGCTGACGGAATATATGGCGTAAAAAAAGCTGCGAAGATGCCGGCGATGTTTCCCAGCATCGCCCGGCCCAGCAAAAAAAGACAGAAAACGATGGCCGCATGGAGCATAATGGAAGCCGCATTCACAAAACGTATATCCCGACCGAAAATTTCAAATATCGCGGCAAAAAGAATGTAGGCGCCGGGGGGCTTGGTTTCCACCGTGCCGGAATACAAGGCCCCGCTTCGCTGCAACTCCTGCGCGCTGTAGGCCACGCCCGCTACGTCGGGATCGCAGAAAATGTCGTCGAGCATCGGCAACCGCATGAATATCTGCAGGGCCAGAATGAGCGCGACAATCGCCACTAAAACAAATCGCTTCATAATAATGTCATATTACACCGTCGGGCGTTTTGGCAACTGACCGGCCTTTAGGAATTCCCTCATTTTTTTCGGGGGAAGCCTGAGTCTTGCAGCGCGGGTGACATAGACAAGCTTCTCGGCCCGAAGCTTTAGCTTCAGGGCGCTTGTCCGTGTTGATTGAAAAATAATCCGATGCGCTACAAAGAAAAACCATGACACGGACAAGCGCTGGGCCGCCGGCGCTCACCAGCGACTTGTCCATGCCACCCGCGCTTTGTGTTGAGTTTCCCATACGGTCAGCGGAAGGCGCGCCCATTTCGCCAATTACCCCTGCGGCGGATTCATCGGGAGGACATAGAAAAGAATGCAGAAAAAATGGGAGATGCTGCCTCCCAGGACAAATAAATGCCACACCATATGGTTAAAAGGCAGGCGTTTCCATGCGTAAAAAATGACGCCGCTGGTATAAAAAAGACCCCCGATCACAAGCCATGCGAGTCCATTGATCGAAATGGCCGCCATCAGGGGCTTGATGGCCAGCACGGCTAGCCAGCCCATTCCGATGTAAGTTGCGACGGACAAGAAATTATATCGATCAACGAAAAAGACTGTCAGAACAATGCCAATGACAGCCAGGCCCCAGATGATGCCGAAAAATGTCCAGCCCCACGAACCACGCAATGAGACGAGAAAGAAAGGCGTGTAGGATCCGGCGATCAGCAGGTAGATGGCTGTTCGATCAAAGATATGGAAAACTTTTTTTGCCTTCGGAGCCTGCAAGCCATGATAAAGCGTCGAGGACAGATAGAGCAAAACGAGTGTGGCGCCGTAAATGCTGAAACTGACCACGCGCCAGACGTCGCCGAAGATTCCGGCAAAGGTGACCAGAACCGTCAACGCGGCTACGGCCAGCGCGGCGCCGACTCCATGCGTAACGCTGTTGGCGATTTCCTCGCCCGGAGTCTGCTTTTTCGCTTGCCCATCGCTCATGATTTCCCTTCCCGGAAAAGTCTCCAAAATACGGGAGCGCTGCAATTGTGAGTAATTGATGACTTTTCGTCAACATTGCTATCAAGATGCCTCCCGTCTCATCTTTCGCTTCAATTTGTCCGGGGAATATGCTAAGAAAATGGTTCAGTAGAAATGATTATCGGACATTCTTGGCTCGTGACACTTTTTCAAGAGGGGTTTGATCGATGGATGTAGGGACCATCTTCGGACTTGTTGCCGCCTTCGGCCTCGTCGTCGGCGCCATGCTAGTGGGCGGAGGCGTCGGGATGTTTGTCAACCTGCCGTCCGTTCTCATTGTTGTGCTCGGCACGGTCGCGGTCCTTTTTGTCAATTTTCCAATAAAAGACATCACCCAACTTGGAAAAATCGTGATGAAGACCATCTTCGCCAAGGATTTGAACGCGAGCGAGCACGTGGACCGTCTGGTCAAGTTTGGACAACTGGTCAGGACGGAGGGAATCCTGGCCCTTGAGGAAGCCAGTAAAGGGGTCGATGACGAGTTTTTCAAAAAGGGCCTCATGCTGGCCATTGACGGAACCGAAACCGAGCAGATCGTCGCGCAACTCGAAAGTGAGCTTGACTCTCTGGAGGACAGGCACGCAAAGGGTGTGGAAATACTGACTGCAGGTGGGACGACGGCGCCGGCGATGGGCCTTGTGGGAACCCTCATCGGCCTTGTTCAGATGCTTCAAAATATGGCCGATCCCAGCGCCATCGGTCCCGCGATGGCCGTTGCCCTTCTCACAACATTTTATGGCGCCCTGCTGGCCAACATCATCTTCAATCCTCTGGCTGGCAAGCTTCGCATCCGAAGCAAAGAGGAGGTTCTTTATAATACGCTGATTTTGGTGGGCATCGAGTCCATCTCCAAGGGCGACAATCCCCGCGTCATCGAATCCCGTTTGAACTCACTACTGGCTCCAACGAAGAGAATACAGGTTTTCGACTGATCCAAAGAGGCCGGACATGGCTCGCAAGAAGAAGGTCGAAGAGAAAAAGGGTGATTTATTCACCGTAATGTTCCTGTCCCTCTCCATTATTCTTCTCGCCTTTTTCATTCTCCTCAATAGTATTGCGGTGATCGATTCGTCTCAGAGTCGCAAAGCGCTGGCTTCGTTGATCGGCACCTTCGGCGTCAGTGGAGGCGGGCAGCTTTTTAAGTTCGGCATCACGCGGCTCAGTGAAGAAGAAACACAGGAAGTCATTGATAAATGGATGAAAAAATGGGACAAGCTCTCCAAAAGTCAACTTCATATCCAGCTTGAAGAGCTCATGAAGGAGCTAACCAATGAGGATGATCCTCAGTCTCCGCTGACCCGCCGGGATGGTCAGGATTTGTCCATTACCTTTCCGAGCGAAATCCTGTTTGAAGAAGGAAGCACAAAGATTTCCAAAGAGGCGAAAAAAGTTCTGGACCTCGTGGCAGAAAAGACGGCGGAATTGAAAACACAAGTTTCCGTCGAGGGCCACACCGACCCTTTTTCCGAGAACACAGTCGACGGAATCAATCCATGGGAGCTCTCGGCCTATCGTGCGGCCGCGGTGGGAAGGTATCTGCTTTCAACAAAACAATTGAAGCCCGTGAACTTGACTCTGAAAGGCCGGGCCGGCACCAAGCCTTTGCCCGGCGGCGATACTCCGATTCTCAGGAAAAGGAATCGGCGCGTTGTGGTTGTCATGCAAAAAGTGGATGAGTTGTCCAGAAGGAAGGGCGGATTCTGGAAACGCTACGGCTTACGCGATCCTTTCGCGCAATCCAAGCCGCCGGACGAAGACGTGGATTTTTAAGCGCTTCATAGAGAAGGCTATTGTAATGGCGAAAAAGAAAAAAGCCGGCAGTTCCATCGACCCCAACGCATGGATGGTGACTTTCAGCGACCTTGTCACCTTAATGCTGACTTTTTTTGTGCTGCTTTTATCCATGTCCTCCATGGACGATCAAAAAGCGGACGATATCGCCAACGCAGCCACCGGAACCGTGATGACCGTGATCGATTCCGAAGATTTCAGCAGTATGCAAATGAAAGTCATACCTTCAGTCAGCCTCATGGCTCAACTCGACAAGTTGTCCCGCAAGCTCTATAGCGCCGACCGGGAACTCATCAGTCGGGATGAATACCAGAAATACATGTGGAAATGGGTCCAGGAGGTTTCCGGGGATGATTTGCCCCCGACCTCTCTGGGCGGAGATGAACCGGGAAAGATTGGCATGGGACTGGGAGACAGCCAGATCGTTCTCGCCGCTATTCCCGGAGGAATCGGAATCATGCTCCCGGAGTCGATCACTTTTTCCAAGGGCAATGCCGAAATCACTGAAGAATCGCAAAAAATTCTCAAAACGCTGGGAATGGTCATGAAGCGTTATGATCTCATGGCGATCATTCAGGGCCATACCGACGAAAAGCCGATCTATTCGAGCCAATATCCCTCGAACTGGGAACTGTCGTGCGCGAGAAGCGCCGCTGTCGCGCAGAAAATCATAGACTTGAGCAAGGTGCCGGCGGCGAATCTCATCGCTGCGGGTTATGGCGACACACGTCCGGTCGCCGACAACGCCACGCCCGAGGGTAGGGAACGAAACCGCCGCATCGAAATTCTCCTCACGCCATCGCCGCGAACACACAGGGAAAAAATCAGCCCGCTGCACATCCCGAAATGCCCTTTTTGTCCGGCCGATCCCGAGGACCTTATCTTCACCGGATCTAAAACATAAGTATTCGCTCAATCACATCGACAACGGGAATTTTACCCGCGCTTCGTTTGATAGCTTCGGCGAAGGGTCGAGGCAAAAAGCCCTTCCGGCAGCGCGCTGTGGGATTGGCGGCGATGAGCATGAGGTTGAAGGCGTGCAACGCGAAAATGCCGCCCGATGATTTTTTCAATCGCGTCCAGATCAATTTTGAACAAAATACTTTTGTACCGTCTTCGATAACGAGGCGACGCCCACCGATAGAATCGACCAGACTGCGTGCGATGTCGTCAGTGAGCGGGCCGCGCAACGCAACAAGGTCGCCTGCGATCTCGTGAATCCCCAATGCGTCCGGCAGACTCGAAAGCGGCTGGGCAAATCCCGGAAGAGTCAGCGTCTCGACCCAATACCTGGTTTGCATTTCAATGTCGCGCAAGCTTTCTCCGATATCTCCCGAAACGACCAGCGCCAGGACACCGCCCAATCGCCCGGCGATCTGCGTGCGACGTGAAAACGCTCCGTCAACCAGGATGATGCCGGCGCCCAGCGACTCCATTTTGCTGCACAGGGCCATACTTTGCGCGTTCGTCTCAGGACCAAGAATTTCGGCGCGGGTTTCACGAAGAGCCTTCGTTAGCGCAAGCGTCCCGACAACGGTTTCATGATCCGTTGTCTCGACGACCGCAAGAGATGAGCCGGCGTCGGCGGCCATTTGTTCGGTCATGCTCGCCAGATTGCCGGGATACAGCATCACCGGCGGTTTGGGATGCCCGAGAACCGAGTCGAAGGCTTCGCCGTCGTGCCCGATGGTTGTCACTCCCACGACCCTCCCGGCACCGGACAGAACGCGGTTGACTTCGTTGAGCAGTGTGGTTTTCCCGGAATTTTTCCCCGTTCCCACGAAGAAAAAGGGACCGCGCTGTTTTCCGAGAAGATCGAGAATCAGTTGGTCGATTTCAGTCATTTCGTGATGGCGCCTAATCGTTCGGCTCTAAGTGTTCCATGAAAATAATGCCGTGCATCAGCTTTGGACGCAAGGCCGCAAGCCATTTTGCTCGTCATTTTTTCCCTTGTTTGACTCATTGAACCATCTTAGGATGCAACTCCATTGACTTTATGAGGTGCACGATGAACCAGTTGAAAATAATTGCAATTCTGAGCTTCTTTTCTTTGATAACCATGTCCTTCGTCATTTCCTGCGGCTGCGATGACGATGATGACGACGACGACGATGGGCGAGACGATGACGAGGACGATGACGCGGATGACGATGCGAACGACGATGCGGACGACGAGGACGATGACGATATTGATGACGATGCGGACGATGATATTGATGACGACGTGGATGATGACCAATGCGACCCCGGAATCTATTCCGGCGATCAGGAGACCGAGGCGTGGGGAATCGCTTGGAATTCGATTCCCGCCGGATGCTATTACATGGGTTGCTCCGATGGGGACGCCAACTGTGATCTGGAAGAAAAACCGAGCCACGCGGTCAACATCTCCAGTTTCAAGATGACCGAAACCGAAATCACGCAGGCCCAATACCAAGCCGTAATCGGCGCGAACCCGAGCGAATTTGCAGGATGCGCCAACTGCCCGGTGGAAATGGTGAATTGGGATGAGGCGCTCGCGTTCTGCGCGGCGGTCGGTGGAGCACTGCCCACCGAAGCGCAGTGGGAGTACGCGGCGCGGGCCGGAACCACCGCCCGATTTATCTGCGGCGACGATCCTTCGTGCCTGGGAGACATCGCCTGGTATACGGACAACTCCGGCGCTCAGACCCAGGCGGTCAAACAGAAAAATCCCAATGACTACGGTCTCTACGACATGCTGGGAAATGTTATTGAATGGCTAAACGACTGGTACGGCGCAGACTACTATTCCCTTAGTCCTCTGGACGATCCGCAAGGACCCGCATCCGGTACGGGCCGCATCATGCGTGGCAGCAGTTGGCTGGCTGGAGAATATAACCTGCGCGTATCGCAACGAACTTACGGTGCTACAGGCGGCAGAGGCCCTGGCCTTGGCTTCCGTTGCGCCAGGGAAGATTAAACTTTAGCGCCCTATTCCAAGCAAAGCAAAATCTGTTAAACTGCGCTGGATGAAAAGAATCGCAACAGTCCTGTCCCGCGCCAATGAGGCGTTCAAAGAAGGCGGCGGTCCGGTCGAAACCAACGTCATCGGCGCTTATCCGCCTCTTGGCATCGCGCAGTTAGCTGCGGCGCTGCGTGATGAGGATCGCGACGTGCGCCTTATCGACGGCACGATCGAGGCGCTGTCTCCCGCGGAACATGCGATGCGCGTGGGCGCGGATTTTTCCGGCATCGCCGGTTTTTCCACCAGCACCTTGAACTGGCGGAACACTTATGCGGTCATCCGGGCTTTAAAGAAAATCGCTCCCGACGCCGTCGTTGTGGTTGGCGGACCGCAGCTCGACGCGTACCCGAACGAAGTGATGAGTTTTCCTGAAGTCGATTTCGGCATTGTCGGCGAAGGCGAGCGCGTTTTGCCAAAGCTTGCGGCGGCTTTGGAAACCGGCAAGGACCCGAGCGCCATCCCCGGTGTATTGTCGCGAAAGAAGGGGGTAGTCCGTACGACGCGCCCCGATCCTCCTATCGAGAACCTTGGCTCTTTGCCCTTGACCGCACTGGACCTTCTGCCACTCGAGCGCTACCGGGCCTTGACGGTATTGTCGCCCTTCGCCACGCTCATCACAAGCCGGGGTTGCCCCTTTCACTGCCGCTTCTGCTCACAACAATACGCCGGCGGACGATACCGAACGCGCCCGATTCCTCATGTGCTTGACGAAATCGAACTGCGCCTCAGCCGATTTCGCACCCGCGAGTTCATTTTTTTCGACGAAACATTCACCATCGGCGAAAATCGTGTGATGGAATTGTGCGAAGGAATCATGGAAATGGGCGTGCGCGCCGGTTTCAACATCCGTACGAGGGCCGACTGCATTACGATCGCTTCGGCGCGCGCTCTGGCCGCCGCCGGATGCACCAGTGTGAACATCGGCATCGAGGCGGGAACGCAGCGCATCTTAGAACGAATGAACAAGTCCATCACGCTGGCCGATGTCAGGCGCACGGTAAAGATTTGCCATGATGCGGGCTTGACGACGCGCGGTTATTTCATGCTGGGTTACGTTGGCGAAACGGCCAATGAAATGGAGCAAACAATCGCTTTCGCCTGTGAGCTGCCTCTCGATTACGCTTCGTTCACCATCACGCAGTTCAACCCCGCAACGCCGGATTACGAAGACGCGCTGGCGCAAGGCGACATCAGCGATTATTGGCGGGACTATACGCTGATGAAAAACGTGCCCGACACGCCGCCCCGACCGAAGCATGCGGACTATGACGAGGATTTTTTGCAAAAGGTCCTGCGCAGCGCTTACAGAAAATTCTACCTGCGGCGCGGCGTGATCGCCCGTCGACTGGCGGACCGCAGGCTTCGCCAATGGGCGCTGGAAGCCCTTTCTCTAAATACCAATCGATTATTTTAAAGAGTGGCATTTCAAAAGAAGGATTAAAAATGTTGGAACGACGGCTTCATGCAGCCAATTTCCGTGCTTTGCCGGTGCTTTTCATTTTGTCTCTGGCCCTTTCAATGGTGGGTTGCGGCTGCGGCGATGATGACGATTCCGACGATGGAATTAGCGACGACGATGTTGATGATGACGCCGACGACGATGTGAACGATGACGCGGACGACGATTCGGACAACGACTTTCAGATCGACGAATCGCCAAAGTGGATAACCGACAGAGACTATCTGCAAAACCGTTCGCTCTGGCGACAGGACATCGACATGTCCGAAGCGCCCATCAAGCGCAAGCTGGGATGCGTGGGCGTTGGCAACGGTCGCGTTTTCGGCATTTTGGGCAACCAATATCCTCAGGGCGGCTGGCATAATCTGGGCGGTCCGACCTACCAGAAAGATCTGAAATGGTTCACTGACAAACGCCCGTGGCTGATCGCGCAGGGACAAGCTGTTGAACCGAAGTTCACTTCCATCAGCCGCGTGCGCAATACGCCCATCGCCATTGTCGAGTCCGAAGGTCGCGGCATGGAATGGACCAGCGTGAACTTTGCGCCGAAATACGAAAGCGATCCTCTCGTCGAACAGGCGCTGATCAGCGTGTGGATCGTACGCAACGTGAGCGCAAATTCCATTCACAATGTCATCCTGGAAATGCAATCCATTTTCGGCAACTACAACCACGACAACGGGATTTTTACTGAAAGCGATTTCGATTCGCGACTGCTGCATTCCAAACCCTTGAGCGCCGCCATGGATGTTGGAATCAACCATCAGGATTTCCGGCTCCATCTTGGCCATCTCAAATCCGGCGAGGAGAAAATTATTGTTCTGCCTCTCGTTTTCACGGAAGAGGGCGAAGATCACGAGCAGATATTCACCGCCATTGAAACAGCCGGAGTTGATGCTCTGCTGGAATCCACGCGCGATTGGTGGAACGAATGGGCCTCGCAGATCGCAGTGTTCGAGACGCCGGATGAAAAGTTCAACGACCTGATGCGCGCGCAGGCCATGGCGATCAAGATCAGCCAGGCGACGACCGGCGGCGTGGGCGAGATGAGCCAGTACTCGAATAGCTGGCTGCGTGATGTGCATGGCCCTTCGCTCTATTATCCGCTGATCGGATTGGGCGATGATTTCAAGGATATGATTGATTACTTGTGGGGCGTCTCTGTGCTGCGGGGCGGAATATCCAATGCCAACGAAATTGATGTGGACATCTCCGACCTTCCGGCGCAGCCCGATTGGGAATCGATGGGGGTCATGGGCGGGCGCACCGGCGCGGAAAGTCCCAGTACGCTCGTGCTGGAATACGAAAACTATTACAAGGCTACAGGCGACCTGGCTGTTATTGAGGAACGTTACGGCATGCTCAAGCACGCCGTGAAAAAGCTGAAATACGTGGACGGCTGCCTGCTGCATTTTTCCACCGACGAAACCTTCGAGGATGTGATGGAGGCCGCCTTCGGTGAAAACGTCCTGGAAGAGCCGGACGAATCCACACTTTCGTTTTATTCCTCACTGTTGGCGCTGCGCGCAGCGCGCTTCACAGCCGAAATGGCCGAGGCGCTTGGATACACTGACGATGCGGATGAGCTAGGCACGCTGGCCGACAATATCGAGACCTGCGCCCAGGAGACATTCTGGATGGAGGACGAAGGGTATTACGCCGTCAAGGCGCAGACCGATACGCGAGAGCCATTCCATCAGCCCTATGAAGACGTCAGCACGATGCCCCTGTGGCTTGATGCGTTTTCCGTCGATGATCCGCGCGTGGTCGGCAATTTCGAACGCATGTGGGAAATCCTCGGCCACGAAAACGGAACCCTCTACTCGCCCCTCGGCGAGCCCTACGCCACCGTTTTCACCTTCGTGAAAGAGGGCGTACAGACCGGAATGAGCCACGGGTATTGGCTGAGCAATCCTGACAAAATGTTTCATCCCATCGCCGACGAAGCTTTTAGCCGCTGGGAGCAGTGGTTCACGCGCACAGGCTTCACTGAAGAGGCGGTGGTTGTGGATGATTACGGCCACCTGGCCATTCTCGCCGAACCCTTCGGCATCGCGTGCGATATCTCCGCCCGCTTTCGCAGTTGGGAATCGGGAATCATGGGATTCGCCTATCTCTATCACCTGACGGGATATGACCGCAGCGTGCCCGGCGGATGGGTGAAACTCGCTCCGCATCTGCCGCCCGAGTGGGACGAGTTCGCCGTGCGCGGACTGGAATACGGCGAGGGTCGATTGGATATTGAGGTTGCGCGCAACGCATCGGGCGGTCGTACAATCGCGATTATCACCGACGAATCCGCCACCTTCGACCTGACGCTCACCGTCCCCCTTGATGGGACGGTTTCGACAGTGGCGCTTAACGGCGAAACCCTGCCGCCGGAGGGATTCACAGCCCTGGAAAATGCCTATGGGAGAACGGTTGTGAGGCTGGAGCCTTTCGCCGTTGCGGCCGATGGGGAAAATGTGGTCGAAATACTGTTACAATAATATACCGCCCACAAATTCGAAAGGGAGGTTTTAATGTCGAACACTCAAGCGGACGATAAACTTCAATTTCGTATTATTCAGATGAAACCGAGGCTTAGCGCTCTTGTCGTCGATGACGACAGGGTCAGCCGAAAAGTGATCACAGCAATTCTCAACGGGCTGAATGTAGAGTGCATTGAATGCGACAACGGATTGGATGCGATTTTCTAGCTAGTCAAGTGCGATCTGGATTTAATTATTTGGTTCTTTCCATAAGGGGAGCGAAATCAGGCGAGGACAATAAAGAAAGCGATACTAAAGGCCAAGAACCTGAAAAGAATGAGCAATCCATATCCGATGCGAATGACGACGACAAAGCAAAAAGCTCCGGTGAGAATGACTAAAAAGGGGGTCTGTATTTTCAAGTGAAGCCGGTGTTGCATACTTCCCTTCGACGCGCTGCATTTCGTCGACAGCTCACATTTTGATGTGCCGACAAAGTGACGCGCCGCCAAATACATGTCGCAAATGACGTCTCCCTTTCACCCTTGAAGAAGATTTCGCGAGGCCCTTTCCTGGGAAAAGCGCCACGGATTTCAAGAAATGCTTGTTGCGGGCATAATGGTTTTCAGCTATTTATTTTCGGAGATTGAAGCACTCGTCGAGCATCCAAATAAGGGCAGGAACTCATAAAGAATGCTAAAGCCGATTGATTTCAAGGACTTTTTCAAAATCCATATCGCCATTTGGATGGCGTTGTGGATATTATACTTGTCCTTTGATTTCGCCAGACAAGAAACTTCCGGCGCCGATGTTTTCATCGAATTAGCACTTCGGGCAATGATTTGGATCGCGATGGGAGCTTTACTTTCCCTGTGGTTTTCTCCCTTCTTTTTGCATCGTTATTTTTCCGAATTACACGCCTATTGGAGAATCCCGCTAGTCATATTTTCAGTCCTTTCAACCTCCGCTTTATGGTTGATTTTGTTTAATGAGTTAGACGGCTTAATCGGGCTTGAAGCAGGTTACCAGCCCACCTGGAATTGGGATTTTGATCAATTCACATTTGAAATGACGGATAGAATCTCCTGCCTTTTTATTTGGCATTTGACTTTTTACATTATCAATCACCAGAGAAGGATCAAAAGTATTGAGGAAAATGCTTTGAGAAAGCAGCAGCAAGCCACGCAGGCAAGGATTGATCTTCTCCGTTCTCAACTCAATCCGCATTTTCTCTTCAATAGTCTCAATTCCATTATTGCGCTAATCGATGAAAATCCGGTGGCTGCTCAAAACACTCTGGTCAATCTGTCCGTCCTTCTTCGAGATGCACTATCTACTCAACGCCGGAAATTTACTTCGCTCAAACAGGAACTGGAGATGATTCGCCGTTATGTAGACATTGAAAAGGAGCGTTTTAAAGAAAAGTTGCTGTTTGAACAAAAGGTTGATCGGCGCACCGAGGACCTGGATATCCCTCCATATTTAATTCAGCCTTTAGTGGAAAACGCCATTAAGCATGGAATGAGAACCAGTTCGATGCCATTGAGGGTTAAGCTCGCCATCGATCTTTCCAATTCGCGATTGGTTATTACGGTTTCAAATACGGGGATTCTTGGCGCCAAGAATGATAGACGGACCTTTGGGGAGGCTCAAGGAATCGGACTGGAAAACCTCAATGAACGATTGCAGCTTGAACTGCCCGGAAGACATTCCTTCTCACTGACGCAAATCGATGATGAAGTTGTCGCCGAGTTGGTTTTTGATCATATTCAAGTCCTATCGTCAGTGGGTGTTTCCGATGGAAAATAAATTGAAGGTCTTAATTGTGGATGACGAAGACTTGGCCAGGAAGCGCCTATGCAAGCTCCTTTCAGCATACGACAACTTGTCGATTGTTGCCCAGGCCGAGAATGTCAATGATGCTGCCGAGGCAATATCCAGGCACTCGCCGGATGTCATATTTCTGGATATTCAAATGCCGGGCGGGTCGGGATTTGAGCTTTTCAGTCGATGTGAAGTCAAAGCCGCGGTGATCTTTGTAACGGCTTATGATGAATATGCGCTGCGTGCGTTTGAGGTTAACGCTCTTGATTATTTATTAAAGCCGATTGTGGAAGATCGCCTGACAAAATCTATTGAGCGAGTACGCTCTCTTTTGGCTAAAAAGAACAACCTCATTTCGGGAAATGCACTGAGGCTGGATGACCGCTTGGCGTTTCAACGAGCCGACGTCATAAAATTTGCCTTTGTCCATGAAATATCCCACCTATGCAGCGCAGGGGACTATAGCGAAGTGTTTCTGAAAACAGGGTGCTCATTTCTTCACAATGATAGTCTTAAAAACTGGGAAATCAGACTCCGCGAGCTTCCATTCTTGAGGATTCACAGACAAACGATTGTCAATCTTCGCAATGCTCAGCGAGTGCAACGCACGGTAAACGGATATCAACTGAAGATGCAATCTCTGAAAAAACCGCTCCCCGTTGCCAGACGAAGAGTCAAAGATCTGCGGGAATTTCTTCTCAACAGCTAAACGAACCGCTCAACAAGCCAATACAGCCGCTTATCGATTTCCTCTTAGCAATCGAATCTTTCTTGTATATCCTTGCCGAATACTGAGGAGTTTTATCCTTGGGAGAATGGAAAAATATGGGGCGAAGAAAGGCTGTAAAATGAGTCGCGTGAAAATTATCCAATTTTTCATTTTGGTGTGTCTGATGATGGCGGTCATTGCTCTGTCCGCGGTTTCATGCGGAGACGATGACGACGATTCCACAGGCGATGACGACGACAACCCGGTGGACGATGACGACGACAGCACTGGGGATGACGACGATGATGCCGCCATTATCGAAGGCATTGCCTGTCTTCAACCTGTCGTGCCTATACCGGACGCCTTCGAAGATGTCATCAAGGAGCTATTCGATAAATACACCTATGTCGAAGCGCCAAACGGAAAACCGATTCATCTGTTCGGACAAAACAATGTGAGCGCGGCGCAGCTTGAACGCGCTTGCACGATCATGAGTTTTTACCTGACTGATTTTCCTGATTCGCTGCACGGTCAGGACAAAACTTCCGTCGCCAATCAAATGGGCGATGTGGAGGCTGCTCTTGTCTATTTCAATACTCAATTTGACAGTACAATCGCTCAAATCAAGCTTGAGATCGCGGGGATAAATTACTCTTTCCAGGATCTATATGCCACAGAATCTCCTATCGAGGGTTCGGCTGAGTACCTAAATCACTCAGTTCGCGACGCATCCTACGAGGAAATATTCCACCTGGTGCACGGCCATGGAATCGACCAGGGGATGCCCGATTATTCGACTCAGATAGGGCAAGCCAAAGACGCCGCAATGGCCGCGAGCATCTATCACCCGGCTTGGGATTGGGACCCGGATACCATCGAAAAAGAATATATCATCAGCGTAATCGATGTTTATTACGGCCTTTGGGCGCACGAGGAAGGACCGTCCTTCGGTGGTGAGTATGATCTGAATTCCCGCAGCGATCTTCAAACCCAGGACACCCTCGGTCTGGCGGCTGTCGAAGCATATCTTCCGCCCAACATTACTCATCAGGTTAAACTGTCTTCCGACTTTGACGGTACATTCACATTGGTTTTCGATCCTTCAACAAGCTACACACACAAATCGCAGTACCTTCAGCACATCTCTCTCACAGGCGAGAACGACGCCAATATTGCCGGAAACGATTTCGACAACACGCTCAAGGGAAATTCGGGCGACAATACTCTGAACGGCGGCGCAGGGGTGGATACAGCGATATTTACGGGATCATTTTCAGAATACACGATCAGCTCAGCCGGAAACGAGATCATTGTTGAGGACAACGGACTTGACAGAGATGGAACCGATACGCTGATAAGCATCGAAAAGCTGAAATTCGATGATCAGATTTTGGACGCCGCTTCGCTTGAATCTTTTTAAGAGCAAACTCAATCCAATGTTTCAGACAATTGAGCCAGGACCATATCGCGATTAGGGAGTAAACTATGCGCCATTTCATTCTCTGTTTGTGTAGCCTTCTATTATTGCCGGTCCTAGCTTTCGCTCACGAAACGACCTTGTATCCGGGCGCCTATCTTATCTCCGGAGACCCGGGTGATATTTCCGTTGCCGACGCCGTGCCGTCAGGTGAAGTTTACCGGACACGCGGCATCCGCATCGGCGATTTCCGTCTTCGTCCCCTGGTCACGCAATTGGATAAAGTGATTCATATCGGCAGTGCGATTTCTATTCGGGGCCGAAAATTTACGCCGGTTGTCGTCGCGCCATCGGTGTCGTCGCTCAATATCAGAACGGCCAAAAACCTGGATGCTAAAGATGATTCCTTATCCTTTCCCAAAAAGCTGGCGATCATTACTCATTCGTCGTACGTAGCCGCGCTTCACAACCTCGATAACTTCATTTCCGTGAAAGAAGATAAGGGCTGGGATGTGGTTGTGATTACGGAGGAGAGCTGGAATCCGGGTGATCTTGTCGGATCACCGGCGGCGGACGCGCTTCGTCAATGGCTGGCGGCCAATTATGAATCCGAGGGAATCGGTTTCGTGCTGCTGGCGGGAAATCCCCACCCGGAAACGGGCAACGTACCTATGAAAATGACCTGGCCTCTGCGTGGCGCTTTCTGGCATGGGATGATCGACTTATGGAGAGAAATCAGTGTGCCCACTGATTATTATTACGCAGACCTCGAAGGCAATTGGGACCTGGACGGCGACGGGGATTTCGGTGAATACCCGGATGACGCGCAAGAGGGGGGCATGGATCTGGGGCCGGAAGTTATTGTTGGGCGCTTCCCGGTTTATTCGGATACTTCCGTGCTTGACGCATACTTCCTTCAGGCGGCGCAGTATGAAACCAAGACGGATCTGACCGGGCGAAACCGCGTCCTGCTTCCGGGGGCCATGCTGGTTTTCAATGGCATGGATGGAGATCCGTATTCACAAAATCAGGACGGCGGCACTGTTCTCAATGCTATCGGCGAAAACCTTGCTGCCTTAGATCCGAGCCTCGAATTCACGCGCCTTTTCGAGCAGGAAGGCCATTTCTCCTCTCCGCTGCCAATGGATGCCGCCTTAACGACCGAGAATTTGCTCAGCGCATTCAATGATGGATATGGCCTAGGCGTTTGGTTTGCTCACGGCAGTGAAACCGACACGGGCCGATTGATTTGGACAAGCGACGCCAATGGGAATGATAGCTGTGATGAAAACGAAATGGCGGACATTCTTCTGATGAGTTCCTCATTCACCAACCAGATCATGCAGCCGGTCTCAAGAACATTTCTCTGGCAAATATCATGCTCCAACGCAACGCCGGAAGTGGAAGACAATTTGGCTGCCATGATGCTCCGATCCAGCTCGGCAGCCACCATCGCGGCGACCCGCTCATCCTTCGGCGAAGAGTGGGAGGGAATATCCTTCACTCCGGATCCGGCGTTGGCGGCTTCGGAAACGCAAGCGTATTACTGGGCTCAAAAGATGGCTGAAGGTCTGACCATGGGAGAGGCTTTCGCCTATACGATCTACGCCGTTCCTTCCGACGGTTGGGATGAGGTTTTCCCGCCGGATCAAATGGGATTCAGTTTCATGGGAATGCGGTATTATGGAAAGTTCGTTTACAATCTCTACGGCGACCCAACGCTAACCTGGCAATACTCGGCTTCCGTAGACGACGATGACAACGACGACAGCGCCTCCGACGATGACAGCGACGACGACGATACCGACGACGGCGATCCAGTCGACGATGACGATGACGACGACGAAGGAGCGTGCGGCTGCAAATAGGCGCCCCCATCTTCGCCATAGGAGGCGGACCTCAGCTATCCCAAAACCTATTTCAACCGCAGGCGCTCAATATCAGCGCCGTGCGATCTTAATCGTCAGTGTCGCCGGTGGATTCGGCGGGGGCTTTTTTCTCTAAGGGCCTGCCACAGCAGTTGAAGGCGCAGCACACTTGAATCGGATCATCCTCCAGGCAGGAGCATTCACTACTCGGTTTTCCCACGTCCCTGCATTCGGCGACGACTAGCAGCTCAATGCCGCATATAGGGCAGTAATAAACCTCGCCTTTTCTCATTTCATGACATGTCGGCATCTTTACTCCATGCTGACTTGAATTAAAATTACTCAAATCACAGTTTATTAATATCTCATCAATCGCTCTCTAATGCCCAGGCTTCTTTTCGCCTCCATTAGGAACACGATTGGCTGCATGCATCATCACCAAAGCTAGTGCTTTGCTTCAAACGAATAATGGATTCTTTCGATAACCCATACGAATCGATTTCCGCATTGAATACATCGGCGCTGCCTTGTCCGCCGAGATAGGCGTTGATTCGCGCCGCCGCTGTCGAATCGGTGAAATCTTCTGCCTCTGGGTACATCGCCGCAAACTCCTTCATCAGTCGCGAATTTTGCCTTAGGCGATATTTCTGATGGTAGTCCTCCGCCCGATAAAAATTTCCGAGAGCTTTGATCTTCGTAAAAACTTTGCGTCCGTAGCGTTTTTCACGATCCGCCATGCTTTCGTCGGCCATGACTTTTTGCCGGTCATTGTGAGCCAAAATGATGGACCTATATTGCTTCGACCAGGTCCGGGATGTCGGATTGTGGCTGCTCCAAAAGACCTCCAAAAGTTCATTGTAGGAAATGATTTTCGGATCGAAATCCACCTGAAGGGTTTCCGTATGATCGCCGAGCGATCGGTAAGTGGGATTGGACTTGGCGCCGCCGGCGTATCCGACGCGGGTTCTGATCACGCCTTTCAGGCCCCCGAACCGGGAGTCGTGCCCCCAGAATCACCCAAGGCCGAAAGTGGCGGTCTCAAATACCAGGGGTTGCGATACGTCAATCGGCGGTATCGTACTAATGTCTTTATGGTTTAATGCTGACTGCATATCTTCTTTTCCCTTCGATGCCTGATTTTGCGTGGCATCAGCATCTGGAGCAGAAACTACAACGATTCCAATCCAAGCCACAATAGCGGCTATCAGGAAATCGATGGGGCGTATCTTTTGGCGGCGCCATCGGGTTTTTATTAGGTTCTGCTGGAGAAACATGGCTCTTCCCTCTCGATAATTCAATGGTAGAATACAGTAGGGTAGTGCTCAGGTGCTTGAATTATTGTGAAAATTGTAATGACCCTTGCGCGAGGGCAAATGGTCATTTGAAAGCAAAACCCTTTAAAGGCCAGCAAAAAATATCCCCAACAAAATATACATATGGATACTGCGTTGAATGGGAGTGGCTTATTCCGGTCCCGTCACGAGAATTCCAGCGTTCTTCTTTTCCTCGTAGCCTCGGATGAGCAGTTCATATTCCCGGGCAATCTCGAAGGAGCCTTTCATGAGCACGGGCAGGTAATTACGCGTCAAGCCTTCAAAACAGTTTTCGCCAACTTTCTTAATGACCAGAATCTTGCAGCGCTTTCCCGCTTGCGCTTTTTTGAAGGCATTGAATTTTTTCCGACCGACTTCGCGAAGGCGATTGCATCTATGTCGTCGCACCTGCGGCTCAATCTGGTCCGGCATGGACGCCGCTCTCGTGCCGGGGCGCTCGGAGTACGTGAAAACATGCAGATGTTTAATCGGCGATTCTTCCACGAGCCGGAGCGAATTTTGAAATGCCTCCTCGCTTTCTCCGGGGAAACCGGCGATGAGGTCCGTTCCGATCAAAACACCGGGAACCTGATCGGCAATTTGATGGGTGATCTTCAAAAATTGATCGCGCGTATAGGGCCTTCCCATGCGGCGCAGGATTTCGTCGTCGCCGGATTGCGCGGGGATGTGAAAATGCGGACACAGGCGGGGCCGGGTCGCCATTATGTGAATGAGGTTTTCGCTGACCTCCGTCGGCTCGATGGAGGAAATGCGCAAGCGCTCGATATCCGTATCATTTAATATGGCGTGGACGAGGTCCGCCAACCCCCTGTTTTCTCCCAGGTCGTTTCCGTACAGGCCGATGTGAATCCCCGTCAATACAACCTCGGCGAAGCCTTCAGCCGCAGCGCCGCGCACATCCTCGATCACTTCGGCGACCTCGCGGCTGCGGCTTTTGCCCCGAACCGTGGGGACAATGCAATACGCGCAATTCCAGTTGCAGCCGTCCTGCACCTTTATGAAAGCTCGCGCCCGACCGAATACATTCCATGCCCGACCGCCGTAAATTTTCTGCCTTGCGCCGGCGGCGCTTGTTTTCGAATCTTCTTTCAACTTGTCCATGATCATCCGCGCGAGCAGCGGCTTGCCCTCGTTTCCCACGACGATGTCCGAATCCTCCTGCGCGGAATGGCCCTCGGAGGAAAGACATCCGGTCAGAACGATAAGGCTTTCGGGATTCTCGCGTCTGGCCCTGGAAATTTTTTTGCGCACGTCGCGATCGGCGCCGATAGTCACCGTGCAGGAATTGACCACGCAAACATCCGCGTGTTCGTCTTTGCCAGCCTCACGCAAACCGCAATCACGCAAATCACGAACCAAGGCGGCGGAATCCACCTGGTTGACCTTGCAGCCAACGGTTTGGACGCGAAACGACTTTTGTTTTTTTGACAAGCTCATGCCCCGCTCAATTTCCCCATCAATACGCGCCTCCACTTTAACCGAATTTGTAAAAGGAATCGATACGTTGTCATTCGTAAAATTTTCACGCAACGGACAATTTGGGTTTAGCCCCGTGCAAAGCCACTTCGATTCATGCTAAAATGGCTTCGCCTGTAAACGATGCTTCACTCAGAGCGGAAGGCTGGCTATGCGTCGCTTAATTGTACTTTTCATTATTTTGCTGATTCCGACTTTGCCCGCCATGGTTTTAGCGCAAGGCGAACCGACCGGTCCCTGGCGTCCCGAGATCACCGAACGCCCGCGGCTTATGTTCGGGCCACAGGATCTGGAGCCAATCCGCGAGCGCCTCGGGCGGGAGCCATACGCCACGCTCATGCAGCGCGTCCGCGCCCGCGCCCAGCGCAGTTACAACGCGAACATTCCGCCCGAGTATGATTACGCCCGCGAAACCCAAAACGGCAACATTGCCAAGGCTGCGGCATTTGTCGCCTGGGTGGACGGCGATCCTGACATGGCGAAAAAGACAGCCGGCATCCTGGAAGTTTTGGCGACGGAGTTTGCTCCCTGGGATATGGAACTGATCGACGACGACATCCACATCGCCGAGGCGATCCTGGTATTGTGCCAAGCCTTCGATATTCTGGCCGGAACAAACCTTGTGGACTCGGAGCGACTGGTGGACATCGAAGAGCGGCTGGGGGCGATGGTCGCCAATTTCTACGCCGACTACATAGACATGCTGGCTCTGTTTTCCTTTATTGCCATGAACAATCACCACACCAAAGTGGCATCGGCCATCGGAATAGCCGGTCTGACGCTCAATCAGCGGGAAGATGCGCTCAAGTGGTTTTCTTACGGACACACAGAGCTTGCGGGTACGCTCCTGGGCTGGATGACCGATGAAAATGGTGTTGTCGGCGAAGGACCGTATTACGGAATGTACAGCGCGGCCAACCACCTTCCCTTCATGCTGGCCTTCAACCGCCTCGACGGCCAGGACGGCTGGTTCGCCAAGCGCAGATTCTGCGTGTCCGGCCCGGATTGCTCCTGGAGATTGATGTTTGTGACCAATCACCTCGACAATCCGATATTGATCGAAATGCATGACTGGTACATCAAGATGCGCATGCCAAACGGTCGCTTTGCTCCCCTGGATGATTCCTTCTGGAGAGCCTCGTTAGTCGGCTTGACTGCGGGAATTTACCAGAACCGGATTTACGCCTGGGACTGGCTGGAGAATCCTTCCTATCCGATGAACACGAACTGGATTATCGACCTGGATGTGGACTTTATCGCCGCCTGGGACGACACGCTGCAGGCCGCGCCGCCGGGACTTCTTTTCGGTCGCCATTTCTATATGCCTGATTCGGGCCTCGCCATTTATCGTTCCGGCTGGGATGAAGACGACAGCTTCGCGATGATGGTCGCCGAAAATGGGAAGACGCGCGTGACGGGCGCCGGACATGAGCATATCGAAAATCTGTCCGTCACCTTTTTCGCCCGTGGCAAATACCTCTTGATTGATCCGGGCTACGTGGCCTGGGAAGAGCACGCGGACGTTATGATGCCCGAGCATCACAATATCCCGACAGTTTGGGGCAGCGGACCGATCTTCCCGATCATTTTGGGCGTGGGCGTGGGCGGCCAAAGCGCCTGGTTTTCCGATGGCATGGCCTTTGGCGGCATGCCCTTTGCGAAAGCTTACAGCTCATGGCTCGATTGTGATTTCGAACGCACGATGCTCTTTTGCGACGAGGACTATCTGGTCGTCTTCGATCGCATGACAGCCAATCGTCCCCGACCTTTCGGCATGTACTGGCACGGACTGGCCGGCGGCGACACGGGCGATCCTTTTATTATGCATGGCGATGGCGCCACCTGGGATCGCGGCGATGCGGCGGTGGATGTACACGTCATATCCGACTTGTCAGACATCACGCTGACGGAACTGGAAAACGTACACGGCTTTCAATGGATGCATAAAAACCTGCATTCTACGCTCTACGTGGAAGCCGAGGAGGCCGAACAGGCCGCGTTTATCACGGTCGCCCTTCCTTATGACCCTGATAACGGCGAGCAGCCGCTGACCTTTGAAAGCATTCCACTGGCTCATGCGGCGGCCTGCCGCATCCAAAGCGACACGAGCGATTTCGCCCTGACGCAGACCGGGGAACGGCATTACGTCCTGGCTCCGGAAGACACAGGCTCGATTCAAATCAGCACCAGCCTGCAACTGCTTTTCATACGCATGAACCAGGACAATGAAGGCGGTCTGTTTTATATGGAAGGACCGGGAAGCCTGCAGATGGAAAACGATCCGGCATTCGTGGTCGGACAGCCCAACCGTGTGCTCATGGAATACAGGCCGGGATTGTGGACCTTCTCTTTCGGTCCGGGAGGCAACGAGCTTCTCGTTACCACGCAAGAACCCCTGGAAATCGGCGGGGACAGCGATCTGCAGTATTATCGACAGGGAAACACCCTTCGCATTTGGTCATCCGAGGCTACCAGTTTCATTCTCTTTCAAAGCGCTGAAGCCTCGACAAACAGTCACGCCGCGAAGATCAGCACCGCCAGGGTTGAAAGGCAGTAGAGGCGCCGGAGGCAAATATCTTCTTTGCCCAAAGAGCCATGTCTCAAACCCTCAAATCTCAAATCATTTGATCCTGAAGAATTTCAAGTATCTTTGCTCAGTATTTTCAGCGAGCCCTTTTCTTTTTCGACCCCTGAAATCCTTCCTCCAACCATTTTGCCAACAGCGGAAAACTTTCCTCCGGGGCGTCCTTGCCGATCAGCGGCGTCAGGTGCCCATAGTAATCCTTATGGCCGTAAACAATGCCCATGGGATGAAAGCACTTGATCTTCGAGCCGATGCCATCGAAAACCTCACGCACCGTTTCCGGCGGAGCCGTCATGTCCTGATCCGCGGCGAACATGCAAAAAGGCTGCGTGAGCTTTGACAGTCCCTTGATGTAGTCCACGCCGTCAGCGCTTTCCACAACGCCTTTTTGAGCCCAATCGCCGAACTGCTCCAGCAAACTGACGGGGACGTCTTCGGCCAGATTCGCCGATGCCACGGCGTAATGCCCCGGTCGCAGATTCTCGTAGCCCAGCAGCTTCATGAATGCCGGAATTCTCTCGGCCAAAGGTGTGTATATCTGCGTGATCCGGCCCAGATAAAAACGCCGGAAACGTTCGAGGATCGGCCGGGCGAATAGAAAGGGCCGAAACTGATCCAGCCTGCCGGGGCTGCACATGGCCGTAACCGAAGCGAGTTTCGGGCCGATTTCAAGATTTTGCGCGATTGCGTAGCCCAACATGCCGCCCATGGAATGCCCAACCCAGTGGAGCTTGTCCGCGCCGGAAATACGCAGGGCGCCGTCAATAAACGCGGGAAGGTCGTAACGCAGATAAGAATCGAAATTCCACCGGTATCGCTTGCGGCTGAAAAGTCCTGCTTTTCCCGAATCCCCCGCGCCGCGCAAATTTATAGCGAAGACATGGTGACCCCGGGCAGCCAGGTATCGCGCAACGGAAAGCTCCTTCGTGAAGTCAAAACCGAAATGATTTCCCGCCAGACCGTGGCAGAGGATGACCGGGTATTTGCGCTTCGCCTTATTAGCGGCAGGCCGGTATTCATGCAGCGCAATCGCCCAGTCGTCTGAGGTCTTCAGGTAATGAGTCAGGTCGGGCTTGAGGTCGATTTTATAATACCGACTGAACAGATAAGCCAGACCCGGCGCCGCCACAAGAACTGCGGTAATGTAGAGCAAACATTCGATGAGGCACACGATTCACCCCTCCATATTCCAAAAGCGACAACGAAAAGTCTAACAGCCTGATGCGCCGTGTCAATTTTGAGCATTTCCATCGCGCCAACGATTGCCTGGTTAAAGAAACACCGGCACCGCCGGGGGCGGCTGCGTTCCTTTCCCAAGATCCACAAATTTTATGAAATCGTTTCATTCCCGAGCAGGCCGGCCTACGCCCCTTACCGGTGCATTCCAGCAAGGCCAGGCTCAGGTTCATTCCATATACAGCAGATATTCGCGGCAGAATTTTTGCTCAATGAAATTTTCCGAGCTGCACTTGATACCGCGCGCGTAATACGGTCCAAGCGCCGATAGGTTCATCGCTATCAGAAAAGTGAAGATGGCAACCAACACAAGGCGACGAAGTCTTTTTTCACTGAGCGTTATACGCGGAATTCGCCGCGACCATTTTGAGATCAGCTGCGCCGATTCCAACACGCCCACCCCCGCCAGAAGCTGGTGCATGGGAAAGATCACCATAAGATATCGTGGCTGAATATACCTCGAATGGGAATTGAAAGTCAGAAAAATGAGCGGAAGCAAATAAAAACTGATCGCCAGGATTCCCAAGGATTTATTTTTTTTCCAAACGCTGAAAATTCCCAACGCGGCCATGGGGCCATAAGTGAAAACAGACAACCACCCGCCGCAGCCGAAGTGCGCGAGTGTGGAAACACTCAGGTTGAAGTTGAGATAGGGGAAGGTTTCGGCTGTAGTCCGTGCACTGCTAAAATAATCCGCCGGATTCACCGAGATACTGAAAGTATGCTGCAACCACGGCGCAAAGAGGATGAGCGCGCCCAGGCCTGCGAGTCCGAATGCCATAACATCCCGCTTCTCAATGCGCCTGATCGACAAATCGTCTTCCGGCATATCGGCTTTCAAAACCCACACCGCGACGAAGGCCGTCAGATGAATCAGCGGCGCAAGGATCGCTGTGTAGTGCATGTAACACAAGGCGGCAATCGATATGGCATAGGGCGCGGCCAAGGCCCGCCGCCCCTTGAAAAACGCCTCGACGAAAAGCCACGTTGACAAAAGCGTCAGCGCCGCCACCAGCGAATATGGCCGATTCTCCTGGCTGTAGTAAACGGCGTAAAAGCTGCACGACATCAGCGCAGCCGGCGCCCAGGCTTTTTCTCTTCCGCAAAATGACGCCGCCAGTTGAAACATGAAAAACACTGAGAATATTCCGGCGAACGCGGATAATAGGCGAAGACCAAAGCGCCCCCATCGTCCCTCGAAAGCGTCTATGGGCGTTGGAACGATCCATTGCGCGGCTTTGTTGAGGATATGATAACCGGGAGGCTCAATGTTGATGAGGGGACTGCGCCGCACGCGCTCGTCGATGATTTCACTAACGGAACGGTACTGCGTGGCGACGGACATGTCCTCATCGGCCCAGAAATTTGTCTTGCCCAGATTCCAGAAGCGTAGCGTAGCCCCGAGCACGAGGATGATTATCAGAAACGGATACCGCGTATTACCGCGCAATCTTTGCATCATAAAACCGCGTGGCCGATGATCCGGCGATCCGGGATCCGGTCGAATCCGTCGGCGTGGCGGACCGCGTCGGCCACGGCTGATGCGAGGGCTTTGGCCGCCAGATGTCCGACCTCATTTTCATTGACCGCCGCCCCGCCGGTCGCCAGTGCGAAAAGTACGTCGCCGTCGAAGGCGCAATGAGAAGGGACAATCGCGCGGGCCAAGCCCGCACTCGCCATCACGCACACGCGGGTCAGCGCCCGCTTATCCAATTCGCCGCCTATCGCAATCACCGCCAAAGTTGTGTTTTCCAAAGGGGAGGGATTGATGGCGGAAATTTCAGTTCCCAAACGACCGGGAATGTCCGCGAATTGATCGGGATAATCCGGGTTCCTTGCTCCGGCGAGGATCTCCTGACTTTCGGCGTCCACCACATCGCCAAAGGCGTTCACCGCCGCAAGCGCTCCGACCACTACGCCGCTTCGCGTTTTGAAAGAGGCCGTGCCCTGTCCTCCTTTCATCAACCATTGCGGTCCGAGCGTTTTGCCCACGGTCGCGCCGCATCCCGCGCCGACGCTGCCGCGGCGGAAATCTTTTCCGGCCGCTTCGCAGGCCCGCAAGGCCATTTTCGCATCGGGAACCCGGCGTTTTTCCCCCACGCCAAGATCAAAAAGCGCCGCCGTCGGAACCGTTGGGATAACCATATCCCGCACTTTGTTTCCGATGCCCTTTGCGCGCAGGCACTCCATCACGCCATCTGAGGCGCCCAGGCCGAAAGCCGAGCCGCCGGTCAGGCAGATGGCGTGCGCCTTTTCGACAAGATGTTCGCATCGGCCCGCGTCGGCCTGCCGCGTGGAAGTAGCGGCGCCAAGCATCCTGGCTGCGAAAACGGCTCCTTCGCCGCACAAAATGACGGTGAGACCGGTCATCGCCTCAATATCCTCGGCGCAACCCACCAGCAAGCCCGGAACGTCGGTGATTTGTCCTGCCACGTTTATTCTCCGAAATCGTAGGTCTTGAAATACTCGACCCTTAAAGCTTCAAACTTTTACACCTTTACTCTATACCACCAGCTTCTGGCAGAAAACAGTTTCGGCGCCCGTTAAGGGATGCTTGAAAAATATTTGCCAATAGCAAGCGCCGGGCTTTCATTATGATTCCCATCGTCTCTGATGCTACAAAATGAAATACAGACAACCTTTCCCCCGCCAGCTTCGCCCTAAAATCCCAGGTCAGACTTTCCTCCTTTCGACAGGAGTATTTTTTTGCCCTTTCATGGTCGCCGATTTTATCTCAGATATGGGGCTTTTCACGCATTAAATTTTAAGTTATTGTCTGCGACGATGCTCATTGGGGAGCATTGCATTTTTCTTGGCTGTTCACCATGCGGACAGCGTTGCCAGTTGGCGAGAAAAGCTATATAAACAATTACTCATTTGAGTGATGGATAATATTATTGAATCGTATCGGACCTTTTGACTTGTCGCGAAAATAAATGAATACTTTCCAAGCCACTAGGCGGGTCCCCGCGAAGTGTAAGAGGCGCATTGTATGACGCAGTTTCGAGCGAAAACGCCGACAGAGATTGCCCAATATCTTCTTTCACACGGACAGGGAGTGAAGGCGACCTTTTGGCTCGGCGCCGGCGCATCCCGATCTGCGGGCATCCCCGACGCCGAAACCCTGGCGAATCAGATCCTCGACAAGTTTGTTTACCTGCCACGTGATTCCTGGAGTGAAAAATCCGAAGTCACAAAATTCGCCCATTTCTTTTCGATTCTCTCTCCCGTCAGCCGACGGATGTTCCTGCACGAGATATTGAGCAAGGTTAATAATCCCAACGCGGCTCATCTGCTGCTGGCGCGCATGATCCGGGAAGGCTGGGCCAATGCCACCCTGACCTCCAATTTCGACAATCTGCTCCCTCGCGCCATGCGTCTGGTTGGTTTGCTCAATCCCTGGATTGTTGATGTGCAACGACAAGGCGAAACCGTGTCAGATTTTCTGACGACCGGATCGGTCGTGTATCTCAACGGCGCCGAAGACAATCACCGCACCTTTCCCGCGTATGCGGATGTTAAACGCGTTGAGGGATCAATTCGACAGGCCATTTTTCGCGCCGCGCAAGACTCGGTTGTCATAGTTCTTGGTTACTCCGGGTTCAAGGATCCCCTGATCGACATCCTCGCCGAGGTTCCCCACTTCGCCCACGGGCTTTTCTGGGTTACAAAGGACTCCGAGCCGACCGATCACGTCAAAGAAAAAATACTTCGCCCCAATCTCTACTCCGAATTTCTTGGAGGATGGGACGCCGATCGTTTCATGCATGAATTTGTCGTAAACGGTCTAAAACTTCCCGATCCCGGAACCAGTATCTCAAGCCCGCCGCTTCCAACGCCTCCGCCAGCGCCTCCCAGACCGCCGAAGGTCGAATTCGTCAAACCACAAGCCGAGGAGTTGATGGAACAACTGCCGGAAACGCATGACGAAGCCGAAGGAGAGGACCGGGAGCTTCTCGACGACGTTCAGGAGCTGGTGGCCGATATCGACGAAGACGACGACGAATTCGCTGTTCGCGGGGCGCCGGAAATTGAAGCCAAAAGTGAACTCGACGATGAAATCATCATTGAGTCTGAAGATGAGCAGGAGGCTCAGGTCGAATCCGACGCGGCTGAGCAAAGCACGCCGAGCGCCCAGCTCGAAACGCCCGATTTTGATATCTTCGCCGAAATAGACGAAAGCATTTTCGAACTGGACAAAGAACTGGACATCGACCTGGATGCGGATGAGGAAGAACTCATCCGAAAGTTGGGACTCGACGGGCACTCCCTGGATATCAGCGGCATTGATGATGAGCCTGAGATTCCCGTTGAAGTGGAAGTGGAAGCCGACGGTGCGCCGCCGGAAGAAATAATACCGGAACCCGCCAAAAGCGAAGCGCCCGCAACGACCGAGGAACCGCCAACACAAAAAGCTGATGCTGTCGAAAAGCCGCAAACAGGAGCCAAAGAAAAAGACAAGACCGAAGCTTCGCCGGACTCTCAGAAAAAAGACCAGGCCAGCGCGGAAGAAGAAAAAGTTGAAATCGCCCAAAGCGATGAGACTCCGACCGAATCGATGACAAAAAAAGACGGCTCCGTCGATATCGCGCAGATTATCGACAAGGCTCATGAGGCCCTCGTCATCGGAGGCAGTGAGGAACTGATAGCGCTGGCGCAATCCGCTTTGGACCAGGGCGCCGTAAAAGCCTTCCCCGCACTGACCGAAGCCCTTTTGGACTGGGGCGACGATCAATTCAGTGAGGGTTTCTTTAGCAAAGCTCGTCAAGCCGCAGAAAAAGCCAGGCTGCTGTCGCCTGAGGACCCGGTTGTATATGCCCGCCTACGGGACATCGCCATGAAAATGGGCGATGAGGATTACGCCGCGGAGATGGCCGATAATGCGAGCAAACTTCAAAAGAAAAGCAAGTCATAAACCGAAACGATCACACCGGTTATGATCAAACTCATCGAAATCAAAAAAGCCTTCAAGGGCCAGCAGGTGCTGGACGGCATCAATTTGCATTGCCGCAAAGGAGAGATCACCGTCCTTCTCGGTCGCTCCGGCGGCGGCAAATCCGTCTCCCTCAAACATATCATCGGCTTGCTAAAACCGGATTCGGGGCAGGTGCTCATTGAAGATGAAGACATCACCAAGATGGACAGCGTGAAGATCAACCGTGTCCGCAAAAAATTCGGTATGCTTTTCCAGGACGGCGCCCTCTTCGATTCCATGACCGTTGGGGAAAACGTCGGGTTTCCCCTCAAGGAGAGCCGAAAGTACACCAGGGCGGAAATTGAGGTCAAAGTTCGGGAATCCCTGGCTGAGGTCGGTCTTTACGGCATCGAGCAGAAGATGCCCTCCGAACTGTCCGGCGGAATGCGCAAACGCGCCGCTCTGGCTCGCTCGATCGTTCTGCGTCCCTCCATTATCCTCTACGATGAGCCGACAACCGGGCTCGATCCCATCATGACCGATTCGATCAACAACCTCATTCTTCAAATGCAAAAGAATCTGGGATGCACCAGCTTCATCATCAGCCATGACATTGAAGCCACATTCCGCATCGCCGATCAGGTCGCGGTTCTTTACCGGGGAAAAATCATCATGGCCGGCAAGTCCGACGAAGTCAGAAACAGCGATCATCCCTTCATCCACGCATTCATCCGCGGCGAGGAGGGTGAAAAATTCGCCGAGGACAACTGATGACGACTCGATGGCGACCGGTTTTTTACATCATCGCGCTTTTCACCCTGCCTGCCTGCTTCATCATGCTTTCCGACGCATCAGCGATAACCATAGCTTCCGGCGACGAAGTCTCGTGGGATATTTCAGGTTACTTCAAAAACTTCACCTCCATGACGCAAAACAGCGATTTGTATCGTGACTATGAATTTCTTGATCAAAATACTTTTTGGGACAATACCACGCGGATGCGCCTGCGCTCGGAAGTCTATATGGGCGATGTGGATTTCGTGGCCCACTACGAAGCCTCGGCGCGATACGGGGATACACGGCGCGCCAGGACAGGCGCAGAAGAGCTTCTTCGTCCCATACCCGGCGGCGACGCCATCCTGAATCAGTTATTTCCAGAGGCGACTACGCCGCGGCTTTTCGACCTGGAAAAATCGGAAACCGGAGATGATTACATTATCCTTCACGGCGTGGACAGGCTTTTTTTACGCCTGCGCAGCGCCGCCGCCGACCTGACGCTCGGACGCTCGGCATTGACCTGGGGCCCCGGTCGTTTCTGGAATCCGACCGACTATTTCGCCCCCTTTTCGCCCACCGAAATCGACAAGGAGGAAAAGCCGGGCATCGATATGGTCCGCGCATTGATCTCCATCGGCGAAAGCGTTTCATTGGACCTCGTGGCCGCTCCGGTCAGGCGCACTGACGGAATCGACGATGTGGACATCGAAAACTCAGGGCTTGCCGCAAGAGCCTCAATCAACGTGAACGTTTTCGACCTGGCCGCGTCGGGTGGACGCATCTATGACCGATACGTTGCGGGTTTCGACGCCGAAGGACCCATCGGAGGCGCGCTGGTTCGCCTCGCTCTGACAAGGACATCCTTTGAAAATATCTCCACCCCTGAAAGACCCGATCCATTTGTTCGGATCATGGCCGACATCGACTACGGATTCCCCTGGCGATGGAATCCCTATTTGCTCTTGGAATACTACTACAACGGGCAAGGGGAAACGGATCCGGACGATTACGGCGAACTGGCTCAAAGGCCGGAATATCAAAGCGCCCTGCGGCGAGGCGCCGGAGGAAATATGGGGCGGCATTACGGGGCTTTCAACTTCGCCATCACTCCGCACCCCCTCGTCACGCTCACCGAAATGTTCATGATGAACCTCGGCGACCAAAGCCTGTACAACGGCATTTACCTGGCGTGGAGCGTGTTGGAGAGCCTGGAGATTCAATTCGGCGCTAACATCACCGTCGGAGAAATCCCCGGCGAATTTGGCGGCTATACCGATCCGCTCAAGGACGAAGATTACCAGATGCCCAACACGTATTTCACGTATTTGAAGTGGTATTATTGAGTTCGACCATCGCAACATTGATAAACTAACCCCTTCGTCCGGCTATTTATATGGAGCGACAAATCACGAAAAATGGAATCGCCATGTTAAAATTTCGTTCTTTGGCCCTGTTGGTTGTCGTCGTTTTTGCGTGCTGCGTCTTTTGTACCTGCGACGCCAAAAGCAGCAAAGCAGACAAAAGCGCCACGCCGCGCGTCGAACCGGGCCTCAAATGGAAATGCGAAGACATCCGGAAGTGTGACGAGGATTATCTGCGCTTTGCGGAATTGGCCGCAAAACACGCCGACATCACGATGAGTCAGGAACTGGATATCCTTGGCGGCGACGTGAATAATCTCCCACCCATTTATTCCGATCCGATCAAAAATCAAAAGCTGCGCGAGATGATCATCGACGCCCTGAACATTGATTTTCTCCTAAAAGGCATGGACAAAAGACCCCTTAATGCGCGCGTCGTCGAAAAGGTTGAAACAAAAAGCCGCGTAAAGTGGCGCATCCTGCTTTCAGACCCCTTTGTCGGCGATTTTGAGCTTCTTTACTTCACGCCGAACTCCGCCGGACCGCATCCCGCTGTGGTCGCCGCGCACGGTCATGGGGAAAGCGCCGAATCCTTTGCGACCGACTTTGCCCTTCATCAATTCCCGGATAAGGGATACGCCCTGGCGGTGCCGACCTTTCGCGTCATGGGCGCCGACGAATATGAGGACCGCCTCGTGCGCCGTCTGATGGTACGCGGCTTCACGCTGATGGGCATTCGCGTTTATGAAATACTGCTGACGAAAAAATACCTGCGGTCGCAGGATAAAATTCGAAAAGACCGCATCGGCCTGCTGGGGCATTCCGAAGGGGGCGTCACCGGAAATCTGGCGGTGCGCATCGACGACGGATTCGCCGCGTACGTCTGCGATTGCAAGGGATCATACCTGGGCGTGTATGAAAATCGATATTTGCTCGACGATTACGTTCCGAGGCTCTTTCGCATTCACAAGCAGATCAACGATTTGACAATGACGAAAACGCCAACAAAGAAAATTCCCTACGCGCGAAACCCGCAGTGGGATTCGATTTTCAAATTCTTTGACAGGTTCCTGACAAAACCTTGAACAAATCCCCGGCGGCTTTAAAATAGATCACGGCTATGACGCGTCGCTTTCCGGCGCGATCAGGAGGCAACTTTGCTGCGCAGTATTGCTTGGACAATGATGATTATCCTTACGCTGGGGACCGGCGCAGCGGCGGATACAATCGGCGGCAACGCGCCTTTCGCTTATGAAGCCCGCAGGCTCGGCCTAATGCCGACAAGAGAGCCAGGACCGGGAACGACGCCTCTGGCAAGACGACCGAAAGCGCTATCCACACAGGTCATGGGATTCTATCCCTACTGGTCTTCCACCGATCCCGAGGACTTGCACTATGATCTTTTGAGCACCATCGCATGGTTCGGCGCGTCCATCGGGGACGACGGCCATTTCACCGAACTTTTCGGCTGGCCCGACGGCGAATTGATCGACGCAGCGCACGCAAACGGCGTCAGGGTCGTTTTGACCGTGACCAATTTCAGCGAGACTTCCATCACTAATCTTCTTTCCTCTGAAGCCAATCGCAATAATGCCATATTGAACATCGTCGACGAGGTGACACTGGCCGGCGCCGACGGAGTGAATATGGATTTCGAGGGCCTTCCCGTTTCGCAAAAGCAGAATTTTGTTGTTTTCATCACCGCGCTTCGGTCGGCCCTTGACGCCTTATTGCCCGGCGCGCATTTGAGCGTGGACACGCCGGCGGTGGATTGGGACGGCGCATTCGATTTCGATGCACTGGCCGCGCAGGCCGATTTCCTTTTCATCATGGCCTATGATTACCATTGGCGAAACGGCGATCCCGGACCCGTTAGCCCGCTTCACGCCAGCGCAACCTGGGGTGATTACGGCATTGCCCGGACTTTGGACGATTACGAATTTTATATCACTCCCTACGATTTGGGATCGGTCATCCTGGGTCTTCCTCTCTATGGCTACAATTGGCCGACAACAAACGATTCCGTACCTGGAACAAGCCGGGCAGGCGCATCCGCCGTCATTTACGCAGCGGCCTGCAACATGGCTGGCGATCCCAGTTACGGTTCGCGGCTCTATGACGCGGAGGCTGACTGTCCGTACCTGGTCTGGCACGAAGATGGCGACGGATGGAGACAACTTTGGTACGAAGACGCCGAATCGCTAGCTCTGCGATTTGATTATGCAAAAACCCGTGGCGCCGGCGGCGTCGGCTTCTGGGCCTTGGGATACGCCGGCGAGGATTGCGGCCTTTGGGAGACCGTCGAGGACGCCTTCAATGATACGGACGACGATGCCGATGACGACGCGGACGATGACGTGGATGATGACGCCGATGATGACGCCGACGATGACGCCGACGATGATACGAATGACGACATTGACGATGACGCCGACGATGATACAGATGACGACATTGACGATGACACCGACGATGATGCGGACGATGATATCGACGACGAAGTGGATGACGACGCGGACAACGACAACGACAACGACGAGTGCTGTGGCTAAATCGCGCCGCGCTGATTAGTTGTTTTTAGGTGAACACGCGATTCATGAATCTCGTCAGAGCCACGATCAAACCCAGCAGCAAGTACTGATCCGAAGCCTCAAACACCGGCTCTTCAATTTTCACGATGTATTTTTCATGCAAAAGTCCCGCCTACGTGATGAAGGAACCGACGCATTTGTCTTTGTAGTAAATATTGTCCACAAGAGATGAAAACAGGGTAAGGCGTGTTTTGAGCCTGTGCGCCGCGCTTCCTTCCGACATCACGAAGAATTGCCTGTCGCCTCCGGAGCTGACGGCCATCCATACGGAGCGTCTTGTTTTCTCGCTCATTTCTTTTTGGACCACACCGACGATCTCATTATCCGACAAGCTGACTTTCAAATCCCGTGTGAGGCCGGCCACAGGAGAAATGCGTAGCGCCAACTCGCCGCCGGAGGCTGCGCGAAAGAGAAAAGCATGTTTATTGAAACGCAAGGAGGGGCATTCGATCCGGTAGAGATCGACTTGGTCGGCGTTGCGAATTGTAGTTGTGTGCGTCAAGTTCTGCAAATTGGTCATCTGGTCTCTCCCAAAACATTTT
>CAZQAE010000048.1:0-37182 GCA_964591275.1 uncultured bacterium | reverse complement strand
AGATATGCTGCTTGGGTCCGCTGGGGGCGCCGGGTGTACTGGTGGTTCCGTCCCATGCGTCGTCGCCGTTATCATAGTCCACGTAATAATCAACCGCCATGGAAAACTCCTTTGCTTTAATTTCAGATTTTCGCTTCAGATTGGCACTAATGTAGCAGGGGGGGGGTAACGGGAGTCAAGTGCAAATTTTGCGATTGTGAAAAATATGGGAATCGGGAACGCGAATGGGAATTGGGGTGCGCACTCTTCGGCAAAAGCGACGCGGAAAGCTTTGTCCTATTCATCCATCCGGATACGCTGGAAATTCTTCACCAGCACATGGAGGGCGGCTCGTATCTGAACTTTGAAGGCGGGGGATGATCGGGAATCTTTTAGGACAATCTCAAAACTTTTTCAATGATGTTCGTTGAGGATCTGCCCTCACGAGGAGGGACGCGAAGAACGCGACCGCCATTAGCCTCAACAATGTCGCGACCCATGACGGCGTCGTGAGCCCAATCGCCTCCCTTCACGAGTACATCGGGGAGGATGCGGGATAACAGATTGCACGGATCAGGCTCGTCAAAGGTTATCACGTAATCCACGCACGCAAAGGACGCCATGACTTCGCAGCGTTCTTCTTGCGGTATGATGGGACGGGTTTCCCCTTTGAGGCCGCGAACGCTTTTGTCCGAATTGAGAGCAACGATCAGGGCGTCTCCGGCCTCGCGGGCCTCATTGAGCGTGAGCAAATGCCCGCCGTGCAAAAGATCGAAACACCCGTTCGTAAAAACCACAGTCCGGCCCTGCTCGCGCAATCTTTCACGGATGGCGACCATCTCGTCTGCCGTGACGATTTTTTCATTCGGGGACCGGGTACGGTTCATAACCAGAGATCCCTTATAAATGGCACTTTTTGCAGCCCTTGGGATAAATAAGTTCAAACTTTTTATTTTTAAAATGACAGGTTTTGCAGGTTTTTTTGTGAAAGGTTTTCATGCCCGCCGGGGCGCCGTCCTTGCCGGTTTTCGTGTGGCAATCCACACATTTCGTTCCTTCATTGTCCTTGCTGGTGTGATGACACGTCTGGCAATTGTCGGCCCTTTTGATGTGCGCGCCGTGATCTATGGTTGCGGTTTTTTTTCCGGAAATGGAAAATGTGATTTTGCCTTGCGGCGTTTTTTCGCCTTCAGAAAGCGCGTAGGCGCTCAATCCCAGAACCAGGGCCGCTGCCGCGATAAGAATCAATAAATTTTTCACTAGGTTTTCCAATCGATAGTGTTTCAACCAGAGGGATTTTCTAAGAACCTTTAGATAAAGCTGCAGGAGCATCCGGAACCGCCGTCATCGTCGTCATCGTCATCCGAGCCGTCTTGCCCATCAAGAGCTCCGACCGGCATTTGGCAACGCTCCGCAAGGCACTCGCCAAAATCCTCGCAACCCTCAACGTCCGGGTGATCCATACACTCTTCCACGCACACCCAATCTCCAACGCCGTCGTTGCAGTAGTCCCAGGCTTCCTCGCCGGGCATCCGGCTGTCGCCGACCAGGAAAGCGTAATGGCATTCGTCGTAAATCAGGCTCAGCATTTCGGAACAGTTTACGGCTTCGCCGCTGTCGTCATCGCCGCCGTCATCGTCATCCGCCCAGGGATTGTCATCATCGTCATCATCATCATCGTCGTCGTCGTCATCGTCATCGTCGTCATCGTCGTCATCGTCGTCGTCACTATCGTCATCGAGGTCGTCGTCCACTGGATCTTCGTATTGGCGTACGGCATCCCAGGCATTTACTTCGCCCCATCCAAGCTGGTTGTCTCTGCCCGATCCCGACCTAAAGGCCGTGTCGAACAAGGTCTGGACAATGGCGTCCGCGTCGTCGGCCCCGCTGGATATCATCAGAGCCGCCACCGCTGCGGCGTGCGGCGAGGCGGAGCTTGTGCCATAGAACATATAATACCCGATATCTCCCGTATCCGGATCGTAGGTTTCCTGCACGATTTCCTCGCCGGGCGCCAAAATGTCCAGATCGCTGCCGTAATTGGAAAAGTCTGATCTGGAAGGGTAGTTGCCGGGATTGTGGGGACGACTGGAACCGACGGCGACCACGGAGTCGTAAGCGGCGGGATACTCGATGGGAGAGACGCCATCGTTGCCGGCGGCGGCGAAAATCACCACATTTTGGTCTCGGGCGTAATTGCATGCGCTGTTGGATTGACTGACATAATCACCGCCCCCCAGACTCATGTTGATCACGTCGGCGCCTTGATCCACAGCCCAGTAGATACCGTCGATGATATCATCCTCATAGGCTCCCTCATCCCAGTCCGGGAACACCTTGATCGGCAGAATCGACGCCTCGAAGGCCAGGCCCGCCGCACCGGTATTATTACCCGTTCGTTCTGCAATGGTGTTGGCCACGTGCGTGCCGTGTCCGATGTAATCTCTGACGTTGCTGTCGTTGCCCCAGAAGTCATAGCCGCTCAGGAGATGACTCGGTTCATCTTCCATGCCGGTCGTGCGGAATCCCGAATCGATGACCGCAACCTTGACGCCCGCCCCATCGCTCAAATCCCAGGCGCTCTCGACGTCGATCTGCGTGAAGTTCGTTTGGTAGCCATAATACGGATCGTTCGGATAATAGTTGGCGTGCAAAACCCAATTGGGCGAAACATCCTCAACATTGGACATCGACTTCAAGCGCTTGATGGCTTCGCTCAGGTCGAACTGGTGAAATTCGACGAGCAGAAAAGTGAAATCCGCCGCCTGATAGGATGAAATATTCTTGATGTCGCCGGGGGAAAAACGCAATCCGCGATGCGTGTGCATGGAGTGGATGGCGATGTCTTTGTTTTTGAGGCCGGACCGGATATCGGCAAGATTCATGGTTGCTGCAAATGACACGATGGCCGTTGTTCCGCTGGCTTCGTGTCCGTCGTAGATCACATTGAAGCTGTCTTTAAAGCCGAATGCGGAAAAGGCGGTCATCAAGAGGAACGCCGATGCCAGGAAAAGGATCGAAAGGACGCGACCGTTCATTTCAATCTCCCGTTTGCGGAAAATGATTATTTCTAATTATGACAATTCATCTTCAAAGGGTTTCTCGATAAGGATGGTCTGGCTGCGCCCAGGTCCGATGGAGACGATGCTGACCGGCAGGTCCAGAAACTCCTCAATGAAGCGGATATAGGCTTTCGCATTCTCGGGCAAATCATCGAAGTTTTTTATTTCGCTGGTTTTTTCCGACCAGCCCGGCAGAGTTTTATAAACCGGTTTCATTTTGGCGAAAAGTTCCAGATCTGCGGGCATCTCGTCGCAGGCTTCGCCGTCGATCTCGTAGCTGACGGAAACTTTCAGCTCTTTTAAGCCGTCCAAAACATCCAGTTTTGTTATCACCAGGTTTGTCAGGTCGTTGAGTTCCTTGGAGTATTTCACAATGGAGAGGTCAAGCCACCCGCAACGACGCGGGCGCCCGGTCGTGGAACCGAACTCCATCCCGACCTTCTTGAGATGCTCGCCGGCGCTGTCTTCCAATTCCGTCGGAAAGGGACCTGTGCCCACGCGCGTTGTATAAGCCTTGAATACTCCGTAAATCCTGTCCAGGGAACGCGGGCCGACGCCGCTCCCTGTGGCGGCCTGCGCGGAAACGGTATTGGAACTTGTCACAAAAGGAAAAGTACCGTGATCAATGTCAAGCATCGTTCCCTGGGCGCCTTCGAAAACGACCCTTTTGCCTCCTCGAATCGCGTTGCCGATCAGACGATAAGTATTGGCTGCGAAGGGAGCCAGGCGCTTGGCGTATATCGCATATTCGTCGATGATTTCCTCGGCGTCCACGGGATCAGCCCCGTAAAACTCAGAGAGAATAAAATTGTATTCCTCTACTTGAGCACGCACATGCTCAGCCAGAACGCCCTCTTTGATGAAATCACCGAAACGGATTCCCGTGCGTCCGACCTTGTGGTTGTAGCACGGGCCGATTCCCCGACCGGTGGTGCCGATTTTCCCTTTGCCGAGGCCCGACTCCTGCGCCGCGTCCAGGGATTTGTGCCACGGCAAAATAACATGAGCACGCGTGGAGATCAGCAACGCTTCGTCATTGGGCATTTTGCCGGTGGCCTTTAATCCGTCGATTTCATGGATAAGGACTTTGGGATCAACGACGACGCCGTTTGCTATTATGCACTGGACGCCTTTGTGCAAAATTCCCGATGGGATGTGATGTAAGATGGTCTTTTCGCCGTCAACCACGATCGTATGCCCCGCGTTGTTTCCGCCCTGAAAGCGTACGAGCATATGCGCGTGTTGGCTGAAAAGGTCCACCACCATTCCCTTGCCCTCATCACCCCATTGCGTTCCGACAATCACTACGCTTGGCATATTCGCCCCATTTCATTTTAGCGTTGCTTAACCAAAACCAGCGTACTATAGCACGCGTTTTTCAAATGTTCACGCATTTTACGGTGACAATGCCCTCGCTTTCGCGAAGTTGTTTCATCGTCTGATCGGGCGGCGTTTCATCCATCGTTACAAAGATCAGAGCCGTATTCGTTTCCCGATTGCGCACCAGGCGGAGGTTTGCAATATTGATTCCGGCTTCGCCCAAAAGCGTCCCGATAAATCCGACGACGCCCGGAACGTCCTTGTTGAGCAGGATCAGCATATGCCCTTCCGGCTCGATGTTGATGACATTGGCGTTGTAGCGCGTGAGCCGAATGTCGCTTTCACCGAACTTCACTCCCGTCAGGCTGCGGCTTTTCCCATCGGGGTAGCGCACCTCCACTTTCAGGGAATTGGTGTACTCTCCGTCCCTGGCGCGGGTCGATTCGACCACCGACATCCCATGCTGATCGGCGAAAACAGGCGCATTGATGAAATTGACCTCTTCATGCAGGCGCGAGAAAAAGCCCTTGAGAATCGCTACTCCGATGGGCTTGTTGGGAAGTTCGGCCAGTTCTCCCGCATACGTGATCGACATCTCAGCCGGTATCTCACTGGAAAGCTGGCCCTGCATGGCGCCGAGTTTTTCCCCAAGGCTCATATAAGGCGCGATATCCTTGAGCGCCTCACCCGATACGCCGGGCACGTTCACCGCGTTGACGATCACGCTGTCGCGCAGATAGTCGACCATCTGTTGCGCCACGGCCACGGCCACGTTTTCCTGCGCCTCAGCCGTGCTGGCGGCCAGGTGCGGCGTGGCAATGACGTTGTCGAGTTGAAGTAATGGACTTTCTGCGCAAGGCTCGTTTTCAAAAACATCCAGGGCCGCTGCAGCGATGTGGCCGCTTTGCAGGGCTTTGAGCAAATCATCTTCGTTGACGATGCCGCCCCTGGCGCAGTTGATCAAACGCGTGCCTTTTTTCATGAGTAAGATTGTTTCGGCGCGAATCAGATTTTTGGTATCCGCGGTTTTCGGCAAGTGTATGGTGATGAAATCCGAACGACTCAAAAGCTGCTCAAAAGAGGCTTTTTCAATGCCGATCTTGCGGGCCTGTTCGTCGGAAACGAAGGGGTCGTGCGCTAAAACCTTCATTCGGAATCCCAGCGCTCGCTCGGCGACGACCCGACCGACGCGGCCCAGGCCCAGAATGCCGAGTGTTTTTCCGAAAATCTCAGTCCCCTGAAAGTCGCCTTTTCTCCATTGCCCCGATTTGAGGCTGGCGTGGGCCTGCGGGATTTTCCGGGCCATCGCCAGCATCATGGCTACGGCGTGCTCGCCCGTTGTCACCGTATTTCCGCCGGGCGTATTCATCACGCAGATTCCCCGCCCGGTTGCAACTGCCACGTCCACGTTGTCGACGCCTACGCCGGCTCTGCCAACCACCTTGAGTTTTGTCGCGGCGGCGAGAAGTTCTTTGCTCACCTGAGTCCCGGACCGGATCGCCAGTCCGTCATAGTCGGCGATAATGTCGGCAAGCTGGGCGGAGGTCAGGTCCGGCTTGTAATCGACTTGAAAATCCGAATTTCGTGAAAAGAGTTCAATCCCGACTTCGGGAAATTTGTCGCTGATCAGGATTTTGAACATAGTTCCCCGGCGCTTTGGCGCACCTCGCAAAGCAATGCTTCGAAAGAGGATCGCGTGTGGTTCGCCCGCACGATAGCCGACCGCATATTAGGCGTCAATATTCTTGATTTTTTGTCTATTCTCGCTTAAAGAGGCAAGACGTATTGTTGAGATCATGGGAAATGATAAGAACCTTTGCGAATCGAAATTGAATCGGATAGGTGAATTACAATACACAAGCCCGGCTTGGCGTAATTATTGTTTAATGCGGCTGACAAGAATTGTCGACGCGGGAGCATTTTATGACGAATCTTTCAGAGGACACGAAAAACGGACAAAACAGCACCGGAGAAAACGACACGGCTAATCAGGAACATGTGGATCAGGTTCCCGAGTCCGGCGCTTCTGCTTCGCCTTCGCTCCCCAAGACATCTGCTCCCTTTGAAATCAGTGACGATAAACGCAAGTTTATGCTGATGGGTGTTTTCATCACGGCGGGCTGCATCATCGCGCTGGAAATCTTACTCTTCCAGATGATCACATACGTCTCGTCTTATTTGAAGGCGAACCAGGTGATTTCCATTGCGCTATTAGGAATCGCCGTGGGTGGTTTTGCCGCTTACTATCTGGCTCGCTTAAAATCAGCTCTCGTCTTTGTCATCTTTTCGGGTCTTTTCGCTCTGTCTGTCGGCGGCTCTTTTTGGTTAATCCTGTGGATGTCAACGGACATCATCGCCTATGACGCCCTGTTGGTTTTCCCATTCGCACTTGGCGCCACAACGATCTCCCTCTGTTTTGCGGCAGCTTCTTCGCATCGCGTATATTTTGCAGATCTCACCGGAGCTGGCCTCAGCACAATCTTCGTTGCTTTTTTGATCGGATTATTTTGGGAGGAAAATGCAGTTTTCGCCCTGATGGCGGTGGCGTTTCTGGCGACGCTGGCCTACACGCGCCTTATGAATCCCGGCTTGCTTAGAAAAACCATGACCTCGCTGACCGGTCTTTTCATCGTCGGCTCGCTGGCTCTTTTCGGATTTAATCTGGCTACGAACACCATAAACATAGCCGAGGACATTCGCCTAACGAAAGACAGCGGTGGGCGAATATTCTGGCGAGTCCAAAGTGACAGATATAAACCGGCGCGTATCCTCTTTTCCCGGTCGAGCGTGGCGGGGCGCACGGATATTATCGAATATACTGATAAGGGAAATACGTTGCGAAAGACCTGCGAAAATTCGCAGATTATAGATTCCGTTCGCCGTAAATCCTATGAGCGTTATGTTGTGGATCCCCGCCTGGTTTCGCCGGACCTAATTAAGGACCCGGACACGCTGATCATCGGCACGAGCGGAGAAGGCGTGCTAAAGCCGGTTCGAGCCCTTGGCAAAGGCAAAGTGTTTGGAGTGGAGATCAATCCCGCCGTTATTAAAATGTTTCAAAACGAGGCGGCCGATTATTGCGGCAACTGCTATGACACGGTGGAAACGGAAATCATCGACGCAAGAACATACTTGAAAAGGACTGACCGCAAATTCGATTACATCACTTTGATGAACGCACACATAACGAAGGGCAACAGAAACGACAAGCTTGCTGATCCCGAATATCTCCAGACCGTTGAGGCCATTACGGATTACTTCGCCCACCTGACGGACTCCGGCGCGATCCTGATTGAAGAGAGGGACCACGGTCGCCTTGTCAACCAAATACAGATTTTGCGTTTGATCCATACCTTATTTTATACGATAGAAAAGCTGGGCATGGAGAATCCCGCCGATCACATCATCATGTGGTCCTGGAAAGGTGCATCCGCCCGGTCAAAGTATGTCCAGTTCCTGGTGAAGAAAAACCCTCTCACCCAAAATGATCATAAAATTATGACGCAATTCTTCGACGACCTTTCTTTGCGTCGCAAGCCCAGCGGCATCAAATCCAAGATCAATCTGATCTATTCTCCATTTGCTCAACAGGAAGACATAAACAATTTTTACGGGCGTTTTATCCAAAGTGATGATCAAGTCAACTTCAAAGCCAAGGGGAAAATATTTAATATCGCGGTCACAACAGATAACCGGCCATTCCCATTCAACATATACCGGCACACGAAGCCCCTCGATCATTTTCTCAAGCACTTCATTTTTCTTGCCCTTTTCCCCCTCGTTCCCATGATCGGTGTGATAGTCTTTCGTTATCGAAAAAAGGCGGTCTCCACGGCCCCTCCGATTCTATACTTCGCTCTGATCGGTGTGGCCTATCTGGTTGTTGAGATCGTGCTGATTCAAAAATTCAATCACTTTCTCGGTTCACCAGTGCTTTCTTTGATAGTGATACTTGGCGGGATGCTGGCGGCTTCTGGAATCGGCGGCTACTTCTCACGCAATTTCACGCACAAGAAAGTCATGATCTCCCTTGTGGCTGTTATTGTCGCCTTGATCCTTTTTCGATTTTTGCTCACGCCGATTTTGGATGTGACTCAGCGTTTTCCTCTGATCCTCAAGATTTTCGTGGCTCTGGGAACAATGGGACCTCTGGGATTTCTCATGGGAGTACCTTTTCCCTACGGCCTGAATGTCGTCAAGAAAACATTCTCGGCGGAGTTTGCCGCGCTCATGTTCGGTTGGAACAGTATCTTTGCTTCCTTCGGAATTCCGCTGTCGATGATGGGATCGGTGAGATTTGGATTTTCGGGAACATTCCTGATCGGTATGGCGCTTTACATCGCTGCTCTTCCGTTCCTCATGTTATTGAAATCAGAGGAAGCAGGAAAATAAATCAGCCCCGTCACTCATTCGCCGCATGTGCATCGGTTGAGTCAATGGATTGGTCGGGGTTGTTTATAGATCGCCGAAATGTCGCCATGAGAATGAGCATGAGCAAACTTAGGCCATAGGCGCCGACTCCCATAAAAAAGGTGCTGCGGAATCCGACAATTGTCGCCGAGGCAATAGCCAGGGGCGTGGCAAGGGCCGAAAATGCGCCGTTTAAGCCGAACATCGCCGCGGCGAATCCTTCATGCAACTCTTCTTTTATCATGCGGATTCCCAGAGGGAAGGGCACTCCCATGGCAAAGCCGATTGGCGCCATGAGCAGCAGGGTTATGGCGATACGCACAGGGAGAGGAAAAATGATGCATGTTTGGATTATCGTGGGCAAAAGGGAGTAAGTCAGCGCGGACAGAGCAATGATGCCAATGAAAGCGATCCCGGCGGTGCGGGTGCTCCAATTGGCGCTGAGCAGACTGCCTAGGCCGGAAAAGAACAGCATGCCGGCGATGACAACTGCCATGACGAGCACTGGCATTCCCAGAAACACCTGTAACTGCTGAATGAATACGACTTCGATGACAAGGTAGCCGATACCAAGCAGCGCAAAGTAAAGTATGGCCGGAAGGCCGATGGCCAGAGATTGCAACGGTTTCTTATTCCCTGCTCGATTTCGTATGGAATGGATGAAAAGGAGCAGAGCCACAGGAATCAAGCCCAGGATCAATGTCAGGATTCCCGTGATGCGAATCATTCGAAGCAGATGAGGTCTTTTCAAATCAACGTCGAAAGGAAAAGGAATGTCATCAGTGATAGGCTCAAGATTGAGTGAGTCCTTCGTCATTACTGAGTAAGGATCGTCTGTCCGTAGAATCTTCTCGTATATATGGTTTGTTGTTTCGCCGGGCAGATTGTGGACCATTAGACCGGTAGTGGGATTTTTTTGTTTGTAACGATTGCGATGATGGTCAACCCATGAGTTGATGACAGCCAAATTATCCGAATTGATGGGAGTTTTTTTTATCATTATTCCGGTATAAAGACGGCCCCGCGATATTTTATTGGCTGCGTACCAGGAATATATCCAAAAGTGGTTGGCCGGTTCCGTGGCGCCAAAGCGATTAGAAAGAACCTCTTTGGTGGTTCGGATAAATCTTGCAATGCCAAGGCGTGCGTATTTATTGACGTCGCGCTCTTCCAAAACAAGCCATCCCTGATCGTTGAGATGGTCGAAAAGTGCTTCCATGGCTTCAACGGTGTGAAGGTATTCCGGACGACCGACATAGCCGATATTTCTCATGCGATGCGTGTTGAGCATCGTGATCATATCAAACTTCTCGTTGGACCGGGCCAAGTAGCTTCGGGCGTCGGTCAGTTGGACATCAATTCCCTTGTATGAATCTTTGGAAAATTGTTTTATGGAACGCTTTTTCATGAGACGGACGATGGCCGGGTTGATCTCCACTCCCACAATACGGCCCTTGGTCATGCTTCTGACCAGCTTTGTGGCCCCTTCCGCAGCTGTACCGATAATCAGCACATTCGGATCCTGGATCAATCCGCGGGTAATACGCCTATCATTTCGAAAGTTCTTAAGTGGTTTGTTTGAAATGTGGTCGTTGGCTTTTCCATTGAAGAAGGTGTTGATCGACCAGGAAGAAATGCGAACAGTGTCGATCCGCTCGACAAGACTGCCGTAACCTTTCATATAACGGAAAGTGTTTCCCTTTATTTTGCCTTCTTGCGCAACCTTTCCGCTTTTAACTTTTTGTGAATACTGAGTGTATATCTTTCCAGATTGCGTACTTGGCTGAATAACCCAAACTAAATTGAAAAAATCCATGTACGTATTAACACCCATGGTGGTCAATGTAAGAAGGCCCAAAACGATGGCTGTTACTGTAAGAGCGTTGGAAAATTTCTTGCGGTGAATCCATCCAAATAGCGCAACCAGTCCGAATCCACCGGCGATGATCAGGAGAATGGACCCCTCCTCTCGGAAAAGAGGAACCGACACGCAGGCGACCAGGGCGCCGGTAGCCGCGCCGACGAGATCCGCGGCATAGACTTTATTGGCTGGCGCCAGTGAAAGAGCTGAAGACAGAATGAAGCTTGCCGCCGCGAAGGGGAGCATCATTGCAACGGGAAAAACCCATATTTTGTCTGGAAAAAGAAAGAGGACGCCGAATGAAACGCAAATCATCAAAGGAAAAGCCAACGCGACCCACGAATACGTGGCGAGTTTCATGCGTGATCGGAAAATATATGCGCCCAGGCCTCCAATGCTGATTCCGAGAAGAGCAATCGCAATAATCAACATGGCGTCCAGGTATTCACGGACGAACTGAAGAGTCTGAAAAGCTACGATTTCATAAAACATCATCAGCAATGCCGTGGCGCCAACAGCGAGATAAAAGGTCCGTGGCATTTGTGATACCATAGAAGGATCTTTCACTTTTTGATCTTTTGACACCGATAATAATCCTGAAGTTTAGATTTCCAATTACATCAGCAATATTTCAATCGATCTGCAAAACAGAGTAATTAAAGCATAAGTAGGTACAGCAGACAATGAGGGAACTTTAGAAATACCAATGATTTGAGCCGAAAAGGTCTTTCGCTCATTCGGCAAGGCCTGCTTTCTTAATCCTCGATCAATTCCACGTTGGCGCGGGGGACCGTAACGGGTTCGGTTTCGCCTTCCAACACAAGCTGCAAAACGCGGGCCTTGCTTTCCGATTCCAGAACCGCGGGTCCCGACGGCAGCGCGGTGACCTTGCCGATACGACCGAAGTACGGAACACGGATCACGCGGATGAGCGAACCGATCTCAAGGCCGTGGATTTCCTTTTTTGCGTCTTTGTCAATGTCTGCGCCGCTGCGCTCCATGGGGATGACGACCTCCGGTCGGATCACGCCGGCGCGAATCTGCGTGGCGCCATTGATGGACGCCTCGTGTCCTTCGTGCGCCGTCAGAATGTCGAAGGTCTTTTGCGCCATGTCCACTTCGCCGAATCCTTCGGTGACCACGAGCGTGATGCCCAGTTTTTCGTGCCCCGTGATGGCCACGCCCAGGTCGTAACCCAGAAAATCCCTAAGGTCCTGATCGTGGAATCCGCCGGTGACCACTCCCCGCACACCCAGGGAAATGGCCTTTTTCAGAGCTTTCGCGGTCACCAGATTGCCCCCGATAATGATGCAATCCTTGTGCTCGGGTTTGATCAAATCGTCGGTCAGACGCTGGTCCGGCGACTGGCAGGCTTTGACGAGATTGCCGTGCGTTTCACCGCCGACGCCGAAGATTCCCTGGACGAAAGTGCCGTAGGTTTGAATCACGCATCCTTCTTCCGGGAGGATTTCCTCGACCTCGCCGCGCACGTAAGCGCGCACCTGCACGGGCACGGGTGCTCCCCGGAGCAGGATCTGGCCGGTGATTTTATTGATGTCTTCCAGGGTTCCGTCCATCGGCGCCTTGGCCGTGGATTTGAACAGGCCGAAGAATGATTTCGCCATGGCGATGGGCTCGTCTTTTTCGACGGTGTCGCCGACCTTTTTCAACATATAATCGGGGACCTCGTCCGGTTCCAAAGACAGCAGTCCGGCCACGTTGACCAGGTTGGCGTCGCCGGGAAGATTCGTATTGGCCACGATGTCATCCGGTTCGACCCGGTGACCGACCTCCACCATCACTTCTCCGCGCAGCGGCAAAATGCGATGCTTCCGAAGGATCATTCCGGCAGTGACTTTCAGGCCGGGCGTGTAAGCATGGGACATTTTATCAACCTCTATTCATAACGAAAATATTATCTGTCCAAAGTTTCGGCGTCATAGTTTCCAAGTTCCGTCATCCAGGATTTCAAAGACTTTACCCTGTCGGCGGGATCCTCGGGCAGTTGGAGGGGTCGCCCCCGTCCGTCGAGAATCAGTCCCACGGAGCCGCCGCGGACTTCCCTCGTCGCGGCGTTTCCTTTTCCCTCGCCCACATCGAATCCGCGAACAGGGTTAAAGGTCATTTGCGCCGTTTCATCCAGAGCCAGGGGAAAAAGCTTCATTTCGCCGAACTTCAAAGTCCCTTCCTGCGTCCCCGAGGGCAGTTCAATCTTGTAGCTCCCCACGTCCTTGCCCGCTTTCGTCGCACCCACAGGCGCCACGCATGATCCGAGATATACCAGGCAGTCTTTTTGGAAGACCTCCGTGGCCGCCTGCGGATGAACCTGCGCCGCTACGCCCAGGTGAGGCATCATGAAAATAGAATCCTTGGCCAGCATGGTGAAGCCTTCCGGCTGAAATGCGTCAACGAGCATCAGGGCGGTCTGGCTCAGTCGCGGCGCGTGAGACAAGACGCCGCCGGAGGCGACCAGCAAGTCCAGGGCCATCATATTCACGAGCGATTCCCCGGAGGTGCTTTGATCGAAGGTGTCGCCGATGGTTCTTTGCTGCTGCACGCCTTTGAGTTTCGTGGCAAAGGATTTGTGCTGGATGAACGCCAGACGCAGAGCCTCCTTGGCGATGGCCTGCTCGAAGATAAGCTCTTCCAAAGTTTGCGGTATCGTCGTGGGCCGGATCATTTTGTTTTTTACACGGTTGCGCAGGTCCAGCTCATCCATGTCGAAAGGCACCCAGCGCATGACATTGGGCAGTCCGGCTTCGGCAAAGACGTTGGAGATGGAATAGCTCATGCCCAGATTGGCCGAGACAGTTCGATTGAACTCGGTGCCGAAGACCGAGAACACGTCCGTTGTGGCGCCTCCGATGTCCACGCATACGGCATTGATGCCCTCACGCTCGGCAATGGTTTTGAGGATGTTCCCCACCGCTGCCGGCGTCGGCATGATTGGAGCGTCCGTTAAATTCATGAGCTTGCCGTATCCCGGTGCCTGCGCCATGACGTGTTCCATGAACAGATCGTGGATTTTCTCTCGGGCCGGGGCGAGATTTTCTCGTTCGAGCACGGGGCGCAGGTTTTCCACCATCGCCAGGTCCGTCTTTTTCTCCAGTTCCTCGGCGACATGTTCGCGGGCGTCGACATTGCCCGCGTATATGACCGGCAGCTTATAATCCGAGCCAAGGCGCGGCTTGGGATTGGCGGCGGCGATGATCTGCGCCAGTTCCACCACGTGGCTTTTCGTGCCGCCGTCTATTCCTCCGGACAGAAGGATCATGTCGGGGCGCAATTGCCGGATGCGCTCAATCTGCTCGTGGGGCAAACGACTGTCGTTAGCGCAGATAACGTCCATGACGATGGAGCCGGCACCCAGCGCGGCGCGCTCGGCGGATTCAGCGGTCATTTTCCGCACAACGCCCGCCACCATCATCTGCAAGCCGCCGCCGGCTGAGGATGTGGAGATATAGAGGTCGCAACCGGCGTTTTCCGTGGCGGGACGGATGATCTGGTTGTTTTCATCCACCAGCGGCCTTCCGGCCAGTTCGCCCACTTCGGTGACGGCGTTGAGAACGCCCATGGTCACGTCCTCGAAGGGCGCTTCAACGGTGGTCGGCGCTTCGCCCCTGTGGGTCTGCCTGAAAACGCCGTCTATCTTTTGGATGAGGATCGCCTTCGTTGTCGTCGACCCGCAGTCCGTCGCCAAAATAACTTTGACTTTTTCCGGATCCATGCTCATCAGCATTCCTTAAAATTTGATGATGATTGAAATTTCAAAGGCGTCTTGTCGGACCGCCTATTTTCCTTATTTCCCGTCGGTTGATGAGTTGTCGCTTGCGGCTTGGCTTGAATTTTCCGGTTCCCGATTCTCCTTCGCCAAGCCTCGCATTCGCCGCACGGTTCGCACGATGAGGCCGGGCCGCTTCTCGGCCTTGAGCTTGGCGATCTCGATGCCGCGCTCAACTTCGGCTTCTTCAATGGCCTTGATAATCAATTCGATGCTGCCGCGACGCTCCAAAACCAGACGGAATTTCTCATAGTCCTCCCAGGAAAACAAGCCTTTGATGATTGGCTCGAACCAAGCCATGGCCTGGGAGGTGATGAAGTTCAGCGGTCTCGCCGATTCGACAAACAAAATTCCGGGAATTGCCATGCCGTATCCGACGATTTTTACGGCCAGTCGGCGAACGAGTTCCCGCTCTTCGTCGGTGAAAGTCTGCTCGGTTTTTTCATTAATGGCGAATGCGTGTTTCCAAAATCCCATGGGTTTGCGTCTTTATTGTTCCATAGTTGTGGGCAGGTCCTGAGCGCCCGCCCTGTCGATGGGGCGATCACGGGGGATCGCCCATACAATCGCGGTTGGAAACCGCTCCTACTCACTGATACTCATCACTCGTCTGCTTTATTCATCAACCCCCGGCCTTTTAAAGCCAGGCCAAGAGTTACGGAGTCGGCATATTCCAGCTCGCTTCCTGCGGGAACGCCGTGGGCGATGCGCGAAACCTTGACGTCGCAGGACTCCAGGGCTTCGGCAAGGTAGTGCGCCGTGGCCTCTCCTTCACGATTTGGGTTCGTGGCCAAAATGATCTCCTGAACTTCGTCGGATTTCGCCCGCGTGATCAGTTCCGCGATTCGAATGGCGTCCGGCCCCACGTTGTCCAGCGGCGACAGGGCTCCGTGCAGGACGTGGTAAACGCCTTGATAAGATCCGATGCGCTCGAAGGCCGCCACGTCGGGTGGTTGTTCGATGACGCAAATTACAGAATGGTCGCGGTTCGCGCTGGCGCAGATTCGGCATGGCTGCGTGTCGGTCAGGTTGAAACATTTTTCACAAAGGCGGATGCGTTCTTTGACTCCGATAATGGCTTCGGCGAAAAGGCGGGCATCGTCATCGGTGAGGCGAAGAATATAATAAGCGATGCGGGTGGCGTTTTTTTCGCCGATTCCGGGCAGACGCTTCAATTGCGTTACGAGGTCATTGATCGGTCCGGCATCGAAAGACATGGTTGATCTCGACTCTTGGTTAAGGTTTTTGGCCAACAATAGCCGCGAGGAGCGGCAACACAGGTGGGGGCGCTGAGTGCCACACACCCTTTGCTTTTCGCGGATTTAATTGGACCTCATATCCATCTGTTCTGGTCATCAAGTAACTTTTGCCAAGCGAAAAATGTGTAGCACAGGCGTCCTCGCCTGTGTTTCTTTTTCAACATTCCTCAAACACTGGAAATTATTTATTCAGGCCGCCTAGCATCTCCTGGATATTCAGTCCTCCGGCGATTTTGTTCATTTCTTCGGCGGCCATGGCTTTGGATTTCCGAATCGCCTCATTGACAGCGGACAGGACCATGTCCTGCAACATTTCCAGATCTTCCATGTCAACGGCTTCGGGTTTGATCTCCAGGCTGATGAGTTCCTGCTTGCCGTTGGCGCGGGCGGTGACGACCCCACCGCCGACGACAGATTCCACCACGCGGCCGCCCAGCTCCTCTTGCAGTTGCGCGATATTGGACTGCGCGTCCTTGGCCGCTTTCAATATTTCCATGATGTTCTTCATGTTTTTTCCTTAGATTCTAAAAATCGCTTTCGCGGCCATCAGGTCAAAAAGAGTTTTTCACGTCAAGGGCGAAGCAAAGCAAGGTGTTAGGAGCGCGAGGGAATCACTTTGACTTCCGCTCCCGGAAATTGTTTTAAAAATGCGCCAACTGTGGGATCTTTAAGGATCTTTTGCCGGGCCTCCTCGCGCCTTTGCCGAGCGATCTGTTTTTTGTCTCTGGCTATTTCCGATTCGTTGTTTATGCTTGAAGCAGCGATTTCCGTCGTTTGCACCGTCGTGGCCTCGCCGAAGACTTCCTTAACAATTTTCCCCAGCGTTTCTTTACCTGAGTCGACAACATCAACGTCGAATCCCGGTTGTACGAGAACCGACACGTGGTTGTCTTCGATGGTGATAACACCTCTATCCAGCGCGGACGACAACTTCATGTCGGACTTTCTCACCGCCGCGATCAGGCCCTTGCGATCAGCAACAACAGCTTCTGATTTCGCCGCAGGAGCTTTTGTTTCCGCGACAAGAGCTTTTTCCCCCGCGACAAGAGCTTTTTCCTCCGCGACAAGAACTTTTTCCCCCGCGACAGCGCCTTTCGCTTCTTTCCGAGCCTCGGCTGCTGCTGTGTTTCTTGCGACGCTTTTCTTTTCACGGTCGCCCGGCGGCGGCCCGTCATTTCTCTTAGAGCGACCTTCAGGTCCGCTGCCTCCCGCAGAAGGGCCGTCGGGGAACTTTCCCGCCGCCAGCGCTCTGCGCAATTTCCCGATTTCCTTCGCCAACTCGTCCAGCGGCGTTACCGGCTGCGCCAGCGCCAGGCGAAGGAGCACCATTTCCAGCACCAGTCGCGAGTTGGTCGAACGCGTGATCTCCTCTTCGCTTTCCACCAAAATGCCAAATAGGTTTTCCAGCGTCTCCGTCGTTTGGCCTTTCGCCTGCGTGATCATTTGTTCGAGTTCGTCGGCGGAGGCGTTGATCATGGTTTTTGGATTGTCTGAGATTTTCGCCACAATCAGGTTGCGGAAGTGCTCCATGAGATCGCCGTAGAACTGTTTCACATCCCAGGCGAGTTGCGAGAGCTTGTCGAATATTTCGAGGGTTTTTCCGGGCTGGCCGCCAAGGATATTGGTCGACAGGTCTAGAAGCACCTGCCTGTCCATGATGCCCAGCAGGTCCGAGAGATCACTGATGGAGCATTCCGCTCCGGCAAAAGAAATCGCCTGATCGAGATAGCTCATGGCGTCGCGGACTGAGCCTTCAGCCTTTCGGGCGATTAGGGCTAGCTTGTCTTCGCCGTAATCGACGCCCTCTTTGTCCACAATCATTTTGATGTGGGCATGGAGGTCACGAACGGAAACCGCTTTAAAATCGTATTTCTGGCAGCGGGACAAAATCGTATCAGGGATCTTGTCCGGCTCCGTAGTGGCGAACATGAAAACGACATGTGGTGGCGGCTCCTCCAGGGTTTTCAAAAGGGCGTTGAAAGCTTCCTTGGTGAGCATATGCACTTCGTCGATGATGATGATCTTATTGCGGGATCGCTGCGGCAGATATTTGACCTGCTCACGCAGGTCGCGCACGTCGTCAATGCCGCGATTGGAGGCGCCGTCAATCTCGAAGACGTCCACGGCGTTGCCCTTCGTGATCTCCAGGCAGCTTTGACACACGTTGCAGGGCGTGGGCGTCGGGCCATTTTCGCAATTGAGCGCCTTGGCGAAGATGCGGGCTACGGTGGTCTTTCCCACGCCGCGCGTACCGGAGAAAATGTACCCGTGCGCAATCCGGTCGGCCTTGATGGCTGCGGCCAGGGTTCGCGTCACATGGCGTTGCCCGACGACCTCTTCAAAAGTCTGCGGGCGGTATTTTCGGGCAAAAACGAGATAAGACATTATTTGCGTCGCATGAGTGGGGGCGTTTGGTTACGCCCCTGAGAAATCCGGGAACCGGAAGACCGTACACCCTCAAATCGAATTGGCGTCATTCCGGCGTTTTCCACTGGTTGCTAATCCAGGCGATTCACGGCACACGAAAACATTCCGCTTACCGCTGCTTCCTTCCGGATCTGACGGAGTTCACGGCATCTCATTGCGTGAGACCCGGGCAGCTGACCTGCGGAACGGACCCGGCCTGGCGCCAAAGCCTCAAAGAGGGAATTCGACCCCGCTATAGCCACGGGCGACAAGGAACGGCTAACTCCCCGTCTAGTACGGTCATCTGAGCCCCGGATGTCAAAGAACGCGCTGCTCCCCTTGGCAGCGACAGACTATATCGATAGCCGCCGCCGACCGTCAAGGCAGTTTTTCCGAAAACCTTTAGCAAGAGTGCTATGGCCTTTCAAAATTTACAGAACTATAAGGGCGCAACCTGTCTTTTGGCCCGCTTTTTCAAACCTCACTTTTCCGTCTTGTGAGCAATATTAGTACATGATATGGCATTTATCGCCAGTGAGTATATTTTTGAAAAACTTGGAAAAAAGTTCGACTGCGCCGGATGCGTGCGATGCGCGTGTTCGTCAAAGGCGTACCAGTGAGTGGTTTGAAAAATTATACATGGAGGGAAGCCAATGAAAATAATTTGTAAGTCGAAGATCACGGCGCAAAAAAACTGTGCCGGCAAAACGAAGAAACCAGCCTACAAGGCCCCGAAACTCCTTGTCCACAGCGGCGCGGAATTTGTCCGTAAACTCGGCCCGGCGCAGGCATGCAGCGGCACCCCCGACTTTTATTAAGGAAAAAGAAAATGAAATATCTGAGTATTGCGTTGACACTGGTTTTGTTCACCGCCTTTGGCGCTGCGGGCGCCCTTGCCGCCAGCCAAGCCAAGATCATTGCAAACGACGCTGAGGAATCGGATTATTTCGGCTCCGTTTCGATCTCCGGCGATTACGCCATTGTAGGCGCATGGGGAGAAGGTACGGGAGGAACATGGGCCGGGGCGGCATATATTTATCATCGAACAGCGTTAAATACCTGGGACACGGGAACCAAGATCATGGCTGACAACGCTGGGGAAAGGGATTATTTCGGCTCTTCCGTTTCGATCTCCGGCGATTACGCCATCGTGGGAGCATATTCAGAAGATACGGGAGGATCGGACGCCGGGGCGGCATATATCTTTTATCGAGACGGGGCGACATGGTCACAGCAGGCCAAGATCTGGGCAGGCTACCCTGATGACATCGATTGGTTCGGCTACTCCGTTTCGATTTCCGGCGATTACGCTATCGCGGGAGCGCCTCTGGAAGATACGGTGGGATCAGAGGACGGGGCGGCTTATATCTTTCATCGAGACAACGGGGTGGAATGGCGACAGGCGACTCAGATCGTGGCGGACGACGCTGAGGCACGCGATAATTTCGGCATCTCCGTTTCGATTTCCGGCGATTACGCCATCGTGGGAGCAAGTGCAGAAGATACTGGAGGATCAGACGCCGGGGCGGCTTACATCTTTCATCGAGACGGGGAGTGGTGGCCACAACAGGCCAAAATCATGGCACCCGACGCGCAGGCCAGCGATTATTTCGGCATTCCCGTTTCGATTTCCGGCGATTACGCCATCGTAGGATCAAAAGGAGAAGATACGGGAGGATCAGCCGCTGGAGCAGCCTACATTTTTCACCGAAGCGGAGAAAACACCTGGGATACTGGAACCAAGGTCATGGCGTCCGACGCCGCGGCGGACGATAATTTCGGCCGTTCTGTTTCGATCTCCGGCCCTTACGCCATCGTGGGAGCAGATAAAGAAGATACGAGAGGATTAGACGCCGGAGCGGCCTATCTCTATAGCCGCACCGGGGAAAATACCTGGGATACGGGCACCAAGATCATGGCGGACGACGCAGCGGCAGACGATAATTTCGGCTCTTCCGTTTCGATTTTCGGCTATTACGCCATTGTGGGGGCGAATCATGAGGATGAGGGAGGATTAGACGCCGGGGCGGCCTATATTATAGACCACGATCTACCGGCGGCGATTGATCTACTTTCCTTTGAGGCCGAATGGGTGGACGGGGGAGCCGCCTTGTACTGGCTGACGGGCTCCGAAACGGACTGCGGCGCGTTTACGATACTCCGCTGCGAAATCGACTCCACTTCGAATTGTTACATGGATGATTACCTGGACCTTGGCGAGGTCATCCCCTGCGAAGACAGCCTCGACGGCGCGCAGTACGGAATTATTGACCAGACAGCCGATCCCAGCGTCAATTATTCTTATATGCTCCGAGAGTACGAGACCACCGGCGGCATCAACCACTATGGACCGGCTTTTCTGTATTCCGACGAGTATGAAGATGATGATCAAAACGATGATGATCTGCCCAACGACGACCTGAGCGATGATGACAATCCCGGCGACGCTTCGTTGGGCGATTCAGCGGACGGCGTGAATGACAGCGATGAATCGGAAGGCGGCTGCGGTTGCTGACGGCAGTGGTTAGTTTGTAGGAGCGGTTTTTAACCGCGAATGTAGTTATTTTAGGGGCGACGCCCGTGGTCGCCCGTTTATTATTGGGCAGGCATAGGCACCTACCTTAAAATAAGACGTCATCTTTAGTCTTTTGGCCCGTTTTTTCAAACCTCACTTTTCCGTCTTGTGAGCAATATTAGTGCATGATATGGCACCTATCGCCAGTGAGTATGTTTTTGAAAAACTTGAAAAAAAGTTCGACTGCGCCGGATGCGTGCGATGCGCGTGTTCGTCAAAGGCGTACCAGTGAGTGGTTTGAAAAATTATACATGGAGGGAAGCCAATGAAAATAATTTGTAAGTCGAAGATCACGGCGCAAAAAAACTGTGCCGGCAAAACGAAGAAACCAGCCTACAAGGCCCCGAAACTCCTTGTCCACAGCGGCGCGGAATTTGTCCGTAAACTCGGCCCGGCGCAGGCATGCAGCGGCAGTCCCGATTTTTATTAAAGGAGAATGGTGATGAAAAATTTCAGCATACTTACTCTGCTGGCTGTGAGCGCCATGTTGATAATGCCGGGCATCGTTTCGGCTGCCTGTGAGCTCTCTCCTGTTCAGGATACTTCGTGCCCTGTCTATTGTGAGGGAGATCCAATTCAAACATGGTGTGACCCTCAATCAAATGTCGCAGGCGGTGATTGGTGCTTTGCTCTTGGTGGTTGTAGCGGAATGTATTGCACAGGTTTTAGTAATCAAACTTGCGGCGGCGAATACCCATATTGCTATTGCGCTAGCACAAATAGTTGTGGCTGCAATACCACAGCCAAAGTCGACATGCTGGATTTCAGCGCCGAGCGAAGCGCAGAGGGCGTGAAGCTCAATTGGAAGACCGCGCAGGAGATCGAATGCGGCGCGTTCAAGATATTGCGTTGCGAGACCGCCACCCCCGGCGCGTGCGAGCTTTGGAGCCACGCCGAGCTTGGCATCACCGTGCCCTGCGAGGACAATCCCATGGGCGCGGATTATTCCACCGTAGATACCACGGCAAAGAAGGATCAATCATACTCCTATTACCTGCGTGAATACGACACGACGGATCGCATTTTTGAGTACGGCCCGTTGTTCATGTCCATTGACGATTCCATTATGAACACCGGGCATATCGAACCATTTGAAAGCACCTTCGAAATCCTCACCGCGCCGTCCTCAGACGACGATGACGATGATGAAGATACGCAAGAAGAGCCGGAATCCGGTTCCGAAAACAGCGACGATTCCGAAGGCGGCTGCGGCTTCTAGAGCCTTTCCCGCCACGCAATGTAAATCCAATGATGCCGGACCGGACGACAGAAGTCCGATCCGGTATTTTTTGTCGTCTCGCTTAAGTAAGTTGCATGGGCGCATTTACAAATCCCCATAGCTTTCTATAATCGCCCTTTCTTTTCGCCCGGCTTTGAAGTTGGGCGAATAATCCTTTGGGCGGGCGCGTCGCCGTTTAGACTGTCAAGAGGCCGTAAATGTACAAGAAAGTGGATACCTGGTTCGACATCGTTGAGCTCGAACACAAAATTCTCAAATTTTGGGAAGAGACGCAGGCTTTTGAAACCTTGCGTGAAAAGAATAAAGACGGCGAGATCTGGTCTTTTCTGGATGGTCCGATTACGGCCAACAATCCCATGGGCATCCACCACGCCTGGGGCCGCACGCTCAAGGACGCCTATCAGCGCTATCACGCCATGAACGGAAAAAAACTGCGTTACCAGAATGGTTTCGACTGTCAGGGTCTGTGGGTCGAAGTCGAGGTGGAAAAAGAACTCAAATTCAAGACCAAGCGCGACATTGAGGAATACGGCATCGGCGAATTCGTCGAAAAATGCAAGGAGCGTGTCCGCAAATACGCGCAAATCCAGACCGATCAATCCATCCGCCTGGGATACTGGATGGACTGGAACAATTCCTATTTTACGATGACCGACGAAAACAACTACACGATCTGGCAATTTCTTAAAAAATGCCACGACCGGGGCTTTATTTACGCCGGCAACGATGTCATGCCCTGGTGCCCGCGCTGCGGCACGGGCCTTTCCCAACACGAGATGCACGAGGGATACAAAAACGTAAAAGACACGGCCATTTTCTGCCGCTTTCCAGTCGTCGGGCGCGAAAATGAATACTTTCTGGTCTGGACAACGACTCCCTGGACCCTGTCGTCCAACACCGCCATCGCCGTCAATTCCGAACTGACCTACGCGAAGGTGAGTCAGGGCGACAATATTTATTATATTTCAAAGGCGCTGGTTCAGTCCGTCTGCGGTCGAAAGGGCGAATACAAGGTCGTGGATACCATGCCCGGCAGCGCTTTTGCGGACTGGCTCTATAAAGGCCCCTATGACGAAAACGAAAACCAGAAAATCGAAGGCGAGGGCCATCCGGTCATTTTCTGGAAGGAAGTGGCCGAGTCGGAAGGCACCGGCATCGTCCACATCGCGCCCGGATGCGGCAAGGAAGATTACGAGTTGGGTAAGCAGTTCGGCCTGCCTCTGATCGCCCCCATCAGCGAATCCGGCGTGTTCCTCGAAGGCTTCGGAAATCTCACGGGGAAAAAGGCCAGCGAAGTTCCGCAGGATGTTATTGACGACCTGCACACGAAGGGCGTTTTGTACGCGACCGAGAAATACGAGCACAGCTATCCGCACTGCTGGCGATGCTCAACGGCGCTGCTCTTTCGCGCAGTGGACGAGTGGTACATCGCCATGGACGATTGGCGCGACGAGATCAAGGAAGTTGTCAAAAAATGCAACTGGATTCCCTCTTACGGGCAGGATCTGGAACTGGACTGGCTGTCGAATATGCGCGACTGGATGATCTCCAAAAAGCGCTACTGGGGTCTCGCCCTGCCGATCTGGGTGTGCGGAGATTGCGGTCATTTTGAGGTGCTCGGCGGCAAGGATGAATTGAAGGAGCGCGCCATCGAGGGCTGGGACAAGTTCGAGGGCCATTCGCCGCACCGTCCCTGGATCGACGAAGTGAAGATTGCGTGCGCAAAATGCGGCGGGCGCTCCGAGCGCATCAAAGACGTGGGAAATCCCTGGCTCGACGCGGGTATCGTGGCCTACTCCACTACCTTTTATAATCAAGACAAAGAAGAATGGAAAAAGTGGATTCCGGCGGACCTCATTTTGGAATGCTTCCCCGGGCAGTTCCGCAACTGGTTTTACGCGCTGCTCGCCATGAGCACCATGATGGAAAATACTTCGCCCTTCAAAACGCTCGTGGGGCACGCCCTGGTTCGCGATGACAAGGGGCAGGAGATGCATAAGTCCCAGGGCAACGCCATCTGGTTCGAAGATGCGGCGGAGGCCGCCGGGGTGGATGTGCTGCGCTGGGTTTATTGCCGCGTGGAGACCACCACGAACCTCAATTTCGGCTACGGCGTCGCCAAGGAGACGCGGGGCAAGTTCATCAACACTTTCTGGAACGTGTACGCCTTTTTCGTCAATTACGCGCGCATCGCCGGATACATTCCCGGCGAGCGGGCCATGACCGAAGAAAAGGATCGGCCCGAGTTTGACCGCTGGATTCTCGACCGCCTCGCCGCCGCCGTAGAGCGCAGTCGCCGGGGTTTCGAAGCCTATAATCTGCGCCAATGCGCCCTTGTCGCCGAGGAATTCGTCGAGGAGCTGTCCAACTGGTACATCCGCCACAACCGCCGCCGTTTCTGGGGCGAGCTGGACGACATCGACGTGCTGGCCGCTTTCGACACGCTCTATACATGCGTGGATGAAGTCAATCGCATGATTGCTCCGATCATCCCCTTCATCACCGAGACAGTCCATCAGAACCTGAACCGCGCAGTTCGCGAAGACGCGCCCGCATCGGTGCATCACTGCGAATATCCGACTGCCCGCCCCGAGCGTCGCGATGAAAAGCTGGCCATCGAGATGAGCGCCCTGCAAAAGCTCACGCATCTGGTTCTGTCGGCGCGCGAATCGGCGAAGATGCGCGTGCGGCAGCCGCTGGCATGCGTGACGATCAGCCCGGAAAACGCCGCCGCCGGAGAGGCTTTCGCAAAATCCGATGGATTTTTGAAAGACAACTTCAACGTCAAGACTGTTGAAATCGTCGATTCCAAGTCTCCCGCCCCGGCCACGAAGATTATCAAGCCAAACTTCAAAACTCTGGGCAAAAAACTCGGCAAGATGATGAAACCCTTCGCTGCCTTCATGGAAACAAATAGCGAAGTTGGCGAGAAACTGGACGCCGGCGAGCAAAGCTTTTCGATTTCCTTTGAGGGCCAGGAGTTTGAGTTCGACAAAGAGGATTTCATCGTTGAGACCTCTTCTCCCGAAGGCACGCATTTCGCCGCCGACGGCGACCTGTGGATTCTTCTGGACGTGGCGCTTACGCCGGAACTCGAGCGCGAGGGCGTCATGCGCGACGTGCTGCGTAAATTGCAGATGACGCGGCGGGATGTCGGCCTGCAGATTGAGGACCGCTGCGCTGTTGTTTACAGTACGGACGACGAGATGCTGAAAAAGGTCATGGACGAGTGGGCGGATGCGATCAAAGCGGAACTGCTGTGCACGAGCCTTTTGGCCGGCGATGTCCCCGATCCCTCCGCCACGGTCAAAGCCGCGGGCGCGCAGATGCTCGTCAAACTGGAAAAGGCGTAAAGAATAAAATCAGAGATTGTGTGACAAGGACAGCCCGATTGCCCTTGTTTTAGGGGCTCAGGCTCCGCTCTCGGCTGCGTGGAATAAGGCTAATAGGATACCGCGGCTGCGTTTCCAGTGTGCGCTGGCCGTATTTGCGGCGGTCGTGGCCCTAGGCGATTTCCTGGGCGTTTGGCTCTTTCTTTTCGATGCCATAGACGATGATGGGCTGTTCGCCGCCTTCGATAACTTCTTCGGAGATGATGACTTCGTTGATGTTATCCTGGCTGGGCAGTTCGTACATGATGTCGAGCATCACTTTTTCGAGGATGGAGCGCAGGCCGCGAGCGCCGGAACCTCGGGAGATGGCCTCCTTGGATACGGCCTTGAGGGCGCCGTCGGAAAAAGCCAGCTTCACGGTCTCCATTTCAAATAGGCGCGTGTATTGTTTCACTAGCGCGTTTTTCGGCTCGGTCAAGATCCTCACCAGCGCTCCTTCATCCAGTTCGTGGAGCGTGACAGTCACGGGCAATCGACCGATGAACTCGGGGATCAGGCCGTATTTCAAGAAATCTTCCGGCAGCACTTTGGCGAGAATCTCTCCGACCTTAATATCTTCTTTGGCGCGGATGTCCGCCGTAAATCCCATGGTTTGTTTGCCTGTGCGCTTTTCAATGATGTCCGTCAGACCGTGGAAAGCGCCGCCGCAGATAAAAAGAATATCCGTGGTGTCGATGTGCAGAAAATCCTGCTGCGGATGCTTGCGTCCGCCCTTAGGGGGCACATGCGCGATGGTCCCTTCAATAATCTTGAGAAGGGCCTGTTGCACGCCTTCCCCGGAAACGTCCCGCGTGATCGACGGCGAGTCGGATTTGCGGCTGACTTTGTCAATCTCATCAATGTAGATGATGCCGCGCATGGCGCGATCCGTATCGAAATCGGCGTTTTGTAAAAGACTCAGGATAATATTTTCAACATCTTCACCGACGTAACCCGCTTCGGTGAGCGTAGTGGCGTCCGCGATAGCGAAGGGGACGTTGAGGATCTTCGCGAGGGTCTGTGCCAAAAGTGTTTTTCCGCTGCCAGTGGGCCCGACAAGCAGGATGTTGCTCTTGGCGATTTCGACTTCGTCGTAATCCTGGCGGGCCTGAATGCGTTTGTAGTGATTGTGCACGGCGACGGCGAGAGTCTTTTTCGCCTGCTCCTGGCCGATCACGTATTCGTTGAGCCGCGCATGAATGTCCTTGGGTTTCGGAAAATCGGCGCCGTCGGCCTGGCCGATGCTCTTTTGGGCTTCTTCAACGATAATGTCGTTGCAAAGGTCAACGCATTCGTCGCAGATATAGACGCCAGGACCGGCGATGAGTTTTCTCACTTCCCGCTGGCTCTTGCCGCAGAAACTGCAATTGAGCGAGTGAGAATCGTCGGAACCGTGTTTGGCCATTTTTAACGCCTTCCTTTCACTGTCCGGTGCAAATCAATGTCATCTTTTCATCGGCATCGCGCCGAGCCGACTATAGCATCATCAATATTATTTTGAATCTGTATTGGGTCGTTTTGTAATGACCTTATCGATAATGCCGTATTTCAAGGCCTCTTCCGCGCCCATGAAGTTGTCGCGATCAATATCGCCTCTGACTTTTTTCGCCGTCTGGCCGGTGTGCTTGGACATCATTTTAACGATCTCATCAGTCAGGCGCAGAATCTCTTTGGCCTGAATTTCGATATCCGTCGCCTGCCCCTGCGCGCCGCCCATGGGCTGATGAATCATGATCCGGGAGTGTGGCAGTGCGAAACGTTTGCCTTTGGCCCCGGCCATCAAAAGAAAGGAACCCATGCTGGAAGCCTGCCCCATGCAGATTGTCGAGACATCGGGGCGGATGAAATTCATGGTGTCGTAAATGCCGAATCCTGAAGTGACCGAGCCGCCGGGAGAGTTGATGTAGAAATAGATGTCGGCTTTGGGGTCTTCGCTTTCCAGGAAAAGAAACTGCGCGATGACGAGGTTGGCGACCTGATCGTCAATGGCCGTTCCCAGCATCACCACGCGGTCCTTGAGCAGGCGCGAATAGATGTCGTAGGCCCTTTCGCCTCGATTCGTCGTTTCAATAACCATCGGTATCATCATAGTCGCCTCCAGCGGCACTGGTTAATGGTGATTTATCACACGCTCGTTACAAAACGCAAGAATCGATGAGCGTCCCAAAGCGCCGGGCGCGGCTATTTGGTCGGCGTCTCGTCAGCGTCCGGCGTCTCGTCAGCGTCCGGCGTCTCGTCCGTGCCGGAAGTCTCGTCGGCGCTGTCGGCGACTTCGTTTTCATCGCTTGTTTCTTCAGCGGCTTTCGGCGCCTGCTCGTCATCCTGAGTCGGCGGATCGACCCATTCCACCTCGGCGGACTCGAAGAGAAAGTCCATGGTCATCTCCTCGCGGATCACGTGCTTGAGTTCCTCGACGCGATCCTGTTTTTGGTAATCGGCGGAGACTTCCAGGGATGTGCGGCTCGAGGCGGCGGCCAGTTCCTCATAACGTTTATGTAGGTCGTCGTCGGTCACTTCAATTTTTTCTTTGTCGGCGATGGCCTCGAAAATCAATACGGCTTTAACTTCATCGGCGGCATTGTCACGCATGCGCTCTTTGGCGGTTTCGACCATGTCTTCCAAATTGTTTTGCGGGACGCCCGAATACATCATGCGGTACTTCCACTGCTCGACCAGGAAATCGAGCTGGCGTTCGACCATGGATTCCGGCACTTCCACTTCATTGTTCACTAAAAGCGCCTTGACAAGCTCGCCCCGGTCATGGCCTCGGGACATGTTGCGAAATTCATCTTCGAGTTTCTTTGCTTCCGCCGCGCGCAGGTCCGCCATTGATGTGAAATCGGCGGAGATATCCTTGGCTAATTCGTCGTCCAGTTCGGGAGTCACCTTGTTTTTAATGGCATGGAGCTTGACCTTATACTCGGCGTCTTTGCCCACAAATTCCGCTTTCCAAAAGTTTTCGGGAAGCGTTGTTGTTATTGTCTTTTCCTCTCCGGGCTTCATTCCCGTGATGCCCTCGGTCAGGCCGGGAAGATAAGTGTCTTCGCCCAGAGGAACGATCGTTCCTTCCTCTTTGAAAATTTCCTTGCCTTCGGATTGAAAGGCGATGTCGATTTCGACAAAATCTTCCGCCTTGACCGGACGATCCTCTTCAACAGGCTCCATGAAGGAATGTTTTTCGGCCAGGGCCAATAATTGCTTTTCCAGAACGGAATCCGGAACGGAGACTTTCTGTCTCTTAATGGAAAGGCCGTTATACTCCTTGGGTTCGACATCCGGGTAAACTTCGACGAGGGCGGATGCCACGAAGCTTCCGTCTTCCTTCAATTCACTCGACTCGATTTCCGGGCGGGCTACAAGCTTGATATCATTGTCTTCAATGGCTTTTTTGAGGGCTTCTTCCATCAAATCGCCGGACAATTCCTCGTTGACGTGTTCGCCGTATTGGCGCTCCAAAAGAGACCGCGGCGCTTTCCCGGGACGGAATCCACGAATCTGCGCTTGTTTGCTGACTTTTTTGAACAGCTTGTTGCGCTCGCTTTTCACGTACTCGGCGTCGATGGTGATGAGGATTCTTCTCTTGATGCTTGATGGGGATTCGACCTTGATTTCCATAGTGTTTCTCGCCTTTGGGTGAACATCGGAAGCCGGGGAATGTGCCAGACCCGGCAATAGCTTCACCCCCTTACAATAGGGACATCAAAAGGTCAAGAAAGGATCGCAAAATCAGGAGACTCGTAACAATGGAGTGAAGAGCTGAGACTCCGCTTCGCTCCTCACTGATGACAGGCGCCCCGCAGGCCAAAATGAGAGAGAAAACGAAGCGGGAATTGAAAACATCGCGAAATTTTTGGCAATTTGTTATTCTTGCGTGACTCTTATGGATTGGGCTATGGTTTCGCGTGCCTGACAGGAGCGAAAATGTTTGGAATCATTATCTTTCAGAGCAGGAGATATCCCATGTCGATTGATAAACAAAACGCAATTCATTGGCTGCCGGTCATTTTAGCTCTGGCATTGACGTCGCTTTTCTTCGCCTGCGGCGACGATGACGACGATGATAACGATGACGGCGGTAGCGGCGACAGCAAATTTTTCTGCGAAAATATTGTCGCCTGCGATTTTAGCGGCGACTTGGGCATCAGCAATATGGATCAATGCGAAGCCTATTGGGCGGACCTTTCCGAGGCAACGCAGCAGTGCGTGCTTGGCGCTTCGAGCTGTGACCAACTGGCCGTGTGCCTCAGTCTGGGGAGCGACGATGATGTTGACGATGATGTTGACGATGATGTTGACGATGACGCCGACGATGACGCCGACGACGACGCCGACGACGACACGGCGGCCGAATGCGTAGATGAAACGACCTTCCCAGACGGCGACATCCCCGATGTGGAGGATCAGCCGGACCTTTACGCGCAGTATTGCCCGGGCAACGACGATCCGACGGCTTTTTCGCCGGTGGTCTTCGAGTATTTCGAGGGCGAAAAGGAATACGGCTTCGATGATCGTGCGGGCGGAGATATTGAAGGCGTGCTTATCCAGCCGGAACACCCCATGCACGTTAAGTATATGGAGCTTTTTTTCTATGGCGGATGCGGAGAGGTTCTTGTCCGCATCTTTCCCGACCTTGTGCGCTCAGCGCCGGACAAGAATGGAGACTTGATCGATCCCATCCGTGTGCAGCTTCCCGACGACGCGGGCTGGGTGCGCGTCAATCTGCCGGCGACCGAATTTCTGCGCAATCCGGCGGATCGTTTTTGGGTTGGAATCGAGCATATAGAATCCAGCCCCTATCTCGGCCAGGATCGCCACAGCAATGTGGACGGCACTAGCCGCTTTTATAGCCGGGAATGGGCGCGGGATAACTATCCCTTCAAGTACGGCACCACTTTACGCAACTTCATGGTGCGCGTGACGGGAAATTATTTTTGTGAAAAAACAGGCGTGAGCTTCACCGATGTAACTGAGGAATCGGGCATTGGCCTTGGCGTAAATCGCCAAAGGACGGTGTGGACCGATCTCGACAACGACGGTTGGGATGACATCGTGCTCAACACCGGCGGCTACGACGAAAGCGGATTCACCGTGTATCACAACGGCGGCGGAACCTTCTGGGATATCACTGACGCAACGGGTTTGAACGGATACGGCGCCATGTTCGGTCTTTTCGTGGACATGGACAACGACGGGGACCAGGACGCCTACCTGGGCGTGAGTACGCCGGAGGCCGTGGAAAGTCAGCTGGATTACGGCTCGACGGTATTAACCAACAACGGCGACATGACTTTTAGTGAAGTGCCGGCTAACGGTGTGGACATTGCCTTTGAAGTGCAGCCGGAAGAAGGCGATCCTTATACGACAAGGCCGACAACGGCCACAGCCACTGCCGCGGATTTTGACGGCGACGGCTACGTGGATATTTACGTAGGCAACTGGTGGATTTACTATCCGGTGGGTCCGGCCTTTCCTGATCATCTTTTCAAAGGCGCCGGGGACGGAACTTTCAGCGACGTGATCGACACGGCCATGTTGCAAAACGACGAAGCTCATTCCCCCCGCCCGTGTTACGGCGCAGCCGTTACGGATTACAACAACGACGGCCTGATGGACGTGTACGTGGCGAATTACGGCGGACAATACAACCGCATGTGGAAAAACACCGGAGACGGGAACTTCGACAACGTTGCAAACGAAATCGGGCTTGATTCCCCCTGGGGAAACAGTCCGGGCATCTCCTTTTCCGCGGACTTCGGCGACATCGACAACGACGGCGACCTGGATGCGTACATCGCCAACATCACGCATCCCCGCTACTTGCCGGGCACCGAACCGAGCACGCTGTGCGTTAGCGCCGGAGCGCCCGATTACGTTTTCACCGACGTGACGGAGGCTTATAACATCGCCTTCGACGAGGGCGAAATCGAAGTGTCCTTCATCGACTTCAACAACGACACGCGACTCGATTTCTTCGTGTCCGACCTTTACTCGGGGCACTATGGGCGGCTCTTCGAACAGCAGGACGACGGGACTTTCCAGGATGTGACCTACTGGTCCGGCATCGATATGCACGATTGCACGAACCATTCCTGGGGCGACTACGACAAAGACGGCGACTTAGACCTGCTGGTCACGCGGCGTTCTCCCAATAATGTGCACCTGTGGCGAAACGACTGGCTTAACGACGACGGCCTGCACAACAACTGGGCGACCTTCCGGCTGGAGGGAACCGGCGACCTCGTGAACCGCAACGCCTGCGGCGCGCGCGTGACGCTGGTATCCGGCGACCTCACGCAAATTCGCGAAGTGCAGTGCGGGCGCGGCCATGCCAACAGCCAGCCCTCCATCGCCGTCGAGTTCGGACTCGGGCAGCGTACGACGATCGACAGCGTGACCGTCGCCTGGCCCGGCGGCGGCACGGAAGTCTGGAGCACTCCGCCGATCAATACCTTCGCGCTCCTGACTGAAGGAGAAGAAGTGATGAGCGCATATTAAGTGTTGTCAACTTTATTGCCAGCTTGTTGCGGTGTCTGATCAGAGAATTTCTAGAGTATACTTTTCAATGTAACATGTGCTCCAACCCTATGAAATTAATGACTTGGGATTGCCTTGCACGTGTGGGAAAGTCATGTTATTGGGTTAAGTTAATTAGAGGATCTTACGCCGGTGGGCGATTTTAGCAAAGTAAATTTTGCGCGAATTGCCCTCCTAAAAAAGAAAGGAAATAAATCAGTGACTAAACAATTTCCTTCCGAAGGAACACTAAAAACGGTCGCGAAGTGGATGCCTGATTTTTTTGCCATGCTATGGCCCTATCTTAAACCGCATACGACTGAAATATGTTCTGAAGACTGGGTTGGCTCGAATTGTAAAGAAGGAGAAAAAATCAAGTCTATACTGGAGAAAGACAATTATGGAGGAGTTCCTGATTCCATCATTTCTTATCTAAGTCTTCCTGATAAATGTCCTGCAAAGTTACGGCCCTGCGAGGTGAATGGTTTTGTTAGGAGAGCTTTCGTTGTCGCTCAGTGCATTGATAACGTGATGTCAGATGTTCACCCCAGGACATTCCCTGCGTCACCACCTATCTCTGTGTTACTACCTGAAGGACTTCAAAAACTTCTTGCCCATTATCGCAAAGAGGGAAGCTACGGCAAAAATAAAAGATGGGGGTTGGTTTTTCCCAAGCCTCCTATTTTCAAAATTCCAATCCGAAATGAAAACAAAAGTGGCGATAATTTGAAAGATAAATTTGAGAGCCTTTGTTGTCATAAGAATCGATATGAGGTCGATGACGAGGCTTTCGAAGTCCAATACAAAATGCTTCCTGAACGACGCGGTTTCGGCTCGCAAATATTCGAGGACCTGTCATCGAGTGATTTGAGAATAGCGGTTGTTCCTTTGGCCGAGGATGCCGATGACGTGATTTTAAATCCCATTTATCCAAGAGGAGAACCACGAATAAAGGCAGAAATCAAAGACGACATAGTGAAAAAACTGTGCCAGCGGGCTAAAGAGGTAATATATTTGCTTGAGGAAAACGAGGTCAATATAGCGGTTTTCCCCGAAATCGTTGTGACGCCAAAGGTTTCTCGCGCAATTTCCGAGGCTATGAAAAACTTGACTGAAAATGATCCCAAGGATCATCTTTCTCTGAAGCTCGTAGTAGCAGGCTCCGGCTTAACAAAAAGGAAAAACCAAGTCCTTCCTTACAATGAGTGCGTGGTGTATGGGGAAGGCGGCGTTGAACTCTGGCGACAATGCAAGTGCAATCACTATTCAATATCTGTTAAACGTATGAACGAATACGGGATGAGGCCAAAAAAGGCGGGAATTGCTCACAAGGAAGATTTTCATTCCGCGAAGGAACTCGTGGTAGCGGGCGGGGTCCTGGGCCGCATGATGGTGCTTATTTGCGAGGATCTCTTTCAGCCAATACCAAAAAACAACGCCATCACCCACTTTCAACCGGAGTGGGTTTTCTCACCGGTCTTAAGCGGAAATACTGAACGGGAAGGACGGGAACATCGATGCGCAAAGCCATTGTCCGAATGTTCAAATATTACAACCATCGTTGCCAATAGCCTTGTGTTGCCGTTAAAGGCAATTGCATTGAAAGGAAAAGGCTCTAGAAATTTTGGAGTTGGAATCGCTGTTGTAGGGGGAGAGTCGCATAAATATTTTAATTTCAGTGTAAATAATAGCTCCAAAACAAAGACGCCTCTTTTTTCCCACACGGCTTTTCAGCCAAAGAACTGGAAAAGTGTAATTAAATGATAAACAAGGAAAAACCTCCAGGAAGCAAGGATGAAAATTAAATTGGTGGAACTCTTGACAAATTGTTGACGCTATGCAATCAACGATCAGTCAACAATGGAGTTATTGAAAAAGGGGGCTAAAGTGGCTGGCAAAAATGAATGGGAAGCTGTTTTAAATTTGAGAAGCGAGCTTTTGAAAAACCCCCTTGAAATCCAGGAGATTGAAGGCGAATTTTCAGTTGCCGCTCACGCCTTGTTGAGCGCCCTTGAATCCAATGACCGAAAAAAGTTGTCAAATGGATACAAGGCATTGCGGCGAACCTATACAATGCTTTCCGCCTACAGTGAGGAAGAGGTCGAGGAGCAGTGTCCTTTTTTCATGGGCCGCATTGTTGGAATGATGGATGTCCTATCCGGTTCCTTGCAGAGGATAAAGCCAGGAGATTACGAAAGCGTCCTTAAACAAGATAAGAATAAAGCTATCCTCCTTGTGTTGCAGAAAGAAGAGATGCGATCAAAAGATATCGCCAGTCAGCTAAATAAAGATGAAGGCCAAATCTCCAGAGACCTTAGCGAGTTGGAACAAGCGCGTATGATTGTTCGAGTACGAATGGGACGGGAGCTATATTCACGCCTCAGTTTCGTTGGGCGACAGGTTATGGAGCAGGTTGAAGAAGAGGAAGTTCAGATGGCTGCGAAAAAGAGCGGAAAGAAAACAGGAGACTCGAAACACTTGGGAAGATCGGCCTGGATAGATTCTGAAAAGATTGAGAAGGTAATGGAGTCATTCAATAATGGTCATTACAATGCTGCAAGCGGTTCTTAAATACATGAGAAGTATTACAAGTCAAGCTCGCCCAGTAGCTATGCTAACAAGGAATGGATAATGATTTACACATTTGTTTCGCATAAAGGTGGCGTTGGACGGACGATGACTCTGGTGCATACCGGATTGCTGCTTGCCAGCAAAGTGCGCGAAGCCGGTCTTCGTGTCCTTCTGATCGACATGGATTTAGACGCCCCGGGATTTCAACCCTATTTTCCTGAATTGGACTTGAAAAGCTCAAAGGGCTTTGCCGATCTCATTCTGAATTATCAAGATCCAAAAAAAGCCTATAACACAAGGGAGGAATGGCTTCGGAAAGCCCTAACATCCAAAAAAAGCAAACACATTGTCAACGTATCCGGCGCAAAGAACCTCAGTATTCTTCCTGCCGGCGTGAAGGTGCTCCCAAAGAAATCTCACGAAGTAAATGAGGCAATCGGTTCCGCAATATCATCGACGAGTCGCGTTTGGCCCGCTAAAAAAGGGTTTTTCGGTGATTTACGCAATATTCTGAATAAGGAATGGGATTACATCCTTGTGGACTCTCGTGCGGGCCTTGCGGAAATGACATATGCCAGCGCAATCGTTTTAGCGGACGTACTGGTGCCATGCTTTCGCCTCAACAATGGCAATCTTGAGGGCATCAAGGAAATCTATTACACATTTTTAACACGCCAAAAAGACATTGAGCCAGAAGTTAACCGCGGATGCGTTGTGCCCATTGCCACACCTGTTCCACCAAGCACAAGCAAAGAGTTACAGGGTTGGTTGAAAATGGCTGCGACAATCTTTTTCCCCGATCTTGAAAAGGAAATCGAGTCTGGAAAGGAAACAAAAAATATCGAGAAACTGTCGCCTGCGCAAAGGATGTTCCAACTCTTTATTCATCGAGTGCATAGAGATGAGGCAGGCGTCCTTGGTGAGTGGCGCTATCTAAAGGACAATGGCGATCTTCAAGAATCGATCGACAGAGGATCCAGTATCTATAAGTCTATTGTTGACTTGACAAATCACCTGCGTCGAATAAATGCCGACAAGGATGCGCAAGCTGCAAGAAGTGTGGAGTTGTTTTATTACAATGAACTTAAGGACCACAAAATCGCCTTAAAGTTTTGGAAAAAGCGTTTTGAATTCGATCCTTTTGCCCTGAGTATTTGGGAAGACTTGGAAAGTGGATATGTTGATCCAGACAGGCCTGCAATCGAAGCCATAGCCCGCAATTACTTGGAAGAAATAATTTCTCAGCGGCGGGAAAAAATACGTAAAGGTGCTTGGCCAAACGATAAAATCACCTTGGCTCAGGCTCTTCTGCATCATTGTATATTTCATGGCAAATCCATGCATGATGCAGGTTTGTCCTTGATTGATGAGGCTATCGATCTGGTTCCAAAGGACATTGAGTTCCAAGATAGAGCCAGGCATATTGCCGGACAGGTCGTGATGGAACTTGCGAAAACAGGGGTGCAAAAAGAAATTACTGACTCTCACGGAAGAGCAGTCGATATGAATCTGGCGATAGAACACTTCCGCCACGTCATCCAGTATGCAAAATCATATAAATCGACCGTGGGATCTACCTATTTTCTCCTGGCAGAAGCTCTTGAACATGTAAGCAGACATGGCGAATCCGTGCGTCAACTGGATTTCTACATTAAGGAAATTACAAAAATGCGGGAAACGGAAAAGACGAAAAGCGAATTGGTGAAAACCATAAATGAACAATCAGATTGCCTTGAGTATTTAGGCCATTATGATTGGTCTTTACGAAATACTTTGCGCATAGGAGAATTGACAGAAACGGCTGAAGTTTCCAGAGAATCAATTAGTCTCTTGAGGAAGTGCGGCCTTCATGATTTAGCCGATCAGAAATTTAGGAAACATGAACAATTATTCCCAAATGACAAAATTATCTATCTGCTTGAGTCTTTCCGCCTGACCCTGTTGAAACGTTTCGATTACTCACGCCAATTACTTGAGATTGCTCAAAATCGTTTAGGAAAAACAAAAGCCTATTTGATGACGAACGGGGCTATAAAATTTATTGAAGGGGATTTGAAATCATCCTATGAGGCATTCCTGAAAGTTGCGAAGGAAAATTTTGGCATATATGAAATGTCAATGGCCTTCATAGTTTCAATTCTGGCCGGGAAAAAGAAATCAATGACCTTGTTACCACCCACAAATGAAGAAGATTTTAGAGACTTGGCTTTAGTGGCATTTGCGCAAGACGATGAATCCGGTGTCTCAACGTGGACCAACAATTGGAGTAAACTTAAAATTTCCAATCCTTTACGTTGTGAATTGGGGATTATATTCGCAATGAGTCGCGCTTTGCAAAACTCCAAGGATTCCGAGTCGCATTTAAGGATGTTGAGCGAATACTTTCGAAACCTGCCGATGTTGAAATTCAATTTTCAAACTAACTTTGAATTTGCGGTCTTGGAAAAAGTGTGGGAGTTTCGTAAGAAAAGCGTTCCTTCCAATAATCACACAATTGCAATGGACAGGTTTCTCGCGGGTATCCATAAAGCTAAGCCGTGGAAGGAATCGCGCTTCAAAGCAAGGAATGAAAAAAGGAGTCTCCGCCCCAAGATGGCCTATATTCCAGACATCGAGGAACTACAGTAAGTCTTTCCTATTGGTTAAATAATGTGGGCGAAGCCAAGCCAACTATTAGACGCAAATACGGCACAGATTCTTTCTACCCTGAGCTGTACCGGCGGATCGCCTGGGAACTCCATTAGCCCCTGACTTGATATCTTGCTATCTCCTGTTGGTATTGAATTCACGCACGATCTTGGAAAGGTCCTTCCAGCGCTTTTTTGAGTTGGCGC
>CAZQAE010000047.1:0-39233 GCA_964591275.1 uncultured bacterium | reverse complement strand
TGGTCGGTTCCTGCGTCGTCGTTGTAGTTGGCGCAACCGTAGTTGTCGTGGTCGGTTCCTGCGTCGTCGTTGTAGTTGGCGCAACCGTAGTTGTTGTGGTCGGTTCCTGCGTCGTCGTTGTAGTTGGCGCAACCGTAGTCGTCGTGGTCGGTTCCTGCGTCGTCGTTGTAGTTGGCGCAACCGTAGTTGTCGTGGTCGGCTCCTGCGTCGTAGTCGTAGTCGGCGCAACCGTAGTCGTCGTGTTCGGCTCCTGCGTCGTGGTGGTGGTCGCAATAGTTGTCGTTGTCACCCATTCGTCGCAGTAATAAGCTAGACCGCGAAGGGCACCATTATCGTTGAATCCATAATCTTGTATGTTAACCCAGGCCCCGGGACTGCCAAACCAAGTGTGTCCTAAATCATTACTTGCGTCGACAGATACGTAGTTTGCGCCGCTGACTGTTTCAATGGCCACACACCAGGAACCAGAATTAATCGGAGCCAATCCGCTGACATCATGAGTCAGCCATTGACCGGCAGTAATCGTCTCGTTGGATGATGAGTACAGTGCAGGACCTTCCGGCGGTCCATTGCCGTCAGGGTCAACAAAAACGTGATACTTTAATGAGCTGCCGGTTGTTGAATTGAAATGAGCTAAAACCTCCCCCAAGTATGACGGATAGTGATCCGGTGTTATGCAAACTGACGCGTACCAACCAGGAGAATCGTTTCCAAGACTTGTCTCCAAATCGCCGTCGTCCTCGATAAGATTCTCCGTCGCCTGGGTAACGCAATTGGGTATTGTCGTGCTGGTGGTGCTGGTCGTGGTTGTGACTGTCGTCGTGGTCGTTGTAGTCGAAGTCGATGTTGTTGTGGGCGGAGTTGTTGTCGTGGGAGGAGTCCCAACCACGCTGACCGTATCCTGATAAGGAATATAGTTATGCCCCGTAACAACGACATTCAGATCATTGGAACTGATCAATTGGACGAAGTTCACGGTGGCTGAGCCGCCGGATGATTCGGCGGTTCCCAGGATTTGCCCTTCCTGCGTTAGACTGACAAGAGCCCCGTCCGGATTCACGTTGACCGTGAAACTTGTCGCCATGGCGTTAACGGTTGCGTCATGTGAAACAATCAGGTTCTTGGGGACCCCGGTCCAAATTCGCATGGTTGGATCGCCGAACCACAGGAATTCTTCATAAGCCACCTGCACGGACGAATAAAAACCATAGACGCTGGACAAATAGATTTTGCCATAGTTCATCACGTCGCCCATGCGAAAATCCGTATCGTCGAGTCCGGCGCCATATGTCGGGATATAACTGGGATACAACGCGTCGAACCATCCCCAAATCATTCGGTCATTGATTCCCGAATAACTCACACGCGTGGCGCCCATGACTCCGGCGGCTCCGCCATTTGTATTGCTAAACCAACGCTCGGTAAATGTCGGCCAGGGTGATTCGCTTTTGTCGCAAGACATGGAATCATCTGTTTCCGTATCGAACCAACCCGTCTCGCAGTTGATGGAAAACACGACGGGAAGCAAAGCGCCGTTCGTTAATGCATCAACATGAGTCGTATAATACGCCGGTTCGGCCCACCCGCCGATGAATCCGTGATCACGATGTAAAACAAGGAAGGTTCCGTCGTTGATAGCGGTCGTAATATCCGCCGAACTACCGTCCCAGGCGAAGCCGCCGGCTTTCTGCAATTCCGCCGGCAGATCGTAGGTCGATAATCCCAGTGAACCGGTCCACCAGTCAGCAAACCAAAAAAAGCCACTCTGATTCCAATAAAGTGGATCAATTTCCGCTTCGGTCTGATAGATGCGTTGCGGTGAATAGCCAAGGCTCGTTTCCACGTTGGCGAAATACTGATAGGACTCCTCGGAGGTCAGCGCGAACCTGCGTGCTGCCTGGCCGTCGGCGGCTTCGTCGTCGGCAACATCCTGGAAGTAACCCGCATGCGTCGTCCTTAAGTAAAATTCGTTATTTGCCGGTGGATTGTTTTCATAAGCAATAATTTTCGCGATACGATCATTGGCCACCGTAAGAGTATCCACCGGTATGCGGCCATGGGATATATCCGGCACGTAATCCGTACCATCCACGCAGGCGTAATACTGATCTGCGGCGATTTGACAGGTGGCGCCGTAATCTGTGTAGGGATGATTCATTCCATAGAATGTCGGAACAAATTCGGCGTCGCCAAGAATGAGAAGCCATTTTGGCGCCGGGGTCCAGGTGTCGTAAGCAGTTTGAACGAAGCTTTTGATCTCAATCGAAGTCGTCCCGGTTTGCGCCGTCGTTCTCACTTCCGTGTCGATGCCGGTTTTGATTTTCCAGTCTTTTAGGGTATTGGCGGCGTCGAGAAAATCCGCATGAGTGATGATCAAAAGGTCAGCGCCATAAAAAGAATCAGGCGAGTTTAATACGGCTGATACGCACTCGCTCATTTCTTTTTCCAACGACAGTTTTGGGGCGTTAACAAATGCGCTCTCATAGATGGGGGTGAAATTGTCGGCGCCAAGGCAGGGATCCCGCAGAAAACTATCGCTTCCCCCTGTAAATTCAACGCTAACGCGAACTTCATCGAAAACCTCTAACTGACGTTGCACCGGATAATACCGATAGTTCGTCACCCATACCCCGCTGAAACGAACGCCGCGCATATTCTGTTCGGGATCCAGATAAGCGAGTTCGCTGGGAAATACTGAATCGCTTTGATAGGCCTCCTGGTTGAAAGCGAATGGTTCTTGTCCACCTTTGGTGTCAGGCTGAAAGGGTTGCACCGGATAAAGCAAAACATCGTCGATGATGTGCGATTTCCCATATTCGATACTCAGTTGCACCTGCGCGCCTGTTGGAATAGCGAACATTTTATGCACATAGGGGATTTCCGGCTTGCCTATATCTCCGGCAAATGCGGCGTTCGAGTACGCAAGCCGTGTGAAATCAATCCCCTGCTCGCGAATTTCCAATTGCTGAACTGCAACCGGCGAAAGAACGAATTTCATTTCACCGCGATCAAAAAGCTGAAAGCTCAAGCCTGGGGATAATTCCACAGGAGCGCTATCTTCACTGTCGCCATGGATTATTGGATCGTTATTTCCCGCGCAACCCTGGAGGATGGTTAACGCGGCAAAAAGCACTGAAATGGTGCTTATGAGAATCAAACTTTTCAACCTGTGCACAGCAAACCCCTTAAGTTTAAGGTCCAAATGGAGGATTGAGCATACAATAGGTCGCTGAAAGCGCCAAGATATTTTTTCCAAAGCAGACTAATAACAGCCATATCCCATATTTCTTCTATTAATCACCTTATTCAAAGCCCAAATTGATGTGACGATTTCTCCGTCTCATTTATATTGCGAAAATAAACAGAGCCGTAAGCGTGTGCTTTGTTTGCCTAAAAGCCCTGCAGCCTTAAGAATTCGGCGTAGTCCAGATAAAAATCCAGCCAGTTGAAATTAATCAGTCCGAAGGGATGACCGACGATGCCGAAATGATCTTCCGGTATTTCACCCAAATGCGTAGCATAGGTTGACGAGACGCACCCGATGACGCCGTCGTTGCAACCCTCATATAGACGCAGGAGGTAATGCGTCGGCATCAGGGCGAAGAATATATTCTCGCCGTTTCCGTTGAAGGAATAATACGCCACATCCGGGTCGTCGGGGTTGGCCGGGTTGAATTCATTGACCACAAATTCATTCGTTAATTCGTAAAGGCCGTCCCAGTCCATGCCGAAAAGCTCCAGAATCCAATCGATGATGTTCTCGCCGATGTTTGGCACGATGTTCAACGCCACATCGGCCAGATGCGTGCCCTGGTGCGGCGTCGAGATCGTCGTCAGGCTGGCGACCCGGTCTCCCCAACCCAAGGTGCTGATGAGATAACGCGCATCAAGGCCACCCTGGCTGTGCGCGATGATGTTCACTCTTTGGCCCGGATATTTTGCATCGATCTTTGATCCCAACTGCTGCGCCCGAACGCTGATGGAATTGATGGAACTGACCCAGGGTTCAAAAACTTCAAAGCCGTTTGCCTCAAGATGATCAAGAACCTTGTAGAAATTTGAGAAACCCTGAGCATATCCCCAGCCCATAAAGCCATGCGCCAGCACGATGGGATATCGCGTGCCCGTTTCAGGCAAGTCGTCGTCGGCATCGTCATTAATATCATCGTCCGAAAAGAGGTCGTCATTCGCCGTGTCGTCATCGTCCGGTATATCCTGTCCGAAATCCGAGTCGTCCGAAGAATCGCTATCATCACCGGAATCACAGGCGCCAAAGGCTGTCATAAAAAGCGACAGCAAAATGATGAAAAGTATCCGCCCCAAAAACAGTTTGCGTCTTTTTGTCATGGCTTAAAAACCTCATTCATTATTTCCGTTTGCTTTTTGAAAGCGCCTTGCCAGAGTTAAGGCAATTTTATTATCCACGGATTTCGGCAAAAAGCTCTCAGCAAAAATTCATTTGCATTTTACACCGACCGCGATGGAAAATCCAATCGCCACTGTGGTGATGACGGCATTTTGCCAGGAGTTCAGTTGCCAACCGTAAATCGTATAGAAATATTTGCCGCCGAGGATCGACAAACCGTCAATGTCGGGCGCAAGGCCGGCCCAGGTCACTAGTAGCCGGTCACGTCGATCTTCCAGCCGATGCCCGACCAGCCACGAAATTATCAGATGAGATGGCTGATGCACTTGCCGCCCTTTTGAATTCCAACTAACTTCGAAAAAGCGATTTTTCGAAAAAGATTCTCTTCGCAACATAAATCGAGCGATGGCAAAATACTACACATGCAAGCTTTCCTGAAATTCCTGGATGCGCACGGCTTGCGCCAAATCCTGCCTTGCTTCCTTCTTCTTTTCGCGTGCTCGTATCTATTTCTTTTCAATATTTCGAGAAGCGACCGTTTCAGGTTTAATCGATGGTTTGCTTCAAGCCCTTATCAATTCGGCCCGGCGCAGGGCGAAGCCATTGACCCCAAGGGTTTACATTTCCCGCAAAACCAGTTTCTAACGCATCGCTTTTCAAATCCATCAACATCAAACCGACAATCCATTTCTTTTGAGTTCAACATCGAAAAAATGGAATTGGTTCACCTCAGGATTATCGGCAAACCGACCCCAATTGATTTTTCTTTGACGCCCGACATTCTTGGAGAAAACCCGGCGGGGCGACGCGTTGTCACTATCACGCAAGCGCAAGACACCGTCGCATTCATCGTCGATGACAAAATTATCAAGGAGATCAATGCGCCCGGCTTTCAAAGCACCGGGTTTGAAATCGAGGATATGAACTCGACTTTCCACCTTGCCAAAATCCGCTACGATCCACCCGTCGATGGTTTAAGCGCAGACATTTCCTTTATTCAAAAAATCTCCGCACGATGGCGAATCTGCCTGGCCGCCTGTGCGGCTATCATTTTTTCTTTTCTCTGCATAATGTTTTCGAAAAGAGAATCATCGTTGGCTGAAGACGCCTTTTTTATGCTTCCTCTTATCATCGCGACTCTTTTCCCCATGAATACTCCCCTGGCCACCACTCTTTGGGCCGCAAGCCTTGCCGGCCTTGCAATTTTCCTCGTCCACGCCGTGAGTCCGCCGCCGAAAATAAAAACATATCTGAACATCGCCATCCCGACACTGGCGGCCTTTTTCGTCGCGCTGATCGGACGCTTTGAATATCTCGGTTTATCCTGTTCACTGCTCTTAGCCGCTTTGACCTTGATCCTGTTGCAATTACTGGCCTTAAAAAAAACCATGCGCGGATTTATTTTCGTTTTCCTGGGGGTCTTTGGCTTGACCCTCATCTGCCTTGAAACAACCCTAAATTTTTCAGCCCTGGCGCCATCCGCGAAAGCGATGAACATCGGCGCAGCCTTTGAAGAGCATGACGGACTCTTTTTCGCACCGGGCGATTTATTTGACGACAACGTTTCATTGAACGTGGCGAAACTGCGCTTTCGCAACCGGACCGCCAAACTCAAGGCGGATCCTGGTGTTTTTCGGATCATCACAATGGGGGGGTCAACGACGTACGGCGACGGGATCGAACACAACCGGCACACCTGGTCTGGAAAGTTGGAAAAGATGCTCTCCGAGCAGTTGCCCGATCAGCAATTCGAAGTCCTCAACGGCGGGGTCAAAGGCTACAACCTCTTTCAGGTCATGCTCCTGTTTCTGCGTTATGCCGCCGAATATAACCCCGACCTGCTCGTTTTATACCTCAACACTGCCGACTCCGCGGACACGAAAGGACCCTACACATATCGCGAACTATGGCGAATGAAAAACGAAGGCCAATGGAGCACAATCGATGAGCTGATAAAGGACGAATCACTGCCGGAACCGTCGGGCCTCGTCGCAGGCGCGCAGCGCGTATTGCACAAGGTCCAGCTTTATAATTTGCTGACAAAGTCGGTGATAAAAACGAGGGAAAAGTCTCTAAAACCGCTGGCGGATCGCGTCGGCGCCATCAAAGAAGTCAACCCCGCAAAAGATTACCGCGCGAACCTGCTGGAAATTATCGAGACATGCAAAAATCGCGGAATACGCCTTGTCCTCGTGGACGAATACGAAGTTGATCCCAACACAAATCCCGAATCGAAAGGCAGCCGCGTCAGAAATATTATGAAAGCGGAAGCGGAAATTCACGGCGTCAGCTATCTTGGCCTAAACGGCGACTTCCAGCTGCGTGAAGATTCTGGCAAGCTCGTCTTCCCCCACGACCCCGCGCACCTCAGCCACCAGGGTCACATTGAGGTCGCAAAAAGAATCGCGCGTCATCTGTTGGATGAGGGGTTGTTGCATTAATATGAAGTCACTAAATAATTCACAAAAAGCAAAGTGCGTGTGACACAGCCTGTCGAGAGCCTCAAAGTCGAGCGACCGCCCTCGGCTGTGTTCCCCCTCAATGCCACCAATAGAACGCGCCAAAACTCAAACCGGTTCAGAGTCCGGCAGGTTCTCCCAGGGCATTTCTTCAGGATTTTTCACGTATTCTTCAAAGTATCCACATTCCTCGCACGCATAAGCCTCTGTATAAAAATTGCACTTTTCCGAAAACATAGAACCTGTTTCCTTGTTAGCCGCCCCAATCGTGCGCTGGCTATCTTTTTTTCTGATGAGCCATGCCGAGGAGATTCCCCATGGGCAATATCGATTTAAAACTGCGTTCAGTCGCCGAATCCGACTGCTGCCGCACTTTAGGCACTTGCCATTTTTCATCAATTTCCCCTTTTGCAATAGTTGTGGCTGTGGGATTTTGTCGGATACCACTGTCGCGAATTTCAGTATCAGGTTGAGCCCTCTCGATTAGTTTCCCAACTTCATACCCTCGCCTTCACCCCTCAATCCGCATCATACACGCCGCAGCTTTGCAAAAAGAATCCGGTTTCGCCGGCGCGGACTCGGGTGATGGCCTTTGTCAGGCAGCGAGCAATGATTTCATGCCCCGCCGGATTGGGATGAATATAATCATTGGGAACGAAAAGCTGCTCTTCGATCTGATCGCCGCCCAGGGCTGAGGCCGCATCGACTAGAGGAATGTCATTTTCCATCGCCACGCGCGCCATGACGGCGTTGTACCTTGGCGCATCTCTCGCGCAGTCGTACACCAGATGATTGACCGCCTTTTTATATTGGACCAGCGCTTCAGCTTTACGCCCGGCGGCGGTGAGCGCCCTGCCCCGCAGGAAAATTAAACGGCTGGCGTACTGCTCCTGATCATCGAGCACGTCTAGCATTGCCAGTGCGTCATCGCTGCGCCCTTCGTCTAAGCGCCTTTGGGCCATGTCCAACATCGATTTCAAATTGTCCGGTTCATCCGGGACGGGGTGCGGCAGACGAAAGGGCATGAGGATAAATATCAGCGGCGTTTTTTCGCGCCGGGCAATGGCGATAAATTCTTGTAAATTTTTCTCATAAAGATCCGGCGGGACGCGACGGTGGCCGAGATTATAACGTGCGGCGTTATCGCCCGTGCCAAAAGTTTTCAGCAAAATGCGCCGGAACTGCGCGAGAAGTAGAGCTGTCGGCGAAAATTGACTAATGACATTTGAAACACGCAGTCTCGCCGGCGAGGGCGTTTCGGTGTTTTCGTCGCTTTTCCCATTCGTGAAAAAAAAGCGCAGCCGGTCGATGTCGTTGACCATGTATGACACGGTGACAAGATCGGGTTTGAGTTTTGGAACTTGCGTGGAAAATACTTTGAGACCCTGCCAGGAGGAGTATCCGATCTGCCCGAGGTTAATGACCTGGACATTTTCACCGCTTTTTCTCATCGCGGATTCGGTGCGCTTAGCGTATGTTTCCTCGGCCTCCACCGCATACCCGAAGGTGGGGCTTGCGCCGAATACGACGGCACGAAACGCAGGCTGTATTTCTTTGTTTTCACTTTCGGCCAGGCGAAAGCCCTGCGCGCCCGTGAAAACCCGACTTCCCTCGAATGTTGTATTCAGATTCGCCCGCTGTCGCCAAAACCTTTCGTGATCCGTTTCCAACAGTTCCAGGATTCTTTCCAGGCGGGTCAGATCTTTGGACACGCCGACATTGGCCCAGAACAAAAGAACCGTCAGCGCCGCCACGGCGAAAACCAGAACCAGGATGTTGAATTGCCTGCTGTTCATCACTGCACAAGGCTGTAGATAGCCGGGAGGTTCACGGAACCCTCCGTCATGAAAATGAAAGCCAACAGAAGAAAGAGGAATACAGCGATGATCGCCAGGGTCAACGCTTTTTTATTTCCCCCAAATTTTTTCATGTGGAGGCTTTTTCTGAGGCGCCTTTGAACACTTGGTGGCCAAAGAATTCATCGAGTTTCTGATTCACAACTTCCGGGTATTCGATCGTTGCGTAGTGCGTGCCGTTTGGAATGAGAAAAAGTTCGCTGCCCGAGATTTTCTCATGCATGAAATCCGAGACTTTCCTTGGAGTCATTTTATCCGCCGTTCCCGCCGTCACGAGCGTGGGAACGCGCACCTCAGGCAGAATGTGCGCGGCGGAATCCTTGTTGATCTGCGTCATCATGGTGAAATACGAAGCAAAATCCAGATTCTTAAATTCACGCACAGCCAACTCGAAAAAATCCTCGTTGGTAGAAACAAGCCTTAATGATTTGATCAGCGCGACGCTCCAGTCCTGGCTGAGCAGGTATTTTGCCAGCGGACCAAAAACCGGCGCGGCTTTTGCCATTCCACGAAAAGCGCCGGACAAAATGACATCGGCTCGCGGTATTCCCATCGCCGTTGCCAGAACGTGTTCATAAGTCCCGTTGATCAACACGAGAGCCTTGATGTTTTTAGGCATAGACTCATACAGAGCCAATCCTATCTGCACGCCCATGCTCCAGCCCCCTGTCACGAACGGCTTTTTCTCCCAGCCCAAGGCCTTGATGATCGCCTTTGCATCTTCGACATGATCCGAAATATGGAAGCCATTCGGAACATCTGGTTTCGTGGATTGATAGCATCCGCGTGGGTCCCAGGTTACAATGGTCATTTCGTCCTGGAATCTTTCAATCAGGTATTTCCAGCATATCAGCGGCGTTCCCAGGCCGGGCGTCAAAAGCCATCTGCGCGGTCCGGTTCCGCACTCATAAACACGCAAAGTTACGTTGTTCGTACTGGGAATATCCAAAACCTTTATTGGCGCCTTTATCCTTTTCATTTCACCCGTCCGTTTTTTTTTCTATGTTAATACCATCAGCGCCTTATGAATTAGCACAAGAAGCGGGATTCATCCAGCCGCCCAATTTTATTAACGGAAACTGATTTAATGCTGCCGGCAAGCTTCCGGTGTTGATTTTTTTAGCTTTCTCAATGCTATAATGCGCGGCAGAAAGGATGCGGCGACTTAGAGCAATGAAGCTAAAATATTATTAAGATTTCATCCCGCTTGAAGGGTTGTCTGAATCGCCGTCAGTGTTCACAAAAAATAATGACCCACCACGATCAAATAATTGAATCCGCCCGCGCCAACCTGGATCGATTCCATATCGAGGAATTGACCAAAGCGGGAATCACTCCCGACAATGTCGATTTCGTTCCGGTCGTTCGTTACCCTGAAATGACCTGGTATCCAAAAGTCGACGTGGACGAAATTTTCTCCCACGAATCCGAGCGCGCCGGCATTCCTTACGCGGCCTACGTGCACGTGCCCTTCTGCGCATCCAGTTGCCACTACTGTCATTGGATCAAGTTGATCGATCCTCCCCAGGACGTGGTTGAGCGATATATCGATGCCGTCTCAAAGGAAATGGAAATCGCCGTTAAGCGTCTTTCCCGCGAGCGACTTCCCATCAGCACCGTATTATTTGGGGGAGGAACTCCCACCTTTCTCACCGCCAGGCAGTGGGAAAGGTTGCTCGGCAGTTTTACAAAATACTTTGACCTGGGTAAGTGCCGACAATTTAGCGTCGAAGCCGAACCGAGTTCCTTGCTGGGACAAGTGGGCCATGATCGCCTGAAAGTTCTCAAGGAATTCGGCGTTGATCGCATCAGTCTCGGCGTGCAATGTTTTGACGACAGGTTACTCGCCATAATGGGACGCACCCACACGAGCGCGGATGTTTTCCAGGCCATTGACAATATTAAAAAAGCAGGATTTGAAAGCGTCTCACTCGACTTGATCTATGGTTATCCCGATCAAAGCATCGCGGATTGGATCAATTCGATGCAGGCGGCGATCCAAAGCGGAGCCGACGCATGGCAGCTTTATCGCCTCCGCATCCTCCAGCATGGCCTCACGCAGGGCGTTATCATCAAGCAGTACAAAAAGCACCCGGAATCCTTTCCGGACCCATCGAAAATACGTCTCATGAAGATGCTCGGCAATCTCATCTCGGAAGATAATGGTTTTGCCCAGCACTTCACGCGCATCTTCGCCACGGACAATAAACATACGACGCATTTCATGTGGGACTACTGTTGCCATTTGACCAATGTCGTCGGACTTGGCCCTTCCTCGTGGTCAAACTATCACCGAACCTTCACTGTCAACGCGCAGGGGTTTGAGGATTATCTGCGCCTGGTGGATGAAGGAAAAATGCCTGTCGAGCGCGGTCTGTTTCGCGATGAGGAACTCGAAGCTCGCCGCAGCCTGATTACGCCGCTGAAAAACGACCGTGTTTATAAAAAGCGATATGAAAAGCGCCTGGGATTTGGCCTCAATGAACGCTTTATGCCGGACTTGGAGCGACTCAAATCCTTTGGGCTCCTGTCAGAAGACGAAAACAGTTTTTTCTTGACGGAAAGAGGCCGCTTTTTTGCCGACGAAACGGTCACGCAGTTATTTCAAAAAAAATATCTGCCCTCCCCCAATTTCCCGATCCACGACCTGATGCCGGACTAAAAGATTATTGGGCAAACAGTAGCGCTATCCCCGTGATGGCAATGAGCGCACCGATAACACCCCGAATCGTAATTTTCTCTTTCATGAAAATAAAAGCCATCGGAAGAACGAATATCGGACTTGTCGAACTGAGGATGCTCGACAGCGTCACGTTGGCGTAATCCAGGGCCGCCAAAGCGAACCACATGCCCAGGTAGCTTCCCAGGAAGGACGCCGCGAGGAGCACCATCATGTTTCTTTTTATTTTAAAAGGTATTAACCAGCCGCCAAGGTCCTTTCGGAAAAGTCCGAAAATGACCAACCCCGCCGTACCGCATATCATCCTGATAAAAGTTGCATCCAGAGGCTTGGTCTCATTCAATCCGATCTTGGAGAAAATAATTCCAATGGAGCAGGATACAACCGTTAAAAGCCCGTATCCGATACCGGCCCGCCAACTGCCGGCGTCGTCATTCACTTCAAGTTTTTCCCACAGTACCCACGATACGCCGGCGATGGTCATCACGGCGCCGATCCAACCGGTCGGCTTGAGTCTTTCGCCGAATAAAATCATCGCGAGAAAGGAGGCAACAACCGGTATCAGGCTCGTGAGCAGCAAGGTTCGCCTGGGCCCCAGGCGATTGAGCGTGGCGAAGTAAGATGTATCGCCGATGGCGATGCCGAAAATTCCGCTGAGTCCGAGCCAAGACCAGACTTTCGGACTCGCGGCTTCGAATCCGACAAACGCCAATGTCAAAGATAGGCAGACAAGACCGATGAGATTTTTCCCGAGATTAACACCTAAAGGAATGACCGAATCACCGAGCTTTCGAAAAAAAATCGAGGCCGACGCCCAGACGAAGGCGGCGCCCAGGGCGAAAGCGCAACCGATGGAAACGGAACTTTCGTCCAAGATTTATTTATCCCTCATTTTTTCCAAAGATGTCATGAGCTCTTTAGCTTCGGTGTCATAAGGGTAGTTTTCGATCGATTTCTCTAAAAGCTTCCTCGCCTCATCGTAACGGCCTTTTTGGATAAATATTTTCGCCAAACCGTTAAATTTTTTGTATTCGATGTTGGGATTAATCTCTATGGCCTTTTGGAAATTCAGCATGGCGTCGGCGGTTTTCCCCTGCCTCAGATACACCAGACCAAGTCCTTCATAAGGGCAGGTATAGCGACCATCGTCGTACTTGAGGACCTGCTCGAACATCTCTTCGGCCCGAGCCAATTCCCCCTTGTTGTAACTGACAAGAGCCATCTCGGCCAAAACATAAGGATTTTTCGGATATTGTACTTTTAGTTTCTTGAACACTTCCAAGGCTTCATCCAATTTGTGCAGGCCGCTAAGGGAATTGCCTTTCCCCAGTAAAGCCAGGAAACTGTCGGAGCGTCCCAGCAAAATTTTGTCGTAGTATTCAATGGCTTTTTCGTGCCGGTTCTGATTGGCGTTTACCCAACCCATCCCCAATAACCCCATCTCCAGGTCCAATTCCACCACGCGGCTGTCAATTTCCATGACGCCTTTTGAATGATCAGGCAAAATTTTCAGAGCCTTTTGGAAAAGACCCTCGGACTTTTCATAATCCTTTTCGAGGATGGCGATATGTCCCAGACCGACATACGCGCCCGGATCGGTCGACTCCTTTTTTTTCACTTCGCTAAAAAGGATCGAGGCTTCAGGGGATTTTCCGAGAAAAAGGAAAATGTAGCCTTTCAGTTTTAACCCATCGAGATGACTTGAAGCGGCAGCGGAAATTCGATCCAGGTATTTCAGCGATTTATTGAAGCGCCCCTCTTCGAAATCATCCAAGGCGAAATCAAGGAGAAGTTCCGGATCGTCGATTTTCTCGGGATTCACGCCGCCGTCGGATTGCACAACCCGGATCTTCGCGGCCAGAATCCAGAATCGCTTATTATCCTCTATCGCCAGGGCTCTGGCGATGTATTTTTGAGCATTTTGATAATCGCCGACGGCAAAGCTGGTCCTGGCGGCGTCATATTGCATCAACTCGCTGTTGATCTCGACATCTGCCGCTTTAATATAACTTTGGGCTTCCTGCACAGGCCTGTCCATGCGGCTGTATAGCTCGCCCAGGGCCTGATAGGGACATCCCCAATAATTGCCGTGATCCTTGACGTACTGATCGAAACCCTTGGTGGCATCCAAAAGATATTTCTCGGCGTCCTCGTATTTCTCCTGCCGCAACAAAATCCTTCCCAGATATTCCTTGGCCTGCCGAATCCTATTGTCATCTTTTTGCCGAACGGCTTTTCCCAGTTCCTCTTGGAAATATTTGCGGGCTTTTTCATATTCTCCGGCTTCATACAGGCACATTCCGATATTTAAGCCCAGATGGGGATCGTCCGGTGAAAGTTTTTGAACCATTTGAAAAGCTTCCAAGGCTTTTTCCGGTTCGTTAACCACGTAATACAATCCGAGCCCTCTGTACGCCGCCGTATTTTTCGGATTGATTTCAATGGCTTTGGTGAACATTTGCCTAGCCAATTCCTCCGGCGTCTGATCGCCATCGTAATTCTGGGTCCCCACGAAAGCTTTAAAGGTGATGTAGAAGTTGCCCAACTCCACGTAGACCACGTCGTTATCCGGCTCGATCTCAAGGGCTTTATTCAGCAGTTTTAGGGCATTTTCGAAGCGTTGAACCGCGTTCTTTTCCGATCCGGGTTCCATAAGTGATCTGGCTTTCATTATCAGAGCTTTGGGATTTTGTATTTTAATCTCCCGTGCCGGCTCCGAATTGTCGCTTGCTTTTTGGCAAGCAGGAAACAAAAGCGCAAAGATCAACGCCGTGAATATCACGTGAATTTTACAGACAATTCGCATATTTGCCTTCATTTTTGCCTTGTCTTTATTTGGAGGTCCCGAAAGAAAAAAGTCTGTTTCATGTTCCCCGTCAATCCTACGGATGTCAAGAACCCCCGGAGGTTTGTGCCGACTTGCATTTTCAATGGGGCGCAGCTATATTTCCGCTTCCGGCATCCGAGCGCGCGGTGCATTCCTTTGCCGTAACGCCTTAAAAACAAGACGTTTTGGGCCTTCATCTATAAATCGGTCCGCGAAAAGGAGACATGTGAATGAGAGTCGTTGATTCAACCAAACTTCGCAACATCGCCTTCATCGGCCACGGCTCGACCGGCAAAACCAGCCTTGTTGAAGCCATCTGCTATGCCACGGGCATCACCACCCGACTGGGTCGCATTGAAGACGCAAATACCATCACCGATTTCGAGCCGGAGGAAAAGAATAAGGGTTACTCAATCAGCAACGCGCTGGCCTGGTGCGATTGGAACAAGCACCGCATCAATTTGATCGACACTCCCGGCGGCACCAACTTCATTTCTGAAGCCCATTTTGCCATGGATGTCGCGGACGGCGTTCTGATGTCTATTTGCGCCGCCAGCGGCGTCGAAGTCCAGACCGAGAAACTATGGGACATCGCCGTTTCAAAGAAATTGCCCCGAGCATTTTTCATTAATAAGCTGGATCGCGAACGAGCCAATTTTGACAAGGCCGTCAACGCTATCAAGGACAGCTTCAAGGTCAACCCCATCATTCTTCATTTGCCGATCGGGCAAGAAGCGTCTTTTGAGGGGATCATTGATGTCATTTCGGGAAAGGCCTACAAATTCGACGACGCCGGAAAACCGGTTCCTTGCGATGTTCCCGCGGACATGGTCGACAAATTGGAAGAAACCCGCACGGAGACAATTGAATCCATCGCCGAAAACAATGAAGAACTGATGGATTTGTACCTGGGCGGCGAAGAACTTCCTCCCGAGAAAGTTATTGCTGTTCTCAAAGAGTCCGTTGCCTCCGGCGACGCCTTTCCCCTTCTTTGCGGCTCGGCGACCAAATGCATCGCCATTCCCATGCTTCTCGATTTTCTGACGGAATCATTTCCGAGTCCTTTGGATCGTCCCGCTCTTTCAGCAAAAAAGCCGGGAAGCGACGAGGTCATCGAAATCATACCATCCGAGGACGGTCCAATATCCGCCATTGTTTTCAAAACAAGTTCCTCCTTTGCCGGAACCGCTTCTTTCATCAGGATTTTTTCAGGTTCAATGGGATCTGATTTTTCCGCTGAAAATTTCGACACAGACACCACCGAACGCATTGGACAATATTTAAAAATCATCGCAAAGAATACGGAACCCATTGAAAAAGCCGTCTGCGGCGACATTATCGCCGCCGTGAAGATGAAGAACACAAAGACCGGTCACACTCTTTGCGCTCGCCAGAACCCCCACAAGCTTGATCTTGTTCACATCCCGACTCCTACATTGAGCTTCTCTGTTACGCCCAAGACCAAGGGCGACGAGGACAAACTCATCACCGGATTGCTTAAAATCGCGGAAGATGATCCGACTTTCAAAGTCAACAAGGACAAGCAAACAAGGGAAATCATCTTATCCGGCATGGGCACGGGGCACATTGAAGTCATCATGACCACGCTTGAGCGTCGTTTCAAAATCCAAGGCGTGCTTCAGACCCCGAAAGTGCCGTACTGCGAAACGATCAAAGCAACAACGAACTCGCGCTATCGCCATAAAAAGCAAACGGGCGGACGAGGCCAGTTTGGAGAATGCGAAATTGTCCTGTCGCCAAAAGCGCGCGGCGAAGGATACGAGTTCGTCGACAAAATCGTAGGCGGCGTCATTCCAAAAACGTTCATCCCGGCGGTTGACAAGGGTATTCGCGAAACCATGAACAAAGGTCCACTGGCGGGATTTCCCACAGTCGATTTCCAAGTGGCCCTTGTTGACGGCAAGACCCACGACGTGGACAGTTCCGAGCAGGCTTTTAAAATGGCCGGTTCACAAGCCTTTAAGCAGGGAATTCTCAAAGCTAACCCTACCTTGCTGGAGCCGATTAATCGGCTTGTGATCATTGTCCCTGAGGAATGCACGGGCGATATCATGGGTGATCTGTCCAGTCGACGAGGCCAGGTGGAAGGCTACGAAACCGTAGGCAAAAAAACGGTGGTGCGTGCGCAGGTTCCTCTGGCCGAGATACTTCGTTATGAGCCGGACATTCGCTCCATGACCAGCGGTCGCGGTACGTTTACCACGGAACTGGCCCACTACCAGGAAGTGCCGCACGAAATTGCCCAGAAAATCATCGATGAAAGAAATAAGGAAAAGGCGGAAGAAGCCTAAACTGATTATTCTATTTAATATTTGCGGGCGAATGTGAAAGCATTCGCCCGCTTTTGTTAATATCAAAGAAAGCTGTATGCTGTTAAAAATGCGTGACGACGAGACGCCAACCATGACGAAAAAACAAACGACTCAAAAAATCCTTGATATCCTGAAAGACACGTATCCCGATGCCTATTGCACTCTCAGCTACAAAACGCCCTTCGATCTTTTGGTGGCGACGATACTCTCGGCCCAGTGCACCGATGCGCGCGTTAACATCGTCACGCAGGAGTTGTTTAAAAAATATCACGTGCCAACAGATTACCTTTCGGTGAGTCGTGAGGAATTGGAAAACGACATTCGTTCCACGGGATTTTACCGCAACAAAGCAAAATCGATTCAGGGGGCAGCACAGGTTATCATGGAGCATTTTGCGGGGAGCCTGCCGAACACTCTTGAAGAGTTGGTGAAACTGCCCGGCGTCGGCCGTAAAACAGCCAACGTGGTGCTGGCCGAGGCCTTTGGCATTCCTGGAATCACCGTTGACACGCATGTCGGCAGAATTTCCCGACGCCTGGGCCTGACCAATAACGAAAACCCGGTGAAAGTGGAATTTGAGATTATGAAACTCATCCCGAAAGAAGAGTGGACTTGGTTTTGCCATGCCCTGATCACGCACGGACGCAGGATTTGCCGATCCAGAAATCCGTTATGCGCCGATTGCCCCATGACCGGATTGTGCCGATATTTCAAGCATGATCGCAAATGATTTACAAAGGCGATTCGCCTGTGGCAATATTCAACCCAGCCCTTTGGGAATCGGGTTTTTACAGCCGATTTAGAAAACCAGCGATACGGGAGAGATAAAATTATGGCCTTGCGTATTTACAATACAATGTCCAGGCGAAAAGAGGATTTTGAGCCGATCAATCCGGGGAAAGTCGGCCTGTACGTGTGCGGCGTGACGGTTTACGACCTGTGTCACATCGGTCATGCGCGTAGTCAGGTGGTTTTTGACACCATCGCCCGCTACATTGAGCATCTGGGATTTGAGCTGAACTACGTTCGCAACTTCACCGACATTGACGATAAAATTATCAAACGCGCAAATGAACGGTGCGAAGACTGCGCCGCCCTCGCCGAAGAATTTATTACGGAATTTTACAAGGACATGGATGCACTCGGGATCAGACGCCCTACCCTTGAGCCCAAAGCGACCGCGCACGTCAAACACATGACCGATTTCATTCAACGACTCATCGACAAGGGGTACGCCTACGCAGCCGAAGGCGACGTCTATTTCTCCACCCGAAAATTCGACGGTTATGGAAAACTCTCTCGGTGCAAGCTCGACGACATGATCGCTGGCGAGCGAATCAAGGTCGATCCCAGAAAAAAAGATGCCCTGGATTTTGTGCTTTGGAAAGCCGCCAAGCCCGGCGAACCGCATTGGGATTCTCCCTGGGGCAATGGGCGGCCCGGTTGGCACATCGAATGCTCGGTCATGAGCCACAAATATCTCGGTCAGCCCTTTGACATACACGGCGGCGGCAAGGACCTCATCTTTCCGCACCACGAAAATGAAATCGCGCAGTCGGAAGCGGCCTACGGCAAACAGTTCGTCCGCTATTGGATGCACAACGGTTTCGTACAGTTCAACCATGAGAAAATGGCTAAGTCTACTGGCAACTTTCAGACAATTAGAAATATTCTCGCCAAATATCCACCCGAAGCCCTACGTTTCTTCCTGCTCTCAGCGCATTATAGAAGCCCAATTGAATTTGCCGAGCAAAGTCTGATCGAAGCGCAGTCCGCTGTCGAGCGACTCTACGACGCCAAAGAAACTCTGGACCAAGCCGACTTTGAAAAAACACCGCTGGACGAAAGCAAACTGAGCGACAAACAAAAAGAACTCCTGGTGCAGATTCAAAAAGCGGTGGCCGATTTCACCGCTTCCATGGACGACGATTTCAACGCCGCCAAGGCAAGCGGCCACTTTTTTGAAATTGCCCGCGCCGCGCAGGTCGCTGCCAGGGAAGCGGCCTACAAGCAAGAACCCGGTCGGGGAATGCTCCTTGGCGAGCTGTCGTCAAACTTTGAGATGATGAACAAGGTGTTAGGCGTTCTGATTAGCGAACCGCAAGCCTACAATAGCGCCAAGGTCGCCAGAGCGCTTCCCGTTGGGAAAATATCCTCCCAGGATATCGAATCCCTGATCGAAAAGCGCAATGACGCCCGGGCCGCCAAAGATTGGGCCGCCGCCGACGCCATCCGCGACGAACTCGCCGAAAAGGAAATCATCATCAAGGATTCGCCGGAAGGCACAACCTGGACTGTTAAATAGCGAAAACTTGCGGCGATGAGGTATTTATTCAAGCTTCACTTTTTTGATCGTCCGCCGACGTTTCGCCCATCAGATCTGAGATGAGGATCGTTGCACCCGCGACGGACATGGGCATCATGACGAAATTGAGCAGCGGCACAAGGATGTAGCAAAAGCATACTCCGCCAAAGGCGATGGCAGTGTATTTGTAATGAAATAAAAAGTCTTTTTTCTCTTTGAAAGTCATTTTCCGGCGATCCATGGGGAAATCCCAGAACTCCCATGCAAGAAACATAAAAGACACCACAAGCTGAATCGCCGCCCCGCCGATCTGTCCAATGACCGGAATCATGTAAAGCATGAGGCACAGAAATTGGATGGCAAAGAAGAAGAGAATTTTCTTTAACTGCGACATCAACGATTTGGCGATGTCGCTGATAATCGTACCCTCCGGCGAAGGATCAACGCCCAGACGTATTTCATCCACCTTCTGGCTGATGAGGTCCAAGAAGGGTCCGGCAATGACCAGCCCAACCGCCGTAAAAGTGATGATGAGCGCCAGGGCGAAAACCGCGCCTATAACGATTCCCGCAGCAATGAAGAGGGCTTTGAAGTACCAGGTCTGCGGATCGCCGAAGATCCCGTGCAGCAAAGAACCGAGCCTGGTAAAAAAGAAGTAGGCGCCGACAGAATACACAAGCGTGTTGATGAGGACGGGAACGACAAAGTAGCTTAAGAGCGTCGGAAAGTTTTTGATGAAAAAAATTCCGGCAAGCGGCGCCCGAATGCCCCGCCTGACCTGTTCCGAAAAATCCATCACATCCATTGCTCCAGAAGGCGCCAGAGCTCGATTGCCTCTAAAAGGAACGACCGCAGGCCGTCCGGGTCCGGGTAGGCGAAGAAATATCCGACTTCAACACCAGGCCAGGCAGGCAATTTGTCGAAATAGAACAAGGGTGCCGCCGGGTCGCCGACGGGAATCGGTAAAACTCCAAAACCGGTTAATAGTCCGTTGAAACTCGCCGGCGTCAGCGGATCGGAAAAGCCTGGATTATCGTCAAGCAAGGAGCCGTCATAGAAAACCGCTGCCATATTTTCGCAAAAACTCACAACGCCCGCCCTTTCGGACGGAGAAAATACCGCTAATTCTCCGATGAGCACCGCATCGGTTTGCTCATTGTAGTGTCCATTGTTATTCGCATCCTGGTATCGAATCTGGTCGTCTTGTTGGGAGTCGGTTTCCTGGCCCATCTGCGAAAAACACAAATTCAACCTGGAAAAAATGTTGCCGAAGTCGACTCCAATCTGTTGCATCTTCGTTGCGCCACCTTCTGGTAAAAGAAGCAAAAATTCGGGGTAAGAAGTCGATGTCAGCAAACTCTCCAACAAATCGACCCAGGGAACGAGTGTGTCAACAAGGGCGGCTTCCGGATTTGGGGATGGAAGCGATAAGTTTTCGATATCAAAGTTTAGGTTATGGGCAAAAACCAGATTCATTATTCCGCAGATCGAAGCATTCAGTGATCCGATAAAGTGCGCGTCGGCTTTGTCAAATTCACCCGCAAAATCCACAAGCGTTATGCCGGATATGCTCAGTGCGTATCGGTCAAGCTGAAAATTGAATTCTGGGCCGATCGCGAGATCGTGATAGAGCATTTCTGTTTGCACAATCCGCGTGAGGATGACGTCATCCAACAATTCTTGGATAAAATCGCCCAATTCTCCAGATTTCGCTTGAGGACTCATGCCCCCGTTCTGCTGCCCGCTTTGGATAATATCAAGTTCCTCAACGATCATGAGTAACTCGTCCACAAGATTCGTGAATTGCATAACATTTGCGAGCATCAAACCAAACTGCGCGTCGGTGCTTGCAGCGTCGATATGCCTGGCGGAATCAAAGGCGTCAGCAGCGCTCACGCCGTTTCCATCAACAAGATAAGCCTTGCCGATGGATATCAACTCGCTCAGGCTCGTCTCGTTCTCGTCGTCAATTTGCTCTTGGCAAGAGCTAAGAAGCAGCATGGCGCATATCGCCACAAACGTTATCAGGAAGGTATTCCTGGCATGCTTTGAAATCATCGGGCGCTCCGACAAATAGTAGGGATCGAAAAATCGTTTCGCGATCACAGACTCTCAACGATGCACACGACCGTCGGTATCAAGGCGCTTGAATCGTGCAGACAACCCAGAAGGGATGTCAGGGTATCTTTCAAATCCTCGGGATGAGGATCGTTAAAGACTGCGCCCAGGTCCACCGGATAAGATGGAATGCTCAGCAGCTCCGGGACGCCGAGTCCTTTTAGGATAACATTTAAAGAAGAAAGATCGAAAGTATTGGGTGAGGAGGGATCAACGTCAAATTCCGTTCCGTCTAATAGTGATATCCGGGCCTGCTCCAAAACTTCAAGCAGATCAGGCATGATAGCCGTCAATTCGGCGCTCATCGGCGCCATGTTGCCAATAACATATAATTCGGAAGGGTCATGGACGCCGTTTTCAATGGTCTCAACATATCCCAGCGGGCCAGCCGGATCATAAAGAGTATCGAAAGCTGTGATGATTTCGCTGGCAGCCATGGCCAGATTCAGGCCCGATTTCGGCATTCTTCTTGCGGCCTCGTCGTTTCCCAACAGAAAATCCTGGTTATCGGCATCCGTGAGCATCGTATAAAAAACGTCAACCACCAGATCGATGACTTGGCCGGTTTCAAGAACGGAAAAGTCCGTAGCGAGCAGATCCATCACGAGACCAAAATCGAAATTCAAATCCATCGACAGAAAAATATCCATGATGCTTTGAATGGCGCGACCGGTGGCCAGAAAAAACAGAACATCCGCCCTATCCCAGTTGCCCGGCAAGCTCAGAATTTCCGCCCCTTGAAAATTCAAGGGAATTGCAGTGATTGAAAAAATCATGGCGGGGTCAAACTTGGCGATCTCCCCCGCTACAACCATTTCTTCGAGCCGCTCGTCGAAAATCCGCATCACCAGGACATCGATCTGGTCGCCGGCGCCCATTTCCACGTCATCCTGTTGTTTCGCGTAAAGGTGCGCTTCGTCTTCAGGAGGAACTGTCTGCGCCATTTCTCCACCGAAATAAATAAACTGGTCAACAAGATTCAGAAGTTGTGTTAAATCGGAAATCATGATTCCTAGATTGGCTTGCGGATCCTGAGGTCGGAGGCGATTGGCTTCACAAAACCAAATATAGGCATGATATCCGTCGCCCATTTCCAGTGCGCCCTTCGCCGAATCCATCAAAACATCATAGCTGGGATCAGGTGGATCGCCCTCCTCAGTTGCCGCGCATCCCATGAGGATGGCGAGAAGGGCCGTCATTGAAATCCATTTTATCCATCCGCTCATTTTCATATGCGTCTCCGTATTTTTTGCCTTCATAAGCAAAGTTCCCGCACGAGGCCGATTCAACTTATACAAGAGGATCGAAAGGCGCAAGATGTGGTGGTTTGCCTCAAACAAGCGGCCTTTGCGTTGTTCATTCTTTTTAGCACCTTGGCCCGCAGCACCGCGTATTCGGATGCAGAAGTATTGGGCACAAAGATAAAGTTTAAGCGGACAAACTTTTTTTGCCTCGCAGCAGGTTCAGGAATGCCGGAATCACCAACAATGCGCCCAATGCATTCACGAACATCACCAGCGGCATCAGAATTCCCAGATACACAAGCGGCATAAAGGATGACGACATCAAAATGGCGAATCCGCCGCCCACGGACATGGCATTGAACACGATGGCTCTGCCTGATGTGTCCATAGTGGTTTCCACCGCGACGTTAATGTCGTTGCAGCGCTTGCTTTCCAGCCGGTAGCGATGAATGAAGTGGATTGAGTAGTCTACGCCTACGCCGATAATCACGCTGGCGGTGAGCGCAGTGCCCATGTTCAGAGGAATATCGGTCAAGACCATCACCGCAAAGTTCGTTGACACGGTAATGATCAGCGGGATCGCCCCGATCATCGCGTCCACGAATGATTTGAACAAAAACGCCAGCATGATAAAAACGACTACGAAGCTTATCGACAGACTCATCACCTGCCCCATAACCAGGTAATCAACCACTTTCAGGTTGATGGCGCCGGCGCCGGTGATGCCGATCAGGTATTTGTCTGACGGGAAAAGCTCTTGTTTGATTTCGTCTATGCGGTTCATGATTTTGCGGTATTGCGTCGAATCGTTCGACTTAACGTTTACGTGGATTTGCGCGCGTTGGTAGTCAAAGTCGATGGCGCTGGGCAACTCTTCGCCGCCGATTGTCTCGTACAACAGATAGTATTGGGCGATTTTTGCGCGCCCTGCTTCCGCTGTCCAGGCCTCTCCCATGTCCTTTTTCGTACCCGGCACGTGGTCAAACGCTTCGTTGTTATCGTTTAAGACCACGTTCATTCGCCGCAGTAAATCGATTATCGACGTGGTGTTCCCCACTTCCGGTAATTCTTCTAAAATCTGCTGAAAGCGTTCAATTTTTTCCAGCAGTTCGGGATCTTTGAGCGCGTCTGCCTTTTTTCCGTCGATTTGCACCTGAAGCTCGCCGGTGCCGGCGAAATGCTTGTTTAGGAAGGCATCGGAAATGCGAAGGTCGGATCCCTCACGGAAATACATCACCGGATTGTTGCGCACCTTCAGAAAGAAGGACAGAGCGCCTGTCACGATAAGGGCCAGAAAAAATGTGACAATGATCTTTTTGGCGTGTGACAAGCTGTATCGGCCCAGCGCGACGCTGAGTTTTTCCAGGATACCCTCATGTGCAACTTTCGCCGACGAGAGTTTTTTCGGTTTCCCGAGCAGAACCAGTACGGCGGGGATAAATGACAAAGAAAAGCACATAGCCCATAGCACGCCCAGGGCGACGGCGACGCCATACTCACGAATGGGGACGATCTTGGATGTCGCCAGCGCCATAAAGCCGACCATTGTGGTCAGCGAAGTCATGACCACCGGCGCGTTCATTTCGAGCATGGTGTTGTGGATGGCGGTAATGTTGTCTACGCCTTTGCGGAGATGGTGATAGTACTCATGTAGAACGTGGATGCCGTCGGCAATACCCATGGACACAAGCACGATGGGGATGCTGGCGCATATGATGGTGGTCTTCATGCCCACCAAGCCGATCACGCCGTAAGTCCAGATCACCGAGGCGAGAACAACAGTGACCGGAATCCAAACACCGCGGATGCTGCGAAACGATACCCAGAGCAGAATCAGGAGAAGCAGGCCGACCAAGGGCAGCATCACCTTGTTGTCCCGGTCCATGTACCGATTACTCATTCCGATGACCCTGGGAAAGCCGGTCACATAGATTTTACCCGGGCCCGGGTCAGCGTCCATGATGGCGTCAATCTCTTTGGATGCGACGACGGTTTCATCCATCTTGTCGATTTCAAAAGCGGGCTGCACTAAAAGGATCGTGCTTGTTTCGTCCGCGGACACCATGCCATTTGCGATCATCGGGTTGGCGCGGGCGGTTTCGATAAATTTCCGTATCTCTTCGTCGGTTTGTGGAACGGTCTCGGAGATGACATCGACGGTGATCATTCCGTCTTCGGAGTCGATGTTCTCGATGCTCGACAGCGATTGCACTTTTTCGACCAGGTCCATGGCTTTAAGTTTATCTGTGATTCGATACACCTGCTCCAGAACCGCCGGGGTGTATATTCCATCGGGGTGATAGACGGCGATGACAATCTTGCTTTTGATATTAAAGTGCTCACGAAACTCGTCATAGAACATGCGGATCGGTTCGTCAGGCGGAATCATCCGGTCCATGCTGTGGTCCCGTTCCACGGAACGGGAAGAGTACGTGAAAAACATTGTCAGCAGGATCAGAAAGGTGATGACCGACTTAGGGTATTGGGTGCAGAATTTCGTGAATCGGAACATTGTCTCGTCGAAGCGCGAATTTTTATTTATTTGCATTTTCATCCCATTTAGCAAACGCGTCGTCTTGTTTTTGTTGCGTGGCCACAATGCCCATCAATCTGGAACCGAAGTGCGCGGATTCCACCACACCTCGTATATCGGGGAATCCATTGATTAGGTTTTCGTGCCGGCAATGGCTGCCGGATTTTTCGCCAATTCCTCCAAAGTGTCCAGAAGCTCATGTAAGTGAATTCCATCGACTAAGCGGTGGTCGAAAGCGATAGAGAGAGAGATCAGTTTTTTTGAAACGATCTCCCCATTTTCCACTACAGGTTTTTCCTCCACGCCGTTCAGGTAGAACCGCGTGAAAATCCGTAAAATTTGTACGGCGCATTTCGCGATGAGAAACTGGACTTTCCCTCGATAAGAAGCGCTGGTCAACACAAGATTGGAACCCAGCCCATGCTCGTGCATAAAGCGATAGAGGAACTTTTCGCCGATAAGTCGATAAAGACCGGTTTTGATGAGCAATATCGGCAGGAGGCGTTGCTTGAGGCGCGATTCCGTGGCTTCTGAGGTTTGCTGTGCCTTCATCAAAGCCTTACTGAGGTCGTTGATCTCTTCCAAGCTCATCTTCTGTGGATTTTCAAAAACCAGGCTCGTCAATTCCTTGTCAGTACCCGGGATCAGAAACGGAACTGTTATGGTGACGTCTTCAAGTTCGTATATGTTGCCGCCCAGAACAAGGCTGTTGAACTCCTTATGTTTCGAAAGCGCCAGGGCCAGCATTTTCATTACGGTGAAGGTCAGGCTTATCGGTTTGCCGGTTCGGTGTTTTTCCGACTCGACAAGTTCCAGGATGCCTTCCGCGGGCAATGTGCATTGCGCTAACAGAAAGGGGTCCGGCGACGGGTCGAACAAAGTGATCATGTTTAGCCTGGAAGTCGTCAGTGTCGAGCTATCAATTTTTTTCCATCGCAGTCGCTTATTTTCCATAGATCGTTCCTTTGACGCCCCAGAGAATTTGCATTCTTACCCTATAGTGCCAGGTTTTGACAATGTTGATATTTCGGGTGGCCATTTGAAGGCGGTCCTCCTTGGGGCCTTATAGATGCATGTATGCACAGAATTTAGAAATTTGAAAGATATCAAGTTTTTCTCAAAAGGGATGTGCAAGGTCCTGAATAGCCGCATAGAAGTCCTTTTGGCTGGGCAAATTTTGGCTTGCGTCATCGCAGCATGTGTTTTATTTCGCTCCCATATTATTCTGAATCAGCGGTAATTCGCTTCAATTTCTTTCCGTACCGATTGTGCCTGAATGGGCAAATTCATCTTGTCGTACAACTTGGCCATTTCTTCGAGGGCGTTGATTTTGATCGCAGTGTCTGAAGCGGGAATCGCGAGCGCAATATCGCACCCGACCCTCCGTAATGGCCTTCCCGTGGCGGGCTTTCGAAGACCGCTGCCCCTGACTGAAGATGAAAAATCCCTGGCGTCAATTTTGGCCGAACGCATCCGAAGTCACCCGCTGCGCAGCCACGCTCTATACCTAGCACATGGGGATTTTTCTCTTGACAGGGCACTTGCCGCAGTCCTTTTTGGAATACCCAAGGGAGATTCTACATCCACGCGTATTCCTCGCTGACAAAGGTCTACAGAGCCTGCAACGATTGTTGGATACGATTCCCAATGCGACAGTTTTTTATGCAGTGGGAGAACACTGGCCGCTCGTTTCGGACCAGCCTCTTGTTAAGGACACCCTGGATTTTTCCGTCGAAGAGGCCGCTGAACGAATGGCTTTATATCGAGCCCTGTTCAAGCGAGGGGAAACCTTGTCGCTGCCCACCGGCGACGCAATCTCGGTTTGGTACAATAAAAATCCGGGGAAAACATATATTTATTATAGTGCGATGGAAATAGAGGCACTGAATCTGGGGCGGACGATTTATGATTGTGAAACCTTCGCGTTTTTCGATCCCTTTGCGCAAACGCGGCTAAAAGAACTGGAAGGTGTTACTCCTCTTGAGTCACTGGCCGCTAATTCCGTTGATCAGCAATCCGAGCAAGCCCTGTTAAGCGCCAGGGAAACGAGGATGAGGGAGGCCATCGATAGATTTCACAACGGCGACTACGAAGGCGCGGCGGCAAGTTTCGGGCGGATGATCGAAATGCAACAGGAAAATCTTGACCTACGGACCTGGCTGGCAAAAGCGCTGACAATGGCCGGAAAGCAGCCGTCGCTTTTTTGAACAAGAACAAAGCCTCAGTTGATCCAGGGAACCTGGTGTACGCGGATTCGGCGCTTCACTTGGCGCGGGTTTGGGCGGGCAAAAACCGATTCGGCCTAGCCATCGAAAACATCAGAGAAGCATTGACAGCTCGCTTTGCTCCCGACTCCCTGTCGAATGCCGCAATCTATACTGCAGGGAAAATGATCGAATCAGATCTCAAGAGCGAAGCATCATTTCTCTTAAAAGAGATGCTCGCGACGCTTGCCGATCCACAAAAAGGGGCTATCCATGTCGAATTGGGGAAAATCGCACGCGACAGCGAAGAAACAGAGAAAGCCAAAAAACATTTCGGAAAAGCGCTTGAACTTCTGCCCGACGGCCCGAACCGGGCTTGGGTCGAGGAAAGTCTGTCGGATTTAAAAAGCCAAGCGACTATCGCCGAATAGTTTATCGTCCTTCTCGCTCCGCGATGTACGAGTGCGCACACCACCTGCTATGTATTAAATTCTTTCCAGGATGGTGGCCATGCCCATTCCGCCACCTACGCACATTGTGGAGGCGCCAACACTCATATCTCTTTTCTCCATTTCATACAGGAGAGAAATGACAACTCGCAGCCCGGTGCATCCTACGGGATGGCCAAGAGCGATTCCCGATCCGTTGACGTTTGTGATGTCTCGATCCAAATCCAGATCACGCTCACAGGCGAGATACTGCGCTGCGAAGGCTTCGTTCAACTCAATGAGTTGAAGGTCGGAAAGCTCCATGCCGGACTTTTTCAACGCCTTTTTCATGGCTGGAACTGGACCGTACCCCATCAACTCCGGCTCAACTCCAGCGACGGCGTGGTTCACGATTCTGGCCATAGGTTTTAAGCCAAGAGCCTTGCCCTTTTCCTCCGAAACAATAATCGCCGCCGCTCCCGCGTCGTTTAAGCCCGATGCGTTTCCCGCTGTCACCGTTCCGTCTTTTTTGAAAGCCGGCCGCAGAGCCGCCAGTTCTTTCATAGAAACTCCGTGTCGAATGTGCTCGTCGTGTTCGAAGATAAGCGGATCTTTCTTTCTTTGCGGTACGGATACTGGAATAATCTCATCGGTGAAACGCCCGCCCTTGGAGGCTTTTGACGCCCGTGTGTGGCTCGTATAGGCGATTTCGTCTTGATCTTCGCGGGAAATATTATACTTTGCCGCAAGGTTTTCCGCCGTGATGCCCATGTGAAAATGCTTCAAGGGATCCGCCAATCCTTCCGTCAGCATATCGACAGCTTTACGTTCGCCCATCCTTGCGCCCCAGCGCATGTCGTACAGGGCATAGGGGACGCGACTCATATTTTCTACGCCGCCGACAAGAACCATGTCGCTGTCGCCGCATTGAATTTGCTGCGCCGCAAAGATCATGGCTTGCATGGAACTGGAACATTGCCGTTGAATCGTTGACGCGGGAACCTCAAAGGGAATCCCTGATTTTAGAGAAATGCAACGGGCAATGTTGATCTCATCAGTGCGCATCATGCAGTTGCCGACAAGAACATCGTCCAGGTCCGCCGGATCGATTCCTGCGCGCCTGATGGTTTCTTTCGCCACAATAACACCCAAATCCGTGGCGGAAACGTCTCTCAAGGATTTTCCGAAACTTCCGATCGGCGTCCTGACGCCGCTGACAATCCATACATTTTTCATTCATCACTCCAGTGTTTTCGCTAATATTAATGATCAGATATTGTTCGATTGGCATTGCGAATCCAGCAAACCTTCTTGCGTCATGTCATGTGTCAGCCCATATCCTGCGACAGCTCCAGAAGGATTCCGCCGGTGCTTTTTGGATGCACGAATGCAACCATCTTCCCATGCGCTCCCTTTCGGGGCACTTGATCGATAAGTTGAACGCCCTGCCCCTTTAATTCCGTCAGCGCCGCTTCGATATCTTCAACCTCGAAGCAAATATGATGAATCCCCGTACCTCGCTTTTCCACAAATTTGCTGATCGGGCTATCGGCGGCCGTGCCTTCGAGCAGTTCGATATTAACCTCGCCCACGGGAAAGAACGCCGTCTTCACCTTCTGATCCGGGACTTCTTCTTCATGTGTCTTCGGCAGCTTGAGACCTTGAGTCCAAAATTTGAGCGCTTCGTCGATGCTCTTTGTCGCAATGCCGATATGGTCAATTTTTTTTAACATGTTCGCCCCTAGAGTCTATGTTTCAATACCAGGATTTCCGTTTCGCCGGGGAGTTTGTCGGAAAAAAGCTCTATTTCATCGGTATCCAGAGTCTTGACGTTGCTTTTGCCCTTCGTGAATTCCTCTACTCCGGCAATTTCAAAACCACAACGCTCCGTTTTATAATGCATAGGAATGGCGATTTTCGGGCGTAGACGTTCGATCAGGTCCGTAGCTTCATTGGCGTCGATAGTAAAAACTCCTCCCACCGGGACCATCAGCACGTCCACATCCCCTAGCCCGGCGATCTGCTCAGCGCTGAGAACATGGCCCAAATCACCGACATGACAGATTTTTACTCCGTCCACATCGACCTTGAACATTTTTATTGCGCCCCTGTCATTGCCTTGGCTTTTGTCATGAAATGCGTCGAATGCGGCAACATCAAACCCTTTTGCATGCCCGGCATCCCGTAGAATTTCAAATTGTCCATCGAACTGATCGGTATAATTGTGGTCCTGGTGGTCATGCGTCACCAATACCACATCCGGCTTCGAATCGATGGCGTGATAGCCTATCGCGCCGCCAAAGGAGCCTTGCTCATAGGGATCAATGACGATGCATCGGCCATCATCAGAAAAGAGTGAAAATGACGCGTGCCCATTCCATCGAATCTTCATGATTCAAACCCCTTTCTTGTGTACAAGCCGCCCCATCAGTAAAAAACAGCCAGACCGATGGCCAACCATTGATTTTGCGCTAACCGAGTCGAGCATAGTGAATATGAGCTTTCGCATCAAGAGCATTTCCGTAAACATGGGATGCTCTTCGCCTTCACGGCTTGAAAAATGCCGTCGCTTGTATTCTAATGTCGAAGCGAATGGCGCACCCGAAGCCTAAATACTCAACGCCGACACACTGATGAAAACCAAAACAAAAATATTACTGTTGCTCACTTTGGGCTTGGCTGTCAGCGCCCTATTTTCGATGATTCTGGTCGACCGAAAACTTCAACCGACCATTGACACCAACAACGACGGGAGGCCGGACGAATGGTTTTCGTTTGACGCCTGGGGGCGTCTCGTTTCGGTCCAAAAGGATCGCAACAAGGACGGAACCGTTGACTATAAAGAAAATTATCAGGATGGACTTCTCAAAAGCCTTTACGTGGATATGGATAAAAACGGCGTTTTTGAAGTCATGGCCGAATACAATGAGGATGAAGTGATTTCTCAATTTCATCGCGACCGGGATCAAAACGGCAGCTATGAAAGGCTCATCCATTACGATCCGCAAACTCGTCTTCCCATTCGTTGGGAACAGGACACGGACGGCGACGGCGTTTATGATGCCTTTGGCGATCAGGGCGAGAAATGGGTCATTCCTGATATTTTGAAATAGTTTTCGCCAAAGGCCATCGCAGATTTATTGTGCAATGTGGCATTGCCAAGCAAATCAATCTTGCTATACTGCGTTTTTCGTTGAGGAATCCTGAAACCAATTGGGATTCGCGCCTTTAACCGCACCAAAAACCAATAGGGGTCATTCATGTCAGGGCATTCCAAGTGGAGCACCATCAAGAGGAAAAAGGGCGCCAATGACGCAGCTCGCGGAAAGCTGTTTACGAAACTTATCCGGGAAATCACTATCGCGGCCAAATCGGGGGGCGGCGATGTCGAAGCCAATCCGCGACTTCGAACCGCCGTGGAAAAGGCGAAGGCCAATTCCATGCCGAAAGACAATATCGACCGTGGAATAAAAAAAGGGATCGGCGATCTCGATGGCGTGAAATACGAGGAATTTACCTACGAAGGTTACGGTCCGGGAGGCGTTGCCCTTATGGTTCACTGTCTTTCAGACAACAGAAACAGGACGACTGCCGACGTCCGTCACTCTTTCACAAAGTATGGCGGAAACCTGGGTGAGACAGGATGCGTGGGCTATCTATTCGATCGTCGCGGCGTTTTTACTTTTGATGCCGAAAAAGTCGAAGAAGAAATCATCATGGAGGCCGCCATCGAAGCCGGTGCGGAGGATATCAAGGAAGAAGACGGCGATTGGGTCGTCTACACGGATCCCGTCGATTTTGAAACCGTCAGGGAAAAGCTCAACAAAATCGACTTGTCGGATCCTGACGCTGAAATCACGATGGTTCCACAAACTACTCTTACACTGACAGGGAAAGCGGCATCGAGCGCATTAAAACTTGTGGACCTGCTCGAAGAAAACGACGACGTGCAAAACGTTTATACTAATTTCGACATTCCTGAAGAAGTCCTCGCAGCGCTGGAAATCGGTTGACATGAGAATCATTGGCATTGATCCCGGCAGCCGAATTTGCGGCTACGGGATCATTGATGAAGTATCGGGAAACAACACGCACGTCGATTGCGGCGGGATTATGCCGAAAAAAAAAGACCCTTTAGGCGCTCGACTGGATTTCATTTATACGAATCTCAAGGAAATCATCGCTACTTTCGCCCCGGACGCGGCGGCCATTGAAACCATCTTCTTTGCGGCCAACGTGAAAAGCGCCATTGTCCTCGGGCAGGCGCGGGGAGTCGCCCTGCTCGCTTTGGCCCACGCCGGCCTTCCCATATACGAATATTCGCCCACGCAGATAAAGAAGGCGGTCGTCGGTTTCGGACGCGCCGACAAAGACCAAGTCGCCGCCATGACGCAGGCTCTGCTGGGTCTCTCCGAACCGGCCATGAGCGACGCGTCGGATGCTCTGGCGTGCGCACTGTGTCATTTGAGTTCCCATCGCTTCCACGAACAGGTAAGGACTGCCACAACATGATCGCCAGGATTTCGGGTACGCTCGTGGAAAAGGACGCAGGGCGACTGGTTGTTGACGTCGGCGGCGTTGGTTACGATATTCATGCGGCCTCTTCCACTTTCTTTCGTATCCCTGAGCCAGGTTCCGAAATTGTTTTGCACATCAGAACCATCGTCAAAGAAGACTCCATTACTCTATACGGGTTCGATGAAATCCGTGAGCGCAACCTTTTTGATATGCTGATATCGGTGACAAAAATCGGACCGAAAATGGCCCTTGGAATTTTATCCGGCATGGCCTTCGACGAACTTCTTCGATCTATCGCCGACAGCGATATTCGAACTTTGACCAAAATTTCCGGCTTGGGAAAAAAGACGGCTGAACGCCTTGTCGTTGAACTCAAAGATAAGGTGACGAAATTCGCGCGTTGTATTGAGGTGGATTTGCTCGCCGAATCAATGCCCGGAGCTGCTCGTGATGCCGTTTCCGCCCTGATGAACCTCGATTATTCCCGAGTCGAAGCCGAAAGATCCGTTAGCAGCGCCATGCGCGATCTCAGCGCTGATGCCGAACTGGAACCGATTCTCACGGCGGCGCTAAAAATCCTTGGAAAGGTTTCATGACGGACACGAAAGGCTATCGAACCGTTTCAGGAAATCCATCAGCTGATGATAAACGCGCCGATGTATCATTAAGGCCCAAGACGCTTTCGGAATACGTCGGCCAGAAGCAAGTTGTCGGCAACCTGCGCGTTTTCATCCAGGCGGCCAAAGAGCGGGGCGAGGCGATGGATCACGTCTTGTTCAGCGGTCCGCCGGGTCTGGGGAAAACCACACTCGCGCATATCATCGCCTCCGAACTTGGGGTCGGCATCAAGGTCACCAGCGGGCCGGTGCTGGAGAGATCGGGCGATCTGGCTGCAATATTGACCAACCTCGAACCCTACGACGTCTTTTTCATCGATGAAATTCACCGACTCCACACCGTGGTTGAAGAACTCCTTTATCCGGCGATGGAAGACGGACAACTGGATATCCTCATCGGGCAGGGACCTTCGGCCAGAACTGTAAAAATGAAACTGAAGCCCTTTACCCTCGTCGGCGCCACAACGCGCGCCGGTCTTCTGACTTCTCCGATCAGAGACCGATTTGGCATCGCCGCCCGGCTCGACTTTTATGAACCTGAATATTTGGTGCAGATTATCCTCAGATCTTCCGCTTTGCTGAAAATTAAAATAGACGACAAAGGCGCGGCGGAAATCGCCCGCTGCTCTCGGGGAACGCCGCGCATCGCCAATAGACTTTTGCGCAGGGTCCGGGACTTCGCCCAGGTGGCTGGCACCAATATTATTGATAAGGAACAGGCCGCCAAATCGCTTTTTGCGCTGGGCATCGATTCATTAGGACTCGACAAAATGGACCAGGCCCTTCTCACAACGCTCATAGATCATTTCGACGGAGGTCCGGTCGGCGTCGAAACGCTTTCGGCCTCCATGAGTGAGGAAAAGGACACCATCGAGGAAGTCATTGAACCTTTCCTCATTCAATGCGGTTTTCTCAAAAGAACCTCTCGCGGTCGCGTGGCGACTGAACGGGCTTACAATCACTTCTCGCGCTCATTGCCCCGAGGAATGACGGAGGAACTGAAATAAGCGCATGGCAGACACGCCCGCCCCAGCCATTCATGACATCCTCTTCGTCTGCACGGGATATATCTGCCGCAGTCCTTTTGGAGAAGCGTCTTTACGCGCCAAACTTTTTCAAGACAACTTCACCGATGTCCGCGTGTCGAGCGCCGGAACCATCGGTGGTCAAATCCCTTTTTGTCCGCAGGAAGCGCATATCGCCGCGGAAGATTTCAATCTCGATCTCTCTTCCCACCGCAGCCGATTGTTAACGGAAGCCTCCTGCATTCAGGCCGACTTGATTATCGTCATGGAATATTCCCACACGCGCTTCATCACGGAACATTGGGATGATTGTTCCGAAAAAATCCGACCGCTCAGTGATTTCGACCGCAAGGAACGCAAAGGCCGGGACATACCGGATCCTTACGGTTTCTCCATCGACTACTATCGCGTGGTTTATCGCCAAATCGACGAGGCCCTGAATACTCTCGTTCAATGGTTGAAGGAGAGAGAAGAAATGATACGGACGTGACCCTGTCGCTCCAGGCGTTTGCAATCGTCTTTCATCCTGATAAGGTTACGAATGAATGAAGTATTTACCATGCACATGGAGCAAAAATAATGAAACGCATTCTGTTAGTCGTAACCTTATTGATCAGCACGTTCACCCTCGGGTGCTTTAACTCGCCCAATTTCAGCCTGCTGCCGACGCCCGAAGAAAAACTTGTGGCGCGAGTCATAAAGACTATCGGCGACAAGGATACGAATAACAGAATTCTCCTGCTGGATATCGACGGCCCGCTGGTCGGAGTCGGCGAACGAAATTGGCTCTATGAGACGGATGCCATTACTACTGCAGTTTCCAAGAAACTGCGCAAAGCCACGAAGGACAAGCGCATCAAGGCGCTGGTGATTCGAATCAACTCTCCCGGCGGAACCGTCACCGCCTCTGACATCATCTACCGTGAGATTAAGATATTTAAGGAGAAAACCAATATCCCGGTGATCACTATTATGATGGATACGGCTGCGTCGGGCGGCTACTACGTGGCGTGCGCTTCGGACAAAATTGTCGCCCATAAAAGCACGATCACCGGCTCCATCGGCGTCATCATTTATTCCCTGGGCTTCAACGGTCTCTTCGACAAGATCGGTATGGAATCGCGCGTCATCAAAAGCGGCGAACTCAAAGATATGGGCAATCCCTTCGACGAATTTTCCGACAATGAGAAAGCGGTGTTTCAGGATATCGTCAACCGGATGTACGAACAGTTTCTCGATGTCATCGTCGAAGGTCGAAAGATCGACCGTGAAAAGTTACGAAAATTGGCCGATGGACGCATTTATCTCGGACAACAGGCTCTCGATAACGGCCTCATTGACAAAGTCGGTTACATTGAAGATGCACTGGATATGGCCATGAAAGATGCACGAATCAAGGACGCCAAAGTTTTGCTCTATACTCACAGTCGCAAAGGCGAATTGAACATGTACTCGAACAATCTCGCCAAGGCGCCGGAAATCAAATCCCCCTATCCCGACCTGGAAACGATTCTCAACATGTCCCGTCCCAGGCTGATGTATATGTGGATGGGGCAATAGAAAAAGAAAATAACGTAAAAAAAGCGCCGGGGCTTATTAGCAGCCAACCCGGCGCTTTTCTTTGCGTGTGCTATTTGTCGTATCGGTAGAAACCCTCTCCGGTCTTTTTGCCGAATTTCTTCGCGGCCACCATGTTGACCAGCAGCGGGCACGGTCGAAATTTAGGATCTCCAAAACCAGTGAAAAGGCGCTCCATGACATGCAGGCATATATCCAGTCCGATCATGTCCGCAAGTTCCAGAGGCCCCATCGGATGATTCATGCCAAGCTTCATCACCGTATCGATGTCCCTGGCTTCGGCCACGCCCTCGTAAAGACTGAAAATCGCCTCGTTGATCATAATCATCAGAACGCGGTTGGAAATGAATCCCGGATAATCTTTGACCAGAACCGGCTCTTTCCCAATGGCGATAGCGAATTGACGAATGGCCTCGGCGCACTCGTCGCTGGTCTGCATGGCCCTGACAATCTCAATGAGGCGCATGACAGGCACAGGATTGAAAAAATGGAGACCGATCACATCCTGCGGCCTCTTCGTGGCGGAGGCGATATCGGTCACGGAAAGGCTGGAAGTGTTCGTCGCGAGAATCGCTCCCGGCTTCGCTGCTGAATCGATTTTTTCAAAAATCATTTTCTTGACATCCAGCTTTTCGGTAGCCGCTTCAATAACCAAATCGCACTCAGCGCACTCAGCGATATTCAGGGACGGGGTGATACGCCCAAGAATTTCCTTCTTTTGCGCGCCGCTGATCTTTTCCTTTTTCACCATTCGATCCAGACCCTTGCCGATTCCCCCTAAACCTTTTTCGATCAAGTCGCCGGAAATGTCGTTGAGCCTGACTTCGTATCCAGTTACTGCGCATACCTGCGCGATGCCGTGTCCCATAGTTCCGGCGCCGATGACGTAAACTGATTTGATATTCATTTGTATTCTCCTGTTGAACTGATTTACTCGTTTCAGTTTTGAACACCCAAGTTTGCACCGAAGATGCGCTCAAGGCAATATGAAGCTAAAAGGCGCATAGCATTATTCAGGCAATGACTGTAAGTTTAAAATAAGAAGTTTAGCCATCAAATTCGCCAAAGCTAAACATGAAAAAAGACTTTGGAAATGCTTTTTAATCGAAAGCCTGTTTCAGGCAAAAACACCCTTGTTTTTCTAATGGCCTTTAGCGTCATACTATTTTCCCGCGCAGGATGCGTCACGGAAAAACAAGGCTCACCGGCTAATAACCGTTACGCACGGGAAGACCCGAAACCGACGCCGCAAGTGGAATTGAAACAAGAACCAAATCTCGTGAAAATAATCCGTCGGGCTAATCTGAAAGGCGACGTGGAAAGTATTGCGCAAGCTGAAACGATACTCTTAAAGTCGCTCGAAAATGACCCGAATGACATTGACGCTCTTATCATGTTGAGCATGTTTTACCTGGGTCCCTATAAACATATCTGTGGGCCGACAATGCTCAATGAAAAGTGCGTTGGTCTAAGAGGCAGGGTATTGGAGTTAGCTTTAAAAACCGTTGAGCTGGACTCGAAGAATCCGACGGCTTTAAGGGTGCTTGGTCGTGTATATTTTCAAGGCTATGATTACGATAAGGCCGCCGAGTATTTTCAGTTATCGCTAAAAACCGCCATTGAAAAGGAGAACATTTCCGAAGTATTCAGATCGCGCGAGTGGCTTGGTCAGGCCTATATGGCCGTGGGGCAATACGACCTGGCCGAAAACACGCTCAAGAAGTCTGTGGCGGAAATGAAAAAAAGCATTTTGTTCGACAACACCTATGCCGGTTGCCCCTTTCAAGCCCTTGGCGACTTGTATTTCCGCATGAAGCAGCCAGAAGAAATGAAAAACAACTACATCAAAGCGGCAGACTATCAGCCTGAAAATCTCGTCATGCAATTCGACGCCTCCAGAGTGAGTCTCGAAAACAGGGACTATCCCAACGCCTTGAAATATATTGACAGGACCATTGTGCTGTCGGAAAGGCCGAAACTGCGTCGCGAGCATGAACTTTTTAGAAAACAGATTTTAACTCAGCAAAGCGCGCCGCCGTTCAGGAATAAAGTCAATAATGCCGTACGCGCGGAAAAAGATATTAGGGCCTTTTTCCAAAAGGCCCTAAACTCCTTTGCCAGAGGAAACATAATCGACGCAAAGGACAATCTGCAAAAGGCGCCGCGCAGTGATCGACCGGCCCAATATCTTACTTTGCGCGGATATATTTTTATTTTTGAAAAGTCTTATAGAAAAGCTCATGAGAGTTTTCTTGAGGCATTGTCGAAGACCCCGGGCGAACCTGGCGCGCTGGTGGGACTTGGACATGTGGCGATTTCCCGAAACGAATACAAGCAGGCCAAAAAACGACTCGGCAAAGTTCTGGCGCGCCCTGAACTAAAAACACACTTGGCGAAAAGCGGACCCTCCCAAAATGCCGATTACTCGGAGATTGTTTTCGATATGGGGCAACTCGGCGTGGGTTGGATATTTGCTAGGCAAGCTGAGTACAATAAAGCCATCGGCCATTTCCAAAAGGTTTTTGACAGGCGACCCAATAACATCCCTGTTGCGCTCGCCTTGGGCATAGCTTTATCGCGCTTGCATCGAAACGTGGAAGCCGCTCGGATTTTCAATAAGGCGCTGATCCTGGAACCCGGCAACGCACAAGCCCTGGCGGAACTCGGCATTGTCAAATTAAACACAGGAGAACTTGAAGAAGCAAAAACACTCTTTTCCTCGGCCATTGAAAATGACAGCGGCGGCTATACATGTCCCTACGAAGGACTCGGACTTCTGTATTTGCGCCAGGGCGAAATGGGAAAAGCCAAATCCAATTTCGAGCGAGCCATCTCGATCAATCCCGATATTGATTTTGAAAAATATAACGGCCTCGCCAAAATCCACATCCAAGCTGGCCATTATAAAATGGCAAGAGATCTCCTGAATAAATCCATCGAGAATTACCCCAATGATGACGAAGCCAAAGAGTTATTGGCGTCTATTGGGGAAAACGAGCCCGACTGACTTGCAGCGCCTTCCTTTGGGCCTGGGTTGACAGGCAATTCCATCAATCCGACAATCATGCAGGATTGCATCGGAGGTATGAGTGTTTCCAAATCGAAAAATCGGCGAGTTGATGATTGAGCGGAATCTGATCGACAAGTCACAACTGGCAAAAGCTCTTAAAATTCAGCAAACAACTGGAAGACGTTTTGGCTCAATCCTCGTTGAAAACGGCGACATCACCCAGGAACAATTGAGTGAATTCCTTTCCTTTTATTTCGACGTTCCCAACATAGATTTAACAAACACCTCAATACCCAACTATGTCATGGCCCTTCTCGCCCCTGACTTTATCAGCAACGCAGGAGTTATTCCGTTCAAAATTTTGCAGGATTCCACCGGGCATAAAACACTCCTGATGGCCATGTTAGATCCCACCGACAACTCGGCGATCCAGAAGGTCGAAGAGCTGACGCTTATGGAAGTGGAGCCTTTTGTGATCACGCACGGATTGTTCCTCGAAACACATAAACGCCTGATGAACGATGCGCAACCGATCGATTCATTTTACAAGGACCTTGATACCCGTGACCTTTTGATTGCTTTGATCGAAACATTGCAAGCTAAAGGGACGCTATCGAAAGAAGAATTGAACAGACTTCTTGGCAGTAACAACTGCCGCGATTAAACTCAATATTGATTCACGCATGAGCGCACTGGCTCCCTTTTTTGAGGAGGATAATGATGAAAAATAACATTCGGATTAATAGGAGAGACTTCATGAAAGCAACGGTCGCCCTCTCTGCAGCCGCGACGATTCCATCAGCTCTTTGGTCGAATACTGCTAACGCGGCCATGACACCGGGCCAACCTCTTTTAGATCCCAATCTGGTGAAATTACTGCTTAAAGCGGCTATGGCCAGAGGGGCGGAATTCGCGGATGTCTTTGCGGAAGACGGTTTCTCCAACAGATTCAAGCTTGATGAAAAGAAAATTCGCTCCGCCCAAGCAGGATCGAGCCGCGGTGTCGGAATTAGAGTCATCATCGGGCAGAAAGTCGGTTATGCCTGGTGTGAAGGTTTTGACGAAAAAATCTTACTGGAAACGGCACAAAGCGCCGCCTACATCGCCGCCAACAAACCGGGGGTCATCGGAG
>CAZQAE010000046.1:0-40317 GCA_964591275.1 uncultured bacterium | reverse complement strand
TATAAATCATAGGTCTGGGATACCGAAAAGTCGATGAGTTTCGATGTCATGGGTCGCCCGGCGTGCAAGGGCGCAATGCGTGCCCAAAGGCGGTTTGCCAGGTAGCCGGTGATCTCGTTGCGGCGGTTGATTCGATCCTCTCCGTCAAAATAGGGGAGCTCATCCTGGTTGGCGAAAGGGATGTACTGGTAATTCAGACCGGGTTCGACGGTGTGCTTGAGACCTTTGAGAGTTTCACCGTTATAGGAAAAGATACGCTCTGTCCTCGTAAAGAGCATTGATCGCGCATCGTACAACTGTCTCGTCTCGCTTTTCTCATTGTCCGCGCGGTCGGGCAGTTCGTAAAATGTCTGTTGCCACTGGAATGAAGGTGTCCAAAATGCCCATCGGTTGAAATTCATCGGCGCGGCGACTAGAGGCGCAATGTCAAAGCGCCTGCCGGAAGTCATGTGGGTGTATGGGTGGTCATGGCCTTCGAGAGAATCTATGATTTTTTCCGTCGCCGAAATGTGTTGGCGGTAAAAATTGACTCCCGCAGCATCGATGCGCCAGGAGACGGGGAAGTCGGCGATGGGGCGATCCAAAATGTTCAGGTTGACTTCTGGAAGTTTCTGCCAGGTGAAACTGTTGTCTGCGTTGTCGAGATCGTCATAGTGTTCGAAGTTGATGTTGGCGTCGTAGTTTTGCCATAGCTTGTTGAATATTACGTTGCTGCGCAGGAAACGATCATATCGAGCCGTAATATCGCCCGGGAAATCATTGACATAATCATTGTCGGAAATCCCATTAATTTTACTGCGTATATAGGTGCGGGGCATGATTCTCTGGCGGTGCTCGAAACTGGCGGCCCAGCGGCGTTCGTTGTAAAGGCCGTCATCAATGTAATCGAGGTCGAATTGGCCCTTGGTATCTTCCGATAAGGAATATCGATACTCGAGTCCTTCCTTAACGCCGCGTTTCTCATACCAGTCAGAGTAAATCGTGGCGTCCACATGATGGTTGATGGCCCAGAAAAATGGAATGCCGAAGTGATATCCGTCATCGGTGGCCCAACCCATGATGGGTGGGAGAAAACCGCTTTGGCGCGTGATTTTCGCGGGTATGACCCCATAGGGGAGATAGGCCACCGGTACGCCTTTGGCGTACACCTTGCCGTGCCGGACCACCGCGTACCCGTCAATGGTTATATCTATTTCTTTGGCCTGAATAAACCAATCCGCTTCATCTTCACCGCAGTCGCAGGTCGAATACCAGCCTTCGCGGATGATGAAACGGTTTTCCGCGACCTTTTCGATGCTTTCGCCTTTAAAATAAAAATTGTTGTCTTTTCCATAAACTACGAGTTGGCCGTTGACGATGACGCCGGTTTCCTTTTCGAGATTTAGATGAAGGGAAGGAGCGCTGAGTTCGCCTTGCTGATTGCCCAGGATGCACCCGCCGGAAGCGTCGATGGTTTTGCGCTTTTGATCAATAGTGATATTTTCCGCTTTGATGAACACTTCGCCCTGTTTAACTTCAACGGAGCCTTTGGCAGAATAAACGCCGCTGGCCGCATCCAAAGAAATGTCATCCGCACTGAGAATGATGGGGTCTTTGCCGGCGAAGAAAGCGTCGCCGACTGGAACTTGAGCATACGCAGGGTTACTCAGCAGAAAAATCTGAAAAAGGAGGAGGGGGATCAGTATTCGTATTTTGAAAGTCAGAAAATCGGAGAAGTGGATCAGGTCGTCGGCGGCTTTTCTCGCATCAGTCAAATCCGTCAAGCCCTTTTTCCAAAGAAACCCATGGTCGGTTATTTCATTGCGCGTTCGGTCCTAATATGGCCTCGCGAATATGACCCACAAGATAAAGGGAGCCGGTGACAACCACAGTGCCTTCAGGACCGGCCAATTTACGGGCGTGAGCCAGGGCGTGCACCGGATTAGTGGCGGCGTGTATTTTTGGGAAATATGCTTTTGCGTGGTTGGCAAGATCGGTGGCGTCCAGTGATCTGTTCATCGGCAGGCAGGTGGTGACAAGAGTGTCGGCGCATTTGCTCAGATTATCGAGTACTCCCTTGCAGTCTTTGTCCGACATTAGCGCGACGACAGGAATAATGGGCTTTGGGAGATTTTCCCAACGCAGGGTATTGGTCAAAGCGCATATCGCTGCCGGGTTATGCGCGCCGTCCAGAATGACGTGAGGCTTCTTGCCGATTCGCTCGAAACGTCCCGGCCAACGCACTTTCCAAAGTCCCCGCCTGATAGCCTCACTAGAGATCCTGAAACCGGAATCCCTGAGTTCGAGGGCTGCGATGGCGGCCAGCGTGGAGTTGGCTATCTGATGTCGACCGGGCAGGGGGGAACGAAGACCCCAGAGTCCGGTTCCGTACCAACTAGCGTCAAAAGTCCGACGATCCGGCCTGACTTTTGCGATATTTTCAACAATTGTTAAGGGTGTTCCGACCCGGCCCGCGACTCGACGCAGGGATTCGAGGATTTCCGGTGCGTTGCTTAGCGCTATCGCTGGGACGCCCTCACGGAAAATTCCAGCCTTTTCCCGGGCAATTTCCTCAAGGCTTTTGCCCAGGTAGCATTCATGGTCGTATTCTATTCCCGTGATGACCGATAGCACCGGCTCAATGACGTTGGTGGCGTCCATTCGGCCACCCATGCCGACTTCGATTACTGCCACATCGCAATTGGCCTCGGCGAAATATCGGCACGCCAGCGCCGTCGAAAACTCAAAAAATGTAATAGGAAGCTGGGTGCCCTGATCATTGGAACTTTGCAGCGATTCCAATTCGCGCCATATGCGCTCAGAGTGCTTGAGAAGGTCTTTTTGAGAAATTTCCTCCCCGTCGATTCTGATTCGCTCCGTAAATCGAATCAGATGGGGCGAGGTAAACAAGCCGACACGGTGTCCGCTTTCTTTCAGTATCGACGCCAGGCACGAGGCGACGATTCCTTTGCCATTGGTGCCGGCAACGAGAATAGCGGAAAACTTCTCGTGGGGATTCCCCAGGCGGGAAAGAAGGCGCCTAATATTTGACAGCCCAAGTTTAATGCCATAGGTCTGCAAATCGAATATGCGCTGTAAAGTTTCATTATATGACGTGGAAACGCGTACCACTGCGTTTTCCTTTCTCATTGCAGCGCGAAAAAAATCATCGCGTGAATCCCAAAAAAAAACCATCGGCGGAAAGGGCTTTCGGCCCGCAGCCCCACTCGCCTAAACCGGGCAGAATATATGCGAAACTCTCATAATATTCAAGAAATATTTTACATTTTTTGCATTTTTAGCGCTAAAAGCATCATATTGACAAGGAGCTATCGCAAGGGTTGATATATGGCTAGGCGCGAATTGTCGCGTTTTGCAATTTTTGGAGTCAATTTGCGTGCTGTAGATATCATTCGTAAAAAGCGCGATGGCTTTCGGCTTTCCCGTGAGGAAATACAGTATTTTATTGACGGATCCGTGGCTGGGAAGATCCCGGATTATCAGGCGACGGCGTTGCTTATGGCGGTTTTCCTGAAAGGAATGGACCCTTTAGAAACTTCCCATCTGACTTTGGCCATGAGAGATTCCGGGGATGTCGTCGATTGGAAGCTTCCGAGCATCCCTGTGGATAAGCACTCGACAGGCGGCGTTGGCGACAAGACCTCGATTTCACTGGCACCGCTCGCAGCGGCGTGCGGGGCCTTTGTGCCCATGGTTTCGGGAAGGGGCCTTGGCCATACCGGGGGCACGCTGGACAAGTTGGAGTCGATTCCGGGTTTTACGGTTGGATTGCCCCTGGATGAGTTCAAACGGATCACGCAGGAAATCGGGACATGCCTGATTGGGCAGACGAAGAATATGTGTCCGGCGGATCGAAAATTCTACAGCCTTAGAGACGTCACCGGGACCGTGGAGTGCATCCCGCTGATCGTCAGTTCGATTCTTTCCAAAAAATCAGCCGAAGGAATAGGCGCTCTGGTCATGGATGTAAAAAGCGGTAGCGGCGCCTTTATGAAAAACGATGATGAGGCAACGGAATTGGCGATGGCCTTGCGTGATGTCGGCAGGCAGTTTGGTTTGAAAATCAGCGCCATTATCACGGGGATGGACGAGCCTCTTGGGCAAGCAGTTGGAAACGCCCTGGAGGTTGCCGAAGCTATCGATTTCCTGAAAGGAGTGGGCCCTGCGGATTATCGTCGCCTGACCTATGCTCTGGCGTCCGAGATGCTTGTGCTGAGCGGCGTTTGCAAAGATTACGCGCAGGCGCAATCTCTGGCTGAGAAAAAGGTTGCGGATGGTTCGGCCCTGGAGAAACTGAGGGAGATCATCGAAGCGCATGGCGGTCGGCCCGATGTCGTGGACGATTACTTGATTATGGGGCGAGCGAAAGATACTCATTCTTATCGCGCAGTGCGCTCGGGTTTCCTCAATCGGATGGATGCCTATAGGATCGGGGTCGCGGCAATGAAACTGGGCGCAGGTCGTGAGCGGACCGAGGACGACATCGACCATGCGGTTGGGTTTCTTTTCAAAAAATCGCTTGGCGATGCCGTGGAAATCGGCGAGGAAATCGTTGAAATTCACTTCAATGATTCCGGCAAACTCGCCAATGCGCTCAGAGAATTGGATCAGTCATTTACCATTGAATCAGACAAAAAGCCTCAAGGCGATTTGATAAGAAAGGTGATATCCAGTGACTAAGGTGTTGAAATTGCCGGACGCGCCCCCTATGGAAAATGACGGTTCCGTCATCACCATAGGGAACTTTGACGGGGCTCATCTTGGGCACAAGCAGATACTCGACAGGACCATTGATGTGGCTAGGGCGCAATCATTGACAAGCGTGGTGCTGACATTTGAACCGCACCCATCGAAAGTCATTAAACGGGGAAACGCGCCAATTTTAATTTTCCCCTATCGTGAGCGACTAAGATTGCTTCGGAAAATGGGTTTGGACAATGTTGCTATTCAGTCTTTCACCCTGGAATTTTCCAAAACAACCGCCGAGCAGTGGGTCCGGGACTCATTGTGGAAGGGCCTGAACGCAAAGCATATTATTGTCGGCTATGATTTCCATTTCGGATTTCGAGGATTCGGCGATGTGGAATTGCTGGCCCAAATGGGTCGGGAACTCGGATTCGGCGTAGAACAGGCCGCACCGCTCATGTCTCATGGAAGGCCAATTTCCAGCAGCCGTATCCGCAGACTCATTTCGATTGGCGAAATCGGGATGGTCAATGAACTTCTCGGTTTGCCCTTTCATATCAGCGGAGTCGTGGAACGCGGGGAGCGCCGGGGAACGGAAATGGGCTTTCCCACGGCCAATTTGAAATCGGATTGGGAGTCGATTCCGGCTACGGGCGTATATGCATGCCTGGCCGTTATCAACGGGATTCGTCATATGGCCGGCGTCAACGTCGGATATAGTCCGACCTTCGGGGGGGGGATTCTCGGTATAGAAGTGCACCTCATTGATGTTCAAAGTGGAGATCTTTACGACAAGGAAATGTCTGTGCATTTCATTCGGAAAATTCGAGATGAGCGAAAGTTCGCCGGGCCGGAAAAATTAGCCGAGCAAGTGCGCAGGGATGTCGAACGCGCAAAGGAAATTCTGACCCCCGTGATGGAAATTGAGCTTCGCCTATGAAATCATGGAAGACCTGGTTGGGCGTCGCTCTGTCGTGCTTCTTTTTCTATATGGCTGTTCACAACGTGGATTGGGGACTATTCGCTAAGTCCCTTCGTTCCGTAGATCTCAGCTACATCGTTTTGGTAATGGTGATCGTCTTATCCACGCTGCTGATGAGAGGCTTCAGATGGGTGTATTTTCTCAAGCCCATCCGTCGCTGCAGCCCCATTGCCCTGTTCTGGTCAACGACAATCGGCTTTGCGATCAACAATGTTTTGCCGGCCCGCCTGGGAGAGGTTGCCCGGGCCTATTCCGTTTATAAAAAGATGGATGTTCCCTTTGGCTCGGCATTGGGATCCATTGTTGTCGAGCGGCTCTATGACACATTCATGGTGCTGTTTTTGTTTGTACTTGCCCTGGCGTTTTTTGAGTTCGAGAATTTTCACAGAATCTTCCCGGTCAGTCAGGGACGAGTCGCGTTCATGTTTGGAATGGGTGGATTTGCTTTGCTGGCGATGGTTTTAGCGCTGAAGATAAAAACCGAGCTTTTTATTAAAATTGCCCGATTTTTTACCGGTTCCATGCCGACGCGACTTCAGGACAAGCTCCTGGGGTTCTTTCGCTCTTTCGTCAAAGGCCTGACGCAGTCAACTGATCCACTGGAGGTTTTCTGGATCATTTTTATCTCCGTCGCCATTTGGATCGTCTCAGGTTTTTCGATGTACCTGTGTGTCCTGGCCTTCGGAATTTCTCTGTCGATGGAAGCGGTCATTATCTTGATGATGGCTATCGTTGCCGCCGTCGCAATTCCCGCCGCTCCCGGTTACGTCGGTGTGTACCATTATTTGGCCCAGCAGGCGCTGGTGGTGTACGTGGGAATGGACCTGACGCAGGCTCTTTCCATCGCCGTTGTTATCCACGCCGCCAACTACATCCCGCAAACACTCGTCGGCCTGATGAGATTCGCTTATGAAGGAATCAAAATCACCGATTTGAAGACCGTGCGGTCATCCACGCAGAAATGATCACTGATGAGCGGTCAGTGAAGAAGCGGGGTTAGGTGCCGATCGCGTCCCAGGCCCTATTACCTGGAACGCGAATTTTATCAATCATCTTTCCTCATTTTTGAATAATCACGGTCGGCCTTTTGGACAATCTAAACCAAATCTAGCTGATTCGGCGTAATGATCGCCCCGAATTTTTCCTTAAGCTTTTCCAGTCCACTTTTTTGCCTGGCGTAAACGTCGAAGAGTGTTTTGGGCACATTCTTGTTTTTGGAGAATGCTTCTGTCTGCATTTCAATACGTGCAATGATGTTGTCTGCGTAAAACGAAAACTGCATGTCATAGAGGTTGCGAGAGTATTCCTTGCCGATTAATGACGTGAATAACGCCTTTAAATCTTCATACCTGGGGATGAAGCCGATCGGCGTTTCGATGGCCTCAAGGTCGCCATGCACCCGGCGTTCCAGCCAGTTGAGCCAGACAGCCACATCTCGTTTTTCGCCAAGAAGGCCGCTGCCGGAAGATGAACGTGCCTCGTGCGTCAGGAAATAGTTAAGACCGGCGAGGATTGGTCGGCCAAAATCGCTAAACTTGCCGGAGTTGAAGAACTCCAGTTGAGCCTTCATATAATCGCCCAGGTCGCCGGCGATGAAAGGCTCATTGGCCCACGGTTGGCGCCGCACGCCCGTGGCGCCGATTTCGGTCGCTGTGGCGGCGGAAACAATCGAGGCGCCCAGGACTACGCCTTCATCGGCGTTGCGCGCAATCCAGACTGGAGGCATGGTGTCTTGGTCGCGACCGCTATAGGTAATGATCTTCACCGGCACGCCCTCTTTTGACTCCGCAATTTCTTCGTTGTAGTTCGCAATGGCGGAGTTGGATACGGTGCAGCGCGCATTGGGATGAGAAATAGGAATATCTTTGCCTTTCGCGTCCTTTTTCCCTTGGAACCAATCGCCCTGGAAGTTTTGACCCTTCGAGGCGTTGACTTCGCCGTTTCCCTCCCAATGGGGCACAAGTTTGTCGTCGATCAGGACGTTAGACCAAATCACTTCGGCGCCTTGCTCTCGAAGAATTTTCATCAGCATGGGATCGCCTTCGCGGTTGACGTCGTGAACGATGCCGAAAATTCCACATTCCGGATTGACGGCGCGGCAGGAGCCGTCTTCGGCGATCCATAGCTGCGCCAGGTCGTCACCGATAAAATCGGACCCGACCATGGCCGTGGTGGTTTTTCCGCAACCGGATGGCGCCGCGCCGGCGATAAAGGTCAGGCGATTATCCGGGCCGCGTAGGCCGGTGATGAACATATGCTCGGAGATTTCACTTTCACGTTGTTTGTACATGGCCATATCCACGGCAAATCGGTGGTTGCCTTTCTTTAAAAGCAGCGTGTTGCCGGCGTATGTGCAGAGCATGGAATAGGTGACTTGCCGGCTTCGGTCCATGAGAACGCGAGCATTCGGCAAATCCTCGGGGCGGTTGAGTCCTTCGCTATGCACGTTGGTGAAGAAATAACCGCGTCGTTTTACCTCTTGGTCGAAATGCTCATAACAATGGCGATAAAGGATGTCTGCGCTGTGACTGACGTATGTTGAAGTCGTGATTTCCAGCGCGGGAACGGTGGCCTTTGCGCCGATGGGTCCGCGGCAGTAAAAGCCGACAATGAGCGTCATGCCGCGCATTAGACCACGCATAGTATTCTCTATGTAATCGTAGGCATCAACCCGAGGCATTGTTAGGGCGAGCGAACTTGTCACCTCATCTTCATTGACGATATAGAAGGTGCGATCGATGATGCGGGCCTGCTCGTCGGCAAGATCGAAATGAATGGTGTGGTCTTTCATGGCCAGGGGTTTTTCCTCGCCTTTTTCGATGGCCATTTCCCGTACTCGTTTGCGGTCCGCGTCCGAGCCGCTATTGATGAAAACATCGTCCGGTTGACCCATTGAGATGGCATTGGCGATTCTCAGCAGCGCATCCTCAGTTTTTATCTTTTTCAACTTTTCGAGATTTGATTTGTCGATTTTTTTGTCGAAAAGCGCCTGGGCGTCCTCCAATGTCCTAATTCCGTCGATTTTGCGTAAAATTTCAGCGCCCTTTTTCAATTCCAGCATACGAATCCCTTCTTCTATTGTGGCGATTTGGCCCGATTATCGGTTTATTGATTTGTTTTGTTTTCGGCGGAATACTTGGCCCCTAAACTCCCGACATCGCCAAAGTCAAGAGCGATCTTTCCCCGAATTGACTTCGTTTTCAGGCCAATTTGCCGACTCCGGCATTAATTGAGCCAAACAATATATTGGATTTGGACAAAATCAGCAAGTAGGAATTGATTCTACTCAGGAAAGGCTGACCTTAAATGGGAGCGTTGAATTGCTCAATGGTCCTTTTTATGAACGAAAAGATCCTGGGAAAGGGGGACAATCCCTTTCTCCAAGGCGATTTTGGACCAGGCGGCGACTTCCTTGCGATATTGGATCGCTTCCTGTCGTTCCTCTGCAATTTCCTCCGCACTGACATCTACCGAAAGATGGAATGGGAACTTATCATTCGGACGCATGATGGCCCAGATGATTTCGCCCATGTTCGGAACCTGATCAGGCACGTCCCATATTTGCTTTCTAGACCAATCGGCGAACGGAGCGTCTTCGGCGTTGTATTCGATGGGAATGATTCGGGCTATGCCGTCGTAGGGAGTGTTGTCGGGGGTCATCGTGAAGCAGTCGTACATGGGCGCGACATTTTTATCATAATGCGTCAGGGACGGAATGCCGAGGATCAGTTCTGTCGTCAACCAAATGCTGGACATGCTGTAGAGTGTGTGACTGGTGTGATTTTTGGCCCAGGGGCTGATGGCGAGTCCGAGTGTCCGGTGCGCGGAAATGTGGTCGGCACCCGACTGAGGATCGTCCTGCGTGACGAATATGGCGGTCTCGTTCCAGTATGGTGAATGGGAGATGTAGTCGATAAGTTTTCCGAGCGCCGCATCGTTGTCGGCCACGTATGAGGCCGGAGTCGGGGTTCCCGGATCGCTGCCCGCAGCGTGGTCGTTGGGGAGCGAGATATAAACGAAAGGAGGCCATACGCCAGCTTCCATATCCCGGATAACGATGTCGATTTTTTTCTCATCGGAAACGCCGAGGTTCCAAAAACCGTACTGCAAACTGACGTAGGGGTAGAATTTCTCCAAATCAACAATGGTGTTTACAGCCTGCCCATAGGAGCGGAAAGGAATGTCATGATTGAGCAAGTGCTGGAAAATCGATCCTTTGGCCGAGCGCCCCGCCGGTTCGATGCCCGTTATTCCCAGCCAGCCGGCGTGACTGATTTCGTGGCCTTTTTCGATATAATCGTTGCACAGCAGGGCAGTGCCCCACATATGTCCCATCAGCGAGGCCTCGGTTTCTGAGTAAAAGTTGTCGCAATTGGCGAAGCCGCGGGCCAGGGCATGCGTGTTGGGCGTATTATCGCCGCAAAAAACACAAAGTTCAGGATCAGCCTCTGTTCCTTCCAAGTCGCCGAGAATCTGATCATAAGTCTTGTTTTCTTTTAAGACGAAAACGACGCGCTTGATTTGCTGACTGGGAACGCCGCGCTCGGTGGGAATGGGCGATTCAAAGTCGAGGCTCGAATAGAAATTGGCGGTGCGGGCATTGTTGTCCTGTACTTCCTGCGTAAGCAAGGCATAATCTTCAGCCGCCGGTGCGTCGAAAACACCAATAGTTCCCAGCTGGCCTGATGCGTTTCCTCCTGGCCCGTGTCCTTCGCCTTTGGCGTTGGCGACGTAAGCTATATCGCCTGCAGGATCGACGGCTACGGCCATGGGATACCAGCCCGTGGGAATGTGGCCGCGCACAGTGTCTGTCGTCGTATCGATAACGACTACGGAATTAAAGCCGGAGCAGGTCACGTAAAGATCGTCGCCACGCAGGTCCATGTGCGTCGGCATATAACCGAAATAATCATCCCCGCCGGTCAGCAGGATTTCATCGACAACCGTGTTGATTTCCGTGTCGATAACGCTGATGACGTCTTCATCTGAACTGGCTGCGTATAGCATTCCGTTTTTGAGCGCGAGACCTTCGGGATTTTTGCCGACCGGTACGTGGTCGACGACTGCGTCGCCGGCGATGTCGATGACAGTGACGCTTTCCGACCCCCAATTGCTGACGTATGCTGTTTCGCCGCTGGCGTCGAGGACGATTTCATAAGGATAATTCTGGCAGATCCAGGAATTGGCGACGACGCCATCGGCCAGATTGACGGCGAAAAGAGAACTGGCGTATCCGCCGGCCACGTACAGCGTTGATTCATCAGGCGACAGGCGAATCCCCATGGGGAAACCGGCAACGGGTATTGTTCGGTTTTCGGTCAAAACGCCATCAGTCACGTCGTATTCGAAGATTAGGTTGGCTCCTCCTCCGGAAACCCATAATTTATCGCCCGCGGCGTTAAGGGCCAGGCCAATGAATACGTCTCTTAAGGGAATTTCCTGGACAAATTCCAAAGAGACTGCGTCCAGGACGGTGATCTTTCTGTCGCCCAGAGACATGATATACACAAATCGACTGTCCGGCGAAACAATCATGGAGCTAATAAAGCGTGGTGCGGCGATCTGGTTGCCCAAAGGCGAAATCAGACGTCCGTTGGGGATGATGACGCGACCGTCGCCGAGCGGTCCCGGCGGCAAATCGGCATCCTCGTGAGGAAGGGGGTCATCTGCGCGGTATTCAACAGGGTTATTTTTCTCATCCATCGCGTTTTTGCCGTGCTCCGATTTTTGATCGAGCAATTGACAGGCGGATAATGTGACGAGACAATAAAAAAGAGCTGTGATGAAAACTGGAAAGCGTGTACGCATTTGGGCCCCCGCGAAGCAATGGAATGCTCATACTATCAGACCTCGCTTGCGCTTTCAATTATTTCCGTGCCTTGCTTTCAACCAATTTTGCTCTGGAAAATAAAATGAAACGGCGAAACAAAACAACAGGCAACTCCTCTACGCAACTGACGCTCCCGCTTTTTGATTGTAACCCGCATAAGACATCCAATGAGGCGACCGGGAAAAGTAGCGATAATTCAACGCAGAGCACTGAGGGAAATCTATGCACTAAGGATTGCCCAATCGATGTTTCGCGGTCGGAAGCTCTGCTTTGCGAGGCTGCCGGAAGATCTTTGGAAATTATTTATACAAATAATCGATCCCGCATCATCTCGTGTAGAAAAGGGAAAGACGGTTTTTTTAGCGTTCGTATTTCGCGAATCATGAAAACGGCTCCTGCTGAGGTTTGGCGGGAACTCGGACTTTGGATCAAAAATTCGAGGAAGAACAAAATTCTGTGCGAGGGTACGCACAGCGGCCTGTTTATTCGCCAGGCGCAGATTCAAGAACAGCTTGCCGAAACGAAACCCAGGCAGATTAGACCACTCAAGGGATTGGGGCGCTGTTTCAATTTGACGGAAATCTTCGATAGGCTCAATGCGCTGCATTTCGATGGCCTGTGCGACGCGAAAGTGGGTTGGTCGCGAAAGCCTGTTTTCCGTGCGCGACACAGTATTCGACTGGGCAGCTATCACGATGAAGGCAACTATATCCTCATAAATCCTGTGTTGGATTGGGAGCGTGTTCCGCTGCAGATCGTTGAGGGAACCTTGATCCATGAAATGACTCATTGGAAATTGCGCCATACTCTTTCGAGCGGGAAAAGGCGGCAGTTGCATACTGGAGAGTTTAGGGAACTGATGAGGCGTTGGTCTGGTTATGAGGAATGTGAATATTGGGTGAAAAGCAACACTTCTATGTTGATTCGGAGAAGAAATTTTCTTTCAAAAAACAGGCGGAGATAGGAAAAATCAACGAAATTGGCGCGTCGGCGACCTCTTGAAGCTCAGACGTTTTCCCTCCAGGCTTTTCGATAAGCTCATGACTGGCCAGGCGCCTCATTTTTCTGAGTATGAAATAATTAAAGTTAGCTTGATAAAAACCGAAAGTAGATAGAGGAATGCAGCTCATTTTCGTTCGTCGTGAATTCGTTGATTCTTGTTGGAGTATTTAATGGAAAATACTGAAAATTCGGCCACAAATGTTTTGATTGTGGACGACGATCCTGAAACTCTTGAGCTGCTAAAGCGCCTTCTGAGCTCGAAGGGCTACAACGTGACTTTGGAATCCAATCCTCTCAGTGCGCTGGATCGGATTAAAAACAACCGATTTGCCGTCCTATTGACCGACATTGCTATGCCTGAGGCCAGCGGTTTGGAATTGCTCAAGGCTGTGATGGACTCTAATAGAGCTACGCAGGTCATTCTTATGACGGGGTATTCGACGATGGACAAGGTTATGGATGCCTATGCCCTTGGCGCTGCGGATTATTTATTCAAGCCCTTTGGGGAGTTGGATGAAGTGGTTGAAGCGGTTGAAAATGCCGCGTACAGGTATGGGCGTTGGTTTAATGCCATAAAAAAAGCGCTCTCTTTCGCGGCAAGGGCTGCCAGTAGCACAAGGGAATAATACCAATGGATATTGCCGATTTATTTACACCGGAAGAATTGGCGGAAAGTCGCATAGAATTTTTAGAGCGCATTCTGACCTTTTACCAGGATATTGAGGATATTAGAGAAAGGGCGAAAATCGTCGGGCACAAAATCCACGGAACGGGCGGCAATCTTGGATTGAATAAATTTATTTCAGATGGGATAAAACTTCAGCTCATGGTGGAAAATGATGACGAAGACAATGTGATCCTGAATACGCTCAATTCTCTTCAAAAAGCGGTGATGGAGGAGTTGGGAAGTTTGCGAAGTAGTCTTTCGGACGCTTCCCCTTCGACGTAGTGATTATTGGCAACGGAGAAAAATTATGCCGGTAAAAAAAGTGACTGATGGGCCATTGTAAACAGACGAAACCAAATCCAATCAGAGGGCTTACATGGACTTCGATGCTGACCGCTATAGTGAGATTCGAGTGTTGGTCGTGGACGACGAACCGATAATGCTGGAAACCCTAAAACGGCTTGTGGATAAAATCGGATTTCCTGTTGACGCTGCCGCGAGCGGCTATGAAGCCATTGAAATGTTCCGCCAAAATAACTATTTGATTGTTGTTTCCGATATTGTGATGTCGGAAATGGACGGAATCGAACTATTGACGAAAGTGAAAGAATTGAGCCCGCCCACGCGGGTTATCATGATGACCGGCTATATGAAAATGGAGAATATTTTGAAGTGTCTTAGGCGCGGGGCGGACTCATGCGTTATCAAAGAATCCAAAGGTTTTATTGATAAAATGGAGAAAGCACTGCACCGGGCCGCAGAAATGATACAGGAGTGGCGCGACCTTCTCGTCGATTTAAATAAAATGAGAATGTAATCAGGGGGGGGGATGGCAACAGTGGGCGACCAATATAGTCTCGACCCGGAAATTTTAGGGGAGTTCATTTCGGAAACCGAGGAATCCCTCGCCGGCCTGGACGAATTATTCGTCAAGTTGGAAAATGATCCGAATAATAAAGAAATTATTCAAACCATTTTCCGACCTATTCATTCGGTCAAAGGAAATGCGGCATTTTTCAACCTCGGGAGAATGAAAACTCTCGCGCACGACCTTGAAAATTTGCTCGATCTGATACGTTCCCAGAAACTTGCCGCCGATAAAGATATCATCGACATCATTTTCAAGGGTACTGACATGTTGACGGCCATATTGGGTCGTGTCAAAGCCGGCGAAGCTGAAGTAATTGATGACAATGAATATAATAATTTCCTGGCAAGAATCGCCGAAGCTAAAGTCACCGGATCTCAGGAAGATCCATATGAAAAATTTATCGAACAAGCGAAGTCATTTGTTGAGTTGGTTGAACCTCTTTTGGCTCAGGAGAAAGTTACGGAAGACCATTTGCTCCAGATAGAGCAGTTTGAGGGTGCCTGTTATCGACTGTCGAAATTGAAAGAGGGCGAAAAACCAGGACCGTCGACAGCGATTTTCAAAGACGCCAATATGGTTATGAAAATAGGAGATGTACCGGTAACCGATGAAATGGCAGTGTTGTCGCTGCATCTGGCTGATCCGTGGAAGCAGGAACCGACAAGTGAAGTCGCTGGTGAAATAAAAAAGGCCGTCGATTCTCTGAAGAATAAACTAAGCGGCGAAGCGCAAAAACACGTGCAGTCAATGTTTGAAGATTATTCCACCTTCGTTAATTCGCCGCTGGGATTGGATGAAATATGCCGGGAGGCAATGAAGGGCAAACTCGACCTCCTGGCGGGCATGAGCCGGACAGAGAAACTTTCTCAGGTTAAGCAGAGCGATTCAAAAAAAGAAACAACGAAAAAGCCGGCGGAATCCGTCGCGAAAACGATGCGAGTGGCCGAAAACAAAATCGATCAGTTTATGCAGTTCGTGAGCGAACTGGTGATAATGAGCGAAGCATTCAACTATTTGCGCAATGATCTCAAAGGCCATAACGTAGCCAGAGAATTCCAAAATCGCTTCAGCGAGACGATTGCCCAGTTCCAGGGCCTTTCGGAAGAGTTGCAAAAAAGCATTCTGGCTGTGCGCATGGTGCCGGCTCATGTACTCACGCAAAAGACGCCGAGATTGGTGCGCGATCTTGCCAATAAATTGGGCAAGGAAATATCGGTCGAGATCACCGGGGATGCCATCGACCTGGACAAAAGTCTTGTTGAGGCTTTGGACGCGCCCATGGCTCATTTAATCCGTAACTGCGTGGATCATGCCATTGAAAGTCCTGAAGAACGTTTGCAGCAAGGCAAGGACCCAAGAGGGTTGATTCGTCTTTCTCTGTCAAAGGAAAACGAGTTGGTTTTTATCAACATCAGCGACGACGGACGCGGGATCGATCCCGCCCCTCTGATTAAAAAATCCCTGGAATCAGGGATCTTGACCCTTGAAGAGTCGAAAGCCATCTCCAAGCAGGACGCGTTGCGTCTCATCTTTAAGTCCGGTCTTTCCACGGCAAAAGTCGTTAGTGATGTGTCTGGTCGCGGCGTCGGCATGGACATTGTCAAAACCAGCGTGGAAGGCTTGGGCGGAACCATAGACGTCGAAAGTCAAGTCGGTGTTGGGACGACGATGAAGCTTGCTGTTCCGGTCAATATCACATCGGTCGTATCCAAGGTTCTCGTGACGAAAGTGGATGGGGTGACAATCAGCATTCCCGAGGAAATGGTGGCGGAGGTGTACAAACTTTCAGCCGGCGCCGGGCATAAAATCACAGACAAAGAAGTGTTGCAGATACGCGAAGTCATATATCGGGTCGTGCGCGTCAGGCACATATTGGACATTAAAGGCGATGACCGCCCCATATCGGATGGCACGCTCATTCTTGTTCACAAGAATGAGCAAAATGTTGCACTGCTTGTGGACGAAGTATTGAATCTGCAACAGGTTGTGATTCGCCAGGTTGAAGGCGACCTCATCGACAACCAATATTTCAGCGGTATCGGAATGCACGGGGACGGCCACTTGTCGATGGTGCTAAACGTGCAGGAGGCTTTTTAGTCTGTCTGCGGCGTGGCCAGTCGGTTTTTGAATAGCGGGTCGTTTTTTATCCCGACTTTGTGCATCCAGAATCTTCCGAGTGTTTTCAAGGTTTCGAGTCCGTATTTCACGGATCGGCTGAAGTTGATGCTGGACGCTTCCGGCATATAACGCACTGGGACAGGGATTTCCGCGATCTTGAATCCGTGAAAAATCGCCTGGAGAAGAAATTCCGTGTCGAAAACAAAGTCGTCGGAATTTTCAGACCAGTTTAGAGTTTCCAGGACGCGCCTCGAGTAGCATCGATATCCGGTGTGATACTCAGACAGGTTTTGTCCGAGCAGAATATTTTCCGTGATTGTCAGGAATCGATTCGCCAGATACTTCCAGATGGGCATGCCGCCTTCGAGCGCCTCCTTGCGTGTTCGGATGCGTGTTCCCAGCATGATGTCGAAATATCCGTCGGAAATAAAGCGCGTCATATGCGGCGCCAGGGCAGAGTCGTATTGATAATCCGGGTGAATCATGACGACGACATCGGCCCCATGTTCCAGGGCGGTTTTGTAACAGGTTTTTTGATTGCCGCCGTATCCGAGGTTCTTTTCATGCCGGATGACGGTTAGCCCAAGGGATTCCGCTTTTTGGCAGGTGTTGTCCCGGCTGGCGTCATCGACGAGGATGATCTCGTCAGCCGTGCCGTCCGGGATATCTTTGACCGTGGCTTCAAGTGTTGTCTCTGCGTTATAGGCCGGCATGACGATGATGGTTTTGGACATGAGCTATTCACCAAGTTCGAGGACCGCGAATGCGCGAGTGATGATTTCAACGCCGCTTTGATTCGTTGACGTAAATTCGGTTTTGACGCAATGGCCTTCAATGGAAGCGACTTTGGATTTCGTCGTAATCACATCGTCCGGGAAAACCGGTTTGCTAAAACGAACCTTGATCGATTTCAGTCGCGCCGGATCGCCGCCGGCCCAGTCAATGTGCGCCCGGGCTGTGAAAGCCATTGTGCATAACCCCTGCAATATAGACCCGTCAAGGCCGACCATTCTGGCGAATTCTGAATCGATGTGGATTGGATTAAAATCGCCGGAGGCTCCAGCGTAGTAAATCGGCTGATATCGACCAACATTCGTTTTTGAATCAAATTCCTCGCCGATTTTCACTTCGCTGATTTTATGTGTCATGGTTTCAATCTCTGATAAGGAAGGTGAAAACCGCCCGCGTGATCGGACGATGGTTAACGCTGGATTTGACTTCAACAGAGACAAAGTCCTTGTCTTCTTTTCTTTCGATGTTGAAAATTTGGGCTTCGCTGATGACGGCGTCGCCTGGCCGGGCCGGTTCATAGAAATCGAATTGCTGCTCGCCATGAACCAGCATGGCCAAATTCAGGGCCAACTCTTTGTCAAACAGCATTTGCTCCATGACATCTTTCGTATAGACAACAGCGAACATCGGCGGCGCAACAATACCGCCGTTTGGACCTGCCTTTGCGGCCTCCTCGTCGAGATAAAGAGGATTCGTGTCCCCGGTGGCAATGGCGTACTCCTTGATCTTTTCGAGACCAACGACGTATTTCACCGGTCCGTATCTCTTTTTAATAAATTTTGAATCAATCATAAAAGACCTCCGGGAATGCAAAGTCGATCTGAAAACTATCGTGGATAGCGGCTGCCGTCAAAGGGGTGATGGCTTTATTCAATGTCTTTTTTAAGCTTGGGGAATTTTGCGATAAGTCGCTTCATATTGATGCGCGTCGGCGAGAAAGTCGGGTCAATGCGAAGCGCCATTTGAAAGGCTTTGAGCGCGCCTTTTGAGTCGCCTTTTGTCTGCAACGTCAACCCAAGGTTGTTGTGCGCATCTCGCGCGATAGTAGTGAGCGGACCGAGTTCAATCGCTTTTTTATAGGCTTTGATGCCGGCGTCGTCATTTCCCAGATTGTCTTCGCAAATACCGAGATTCAACCAGGCGTCCGCAGCTTTAGGCTGAATTTGAACGACGATATCAAATTCACTGTGCGCACGAAGCAGTTCTTCACGGCCTTTCAGGTATCGGCGCACGTAGTTTGTTTCAGGGGAATTGACGCCGAAGTTTCGGATTTCCAACCTGTTTTTTTCCGCCGCTCTATACAAGAAAATTTTACCAAGCAGATAGTGCGCGTCGGCGAATTGCGGTTTCATGGCAATAGCCTTGAGGCAATAGGCTTCGGCGTTGTGAGAATTTCCGGCCTGGAAGGCTTCGATGGCGGCCATGAAAAATTCTTTTGGAGTTTCCGGCCTTGCCGGCGCCTGGGGCCGATCAACCTTTTTTTCATCGCCGTATTTTTTTTCGGTGCTCGCGGCATCAGACGCTGTTGTGAAAACCGGGAACAGCGTAGCCAGGCAGGCTGCGACAAGCAGGAAGAACAGCGATTTTATTTTCAAGTCTAGTATTTTCATTGGCAAATACTCTCAAATTCGGGCCTTATCGGTCAAGCCCTTCGCTCATTGACGCTCTTTAAAAGCGCTGCCAGAATAAAAGCATGAATGCAATGAAAAATCCGATACTGATGGTTTTGTTTTTTTCGTCGATATTCCTCGGCGCTGCTTTGCTGCTTATTTCATGCGACGGTGAGTCAGACGACGACCAGGGCGGCGACAAGGGATGGACAAACGACGTTGGCGACTCGTGTGGCGGCTTTTGCAAGGACGACTTGTGGTGCTTTGACTCAAACATGGCGCTTTGCGTTTCCACGCATTGCGTCGGGCGCTCGATTGGCGATATGTATTGCACGCAGTTGTGTGAAACCCCGGATGCCTGCCCCGACGGATTCACCTGCACGATTGACTGCGAACTGGATTCATCCGGGCAGCCGTATTGCGTCAACGACGAGGATTACGATTGGCTTGTGTCGATCAGCAAGTGTGGATAGCCATCCTGGCGGGGCGTCTAGTCCCGCGGCGTCTTTACGACAGTGAGTTCGACTTCGGCCAGTCCCGCAGCCACCATGTCAATCTCTTTTGCCGCGCCGTACGACAAGTCGATGATGCGCCCGCGCACTGTCGGTCCGCGATCATTAACGCGAACCAGAACGGTTTTGTCGTTCGTCAGATTTCGGATGCGCACAATCGTTCCAAAGGGTAGGGAAGGGTGCGCGGCGGTGAGTTTTCTCATGTCGAATACTTCGCCGCTGGCTGTACGGCGACCATCGTAATCTTTGCCGTACCAACAGGCGGTTCCTTTTTGCTCCCATCCCGCTTTTTGGGGTTTCGTGTGGAACTTTTGGGCGCAGCTTAAACCTTGCGCCGATCCTATAACGAGAATAAGAAGCAGGGTGACCGGTAGCAGGCGACCCGATAAAGATTTTGCGGTGTTGTTTGTTTCCGTTTTCAACATGCGTCGAAAATATGATATTGCTCTTGAAGCTGTCAATGAGAATCTAAGCCGAAAGCTGGAAAATCCTGATGAATTCAAATAGCCGAAAAATTGAAGCTACGGAAACACAGGGAGGCCTAAAACGCATCGACACGAAGCGGGCTGTCGTGAAAAAAGTCGATTCAGATTTTTTTGCCGCGAAATTGAGCGACCGATTGATTTGGGGAAGAGTTAATTCTCAGGTCCTGAGATTTTCTCCAAAAAAATATCGTATTGCTATTGTCGAAAAAGCGCAGGGCGCCAAGGACAAACCCTGCATACGGCAAGTCGCGTTTTGTAACGAGCAAAGTGATGAACCTTTGGGATTTGTCGTGCAAGGCGGTGTGGCGACGAATCCGCCGCTTTTGGATGCTCCCTGTTTCACGCAGGATATCAACGGTTTCATTGACATAAGCCGTTTACAATTGAAGCAGATAAAGCTGGGTCTTGGCGGGATGACATTAAAAGCCGGCGGCGTTGATAAACGGAAGCTGAATCCCGTCGATATCGTCTTTTATACTCCTGCGTTCGGCGAACATACCTTGAGTGCTTCATGCGCCTTTTCGATAACGGGTCGGCGAGTTGCCAAAGTGAAGATCGACGGCGCGGTTGATATTCCTGAAACGGGAATGGCCGTGGCCATCAATGCCCCGAAGAGCGCTTTTGATTTTCACTGGATTCATGAAGGTCAAAATATCGAACTTCTTGCGCCGAAAATAAAAGGGCTCGATTCGCGCCATGTCGCCTTTCAGGGCCAAATGGCTTTGATTAGCAACGCAGGATACAGCGACGCTGTCAGGGAGGCGGATTATATTAGGAAAGCCTTTCCGGATTCGGTCGAAGCGCCGACGGAAAACATCATGGAGTTTTTCGCCGTCGGCATCACGCCGGACCACAATATTGTCATGGCGACTCTTTTCCATAATTCGCAACAAACGCAAAAGCATCTGCCGCCCCGCGTTATTGCTCGGCTCATGAAGGATTTGGGATGCGTGGAAGCGATGTCGTCTCCCTGTCGCAGCCTTGCACGCCAGGTGCCGGGCGATGAGGGGGAAGGGAACGAAAAAGGGGGGCTGGAAAATTTGGATGACGTGCTTGAAGGAAATAGCCGCTTCCCGACCCTTTGTATTCAGCGCATTTGAAAGACGGATTTCATTTTAAACGAATAACATTTTGATCAATCGGATGGCTCGATTTGAATAACGCCCATGGGCCGAAGATATTTTTTTTCAAGCTCTTCGGCGAAAAAGCGAGCTTGAATCTCTGTGGCAAATGAGCCGATGAGCACCTCGGACAAAGCGCCTGGCGCCTCTTTTATCTTCGTTGAGAAACCGGCTTTGAGAAAAACATTCGCCTCTGCGGCGGCGCGCTCATGATCGAATCGTCCAATGGATACGGCGTATTCCTCAACCGGACCTTCGGGAGGAATTTCAAGATTCCAATCCGGCGAAGTCGTTTCCGGATTGTTTATGCCGAGCGAAGTCAATGAATTTTCCGCCGCTAGCCCATAAAAATTCATTGGGAGTTTATCTTTGACGATTCGATAGTATCGAAGGGCTCGAGAGTTGTTGTTTGCGCTTTGGGCTATTTTCCCCAGCAGGTAAATGGCATGCGCGGCGTCGATCCCTGGGGAGGGTTTTTGTAAATATTGCTTGAACAGAGCTTTGGCTTCGGATTGTTTGCCCATCTGATACTTCGCATTCGCTAAACCAATCGCCGCGCGCGGGGTTTTCGGACGATCGGGGTGCAAGTGAATGATTGTGGCGTATTCTTCGGCTGCGGCAGCCCAGCGACCGGCGTTCATGTTCAGGCGCCCGATCAAAAGCCTTGCGTCAATGGCTTCGGAAGAGGATGGATACTTGTCGCGGGCGCGCCGAGCCTCGCGCAAAGATGAAGTGGAATCGCCGCTGATCCTGTATAGCTGGGACAGTTCAATCAATGCGGATGGAGTCTTCGGATGATCGGGATGTTGTTCGGTGAAAACACGAAAAAGGCGAATGGCTTCATAAGTCGCGGGGCAGTGCCTTGCCCGCGTGAGTTCGAGATCCGCGACCATCGGCGATTCAGGGTGCAGCAAACGCAGTTCGCCCAACAATGCGGAAGCTTTTTCGTACTCATCACGTTCAAAAGCGCGTAAGATGTCGTCGCTCAAATCTGCGACTTCGGCGGGCTTAGCACTGGCGAATGTGGATATTGTAAAAAGCAAAATCAGGGCAAGCGCCGCCGCTGTCCGAGTACATCGCAGAGATAATGACAGTGCGGAGGCCAGTGGGGCGGTGATCAAATGGCGTCGTATTTCCGAAACAAGGCCCTTAGGAAATCTCGGAGTTTTCGGACTTGCCTTTGGCAAGTTCCTCCGTCCCGGAATCGCCGACATTATAGGCGACATCCTGATCCTCAGCGCCTCGAAGGCTATCGTAACGGGTTTTAAGATCATCCAGTTCTCGAATGGCTTTTTTGCATATGCGACGGCTTTTCAGGACATCCCAAAGCGCTCCCATGGTTACGAAAAATGCTCCGGCAAGCATCGTGATGATAAGGTATGTCCACATGGGAAAAGCGATGGACTGCCACTTGAAGAAGGAAATGGATTCGCTTTGAGAAAGCCACGACCAGTTGTAATGGAGTAAAAACCCGATGGCCAGCGCAAAGACCAGAAAGAAGAAAGTTTTGAAGATGCGCATGATGTCTCCCTATTTTTCGTCATGATTTGAAAGTTTATTAAAAAACGGAAACAACCTGTCATAGCTGTCCAACAGATGCTCCGAAATGACTCGGCAGTCGCCGAGAATGGGCATGAAATTTGTGTCGCCATCCCAGCGGGGCACAATGTGAAAGTGAAGATGTTCGTGAATGCCCGCGCCGCCGGCTTTCCCGAGATTGAGGCCAATGTTGAACCCTTGAGGACAGACCGATTGCCGGAGAATTTCCTGGCATCGTTTCAATAAATCGAAGATTTCCAGCAAGGTGGAATTGCTGATGTCGGCCAAATCTGATTTGTGGATGTACGGCACGACCATGAGGTGCCCGTTGGTGTAAGGGTATCGGTTTATTATCACGAACGCTTCTGCGCCACGGAATAAAATGAGGTTATCGCGATCCGAATCCTCGCCGGAAGCTTTGCAAAATACACAGCCTTCCGGTCGCGTGGCGACAAGATATTCCATTCTCCATGGTGCCCAAAGCTTTTTCAAATCGATCCTCCAGAAGGATGCAGGTTGATAATATGCCCTTCAATTGAGCTTTGTTCAACCCGCAGCAGTCCGACGGAAGCTTGGCTATGGCCACGGGGTTGCGTCGGCGATCCCGGATTGAAGAGCAGCACTCCGTGATGTTTTTTACAATAGGGCTCGTGCGTGTGTCCAAAGACGACTGCATTTTTATCGGAAAACTTCTTCAACAATGATCGGTGGACAGGTTGAGGCAGCGAATGGCCGTGTAAAAGAGCTATTTTTACCTTTTCTATATCAAGTATCCGCAGGGCAGGCAATTCACCGCAAGCGATGGTTGAATCCATATTGCCCGCAACAGCAAAGAAAGGGCGTGGGGAAAAGATTGCTTCCAACAGCGCCAGATCGTGGATGTCTCCGGCGTGGAGGATGATGTCTGCATCCACCAAAGCGTTTTCTGATATCGTACGCATGATGGAAATGTCATCGCCGGAACTCAGATGCGTATCGGAAAGTACGCCGATCGTTTTCAAGTCGTCTCCTGGCGATTCTCAGCGTGCGGTCATTCGGCAGTAGGTTTGCATTGAAAAAAAATTGGATTTGCGGATCGAAATTACTCGTGCTTCATATCGTCGACCCTGGCTCGCAATTCCTTTCCCGCTTTGAAAAATGGGACCTTTTTCTCTGCAACCTGAACCTGCGCGCCTGTTTTTGGATCTCTGCCCAGGCGGGCCTTACGCAGGCGAAGATGAAAACTGCCAAAACCACGAATCTCGATCCGATCGTCCTCAACCAATGCGTCAACCATTCGATCGAAGATGGTATTGACGATGACCTCGGCGTCCTTCTTTCGACTGCCTGACATTTTCTCAGCGACCTCAGCGATCAATTCGGATTTGGTCATGTAGAAACCTCTTTGTTATCGGCGCACAAGCCCGGTGCTCTTATAATTAGCGCAATCGAAAATCCCTTAGCTCCATAGCGTTTTGCAATTTGCCGGCGAATTGCCCGAGAAGATCGTCGAGAACAATATCCCAAACCGATATGCGCCGTTCTTTTTGGCGGACGATTCTCGGCTTGCCTTCGATTCCAGCCAACTCCGCAGCATAGTCAATGGAATCATTATAGTTTCCCAATTTGTCCACCAGGCCGTAACTCATGGCCTGGGCGCCCGTGAAAATGCGACCATCGGCGATGGAAAGAATACTTTCCCGATCAATGTCACGTCCATCGACAATAGCCTCAATAAATTGTTTCTGCACATCATCAACAACGTTCTGCAGAAGTGCTCTTTCCTCCGTGGTCAGGTCGCGGGACCAGGCGCCCATATCCTTGAAGCGCCCGCTTTTTACAACATCGCTGCTCATGCCGATGGTCTCATAGAGTCGCCGGACATTGATAAATTCCATAATCACGCCAATCGATCCGGTCAGCGTTCCCGGATTGGCCATGATTTTATTTGCTGCGCACGCAACGTAATACCCTCCCGATGCGGCTGTGCTTCCTAGGGAGGCGACGACAACCTTGTCATTCCTTATTTTCATAATTTCGCGATGAATTTCCTGCGAAGGTCCGACAGCGCCGCCGGGGGAATCGATGCGCAATAGAATGGCGGCGATGGAATCATCATGATGGTAGCGGTCCAGCTGATCAAGGATAAGCCGGCTTTCATTAATCGTTGATGTAATGTTGACAACACCGATTCCGTCGCTGCCCATGATGCTACTGGGGAAATTTGACGAAAACGATGTCAACAACATCATTGCGACCGCAAAGAAAACCAATATGACGGCGCTGCCGACAAGGAATCCCAGCAGGATAGGCCTGTTTTTCATGGCTTGACCTATGTTGTTGCGTTACTCGTTTGTATCCGAATCTTCCGAATCATCCCCAAGGTCTTCGGTCTTTTTTTCTTCCGGTGCATCGGTGGTCGTTTCCTCTGAGCCTACGGCAACCTTGTCTTCCCCTTCTGAAATGGGCGACGCTTCGGAAGCGCTCAACTCTTCAATAACCTCAGCCTCAGGAGCCTCAGGCGCCATTTCGGCGTCGGGCGCAGTTTCTGGAGCCGGCGAATCCGGAGCAGCTTCGGTTGCCTCTTCTCCCTTGTCGTTGGATGTCGCCGCAGCGATCAGGTCAGCCATTTGAGAACGGGCGCTTCCGTGTTTGGCGACGTAGGATGCGTACTCGCTCTTTTCCGCGTTGCCTTCAATAACTCTCCTCGAAAGACGAATTTTTCTGTCTTTAGAATCGATATTCATGATCTCGGCAGTGATTTTCTCGTTGACCTTAACGATATCCGCCGGGTTATCAATCTTCTTCATTGACAGTTCCGAGATATGGACAAGTCCCTCGACTCCTTCTTCGATGCTGACAAATACACCGAAATCAGCAATGGAAATGATCTCTCCCGTAATGATATCACCGATGTTGTAACGTGAAACAACGCTGGCCCAGGGATCTTCAGAGAGCTGCTTGATGCCCAGTGAGAAACGTTCGTTAGCCCGGTCAATACTCAAAACAATGGCTTCGACTTCCTGGCTTTTTTTGAAAATTTCGCCGGGATGTTTGATTCGCTGAGACCACGAGATGTCGCTGATGTGAATCAGGCCGTCGATGCCTTCATCAATTCCGACGAAGAGTCCGAAATCCGTGATGTTGCGGATTTTCCCAACGATGTGCGTGCCGACGGGATAGTGTTCCTCAATGATGTCCCATGGATTCGGCTCGGTTTGTTTCAAGCCCAGGGAAATGCGGCGATTGTCCACGTTGATGTCGAGGATTATCGATTCCACGATATCGCCGACTGCCAGGAGTTTGCTGGGATGTTTGATCTTCTTGGTCCAACTCATCTCGGAGACATGAATCAGTCCCTCGACGCCTTGTTCGAGTTCGATGAACGCGCCGTAATCGGTCAGACTAACGACTTTGCCCTCAATGCGCTCGGCGATTTTGTACTTCTTGTCCACATCCTTCCAGGGATCGGGCGTGATCTGTTTGAGTCCCAGCGATACGCGTTGTCGCTCTGGATCATATTTTAGCACCACGGTTTTGACTTCGTCGCCGATCACAAACACTTCGGAAGGATGATTTACGCGTCCCCAACTCATGTCCGTGATGTGCAGCAGTCCGTCGATGCCGCCCAGGTCGATAAAGGCGCCGTAGTCGGTGATGTTCTTGACAATGCCCTCGAGGATGGCGCCTTCGGCCAAGCGCTCCAAAGTATTAACGCGAAGCTCTTCGCGTTCCTTTTCGAGAAGAGCCCTGCGCGATAACACAATATTTCCGCGGCGGCGGTTGAATTTCAGTATCTTGAAACTGCTGATGGTTCCGACAAGTTTTTCGAGATTACGGACCGGGCGAAGGTCCACCTGCGAACCGGGTAAAAAGGCTCTTACGCCGATATCCACATTGAGTCCGCCTTTCACGCGGGCGATGATTCTTCCTTCTACAATGCCGTCGTCGTCAAAAGCCTGGCTAATCTCGTCCCAAACCTTCATTTTGTCGGCTTTTTCTTTTGAAAGGACGATTTTGCCGGAGTCGTCTTCGGCCTCTACCAAAAGAACATCGAATTCGTCGCCGACTTTAGGGTCGACGCCGTCGCTGTTTCTGAATTCATGGAGGTCAACTGAGCCTTCGGACTTGAATCCGATATCCACAATGGCGTTGTCATTGCGAATGGCGATGATTCGTCCGCGAACGACTTCGCCTTCCTTTTTGGTTCCGACTTCGCTTTGCTCAAAAAGGTCAGCGAAGGACAGGTTTGCTTCATCGTTGCCTGATGGCGTGTCTTGAGGGTTGGTTGTTTCCGACATTGGTTGTTTCCTGGTGAAAGTTGATATTTAGGTCCGACCGAATGAGGTCGTCGAAATGTTGCTTTTCATTTTCGTGAAAGTGGAATAGGTCCGGTTCATTGCGCCTTCAAAAGAGAAATGTGGCGCAATCAAAAATTCATTTGCTTATTATTTAATGTTTTCAATAGGTTATGGCCACCTCGACTTAAACGGAGCGCATTCTAACGAGACGAGGAATAAAAATCAAGTGTCCAATCCGGGGAATTCTTTCATCCCTGATTTGTTGCCGAATTTCGAGCGAAAATGTCAAAATTCGAGCGGAAAATTAACACCTTAAAGGCAGCCCGAAGACCCTCAGTCCAGAAAATTATTCGCCGTATTTATAAAGATTGTCGCCAAAGGGTCATTGAACAGGCGACCAGTGAAATCAGTGCGACGTGAAGGTTTCAGATCAAGTCATGGAATCGTCGATTTCGATATCCCCAATCCAACTGACGCGGTTGCGGCCATTCTCTTTGGAATAGTAAAGAGCTTTGTCCGCTGCCGAGACCAGGGCGGCTTTATTGGCTCCGTCTTCGGGGAAAGAGGCGATCCCAAGGCTGATGGAGATACTCAAAGTCCCTTGCGCGTATTTTATTTTGTGCGCGGCTATTTGGCGACGGAGACGATCCGCGAAATTCCAGGCGCCCGCCGCTTTGGTATTAGGAAGAATCAGGGCGAATTCTTCTCCGCCATAACGTGCGGCCATATCACTGTCGCGAATGCTGTCCTTCAACAATTTAGAGAGTTTTTGCAATACAAGGTCCCCGACAGGATGGCCGTAGGTGTCGTTGACCTTTTTGAAATGGTCGATATCCATCAAGATGAGACAGAGGGGTAATTGAATGCGCTGGTAACGTTTGATTTCTTCGTCCAAGCGCATTTGGAAAACCCTGTGATTCGGCAGGGTTGTCAGTCCGTCCGTCATGGCGTGCTGTTCGAGTTGATTGTGAAGGCGTGCATTTGCCAGGCTGTTGGCGGCGTGGATGGCAACCACCTCGAGGAACTTGCTGTCGTATGGCGTAAAGGCATTTTCCTTCGTCCAGAAGATGGCCAACGTTCCCACCACATGATCATGCACGATCAGAGGAAGGATAATGAAACTCTTCATACCGCGAAGGCGGCATTCGGGATGATAAGGCGGCTTTTTCAATTCCTGAAAACTTGATTTGACCAGAGGCTTGCCTTCGGCCACAACTCCCCCGGCGAGACTTTCGTTTTCCTTGAATTTCAGGCCGACCCATTTCTCCGGCAACTTCTCGACGGCTGCGATGGAGGCGGTTCCATTCTCTTCTGTAAACGAAATCAGGGAAGAGTCATGAGGTACTATTGCATAAGCGACATCGAAAGTGACTTGTATGACCTCTTCGAGTGTCTGCGATTGGGTGAATCTTTTGATGACATTGTAATAAGCTGCAAATTCCGTTCTTTCGCGGTCAATGCCCGCAATGTTCTGCGCTGCGCGGTAGGCTTGCGTCGCCTGGCCGGCTATTTTTTGCAGAAAATTTTCTGAATCGGAGTCGAATGCACTCTCTTTTTTGCTGTCCGCGATGAGAACGCCAATGGCCTTTCCTTCGAAATGGAGCGGTTGCGCGATGCAGGAACGAATGTTGGCGCGACCGCGGCGATACTCAAAGGGTGGGCGGCCCTTGTCGATTTTTTGCAGCACCAGGGGATCGCCTTGGCTGAGAACAAGCCCCGGGATGGTTCCTTGCACGGGAATAACCGCATCTTCGTCGAGTTCGCGGGGATCGCCGCTCATGGCTCTGACCCTCAACAGGGCTCCGTACTGGTCGGTGAACAAGATGACGCAGGCATCCGCCTGCAGCCCAAGCCTTGCAATGTCCATGAGTTCCGAAAGTTCCGTGTCCAGGTCGCGTGTATGATGGACATCGCTTTGTTGCGTGACATCACGCATGACGGCTGGTTCACTTTTTGGGGAGGAAAGATCTTTCGCATCGGCGGTGAGGCGATTCAGCTTGTTGATGGCACTATTTCGTATTTTCCTTTCGCGGGCTACAAATAATCCAATGACGATAACAAAAGACAATCCAATCAGCGCGTGCGCCGTGGCGTTGGCGAATACGATTTCAAAAGGCAGCTTGGCATATTCATTTCCGGCGATTTCCAGCAACGCAAGAAAGAGCGCCAACGAGATGGCGACGGTGACCGGCAAGTAGATCGCCAGCATCGCCAAAACGAGATAATTGAGCGGATAGAGATAGTGACTGTAAGATCCGCCCAATTGGATGATGACGTTGATAATGGCTAAAATCAGTAGAGAAGTTTCGATGTCGGTAAAACTGGTTAAATCCAAATATTGAGGTTCGCCGGTTTCCGATTTAAGGTACTGAAATACTTTGAAAAGGAGGTAAACTCCCAGTAAAAACAATACCCAAAACCGCCAACTGCTAAGCGCTGAATTTGAAAAGACCAGACTCGGATCGAATTGTTTAAGACTCAATAAAATGAACAAGGCTGTGAGAATGAAAAGGCTGTAACGACGGCGCAGAAAATTCCAGATATTTCTCATGTCTTATTCAGCTTCCTCGGAGGGAACCTCATTCGACTCGCCTGGAAAGATAACGATCGTTTCATCGGGCATGATTCTTCCGAGACGCTTCCTGATTTCTCTTTGGATGGTGTCCGAATCGTCCCTGAGTTTAAGAATGAGTTCGCTCAAACTATTGTTTTTCGTTTCCAGGGTTGAGATGCGTTGTTCCATGAGTCGCATTTCGTTTTTTAATCGGTAAACTTTCACCGCACCGGAAACGACGAAGGACAAAAGAAGGAGTATGACAACGCTGACGGCAATCAGCTTGATCGAATTTACTTTTCGCTGCTTGTTGGTGGAAACATCCATATTTGATCCATCATAGTGAAATCGCATCGGCAAAATCAAGCCGAATAATTCGTCATGGCTCCGTAGCGATTTTATAAAGAACCAACCCGGCGAGCATCCAAGCCAGAATCAGGGGAAGCAGCGACAAAACGCCTTGCAGTCCGAGAACCTCTCCGAGATTATAAGCGGCCCACCATTCCTCGAAGCTTTCCAGCGAAAAAATCCGCGATACGTGTCTTGGCATTCTGGGAAAGGCGCTGGCATTGTTGATGGATAGCATATTGGAAAAGAAGTTTGGCCAGGTGTACTGAAAAAGAGGATTCGTTATCGCGGGAAGTTGTGGGCAAAAGGGATTGACGGCGACAATGGTGAGTTGAATGGCCGCGGATAATGTCGCCAGCGAGACCGCAAGCTGGCTGAGCCATCCTGATCGCTGAAAGGCGAATATCAGCGGAGCGACGAAAAAGGGAAGGGCGGGAGTCAGGTAACGCGGGCCGACGTACCACCCACCATGCCAGGCGACAAATGAGATGTTAAAGAGGAAATAAAAAAGAATCATAGAAGCGCATAACATGCCGAGTTGTCTGGTTTTTTCCTGTCGCCACAAGGAAATAATTCCAAATATTGATAGAGCCAGAACAGGAGTCACCCAAAAGAGTCCTCTGATCGGGTGGAAAGTGATGCGGTACAAAATATCCAATGAGGGATAGCGAAAGACATCCAAAAAGGCGCCATCATAGCTGAAAACCGGATTTTGAAATTCGTAAACCGTGCCGAATGGTTTGCCGATGACGCGTATGTTGTAAATCACCAGCGCAATCGCCGGAGCGATCCCGCCCAAAATAAACTTGAGCCATATATGGATCTTTCGTCGTTGCATGATCATAAACGCAGCAAAAATAACGATGCCGAAAACGGAGATCGGTTCCGCGACAACGGCCAGACCCAGGCACAGGCCGGATAGAAAAGTGTAAATTCCCGCCCGGGCCGAGGTCAATTCGGAGTCGCGGGTGCGATCGAGCATGAATGCCGCCAGAATATAAAAAGAGGAGACGACGATAGCGGCATTGAAAAATGATGCGTTGGAAAATTGCGATGTTCCCACGCCGAAAATTGCTGCGGTGCCGATAGCCGGACCGACCGCGGCGAAGCGGCGTAACCATAGAAAAAAAACAGATCCCGCCAGGGCGGCCAGCAGAGAAAAGGAAAAGGCTGTGATAAGGTGTATAGCGATTCGGGCGCTGACAAAATCGTTAAAGGCGTTTTTGTCAAATAGGTGGTAGAGGAAATATATAGGCGCGGCGAGAAAGGAGGCTCCTGGATTTTTGTTGATATAATAATGGTCGCCGACTTTTGACCAATCACCCGTGTTCCACACATAGGCGTCAATGCGAAAGGTTTTTTCCTCGACGACGGCGCGGGTCAGATCGAGATATGCGTTGGCGCCCCAACTACCCCCATGAGAAAAATAGGCGTAGCTGAGCCAGAGCGTTAGGAAAATAACAAGCGCGATTCGTCGATCTCGCCGGTAAGTTTCTCCGGTGCAGTTGGGTTGCGGCAAAGAAGCCGCGTTATTTTTTTGCATCATGGATCGATCATTGGAGGAGCAGGTCTTGACCGTCGAACATTAGCATGAGCGAGTCGAATGATTCAACCGACTTGACACATATTACGAGCATTGACCTAATACCGCCTGCATTTTACGCGGAGGAGTTGTCCTTGTCCTCGAAAACAGCCGAGTGGATTCGCACGGAACGCCAGATTTTTCTTCGAAACATGAAGTACGTGCTGGCCATCTCGGTCTGGACAATTATTGTCTATAAAGACATCTATAAAGCTCGATTTTTTCTGGATGATTTCCTCCATCTTCACCTCGTGGATAAAATCGACAATCCGCTGTTGCCGTACGGAACAGACATCATGATGGGGGCATTTTTTCGCCCCGGCGTTTTTTGGTTTTGGAAAATCAACTATCTCATCGGCGGATTGAATCCCGCCTGGTATTACGCGTTCAATATTGTCCTCTTGATAGGAATCCTCGCGCTGGTCATGCAGGTCATGCAGCACTTGACGGGCAATAAAGGCATTGCCGCCTTTGTCACGCTGAGTTTCGCCGTGAGTCCCATTACCGCGCAAGGCGTCTTATGGCTTTCCAATCGCTTCGATCTTTTGGGCACCTTTTTTCTGCTGGCTTCAGTGCTGTTATTTTTGCGTTTTCTACGCTTGAAGCAAAAAAGGGACATTAGCTGGTCGATGGCGTTGGGCTTTTTTTCGTTCTTTTGCAAAGAGATCACAATTGTTCTTCCCGCTTTGCTGATTCTTTCAGGCTCATTTATGTATTATTATCGGGGCACGCTCACCAGATCCATCCTTCGCAGGATTGTGATTTTATCCATTCCATACTTTATTGCCGCGGCGGGTTTCATGATGTGGAGATACGCGATCCTGGGAACAATGGGCGGATACGTGGGCGAACAACGCGTTGCCTTCACTTGGGAATACGCTTATAGGCTGATCGCATCCTTTGGCGAATACGTTTGGTTATTTCACACGGCTATCGGATTGCTGTTGTTTGTTTTTGTTTTTTCGCTGTTTCTTTTGAAAAGAAAGATACTCAAGCGAAACCTCATCTGGCTTTATGGGCTTGGTTTTTTTATTGTTTCGGCGGCGCCTCTGGCCATGGTGGTCAAGGTTGAAAAGGTTATGCTGTTTCACACGCCGCGATTTTTTTTCTTGCCGGGCCTGGGGCTGGCGATCTGCCTGGCAGCTGTTTACGAACCGAGGGCGGGGCGTTTAAGGCGTGCGCTGGCCGTATGTTTCATTATTGCTATGACGGCCCTTTCATCGATCAACACCTACGTCGTTACGCGGCACGCCAGAGATCAAACGATCAGCGCCGAACAGCAAATGGAGAAAATCCACAAGTTTTTCGTCGAAGAAAAGCAGGATTTCAATAACAAGCCAATCATTTATGCCTGTTTACGCAATCTGGATATTGCATTGGATTCCTCGATCAAGCTGATGCATCCTGAATATCGAAGCGAGGCCTTTATCTTAAACTGCGCCACGCAAACGCAGATCATCGCGCACCAGGACTTGTACAAGCGGCGAAAAGAAGAACTGGAATTTCCCAAGACATTTACAAAAAACCCCAATCAATTCAGAGATTTGATTTATGGCGTCGTCGTGACAAAGCCCAATGATATCCTGAGCGACATTGCGCTAAAGAAGGATCATTATGCGTTATACGCCGACCAAAATGGCGGCTTAACCTGGGTTACAAGCGAATATCTCATGCAGCAGATGGAAACCATGGGGCTGGAAAATAAAGCGGGACTTGACGAAACCGCCTCATAAGTGAAATCCTGTCAGCGGGGCCGTTGTGATTTTATCGGAGATTCTTGCCTTTGCCGCGCGATGATCGATTCTGGTTGTGAACAACTGACTTTTAGGTTGAACGCGGATTGAATTACTTATTAAATTTTAGACCTTTTTGGGCCATTGTGTCCGTGGTTGCAGCAACCTTGGTCGCAGTTGTTTTTATGGTCCTGCCTTCTTGCGACAAGAAACCCGCCAAACCCAACGTGCTGGTGATATGCGTGGATTCTTTGCGACCTGATTTTATGGGTGTTTACGGCAGTCAAGGGAAAGCCAGTTCCTTGATGGATAATATTGCACGTAAAGGTGTGCATTTCACCAACGCTTATACAACCGCGCCCTGGGTGTTGCCCGCCGTGGCCTCGCTTATGACGGGTTTGTATCCCTCTGAACACGGCGTGATCGAAGAAAGCACGGTCATTGACTCCAAGTCTGCAACACTGCCCGAGCTGATGCAAAAAGGTGGATACAAAACAGCCGGGATTTCCCCCCATCATCTTTTGGGAAAAGAACGAGGCTTCGGGAGAGGATTCGACAACTACTATCACCTTGTCGGCGCCACGTCGGAGGAGGTTGTGAAACGGGCTTTGCAGTGGCTCGACGCAAACGCTGAAAATCCTACCTTTCTTTTCTGCCACCTTATGGACACGCATGCGCCCTACAGACCTCCGGCGCATCTCGTGAGCCGCTACTATCCGCCGGGCGTTCGGCCCATGAAAGGCGGGATGGCCGAAATGCTATCCATCATGGAGCACTGGCCGGCGCCGGAGGCGGCGCAGGCACTTGAGGCCGTCAAGGCGCTTTATATGGCGGAAATCGAGCGGTCTGACCGCGCTTTGGAAAAACTCATTCGTTTCCTCCAAAAAAAGCGACTCGACAGGAATACCATGATCGTTATCGTTTCCGACAACGGCGAGGAATTTATGGAGCATGGCCTGATGAATCACGGCTTTTCGCTCCATGAGCAGCAGATACGCATTCCAATGATTTTTTCCTGGCCCGGGAAAATTTCCGCAGGCGTTCTCATAAATGATTACGTGAGTCTCGTGGACCTTATGCCGACGATTCTTTCCTTTGCCGGCCTGGAAATTCCCGATAAATTGAACGGTTCGTCTTTGCGTTCGATTCTGAAAAATGGCAAAGACGAAGCCCTTGATTCCGCGATCAATGACAGGGCGATCTTCATCGAGACGACCAGGCGTGGACCGGACCAGATGGCCGTGATCAAAGACGCCGTGAAATATATTGAGTCGCCGGACTTTAACATCAACGGAAGCGAAATGGGCGCCAGGCTCTATGATTTGAAAAGCGATCCGCTGGAGCGATATGACCTCAAAAATGATCTGCCGGAAAAGGTCGCGGACTTCCAAAGGATTTTAGAAGACAGCGGCTTGTTTCAGCGCCGAAATTTGTGGTCCGTTCGTTATGCGGGGACAAGGTCCGCGACAATCTACTCCGGAATTTTGTCCACGCCGGGTCGATTTGAAACAGTGTTTAAAGATTCCACGAGATTTGTTTCACGCGGGGCGGGAAATGTCCTGGCCAAGGATTTCATTTTAGTCCGAGGCGAAAGAAAAATCCGCTTTGCCTCTTCGGGAAAATTGGGCAAAAACGGAATTCATTTTATCGTCGAACCGGAAGGAGCTCTTGTTCAGGCCACATTGCTTGTCAACGGGAAACCGGCTCCCGATAAAATTGCTTTGGGATACCGGGGAGTGAATCCGAAAAAAATTCCTTTTGTCCTTAATGAAAATGGCGACTTACCGGGAAAATTTCCGCTCACCGGCTATTGGGTGTCTTCTCGAAAGGTATTCACGAGCAAGGCATCGGTGGCGGGTTATGAAACGGGAGACTCCATTTTACCGACGCTGGATGTTCTGCGGGGAGTGAGAAAATCGATGGACATTTCGGAAATCGATGAATTGCAGGATTTCAACAAATATTTCACGGGTGAGAAAGCGCCGACGCAAAGCGAAGGAAATATTCAATAACCATGCGCCGTCATCAAATCATTATGCTCTTTGTTTATGTCCTGGTCATCAGCCTTATGCCCGGTTGTAAGCCGGATGTTCAGCGACCCAGGATTATTCTGATTTCCATCGATACTCTTCGTGCGGATCATTTGGGATCCTACGGCGACGCAAGCGGCGCCACTCCGGTGATGGACGTTTTGGCCGAAAAAGGGCTTCGTTTTTCAAATTGCCGAACGACCGCTCCCTGGACCCTTCCCGCGCACGCATCCCTTTTTACCGGCCTCCACTCCACGCAGCACCGGGCCATCGACGATGGTACAAAAATTTTTGCGGAGGCTCCGATGCTGGCGGAAAGGCTCAGATCGGGGGGGTACAAAACCGGAGCCATCGTCACGCACTATTACGTGGCCGGCGATTTCGGTTTTAAAAGAGGATTTGACGACTTCGCCCTTCATGAGAATGCCTCGGCGGATGTGGTCGCGGATCAGGCGGTCTCTTGGATTAAGAAGAATCATGAAAAGACTTTTTTCCTCTTTCTTCATTTTTTTGATCCGCACACGCCTTACTCGCCGCCGCCCTCCTTGCGGGCCAAACGGATTCCGCAAACAGGTTTCCCGGTTATGGGTGACACGAAGGATGTTCTCGACGTGATGCACGGGCGGTACGGAGCGAACAATCCGGTTATGCTTGACGCCTTAAAATCCCTGTATCTCGGCGAGATTGAAAACGTGGATCGCGCTCTCGGACGCTTCTTGGCGTTTCTCAAAAAGTTGGATTTGAAAAACACGATCATCGTGCTGACCGCTGATCATGGCGAGGAGTTTATGGAGCATCGCCTGATGGAGCACGGTTTCACGCTATACGACGAGCAGCTTCGCATACCGCTCATCATATATTGGCCGGAAAAATTGGCGGGGCCAAAAGTGACGGATTCGCCGGCGAGCATCGTCGACATCTTTCCGACCTTGCTCGACATGGTGGGATTGCCGTCGGTTGACGGTCTGGCCGGGCAAAGCCTTTGGGGGCTTATGGCTGAAAACGTTTCGCCGGAAACGACGAAAAGATTTGCCGACAGATTGTTGATCGCCGAGACCAGCCGCCAGGGACCGGACAGGGTATGCCTGATTAAGAATGAAAAGAAATATATCTACAGCCCGACATTTCGCCTTAGCGGACGCCGAATTGGAAGAGAACTGTACGACCTCAAAAATGACCCGGGAGAAAAAAAGAATCTCCTGGTGGATTCTCCAGAGCTTGAAAATCCCTGGCTCCAGGAACTGATGAACACGGATTTGTATATTAAACGAAAACAGTTTTCCATTCTCTTCGGAAAAACAAACAAGCCTTTGAAGTACATTGGAAATGTGACTACGCGCGCCAGCTTTATCAACGCCTACAAAGATAACGTGATTTATGACACGGACAAGAACCGCGAAATGGTCAGCCTGGAGTTCGGTCTGCAAAAATCGGAAGACAAATTGAATTTCGTCGCCCTTGGGTCGGAGGGAAACAACGGCATTCATTTCGTGTCCGAACCGGAAGAATCGCCGATGAACATTGATCTGTTGGTGGATGACAAACGCGACATCAGTCTTGTCGAAATTGGCGATGAGGCCAAACACCCGGAGAGCATGCCTTTCGCCATGCCGGGCGAGGTTTACGGGAAAAGGGCTTTTCCGGCAGGCAAGGGCTATAGAATATATTGCGAAGAAATTCTGACGAATCGTCATGTTGTTTCGCGATTTGAAATCGGCGACCAGATAGAGATGAGCGAGGACATGAAAAAGACTCTGAAATCTTTGGGGTATCTCAGTGATGGTTCTTCGCCGGTGAAAAAACGCGTCGGAAACAGCAAAGATTCCATGTTCAAATTCGACGATGGCAATGTTGAGTATCAATGCACGCCTCTTTTCGGAGAATCGAAGGCCAAAGCCGATTGAATTATTGATGATAATAGGGAATTGCCGAAAATGATTCGGATTTCATTGTTGGGCCGTTGCTTTTTCTTCGTATCAAATTTCGGATTTCGGTAAAAATAGCGCCATATTGTTATGCATGGAGTGATATTCATAATGCTTGATGAGTTGTTGTGATTTTTTATAGTTCGCGTCCATCAACTCATTTCCGGGCCAGTTCTCATCAACACGAGATTTATAGTGCTTTAGAATCTGGTCGAGATCATGGGGATTCTGAATCCCTTCTGGAATTACTGCCAGTCGGCACGCACCCTTTTTCGGTTGGATCGCTCTGTTTTCCTCATTCACAAACAGGTCGGGCCTTGCCGTCCATATATAAAAAACTGCCTTCCAGTCCATATCAAATGGATGAACGAACAAGAACTGAAAACCGTGCCCTTCACATTTTTCGATGAGGCTGTCTCGAATTTTCTCTTCAGGAATTTGAGGCGACAATGGAGAATAATAGGTTTTTACCAATGGCGTCTGGAAGCCCATTGATTCACCGATCGGTTTCATGTTCCGTGGATGGAAATGGTCATCCAGCCTTTCGTAGGACAATATGAAAATCATTATCAGTGCGAGGCATATTGCAAGAATGCGTGGGCGAATCTTTGAAATACACAATCCTGCCAAAACATAGGTGGCCGGTAATGCTGAAAACAGGTAATAGGCGTTTCGTTTTTCCAAGATCGAAAGGGCGATCATAGGTATAAATAACCAACACATAGCCGGAACAATGGCTCTGAAATTCTTTTTATACGCAAATAAAGCCATGGCCGCGAAGGATGCCAGAGCAAGAACGGGTCCGGCTAACAGCAAAAACCAGGCAACAGGATACCCCAGCAATCCAGCCGGATTTTCGATGATGCTCGGGTATTGAGGAAGATGGGCTGCTTCGCTTTGAATGTACTGGAAGTAATGAAAAGAAAAGCGTGAATAATAAACCCACCCGGCAAAGTAGAAAGCAAGAAATAATCCGATAAATCGCCATGTGAAAGACGATCGTTTCTCTTCAACCGGAAAAACAAGGATTGCCAAGGCGCCGACAAAAAAAACAGCCATCCCCAATAATCCATTTGTTGGAATTAAGGATATCCAGGGGAGCATGCACAATGATGGGATGCAAAGTGTAGACAACCATGCCCGGTTTTCCTTTTCGGACCAGGCCAATAAAGCCAGACAAAAGGCAACCATGGCCTGGATAGGCAAGAAATCGTCCAACTGCTGTGAAAGGCCGATTGTGATCGGAGATAGGGACGTAAAAAGAGCCGCGGGCAGTACGGCAAACAGTCCTCCATACCGCCAGGCCAAGGCCCCGACAGAAAGAATCAGTATGACAAGAAATGGAACCTGAACTGATGTCAGGATGGCGTAACTATGGCCAAACCGTGACAATAAATATGCCCCTGTTCGTATTAGGCCATTACTGTCCGCCATGGCAGGGCCGGCGGTTTCGTGGACTCCATCGTTGCTCAAAGCAAGGTGCACCGAATCCCACATGACGAATTGAGGATATTGAACAGGATTGGGACGATTTTGAAAAACGACGAATGCCCAGGCAAAAACGGTCAAAACTGAAATGAATAAAATGCCGAGAAAAACAGCTGTTTTCTGTGTTGAATCAGTCATCGACCAGTTCGTTCGAAATTTTTGAAACGAGAGGATTTGTTTCAGCCGTTGTCATGCGGGGATCCCACGATAGGGTGGGCCTGTGATCCAATCTAAAAGAAAAAGAAGCACTTCAACACTTGACTGTTGTCAAATCCCAACAAATCTTTACTCTTGCCAATAGTCGAAATCAAGGCCAAGCTTCCTTGGAAGCCGATTTCGACAATGCAATTTTGAATGAAGCGCCGCCTCAGTGAATATTTTCAGTTTGGCTGTTCAATGATATTGAAGCATAATATCCTTTAGATGGGAGTGAGTTTGCGTTTTATCGATGATGTAAAAATATTTGTGAAGTCCGGCGACGGCGGGAACGGGTGCGTGTCCTTCCTCAAGGAAAAATTTGTCCCACGCGGCGGACCTGACGGCGGCAACGGAGGAAAAGGCGGTGATGTGATTATTGTCGCCGATAGTCAATTCATGAACCTGTTCGATCTGAAACATAGAAAGCATCACCGCGCAAAACGCGGCGTCAACGGCAGCTCTAAGGATCGCCATGGCGCAAACGCCGATCGCATCACAGTGCATGTTCCGCCGGGAACGGTGATTTACGACGAGGACAAGCAAAATATTCTTGCCGATCTTGAGGTGGAGGGCGATCAGTTCATTGCTGCGCGAGGAGGAAACGGGGGGCGCGGCAACGCCACTTTCGTGACGTCAACGAATCGAGCGCCCCAAAAGGCGCAAGAGGGCAAGCCGGGCGAGGAAAAATGGCTGGGGCTGGAACTCAAGCTGATCGCCGATGTCGGCTTGATTGGCTTCCCTTCCGTAGGCAAGAGCACCATGGTAGCCGTCATCTCACGGGCTAAACCCAAGATCGCCGCCTATCCCTTCACCACGTTGTCGCCCAACCTGGGCACGGTGGATCGTGATCCACAGCGCCGTTTTGTCGTCGCGGACATTCCGGGCCTGATTGAGGGCGCGCACTTGGGAGTGGGATTGGGGCATAAGTTCCTGCGCCATATCGAACGCACAAGGCTTTTGGTTCACATGGTCGACCTTGATTTGCAAAACGGGCGTGATCCGGTCGTCGATTACGAAACGATGAACAAGGAACTTGGCGCCTATGATGAACAACTGGCCCTGAAGCCGCAGATCATTGTCGCCAATAAAATGGATGTCTCCGGCGCACGCGAGCAATTTGAAAAATTTGCGAAATACTGCGCGGGGCAGGGCATCGATCCGCATCTGGTCAGCGCCAAAGACGGAATCGGCGTCAAAGAGTTATTGGATCACATCGAGGTGGAGTTGGCTAAAATTGCTGAAGCCGACGCGCAATCTTCGTAGCATAATTCCAGCCGAATATATCTCCAGAATAATTTTCTCAGATGGAGGATAAGTTCCTTTGAAATCACAGATGTTTTCATAGAAGGGTTCGGGGTTCAGGATTTGGAAAAGGCGAACTATTTGCGCGCGTCGTGGAATGTCTTTTACCCCAGAAAATGCACCAACTTTGTCATTCCGAGCGATGCTGACGAAGTCTGCGAGTCGAGGAATCCCTTCAACGTAGGCCGGTTGGAAGCCAATTATTTGGGCGACAGCGCAATTATTAAAGGGATTTCTAAAGCTCCGCTTCACTCTTAGCCGAAGTGACAGAATTTGGGTTGACTTTCAAGACGCTTGAAAAACCGTTACAGCGCAAATAGCTCACTAACAAATGTGCTTGCTAATTACCGTTTGTTCACTTAGCGTCCATACGAATCTATGAGGAGAATAAAATGCGACCGTCGGTATTGTTTTGGACTTTCCTTTTGGCTTGCCTTCTTTCTTTTTCGATTTCGTGCGGCGGTGGCGGAGACGACGATGATGACTCGGGCGGCACGCCTGCCGACGATGACTGTTTCACCTGCGCTACAACCGCTGAATGTACTGCTGCTCTTGGCTCAGGATGGGCTTGCCACGAGGGGTGCTGTATCGATGTTGGGGACGACAGCACCGATGACGATGTTGACGATGATGATGCGAATGATGATCTCAACGACGACATT
>CAZQAE010000045.1:26271-41046 GCA_964591275.1 uncultured bacterium | reverse complement strand
GCCAATGCTCATGACGTACATCAACCGGCACCGCATCTCAAGGCAGACGCATCTCATCTGGAACAACCGAAGGCCCATTAAAAACGTTCGTAAAAGTATTGAGAATTTATTGGAACGCGCTGGCATCACGGAACATCTCTACCCACATGATCTACGGCGAAGTTACGACCGATTCGCTCGTCGGGCCGGAATCGACGATGTGGTACGGCGGGCCGTTATGGGGCACAGCCAAAGCCTTGATGCCCACGCACGATATGAAGCGGTGCCCTATGAAGACCTCATCGAGGCTGGAGTGAAAATCCAGAAAGGATTGTCAGAGAGGCTTCTGAGGATGCCCGATGTCCTTTAGAAAAAATGCCAAGATTTTGCCAAGGTTGTTTCCATTTGGAACCGTTTTCAAGTATTTCAGGCATCCACATGTCGAAAACGGGAAGTCGGAAATAACTCCCAACATCCCGTTTTCTATAGCATTTTTATGGGAAGAGGCAGAATTGAACTGCCGACACACGGATTTTCAGTCCGTTGCTCTACCGACTGAGCTACCTTCCCTCCCGCACGAAACGGGATTGTCGTTCTATCAAGGCGCTTGTTTCCGGTCAAGCCTTCTTTAATGAAAATTTTATGAAATCAGCCAAAAAGTGCGGAAATGACGGTGGAAACTGCCTGTTTATCCATCAAAACGGCCCAGGAGATTATAGAAATCCCCTAATAATCCCATCAATATCGGCTTTTTTCATAAGTCAGGCCCATCCTGATCCTAAGGATGGGAGCTTAACGAAGCTTCGTAAAAAGTCGGCGGGTATTGGCTGCTGTGATCTCGGCGACTTTCTCAAAGGGTATTTCGAGGATTTCGGCGATCTTTTGCGCCACGAATCTTACGTAGGCCGGTTCGTTGCGCTTTCCCCGATTTGGCGCCGGCGTCAGATAGGGGCTATCGGTTTCGATGAGGATGCGCTCGATCCCGACATGACGAATGACCTCATGCTCGGGCATATCTTTCTTAAAAGTCACCGTGCCGGTGAAACTGATATGAAAGCCCATCTCCACGACCTTCTCCGCTTCCGCGAGGCCGCCTCCAAAGCAATGCACCACGCCGCGCCAGGCGTCGTCCATTTCCTCGTTCAATATCTTCAGGCAATCTTCCCAGGCCTCGCGCGTGTGGATGATGACCGGCAGATCGAGCTTTTGCGCGATACGTAACTGCTGTGCGAAAACTTCGCGCTGCACTGATCGCGGGCTGTGGTCGTAGTGATAATCCAGGCCGATCTCTCCCCAGGCGACAGCGCCGGAATCCACGGCGATCTCCATCATTTGCTCAAGGTCTTTCTCCGACGCGGTTTTCGCGTCGTGGGGATGAATGCCCAGGGCCATGTCAACGATGTCGTATTGCCGGGCGATTTCGACGGCCTTATTCGCGTCGGCCAGGTTGGTTGCAACAGTGATGATGCGCTCAACGCCGGATGCCTGCGCCCGCCGAACGACCTCATCGCGGTCGTCGTCAAAACGCGGCATTTCCAGATGGGCATGGGAATCAATGAGGCTCAAGTTTGCTTCGGTTCCTCATCGGGCCATTCGATGTGCGCGCTGTCTTTGTCTTGCACAAGCTTGCCGCGTATAGCGTCGGCCCAGTTACCTTCCAAATCGTAATACTCCCTCACGGGTTGGTGGAAGACGTGGACGATGACATCGCCGTAGTCAATGACGATCCATTGGCCGCCTCGCATTCCTTCCATCCCAAAAGGGTGTGCTTCGCACTCCTTTTTCATGCTCTCCCGAATATGACTTGCGATAGCCTGAACCTGTCGGCTGCTGGAGCCGTGGCAGATGAGAAGCACATCGGTGTAAGAGCAGAGTTGGGAAACATTCAGCGCGGTGAACTCGTATGCGAGTTTGTCTGTGGCGAGCGTGGCCAGTACGTTAATTTTTTCTTGAGTTCTTTTATTCAGGGCCTGAGACCTCCAAAGTGACAGCGTATCCTCCTTTAGCATAAACCACGGCGTGTCAGTGTCAACTCGCTCGTCGTGAAGTTCAAGCATTGATCCGACGGCGGTGTGCTGTTAATCTGTGCACCGTGGGCGTGACATAAACATGGGGTGCGACGATGTTGAAAATGATTCGGCCGGGTTTGGCTATCTTTGGAATCCTTACTGCCCTGACTTTTTTGCCGGCGGTCTCTGACGCGCAGGACAAGGCGGAGATGAAAACCGTTTCCGTGTATCTCCTGGATGTCACAAACTCCATGATGGGATGCTCCAAATGCCTGATATCCGGCCCCACGGACAAGGTGCTTCCGAAGGCAGTAAAGCGTATTGCCGACGAGGTGAAAGCGGCGCCAAAGCCAATGGATGTGTTCATTGTCCCTTTCGCGCACGACGTAATCGACTTCGATGGAGATGGCCCCTTTAAGCCCTGGCGCAAATTCTCCATAACCAATGAGCAAGACGCAAAGGATTTTGCCGAATACCTCAATCCCAATAAATACGGGAGCCTGGGATCCGGTGAAACGCAGGTTTCCTCCAAACTTCTGCCCGTATATGGAAGTGCCAAATCCAAAGTCAAGGTTTGGCCGGGTTTTGAGGAACTATGCGCCGAGAGGCCCTATGTCAATGCCGCATTGTACAGCGTTATAAACCGGGGGATTACCCTTTTGCGCGAGATGACGCCCGATAAAGGAAAAAAGGAGGCCTGGCGTCAATACGTTTCAACGCACACGCATAGGATGACCGTGTTCACAGACAGCCTCAACACCATGAAGACTGCGAACTTCGCCCACGTCGTTCAGAGCGCCGGGCTTCATCAGAAGGAGATGGACGGCCAATTCTGGATGTCGAAGGTCTATGTGGAAGCTTCGAACCTTGACGCGAAAGTATCAGAATCGATTCTGGATGAGGAAAAAGTCATAGGAGATTCCGAAAGTGTCCTGCTGTGTCGATTTAGAGAATTGCCAAAGGTGTCAGGCATGCTCGATTTTGATTCATACAACCTGACTTTTGATGAGGGCCTGAAAGATCCCTCGAAATACAAAGACGGCGAAATGACCCTGGACTTTCCACCCATCAAAGTTACCGGCAATGCACCCAGTCTCAGCGCATCTATTTATAACTCCGATCTGGTTAGGTGGCCAAAAGAATCAGGCTTGAAGATGAAAGGCGCCGTCAGTGAAAGCCCATTTACAAACATCCATGAGGATTTTTCTCCAACACTTTTTGGCGTCATGAAAATTTTGAGCGTTGGACTAACGCAGACCACCGCGAAACTCAAAATTGAAGCGCATGGGAAAAAGGGTGGGGTGAAACCCATGTTTCTTATGAGCGGCGCCTCGGAGATTTTCCTCTACGTGGACTTAAATCTTGATCCGCCGGAAAGCACGACCACCGTGGCGATTATTCCACCCGGTGGTTCGAATGTAACGACGAAGGACTCGAATGTATGGGTCCTGGCCCCTCTGCCTTTGAGGAAAGTGAAGGATGGTCTTGAAAATGGAACGGTGACTTTGACCGGCGACAAATACCTTCTGCCCGGCAGCCGCGTCAAGGTGGTTTTTAACGATGACGCTCTTTCGGTTGTTACCAGTGATGGCCGGAGCCTGCGAAGCGGCGAAATGGCCGAAGTGGGCGTTTATACGATTTCGATTGAGCCGCCAATTACGCCGGGAAGCGTGGCGGCCGATCTCGAATTTGTTTTCACCGATTCCCATCTGGTTTTTGAAGGCGGAGCTTCTTCCTACAAGGCGCAATTTCAGTTGGACGTAGGAAGCGATCTGCCTTTTTATCTTATGATCGCCGGGGGCGTCGCTGGTTTAGTTTTTGCGCTGGCGCTCATTATCATCAAGTTCCTGATTGCGCCTCCGAGGATATCTGCTATCGGCGGACGTCTTGTTCTCGTGCGACACGGTGAAAGGACCGTGGACGAAGACCATGATCTTTCAGGCATTCAAAAACCAATGTTTATCGTCGGCAAAGGTCCGCAATGCGATTGGGTGCTTGAAGACAAATCGCTTCCGCACTACGCCTTCGTCATTGAACTGCGCAAAAAAGAGAGCAGGCTTCGCGTGCGCAAATGGGACTCCGAGGTCGAAGGCGTCAAAATCAACAATAACGATCTGGCCGAAACCTTCATCAAGGATGGCGATCACATCGAAATTCCCGGTCATGAATTTGTATTTCACAATTGATGAATAATCCGACCAAAGAATCCCGTGGCGAGTGGAATCCTGCGTTGGCCGGGGCTATTAACGACTTGATTGCCGATTACGGCGCCGCGAATCCCTCCTGGGATTCCGCCCACAAGCCCGTTGCCGTTTTTGATTTTGACAACACAACTATCTTCGGCGATATCGGCGAGCGGATTTTCCGACGGCAGGTCGATAAGCTCATCTTTCGCTATACGCCCGAGCAATTCGCCGCGCACATGCCGGACGCGCCACGCGGCGTGGAGTTCTTCGATCACGTTTACCCTGACTGCCCCATCAGCCACATTTCCGCGGACGTGAGCGAGGAATACGAAAAGCTGTATGCCATGTATGAGGGACTGCGCGGAGATCAACCGCTTCACCAGGTTGAAAAAACGGATGAGTACCAGGAGTTTCGCGTCAAAATATGCGCCCTTTATGAAGGCCTTAACGCCACTATGAGCATTGGGCGGGATTTAGCCTACTTGTGGTCGGTGCAGATGGTTGCGGGATTGAATCCTGAGCAGGTCCGTAAACTGGCTCTCGACACATGGGCCTACGAACTGCGTCAACCCCTGGGAACGGAAACTCTGCGAAGTTCGGATAAACTCAAAACGAGAAGCGGAGCGCTGTCGGTCACGATGAAAACCGGCATTCGCCCCTTTTTCGCCATGCAGCAGCTCTTTGCAAGATTGCGCGGGGCAGGATTCGAAGTGTTTATTGTCACCGCCACGCAGGATTTTGTCATCGAGGCTATCGTCGTCGATTCGGCCAACGGATACGGCGTGGAGCCTGGACACGTCGCCGGCGTTCCCCTGGAAATTGTCGACGGTCTCTATACGAAAAACCTCGACCCACGCTATCACCACGGCGTAACCTACGGCCCCGGCAAGGTTTTGGCGATAAAGGAACGTATCGGTCGCGCTCCCCTATTCGTCGGCGGCGATTCGGACAACGATATTGAAATGCTCACCGACTTTCCCGAAACGCGCCTGCGCATGGTTGTCGATCGTGGCATGGATGAGATCATGAAAGATATTTACGGGAAATGCGCTCGCGGCGAGGACGGATTTTATTTGCAGAAACGCGATGAAAAATCAGGGCAATTCGTCGCTTAGGTGAAACAAAGGTGTTTCACTGTTCGCGTGCGAAGTTTGCGCCCGTGTTCGCGGGCTCATCCCCTTTTTCCGCAATGCGTTTCGCCATTCCTCAAACTTTAAGGTCCGAAGACCCCAAACCCTAAACCTTGAATCCTTTAGCTTTTAATAGGCCACGAAGTTCCGGTGTAACGGTCCTTCGGGTTTTGCCGCGTTTCCCATGTGAGAATGGGCCACTCGTGTTCCAGAGCCTTTTGCTTCAGGCCCGGATCAGGATTGACGGCGAAGGGGCGTGCAACGCGTCGGCATAGCGGCAGGTCGGCGTCGTTGTCGGTGTACAATGCGGCTTCATCCAGGCGCAAGCTTTTTTCGCGCAGCAACTGCTCGACCAGTTCGAGCTTTCCAGCCATATAGGAAAAGGGCGGTTTGACCTTGGGCAGATAAAGGCCGTTTTCATCAATCATGGCTGCGGTGCCGATGCCGGCGTCGGCGCCGACCCGGCGGGCGAGGGCTGCGATCAGAGGCTGCGCCGATCCCGATGCAAGGCAGGTGAAATCATTGCAAGCAGCATGTTCGGCGATCTTTTCCACCGCCTCGGTGAAAAGCAAGGGCCAAAGCACCTCATTGACGCACTGGTCCGCCAGTTCATCAACATGGACTGCGTGCATTCCGGCCAGGCAGGTCACGCCGACGGCGACCAGTTCAGTGAGCGGTTTTAAGCCTGATCTATAAAGGAAAAATGATTTGGCGATGCGGAGTTTGGAACGCGCCGACAGATGCCCTTTCGTCCAGAGCCATCGCGTAAAAAGATAGCCGCTCATTCCGTCGAGCAGTGTGCGGTCCACGTCGAAAATCGCGGTGGACATTACTTTTTGCCGAAAAGATCGTTCTGCTGGCTTTCGTCGCCTTCGGGGTCCGCAACTTTTTGCCCCAATATCTCCAGCGTTTCTTTTACGGGTTCGCTCGGCGCCGCGCCGGGCAGGCGATAGGCGTAGTGTTTTCCGGTGACGTCCGAGGTTCTGCGAACGGCGGTTCCCAGGGCGAAACTACGGTCGGACCACATGGAAGTTTTCGGCGTCTGATCCAACATCCTGAAGAAGGCCGCGACCTTGGAATCGAGGTTGTCTACGTGATGAATGATGACGGCTTCCAGCGTGGCCGGCACAACCGGGGAGCCAAACTCCAAAACGCCGTGGTGCGACAAAATGATATGCTTTAAGAGCAGCTTTTTTTCTTCGGAAAATCCATCAATTTGCAACGCCAGTTTTTCAACCAATTCCACGCCGCTGACCAGGTGCGGAATGAGTTTCCCCTCGTCGGCATAGGAGATCGTAGTCTGATATTCCAACTCGAAAAGCTTGCCGATATCGTGAAAGAGACCGCCGGTCAGCAACATGTCCCGGTCGATGTTTTCATAGTGGGAGGCGATGAAATCCAGGAGCAAAAGAACCGATAGCGTGTGTTCGAGCAAGCCTCCCAGGTATGCGTGGTGGATCATCATCCCCGCTGGAGCCTTTTCCCACATCTGCTGATAAGTCTTTTCAGAGATCGCCATCATGCACAGCTTTTGCAGCTTCTTGTCTGTGATGCTTTCCAGTATTTTCCTGACATGCTTGAGCATTTCCTCGGGATCTCGCTGCGCGGCCGGCAGGAAGTCCGGGAGATTTATCTCGGAGTGCGAAACCCTATCCAGGGCGTCAATCACCATCTGGAGACGCCCGTCATACATCTGGACGCGCGCCTGCACGTAGATGAAGTCGCTTTCCGAAAAAAGCCCCGAATAGACATCCACATTGGCGAAAATCCGCGCGCCGATCTCCCCCGTTTTATCGGATAAAGTCAGATTCATATACTGCTTTCCCGCTTTCGTCGTGGCGACCTGTCGCTTGCGAACCAGGTAAACGGAATCGCAATACTGCCCGTCCCGCAGGTGCTCTATCGGCATTTGACGCAATGGCATATTCAGTCCTTATGAAGTTATTTGAGTTTTTCTCCGAGCCAACGAACAATAAAACCGACGGCATCGGCGTCGATCATGCGGTCCGGGTCCGAATAGCTTCCCAGCGTTCCGCGCCCATTTATTAGGTAGTGATCCAGGCTTTTAAAGTTTTTGTGCGTGTAATTGGGCATTTTAAGCCCCGTTTTGATGAAGTCCTTATTCAAGTCAGGAAACACCTGTCGGTCCCCTGTCGATGTGACATGAAGCACGGAAGCCTTGACCGATTTCAGGTCGGCCACGGGATTGTGGCTCAACCATTGGCGGTAGACATCAAGATAAACGGGTCTCCCGGAAATGGTGGTGAATTCCTTTTGCGTTTCGGCGGCCTTCTTAAGCGCGATCATCACGGGATGAGAATCGGTTGATCTGTCGCTAAAGCCGCCATCGGTCTCTATTCTTCGCCGGATTTGCTGCTTGGCGAGTTCGGCCAGGCTGATCGGGGAAGGCGACAGCGCGACCACCGCCTTGATCTCGGGTCTTTGCGCGGCCATGCGCATGGCGATGTTGGCCCCTTCTCCCAGGCCGACCACGGCGATGCGCTTTTCGTCCGCGCCTTCGAAAAGTCGCAGATGGTCCATGGCGGCCAGACCGTCTTTTGTAAGAATGTCCAGCGTTGCAGCGGCCAGGTCGCCTTCGGATTTTCCGATTCCCCGGTCATCCCAGGACATGACGATATAGCCGGATGAGGCCAGCGCGTCGCAGAACTCGCCGGTCAGAGTCTTAAGGCCGGTTAATGGATCGACGCCTTCGGCGTTTTGCGGCCCTGTGTCGCTGATGAAGATCACGGCGGGCAGTTTTTGCGTTTGATTTGGAGGCCGACGGATCACGGCGTTGAGCTTGAATTCCTTGACGCCCTTGAGCGTGGCGACCGTGGGAAAAGCAGCCTGCGTTTTCTCCACCATCCATCGCGAGGAGGCGCGAGGCTTGGGTGGGCTTGTGGCCTTAGGTCCTCTATATCCCGTCAGAACGGCCGAGAAGCCCGTGGACGGGACGACAATTTTTATCAAGCGATCCTTCGCGTCGGCCCAGACCTCCAGGCCGAAAAGTCCCATGTCGATGAAATAACGCCGGGCTTGAAATGATACGCCGCCGATCTTGACGGGGTCATCGCCGCGGTCATCTACGAAGGCTGTGGTCTTTTGCAGCTCACTGGGAATAATCACGGGAATGGGCTTGGAAAAGCCTCGATATTTCCGGGCCCGGCGAACAAGAATGTTGTAGTGGTGGAAAATCCCGACGTCCACAACCATCGATTCAGCGGGCGCTTTCAATTTGCGTTCGACGATGTTTTTGCCGGAATGAAAACGACTGAGAAAACTGATGCCGTCGAATGTCATCGACAGGCGGCGCGGCAAGCCGCTGATGGAGACTTCCCGCTCGTACTCCTGAAAAGCGCCGGAAAGACCGGCCCGCAATTCCGTCGCGTCGTCGATTTGAATCCGGTCTTTAGGCCCTCCCTGCTTGGCGGAGCCTGTCGAGGCGGATACGATGGATCCGTCGGTGGAAAACTCCACCGACCATCTTTCGGCGCCGACCAATTTGCCGTCCTGCCGGATTTCATAATCTCCGGACAGTTTTTCAGCCCACAGCTTTGGCGTTGGAATGACCAGAAGAAACGCCGACAGCAGCACGGCGATTACGAGCTTTCTATTCATGGCAAAAATTCCCCCCGGCGCCCGATAGCGCCAAGCGGCTCTCATTATCAGATTTGGCCTCAAATAACAAACATCAATGCGCGTATTTCGCATGGCTCGATACGCGATTGTCAGGCCAGTTTTTTCAGCAGCCAGGCCATGTTTTGTCCGAGAGATTTCATCGTCTTGATGCCTTCTTTGTCCTTTAGGCAGTCTTCCGGCGCCCCGCCCATTCCTAGGTTCCAATAGGTGGCGCAGGGAATGACCATGCCGTTGAGCTGGAACATGCGGTCGATGGCGTCCATGGTGGGAACCGCGCCCGCACGGCGGACAGCCACGACCGCAGCGCCCACTTTATGGTTCAAAGTAAACCCGTTGACGCGGCTGATGAAGCCGCAACGGTCAATGAAGTTTTTGACGTGCCCGTTGGCGTTGGCGAACCACGTGGGCGAACCAATCAGCAAGCCGTCCGCCTCATAAACTTGCGCCAGCAAATCGTTCAGTCCGTCCTTGACGCCGTGACATTGATTGTCCTTTTTCTTCGCGCATTTCATGCAAACAATGCAGGGCTGCAATTTCAGCGGCGGTAGATGGATCAATTTCGTTTTGATGCCCTCGGCCTCGATCTCGGCGCAGACCGTTTTGAGCAGGGCCACGGTATTGCCTTTTTTATGCGGACTTCCGTTTAACGCGATAACTTTCATGGTTTTTCCTACAGCTTGATGTTTCTTCTCATCCAATTAATTCCTTACAATTCCAATGCTTATGAATCAAGACGGCTTCGAAAACGATGCGGATTATTTTTCAAATCGACACCGGCGACTTGAAATTGAGAAAGCGCCTGACCATTGTCCAGGTCAGTTCCCGGCGTTTGAGCATGCCCAGCGCGGTGAATCCGAGCTTGATGAAGTTGGCGAATTCCGAAAGCCATATAGCGGGCCGGGGATTCTTTTTCAACCAGGCGCTTTGAGACATCCGGCGAATAAGACTCTTTGGGATAAATCCCTTGCTGGTCAGATGAAACAGGGCAATCCAAAGCTGATCCTCAGGACTGCGCTCAAAGGAAAAGTCGGCGCGAAACTGCCGGATAGCCTTGTCGCTCACCCCGGCGATTTCATCGCTAGTGATAACGCCTTCTTCTAAAAATCGTCTGGTCAACTCCGTGCCCGGCCACAGGTTCAGCGAGAAAGTGTAAATGTCGAAAGGCCTCTGCATCGAAAGCAGCAACTCCAGGAGGGCTTGATGGTCCTTACTCGTCGTGGTCGGGATGTCGACGATGACTTGGTAGCCCGAGTGGATTTTATGGCGCGCTAAAACGCGGCTGAGTTCGATGATCTTTTCATCCGAATGGTTACGGTTGAATAGGCGACGGTTGACATCGTCCGAAGCCTGGATGCCGAGCAGTATGCGGTCCATCCCCGCGTCTTTGAGCAAAATGATGTCCTTTTCGTTCATCACGCGCGGATCGGAGAGAATATCGAAGGGGTAATCGAAGCGCTTTTTGTATTTCGCCGAAAATTCCTCCAGCCAGCTTCGCTCAAAGGGGAAAAGCTCGTCGTCGAAGCGCACCCGACGCATGTTGGGAAAATACCGGCGGGCATAATCGATCTCATCAAGGATGTTGTCCACAGAGCGAACGCGATAGTATTTTCCGAGGCCCTTATAGAGCTTTTTGAGGATATTCGTGTCGCAGAAGGTGCAGTTATACACGCATCCCCGGGACGCCATCGTAAAATAAACGTGCTCGCCGGTCACCGGATCGCCCTTGTCGAATCGTTGGCCGTCAATGACCCACTTGAAATCATTGCTGTGATAATCGCGAAAGGGAATGCGATCCAAATCCTGAATGAGAGGCCGAACCGGATTGCGTTGAATCTCCCCGCCGAGGTTGGCCCAGACGCCGCGCACATTTCCCGCATCTCCGCCCGTTTCGATGGTCCGCGCCAGGTCCACAAAGGATTCCTCGGCTTCGCCCACGGCCAGGTAATCGACCTCGTGAATAAGCTTTTCTCTATCGAAGGTCGTATGCGGTCCGCCCATAACGACGGGAAGCTTCAAATCCTGACGAATCATTTTGACGATGGGGCGCGCTGCCTGAAGATAAGCCCCGGCCCGCAGCGAAACGCCGACAAGCCCCGGTTTCGTTTCCTCAAGCACCTGCTTAAGGCGGGCCATCTCCTTGTCGGTAGGAGGAATGAAACGGTGATGGAGGTAATCCTTGAAGTAGATTTCGTTGACCGTGAATCCCGCGTCACGTAAGGCGGCGGCAAGGATGCGCACGCCGTTGTTTTCGAAAACGTACAGGGATATCAGCGCTATACTCAAACTCATCGTAAAAACCCTACCGGCGTCGCCGCTTTTCCAGGGAACACGCGCCGGGCACTATAGCACGGGATGGATGAAGGGGAAGCCGAGCCAATCTGAGGTCAACCCGGAGGCGAGATAATACACTCAGACTATTGTTGAAATAGTATTGCACACATTTTGGCAATGTGCTTAACTACCGAACATGAAACTACAGAGATAATATTCTCGTTTCGAGAGATTTCGTTTTTGTTATGGAGTATTGAATATGAATGAAAAGCACATTCCGATTCTTTGCATCGACATTGAAGAATTTACGGGAAATACGCTTACCGAGCAGCGAACTATCCTTAAAAGAATTCAGGACATTCTCACAGAATCGGCTCGCTTTTTTATGCCCTTCGGAGATGTTTGGGATGTCTGGAAACGCATAGGGACGGGCGATGGATATTATTTCCTTCTCTCGGGGCAGCCCTTTCAGGTTGCGTTGCAATATGCCAGAAAAATTGATGAAGCCCTAAGCGATCATAATGGCGAATATGGTGCAGACCTATCCATACGCATGCGCATGACACTGGTCATCGGCGACGTTGAGCGCGTTGGCGACCAATATTTGAGTGAAGCCCTGTCAGAGGCGGAGCGATTCGTCAGCAATCCCCAGTTCAAACGGTACCTCAAGGATAGAAGCGAAAGCTCGACGGTCACATGCATGTCGGCTCTCTTCCATACCGAATGGCTGATGGAATCAAGAAAGAAGAATCTTTTCCCGAATACCTCCGAACTTGAATGGAAGGATTTTGAGTTTCTCGACAAGCACGAGAAAAAACACAAGGGATACGTTCAAGGTCCGGGGTGGGAGTTGACGACTGCCGAAAAGGCACCGACGCCCCGCTTTCGTATTTTAATACTCATTGCCCATTCCCTTGAGCAGCATCTACCAGAAGCTTTGGAGATGGCAAAAGAAACCGCGTTGAGTTTGGAAGCCTGCGGACTTCATATCGAAGTACGCATGGATATTGCCAGCAAAGGCAATCTCAAGCGGGAGGCCGCCAATGGCTGTGATCTGCTCTTCTTTTACGGGCATGGAAATGAAGAAGGCTTCCTATCCTTCGTGGACGGCCAGTTCAACTTGTCTCAACTTGGAGTCAAAGACTTCTGGGAAAACCTTAAAGGATGCGTGGTCTTCGCATGCCATGGCGCCCAATTCGCCAAAGACCTCCCATGCCCCTGGGTCGCCTTCAAAGGTCCTATCCTCCGCGAAGCGCCAAAAGGATATGTTCGCGCCTTTATTGATTGCATGAAAGAGCACTCTCTTATCCATGTTCCCGGCAAAGCTGTCGAAAAATGCAAAAGCGATATGACATCCGACTTCACAGATCTTTTTGAAAGCTCGGAAATGAAATGGCCCGAGATTCATATTTCAAAAGGCGAGCCCCTTTTCACTCGCCTTTCGCCGAATGTGGCGGGCCGTTTCCACGCGGATTTTTTTACCACCGAAAATACTGGGCAGATTGACTATCCGGCACATGATCCCTTTGTGGGACGCATGGATGAACTCCGGCAAATGATGAATATACCATCGATATATGGCGATGAAAAACAGCGCAATGTCTTTTGGATCAGCGGCGAAGCCGGAATGGGCAAATCCGCTCTGCTCCGCGAATACGCCACACGCATTAGTGACGAGTTTTTTCATGAAGATAAGCAACCTGTTTATGTTTTTCAAATGAATTGCTGGAACTACACAACGGTTTCCGACTTGCGAAATGACCTCATAAAGAATCTGCGTTTGTTTTATGGGATAGATCAGGACGAAGAGTCTTTGGAAGGCGTCTTTAATCACATTAAATCTTTGCAAGCACGGCACGTTTGGGTTCTCGATGACTTGTCATACATATTCGCGGGGGAAAGTGGACTGGAAAGCACTAGCGAAGCCGAGAAATTAGTGAACTTGCTGATCGATGGCGCACGATCCTTCGTGATTAGTTTGCAAATCGTCGTTAGTTGCAGAAGAAAAGGACCAAGAAGTTATAAACGGCTTCCTATACTGCCTCTCAACGAAAAACAGGCATTGATTCTGGCTGCAAGAATGTGGACTCAGGCAGCCATGGCGTCGGGTGGCGGCATTAATGGGACTCCGGGCCACGTTATAGGCGGAGCACAGAGAATATTTCAGCGCGTGAACAAAGTTACGGGAGCTTATAAGCGGGCAATTCAACTGGCCATCGACAGCAGTGATAACTTCATGACTTTCGCGGACAGCTTCGACAAAATTGGCACATACAACGCAGAGCAAATGAACGAACTCGCTCAGGAACTTGTCAAATTCGAGGTCGGCGTTCTGGAAAAATTGGAAAACAAACACGGATTCAAATACTCCAAATTCCTTGCCGCCTATTATGACATCGTTTGCAAAGCGGGGTATTTTACTCATGAAGAAATAATTGAATGGTTTGATAACGATTTTTTCGAGCCAATAAGCAAGAAGAATCTAAAACAGTCATATTTATTTGGCCTGCAATATTTAAGCAGGCTAAATTACATCGCTCTTGAAAATAAACCGGGCATCGGCGCGGTGTATGTCATGCCGCCCAATCAGCGATTTTCAATGTACGCGATTCGTTCTCACTCTTTTATTGTGCCTGAAAAAATCCCCTTACGAGGAGTCAAGGAAAGATTGTCGATGACTATTGAAAGGGGAAAAACAATGGGGCTGGCGGCCATCGAGGATTTTCTTTGGCTCGAAAGGGATTATTCGCCGCATCTTGATCAGCCGGATGTGGCTGCGGCTATGTTTATGGGAATGCGTGTACGGGCGGAATTGTTAATGTTTGGCAATAAGTTAGAAGAATCAATTATTGTTCTGGATAATTTATTTAGACTCTTCGATAAGCATTCAAAGCACTATCCATATGAAGAGTTTCTTGTCAGGGAACAGGCAGTGAGCGCCCTTTGTATCAAGGGTATTATGTTGGGGCGGTTGAATCGTTCGGAGCAGAAAATACAGGTATACGACGAGGTGGCTGAGCGTTTTGGCGAGCGTCAGGAAGCCCCCATTCCCGAAAAGGTTACGGGATCCCTCTATAACAAGGGCGTGAGATTAGGCAGCCTGAATCGCTCGGAGGAGGCGATACTGATTTATGACAAGTTAATCGAGCATTTCGGCAAGCGAACGGAAGCGCCCATTGCCGAATTGGTTGCGAGAGCCCTTTTCAACAAGGGCGCAAGATTAGTCAGCCTGAATCGCCTAGATGAGGTGATACAGACTTGTGACGAGGTAATCGATCGTTTCGGCGAGCGCCCGGAAGCGCCCATTGCCGAATTGGTTGCGAGAGCCCTTAACAATAAGGGCATGGCATTAGCCAAACTGAATCGCTCGGAGGAGGCGATACTGATTTATGACAAGTTAATCGAGCGTTTCGGCGAACGCTCGGAAGCCTCTATTGCCGAACAGGTTGCGCTAGCCCTTTACAACAAGGGTGTGAGATTGGGCAAATTGGATCGCTCGGTGGAAGAGATCAAGGTTTACGACGATATCTTTGAGCGTTTCGGCGAGCGCCCGGAAGCCTC
>CAZQAE010000045.1:0-26171 GCA_964591275.1 uncultured bacterium | reverse complement strand
AGATCAAGGTTTACGACGATATCTTTGAGCGTTTCGGCGAGCGCCCGGAAGCCTCCATTGCCGAAGTGGTTGCGAAGGTCCTTTACAACAAGGGCTGGAGATTGGGTCGCCTGGATCGCTTGGAGGAGGCGATACAGGTTTACGACGATATCTTTGAGCGTTTCGGCGAGCGCCCGGAAGCCTCTATTGCCGAAGTGGTTGCGAAGGCCCTTTACAACAAGGGCTGGAGATTGGGCCGCCTGGATCGCTCGGAGGAGGCGATACAGGTTTACGACGATATCTTTGAGCGTTTCGGCGAGCGCCCGGAAGCCTCCATTGCCGAAGTGGTTGCGAAGGCCCTTAGCAACAAGGGCGTGCCATTGGGCAGCCTGGATCGCTCGGAGAAGGCGATACAGGTTTACGACGAGGTCGTGGAACGTTTCGGCGAGCGCCCGGAAACTCCCATTGTTGAACAGGTTGTGCGGGCATTGAATGGCACCGCATGGTGCGTTTATAAAAATAATTTCTTTGAACGATTTTCCGAAGCCATTGATAGAGCTCGCACCGCTGTTGCAAAAAGCTCAAATGACACCCTCTATCTTCACACTCTTGCCTGTGTCTTGGGGGCAGCGGGCCATTGGGATGAAGCTCTGGAGATATCCAAGGTTTTTGTCGGCGAAAAGCGCTTTTCGGAACAATATCTGGATGATGTTTGTGCATTTATCATTGACGCAGCGGCGGATGGGAAGGCGAAAGAATCTATAACGATTTTGACCGCTTCGCCTTTTGCCGACAAGTTTGAAGCGTTCGCTGTCGCTCTTAAAATGGTGCTTGATGACACCGTCAAAGCGCCGCAAAAAAAATACGCAGAGGAAACAGCGGAAATAATGAAGCGCATCACGCAAAGGCGCGAAGTATTTATACAGCGCGACAAGTTTTTCTCGGAACAAGCAGAGCGATGAATTTTCAAGCCGCCTGGCATTGATTGACATCGCGCCCACTGTAAGAATTGCGTAAAAACACTATTTTTTCCCCCTTGTTCGCCAGCGCGAAAACCATTAGTTTGTGCCCCATGACCAGAGTAAATGAACTCAAAAAGAAGCTTCCCGACCTCTACAAAATCCTCGGCGTCGATCCCAAGGCTGAGGCTGATCAAATCAAGGATGCCTACAGAAAACGCGCTCTTGACCTGCACCCCGACCGCAGCGAAAACCCCGAGGACCACGAACTTTTCAAGCAAGTCGGCGACGCCTATCGCATCCTTTCGGACTTAAAGCGGCGCAAGCAATACGACGCCATGCGCCTTATGGGTCTGAGTCTTCCCGTGGATCGCCTGCGTGATTTTGTCAATGATCGCGGGCGCGTGGACAAGGTGATGAGCAAAGTCGGCGCCGCCCTGGCCGTTGTCACCGGATTGGTCCGTCGCTCGAAAAGCCAGCCGGGCCGCGACCTGCGCGTAGAGACCACCATCACTTTCACGCAGAGTTACACGGGTCTTCGCCGCGCCTTCACCTACGGGCGCGAGGGCGATTGCCTGGTTTGCGAAGGCATCGGCTGGTCGGATGTTTCGGCGTGCGGGACCTGCGGAGGAACCGGGCGTCTCACGACCGATTTTCTACCCGGCATCGGCAAGCGCTGCCCGAAATGCAACGCCAGGGGCTGGATCGGCGAAACGAAATGCGATGCGTGCGCCCATACCGGTCGCGTTTTGCGCCGCAAGGAAACCACACTGGACATTCCGCCGGGAGTGCATGACGACGGGCGCGTGCGTGTCAATGGTTTGGGCGAAGGCGGGCGGCTCGGCGGCAAGGACGGCGACCTGATCGTTAAGGTCACTGTTTCGCCGGAACCTGGAATGCGGCGCGAAGGAAATGATCTGATTGCAACGCATCGCACGGATTTCGCTGTCGCCTCCCTGGGAGGAGACACGCGGATTGAATTGCCCCAAGGCGCCCTGACAATAAAAATTCCACCGGGGACCTGGCGCAAAAGAAAACTGCGTTTGCCCGGACGAGGCTTTCCCGATCCGGCGTCGGGCCGATCGGGAGACCTTTTCGTGGAGATTCAAATCGACGCTCCCGACTTTCTCGACGAAGCGGGCCGGCAGTTGACGGACCATTATTTCAAGAGCGTGAAAAGTGAAATCGATAAGCCCTCGGGGGCTTTTTTGCTGGCTTTGGAGGACAGGTTTGGGTCAAGGGAAAAAGCGAGCGAATCAGGCGCTTAGGCTTGTTGCGATTCTTATTGTCGCCGCGCTGCTGTGCTGCTGCGCCCAAAAACCGGGGCCGCAAGCGACATTGAGCGACGAGAAAACCGTCGAGATTTTCCAGCGCGCCGAAGCCTATTATAGAAACTTCTTTTTTGAAAAAGCTCTGACTACGTACGAGGACGCCATCGACGCGAACCCGGCGGGAGAGCTTGTTCCCGCAGCGCTATACAAGATCGCCGGCATACACTTGAAGCAGGGCCGTCCCGAGCAGGCCGTTTTGTGTTTTCATAAGCTGCAGGCCGAATACCCGGACAGCCCCTTCGCCGCGGAGTCCATTTACAACATGGGCTACTGCTACTTTCAGGCTGGAGACCCGGGCCGAGCGCTGGCGGCTTATGAGAACTACCTGGCGCTGGGCGACGCCTCCAACAAGGCGCGGGTGCGATTTCTGTCCGCGCAGGCCCTTTCCGCGCTGGGACGATATGACGACGCCTTGTCCTATTACGCCATCGCGGCCAACCAGCAAAGCACGCCTAAGGAACTCGTCGAGACGTTGCACGCCGCGCGCGAGCTTATTGACGATCACGTACCGTCCAAAAAATTGCTCGAAATGATTCCGAAACTTGCCGACGGGCTGGTGAGTGACTACGCCCGCTATCGCGCGGCGAGAGATCTGGTCGCCGCGCACGAACGCGACGCGGCCAAAGAGCTTTTAGACGCCATTGATTACCGCCGCGCGCGCTTTCGCTTTTATAAACATGCTCAAGGGATTTTGGATGACATCTCCAGCGGCGGCGGTTTTGGGTCGACGGTTCGCGTCGTCGATGACGCTGAGGCGCCGCGTGCGAAACTGAGCATCGGCGTGATCCTGCCTTTGTCCGGTCGATACGAAGTTTTCGGGCAGCAGGTGCTTCACGGCGTGATGATGGGACTGGAAGCCTTCGGGTCCGAAGCCGGCGACACGCGGATTGAAGTCATCATACGCGACACCGAGGGCGAGCCGGAAACGGCGAGGGCGAGGGTCCTCGAACTGGCGAAAAATCCCGAAGTTGTCGCCGTCATCGGTCCTCTTTTGTACAAGGAAGCCGATGCCGCCGCCGAGGCGGCCGAGGAAGCGGATATCCCGCTGATCGCCCTGTCTCGCAATGAAGATCTGGTGCGGGGACGTCCCTGGGTCTTTCGCAACGCGTTGACATTCAAGCATCAGGCCCGCGCACTGATCCAGTACGCGGATGCGCACCTGGGGTGCCGTCGCTTCGCGGTGATGCGCCCGGACAACGATTTCGGCAAGGCTTTTTCGGAGGCCTTCATCGCGCAGCTCGATCCTATGAGCCAAATTCTCGTTGTTGAGCAAAGCTACAGCGCCGATGAGACAAATTTCAAAGACAACGCCCTGGAACTCAAGAAGTCGAAGGAAATCGATGCGATCTTCATCCCCGACGCCGCAAGCCGGATTGCGTTGATTGCCCCGCAGCTCATTTTCTACGGGATCACGGAGCCGACGCTGCTGGGGCCATCGTCATGGAACAAGGACGAACTGGCTGAAAAGAGCGCCCCCTATTTGACGCGGGCCGTGCTTGTGGATGCGTTTTTCGCGCACGACGACGACGGAAAAGTCAGCGCTTTCGTGCAGCGTTTTACGGATTCTTTTAGCGAGGCGCCTACGCTGCTATCGGCCCTGGGCTATGATTCGGTGGGTATGCTGGCGCGCGTGGGCCTGAGCGGAAACGAGCATTCGCGCTCAGCCATTCGCCGTGGTCTTTTACAAATCCGGGCTTATCAGGGAATCACCGGAAAAACCCGCTTCATGGAAAATGGCGAAGTGGATAAAGAACTCTACCTTCTTCGCGCCGGCAAATACGGCATCGAGAAAATGTATTAGGGAACCTTCGATCGCCGGCTACAACAGCGCGGTGCTGAAGTAGCGCTCGGCCCGGTCGGGCAGAACCGTGGCGATGTTTCCGTTGATCTGCTTGGCCAGTTGCATGGCGGCCCATACGTTGGCGCCGGAACTGATGCCCACAAGCAGGCCGTTGTCGCGTCCCAGTTGGCGGGTCGTTTCGATGGCGTCCTCGTCTGTAACTTCGATAATGCCGTCCACAATGCTTACGTCCAGAACAGCGGGAATGAAGCCGTCGCCGATTCCCTGGATCTGGTGCAGGCCCGGCTCGTGCCCGAGCAGCGCGGCCACGTTCTTCGGCTCCACGGCGATGATCCTGGCCTTTGGGTTTCGCTCCTTGATGAAAGTTCCGATGCCCTGCAAGGTGCCGCCGCTGCCGACGCCAGCCACAAAGCAATCGATCTCTCCGCTCATCTGTCGCCATAATTCACGGGCGGTTTCCTCGTAATGCACACGAGGATTGGCGGGATTTTCAAACTGTTGCGGCGTAAAAATACGCGGATCCTCGGCGGCCATTTCCTCAACTCGCTTGACGGCGCCCACAAGGCTTTCTTTATCGGGTGTGAGAATGAGTTCGGCGCCGAGGGCCAGGATGAGTTTTTTACGCTCTTCGCTCATGCTCTCGGGCATCACGATACGCACGCTGTACCCTTTGAGCCGCCCGACCAATGCCAGGCCGATGCCCGTGTTTCCGGAGGTCGGCTCGCAGATGATCGTGTCGGGTTTGAGCTTTCCGTCGCGGCGCGCATCTTCGAGCATGGCCACCGCCACGCGGTCCTTGATGCTTCCGCCGGGGTTGAGAAACTCCGCTTTAGCAAAGATATTTGTGTTTTTGATCTGTATAAGCGGCGTATTGCCGATCAGGTCGAGAATGTTATTTGTCAGCATGGGTTTTCCCCGTTTGGTTTAAAACGCACCGTGCACTTAATAAAATACTTGCGTCATTTTGGCAATGATGGAAATTTGGCACTGGACATCTGCAGCCGCGATTAGCCCCGCATCGGGGCGTCAGTTTGTAGCCCGGTGCGCCAGCGCCGGGAAACTAATTTACCATATATATCAGGCAAAGCCCTCTTTAGAGGGCGACACAAAAACGGGATGTTGTCATTCCCTAAATGCGTTTATTAAAATCTGTCGCCCGTTTCGGGCTTTTAAAAAATCAAAACAACACCCATTCCCCGGCGCTTCGCACCGGGCTACAAACTGCCGCCCCGATGCGGGGCTTGGATGAAAATCGGGAACCCACGCAAAAGGTGTCCCGAATTTTCATTTAGTCCAAAACTCCATTTTCTTTGTTGCTTGCCGGATTTCATGGCATTCTCCATCAACACAAGAAAAGGAACATGAATGCAAAAACTCGACGCAAGAAGTCAGCCTAAGAGGAGTCGAAAACAAGACGGAGTTGTGGGACAGAAAATGGCTGGAAGCATATTGTCATATTTCCCACTAATCAAAGAAAAATAGGTGACTGTCACGCTTTTTCCGTCACGCTTTTTCCCAAACATCTTGTTTGTGTGTAAATCACAGCCGCATCGAATAGCGGCGCTCGGCGAATTGCGGGGAATAAATGCCCAAAGGCAAGAAAACGAAAAATGACAACGGTGCGAATCTCGGCTTCGAGGGAAAGCTACCGGTGTGTAGCCTGAAAAGAAGGACCACAAATTGGTAACTGAAAACCTACTTAAATATCATGAATCGATCGTCAGAGAGTTGAACGCTCGAAAAGACCGTGTACGCAATCTGATCGGCGATGCCCACTGGCTATCAGACGGGGAGTATAAAGAGGCTGTCCTCAGGAGTATTTTGCAGAACCATATTCCCGAATCAATATCCGTTGGACGCGGATTTGTCCGCACCCAAATGGGTCTTACGACTCAACTAGACATCTTGTTAACCAGTAAGCGGCAACCAACACTATTTAAAGACGGTGATTTTTTTATCGTAACTCAAGATACTCCCGTATCCATTGTCGAGGTCAAAACGCGACAAGACAAGGAGCAAGTCAGGACAGCCATTTTTACCCTTTCTGACCAGATTGAGAAAATTCGAGAGTATAACAAGGGCTGCAAGTGTGGGCTTTTCATCTATGACAGCTACCCCCGGCAAAGCTACGAAAAGATTCTCGAAGCGCTGCATGACGCGGCACATTCTATACCTGAGAGGGTTGTTGATTGGGTTTCAGTGGGACAAGATCATTTCATACGATATTGGGAGCGCTCGGGCGACGAATGGGTAACTTTGGGCACTGATCCTGCGTGGCACCTTTATAAAATTGAAGGACTCGCCCCTGCATATTTCATTAGCAATGTTGTATGGGAGGCAAGCGAAGATGCGTCAATTTTGGCCCAAACGGCTTGGTTCCCCATCGAGGGTGGGAAATCTCGATTCAGAAAGAAACGGATCAAATTGATCGACCGCAATATTTTGCGTGATTGAAAGAGGTACAACAATGCGGATTGAATTACTAACAATCAGCGGTTTTCGCTGCTTCGGAATAGAGCCCACCACCATAGAATTCTCTGAGGACATCACGACCTTTGTTGGCACGAATGGAACGGGAAAAACGGCGGCGCTTATGGCTCTGGCCCGAATGTTCGGACTCACGGGGGAACAACGTGCGATTGTCAAACAAGATTTCTATTGTAAACCCGAAGATCGAGATGGCGATGCGGATCGCTTGCTATCAATCGAAGTCAGGTTGGCATTTCCTGAACTCAGAGATGATGACGACGGCGAGAGCCCAACGGATGCAGTGCCACATTGCTTCAAACAAATGATTACGTCGGGGCCGAATGGTGAACTATTCTGCCGGATACGATTGGAGGCAACATGGCAGGTCGACGGGACCACGGATGGGGCAATTGAGCAAAACCTCTTTTGGATCACGAGTGCAGACAATGATTTTGATAATTCGGACAAGAAAAGAATGCAGCCTCACGAGAGGGGCTTTATTCAGGTTCACTATATTCCCGCTTCGCGGGACGTTTCCTCTCTGCTTCGAACGACGACAAAGACCATGTTCGGAAGACTTTTCCGCGCAATTGAATGGACTGAGTCGTTCTCTTCAACCATAAAAGACTCTTCAACTGTTTTGCAGGGTGCATTTCAAACGGAGACTGCGATAGGTGCGATTAACAAAGCTCTGCAAGGTCAGTGGAAACTTCTATACGATGATCGAATCGACGCGAAACCGAGCCTTCGCATTATAGGTAGCCGTACCGAGGAGATCGTAAAAGGCGTAAAAGTCGTGTTTGAACCGAGCGAAGGGGGTGGTGAACATGAAGTTGACGACTTGAGCGAAGGTCAGAAGTCCCTCTTCTATCTCGCACTAACGGGAATGGTGCTTGAAGTTGAGAACGATCTTCGACAAGGCCAAGCCAAATCCGGAAACAAGGACGATGATGAGGACGACAAACAGGAGACTAATTGTAAAGGATTCTCGACAAACCGACTATTGATCCCGGCTCTGACGGTTTTTGCTCTCGAAGAACCCGAAAACCACCTATCACCGTACTATCTTTCGAGAATAATCCGCCAGGTTCAAAACCTGTCTACCTTGAGTATTGCTCAGACTGTCATTACAAGCCATTCATCGTCCATTCTCGGCAGGGTTCAACCAGACCAAGTAAGACATTTTCGACTCGATCCAGTTGATCGAAAATCTATAGTTAAGAAACTTACCTTGCCGGACGATCCAGAGGAACTGGCGAAATACGTACGAGCGGCGATTGTCGCGTTTCCCGAATTGTATTTCGCTCGATTTGTCGTGTTCGTCGAAGGTGATTCAGAGCAAATTGTCATTCCCAGAATCGCAGAGGCTCTCGGTTTCGATGTTGACCCTTCGTTCGTTGCAATCGTCCCCCTAGGCGGGCGGCACGTAAACCATTTCTGGCGTCTTCTCGCCGATCTTGAAATTCCATATGCCACTTTACTCGATCTTGATCTTGGAAGAGAAAACGCCGGTTGGGGGCGCGTAAAATATGTTTGTAAGCAGCTCATTGCTTGTGGAGTCAAAAAGAAGGAAATCCTCACCGTGACTGATCCATCGGGTGGAAAGCGTGTCCTTACTGACAAAGAACTGGATGAAATATCCGGTTGGGATTATAACGATTCCTCAAATTTGAAGGCGTGGTTGAGCGTGTTGGAAGAAAAGAACGTATTCTTCTCATGGCCAATCGATATCGACATGGCGATGTTGAAGCAGTTTACCGATGCTTACAAAGATACTATTCCAGAGGGAGGCGGACCCCGAATCCCAAAAGCAGATGAAACGGAAAAGGACAAGACTAAGCTCATTAAATACATGGAAGAGGTGGGAAAAGCCGTTTTTGGGGAAGGGGGTAAGGGAACATTCATATTTACCGATGAATTTGCACCATTTGTCAGAAACTTCCCCTATTACCGCTACCTATTTCTGAATAAAAGCAAGCCAGCAACGCACATGAGGGCACTGGCCACGTTAAGTGATGAAGCTTTGCGAGATGGTGCGCCAGAGGAACTCAAGAGACTCATCAGAAAAACATCTCAGGATGCGGTTGGCCAGGAGTAGACTATGAAACTCATACCGCGATCCAAATGGACGCCGATTGACGTTCAAGACTTAGAGCCGATTGCGGAAAGAGTCGTGCGCTCTCGGACGAACACCTCCGTCGTTGCCGGACCAGGTGCAGGCAAGACCGAACTCCTTGCGCAACGAGCAGCTTTTCTTCTTCAAACCGGAGAATGCCCAAATCCAAGAAGAATTTTGGCTATAAGTTTCAAGAGAGACGCGGCACGGAACCTGAAAGAGCGGATTAATGCCCGGTGCGAAAATGAACACGCAAGGCGTTTTGACTCGTTCACTTTTGACAGATTTGCGAAAAACCTATTGGACCGGTTCTACAATGCTCTTCCCCAGCCGTGGCGACCGGCAAAAGATTACTCGATTCTTTTCTCCAATTCCCAGATAATTAACGACTTTCTCGATCAACTCCCAAGTCCCCCTCGCCACCTCGCGGCGAGTGGAGGTGTCGAAAGAATCTACCGCATTACATTCGAGAAAAAATTCGTGCTTGGAAAGCCTATTGAAGACGAGGGATTTTCAGAGGAATCGCTTGAGTGGTGGGCTGCAAACAAGTGGTGGATGAGTTGTCTTGACGATGGGCACGGTAATTCCATACTTACATTTCCGATGATTGGACGCCTTGTCGGATTCCTCATCCAGTGTAATCCCCAGATTAAAGCTGCCTTGATGCTTACCTATAGCCATGTATTCATGGACGAATTTCAAGACACAACTCACATCCAATATGACCTCGTAAAAACGATTTTTGAAGGTTCGCTCAGTGTTCTTACGGCAGTCGGCGATTACAAGCAGCAAATAATGCGTTGGGCAATGGCTCTCGATGATGCCTTTGGATTATTTGAAGGTGATTTTGAAGCAGAGCGATTGGAGTTGATTCGAAATTACCGGTCCACCCCAGGGTTAGTGGCTATTCAGCATCATATTGCGCTAATTGTCGATCCGAACTCGTCTCCAGCAGAGTCAATGAGGGAAATCCAGCACTCGAAGAAGGCTTGCGTAATTTGGGAATTCGCTACGCCCGATGAGGAGGCTGAGACCATCGCCAAAGAGATATTTGAGGTGATGCAACGTGAGTCTCTTTCACCAAGGGATTTCGCCATCCTCGTTCGCCAAAAGGCCCGAGATTATGAACCTGCGTTAAAAAAGGCATTGGGGAAAAGAGGAATCCTTGCAAGGAATGAAGAGAAACTTCAAGACCTTTTGTCAGAACATTTGACAAGCCTGCTACTGGCCTTTCTTCACTTCGGTTCGCAGAAAAGAAGCAGTGCCTATTGGTCGGAATGCTGCGGCCTGATATCCGGCCTACACGGGATCGACCCCAACTCTGACGCATGTGGACGAGAGGCCCAAGCAGAGCTAGGTGGTTTTCATCGAGAGTTGCGAGAAAAAATGAGCACTATTTCGGAAGACGAAGAGAAGTTGCATGAGATTTTGACAATGATCCTCGGATATCTGGGTGTCGACCTGATAAAAAACCTTTACGGAGAATACAAGCAGGGGGATTGGTACGATACGGTTTTGTCAGATATCCAAAAATCTCTACTTGCGAGTGCCCAAGAATCCTCTAATTGGCAAGAAGCCCTGGATGATTTTGAGGGTATTAACGCAGTACCGATTATGACGATCCACAAAAGCAAAGGGCTTGAATTCCATACGATGTTTTTCGTCGGTTTGGATGATAAAGCTTGGTGGGCTTATTTGAAACAAGAGCATGAGAACCGATCCGCATTCTTCGTTGCGTTTTCGAGAGCCAAGGCAAGAGTTGTTTTCAGCTATTGCCCGCAACGGGGCAGGAGGAAAAACATTTCGAAACTTTACGAAGTACTGACGGATGCAGGGGTTCAAACGGTGGACTTCCTAAATAGTCGCCCCTTAAAAAGCGCATAAGTTATTGATAATGCATGACAATTCGGCAATATTGTTCTACAGAAATCACCAGGAAATGGCCATATTTACCCCCAAAACCCGGTGAACCTCCTTCGCCAAGTCTTCAGCGACTCATGAAGATGCAGCCGAAAAACTCCGAGCAAATTCACCCATTATTCCGAGCAGGCCAAAATCCGTAATATGGCGCAACCTAAGCAGGCGGCTCTTTTCTTTTCACGCGCTTTCATGCACTTTAGCATCTGGTCATTGGAGGCTTGGAAGATGCTCACAAAAAGAATTGCCATCATCGTTTTGATACTGGCTGCAGCCGGAATCATCGCCTTTGCCGCCGCCTGCGGCAGTGTTGAGGACGACAGCGAGGCGGGAGGCGGCCTATTGGATGAAACCGACGATGACGGCGGCGACGACGACACCGCAAGCGCAATCGAAGGCGTCCCCGATGGAGTGAACGATTTCCTAAACTCAGGCGACATCGAAGCGCTTGAAGCCGCCGGCATGCCAATCCATTACGGCGATGCTCCGCCCGTCGTCGAAGGCAGATATGTCCTCGACTTCCTGTTGATTGTCTACGACGAAACCGGCGGCACAGGTTCCGCGCTGAATATCTACGATATCACTTTTCGCGAGCAGTCCGGCGACGGATCGCTCAAGCTGGATTACAACGACCGATCATCATCGGATTCAGGCTTCGGCGTTTCGGCATTCATTTCCGGCGATGGCGTATGCTTCACCGTTTTCGCCGACGCCAGCGGCGCGCTGGGCGACTGCCGCTATTCGCTGCCCTTTTTATTTTCCGGTTGCCAAAACACCGGAGGAATTCAAAGTTTTCATTGGGGCATGATCATGAAACGAGTGGAAGGAACTGGATGCGCTATGCCTGTCGGCGCGGTCCGCATCATCCGGGAATCGGACGGTTTGGCGGAAAAGGTCCTGGATTGGCAATACCGCTGAGGAAACTTTATTGTTAGCCTGTGAAACAGGCGATGCAGTAATAGCCCGCAGCGTGAGCTGTGGGAATTAAGAGCCAGAATTTTTTAAGTCAGAATTTAGGATTAGCCCATGAAATGGGCGATACAAAACAAGTTTTAAAACAATTCCTTCGCCCATTTCATGGGCTTTTTTGATCTAAAAACACACCGTTTTCCCATAGCTTGCGCTATGGGCTATTGCTGCTTTGCCCTTACGGGCAAGGTATTGTAGATGACGTACTACAAATTTCTCACGGTTTTTTTAAGGAGTTTTTATAAAGCTCACTTCTGTGACGCACACTCGCCTTTCATCCTTTTCTTTACTTTTCTTCACTAAATGTGACGTGCGTGATACGCTTTCGCGCATGACGACGAAGGCGCACAAAGCGCTCGTGCTTTTTGGCAACGGCGCAAAGATGCATGACCGCATCGCCGGCAAGCCGGGGGATTACGCTACGGTTGAGGCCGGCGTGCGCGCCGGGCGTCAGCTCGTGATCGGCGTGGTGCGCGACAACGCCTTTTTTCTCGATAAGATCGCCGACTACGCCGCGAAGCTTATCGGTCGTTCGATCACCGCGCTTCCCCTCGCGCCTTCTCCGGTTTCCGAATTGCCGCGCCGCTTCGAGTTTCACTTAGACGGTCTGAATAAAGTCCTCGGCGCGCACGGCATTCTTATGCGTGTTATGGATGATGATCTGCGTGAGATTATCCAAAGCGCCGCCCGCAACGCCGGCGATCTCCCCGAGGCCGACATCCTGCGGCTTTTGGGCATTGTTTGCCGCACGGCCCTCGTCGGTCCGCATTGGTTCGTTTTCGAGGTGGAAAACTCCTGCAACGAAAACTGCCTGTACTGCAACATCCATTCGCCGGAGCGCAAGCCGAGCAAAGAATTTATCCAGGGCCGCATGCCTTTTGCACAATACGCCGCGCAGGTCCGCGAACTGGCCCGCATGGGCGTGGACGGCGTCACCGTTCTGGGAAACGGCGAGCCGACGGTGCATCCCGACTTTCTGGAAATGGTGCTGCTTCCAAAAAAACTTGGCCTTCGCGTCAATTTTTTCACCAACGGCCTATTGCTGACGCAGGAACTGTCGCGGCGGGTTGTGGACGCCGGCTGCGACGAGATGTTTTGCACTATCTCCGGCGGCTCCAAAAAAAGTTATGGCATTTTGCATCCACGGCAAGGGGAAAAGGGCTATGACAGAGTTTTGGAAAACCTGCGATTCCTTTTCCAATATCGGTCCAAGGGCGAAAAGGGTCTGCCAAAGGCGTCCGCCGTGCATGTGGTATGCGCCGCGAATGCCCGCGAACTTCCGGCGATGGCCGAGCAGGCCGTGGATTTGGGATTCGATGCCTTTCGTCCGCAACTCATTCGGGTTGATGAGCATAATCAAAAGCTGGCCCTGTCCGACGAGGACCTAAGCGCCATTGCACGGGATCTGCCCGCCGTCAGGGAAATTTGCGAAAAGGGCGGCGTCGAGCTATGGGAGGCCTTTGAGCCGATGGTGCGCAGCGCCCGTGACAACCCGGACAATTGGACGCCGGACGAATTTATCGAACAGGGTTGCATCATCGGCTGGCTGCTGGGTCTGGCCAAATGCGACGGGACGCTGTCCTTATGCTGCGTGGTCAAACCGGTGGGACATCTCGCGGACGGCGGCATCGAAAAGCTATGGAGCGGCGCCGATTATCAGCGCTATCGGTTGGCGGCGCTTGACCTGAAACAAAACCGGGACATGCCGCTCCTTGACGGTTCCCCTCTTTTCACCGAGCGCTGCCGCCGTTGCGACAATCACGACATCAATCGTCGTTACTTTTCGATGCTGCGTGAGTCGGGCATGATCCGGCACTACCGACAAAGCCCCTGGCGCGGTGAGGCGGACTCATGAGAGATCACATTTTCGCCCTGACGCTCATCGTCCTGATCTCGTTGGTTCTTTGTTACCCTGGCATGGGGGGCATGAACGGCGCGACCATCGCCACTGAAGATTCAGACATCTGGAACACCATGTGGCTGACAAAGCAGGCTACCCGTTTTGTTACCGGAGACGGCGACGCATTGTCCGCCAATTCCGCGCTGGGCTTTCCCGACGACCTGAACCTCTGGCCGCATCTGGGTGGCGTGGTCTGGCCTGCGTTGCTGGCGCCTCTGACAAATTCGGCGGGTCCGATTTACACCCAGAATTTCGCCGGTATTTTGGCCCTGATTCTGACGGCGTTGGCGGCATATTTATTCTTTTCCGAAATCAGCGGCGATGCAAAACCGGCGCTCTTTGCGGCGATCTGCTTCGGCTGCGGCCTTTACGGTATGGAGGAAATTCGATTCGGCAATCCGGAACTGGCTGCTTTCGCCGTCGTCCCATTGGCTGCCTTCGCCACAGTGCGGATGTTCGACAGGGGTGGTGCTTTTTATATCGCTTTCGCCGGCGCGACAGCAGCCCTGGCTTTTTCCTTCAATCCATATTTCGGCCTCACGGCTTTTGCCTTTCTCGTTTTCGCGGCCTTTCAGGCGGCTATCGACAGCGGAGTCAAAGTTGCGCTGGGGCGCGCCCTTCCCGCATTGGCGCTTGGGATCACGCTGTCGATCCCCGCGGCATGGCCGATCATCAGGAGCATGGAAAGCGCGGCATTCGATGCGGCAGCGGCGGCCTCGGTGGACCCCGCCAGCGCTTCATGGGACTTGCTGGAACCTTTTTTCTTTACGCGACCCTATCCGCGCACGATCAGCTATCTTTTGCTATTGGTCGCTTTGGCGGGACTCTACAAGGCACCCAAGGGATACCGTTTCTGGCTTTTGGCCGGTGGCTCATTTTTTCTGCTGGCTTTGGGACCGGTTGTTCACATCCTGGGTCACAGCACCGGCATTCCCGGTCCTGCGGCAATCCTTGGCGCCTTCCCCGGAGGCTGGCGTGTTCGATTTCCTTATCGCTTCGCCATTGGGTTTCACCTTTGTCTCGGCACCGCGACGGCGATAAATTTGCGCCGCTTCCTGGAATCCGCCGACGAAATCGGTTTTCCCCACGCGCTGGTCGGACGCATCTTCGTTGCCATCGCGGCTATTGCAACGCTGGTTGCTGTTTTACCGAACGCTGCCAGGCCGGTTCGATCACCGGAAGTTTATAGTGTGTTAACCGAGCACAGCGAGGCGGGGGCTGTTTTGGAACTTCCGGTCACGCGGGATTTCTACACTAACAGCCGGTGGCTTTTTCACCAGAGCCGACACGGCAGGCCCATCCTCGGCGGGCAGCCGCTTCCTGATCTACCAAATCCTTTTGACAGGAGTTATTTCGGAGTGAATACCTTGTTGGATGTCCTGCTCAAGCCGATGGAGGATTTGTCGATTTATCAATTCAAATCCATGCCGGATCCCGCGCTTGATGTGGAATCCATGACAGAAAAGGGAATCGCCTTCGCCGTGGTTCACCGCCGTGTTCCCGGTGCGGACATCATCAATGATCTTTGCCTTGGAGCTTTTGGAGAGCCGGTTTATTCGGATGAGACGGAAAGCTTGTATAGGGTTGGTCCGAACGCCAAAACCGGGCCATAGCAACCGAGCATTTTAGCTTGCCCTATTTTGGTCGTTCATTTTCGGCGTTATCGCCCGAATTTCGGGAATTTCCTCTTTTTTATCTCTGTCGTTTCAGGGTCCCGAGGATTTTTGACATCCTCTCGAAGCGTTTTGAGGCGACCGGCGAGTTGCTTGAGGGAATCGGCAAATTCCTGCCACTGTTTGTCAGGCAAAAACCCCATCAGTTTTTCGGATTGGAGTAACTGGTCAATGGATTCCAATTGCTTCATGTGGGACAGGGTTCCCGATTTTTTTACCAGCGCCCCGACGCTTTTTAAGAGATCCTTCGCCGCATCGTATCGCCGCCTCACCTTCATCAATTTTTCCAAGTCGTCCTCGGCGCCTTCGGCAACCTGGTCAATAACTTGAATGAAGTCCTTTTGTTTAAGGTAAAGGTCTTTACTGTTTTTCTGGATAAATGCTACGATTTCCGCGTCATAAGCCCGACGAAAAACAACGCCGAAGCCGGCAGCCTCTTTGGCTACGTCATCTGTTGATTTGTGTAGTTTATCGAGCCTTTCCGTGAACACGCTTTCGGCTTCCAACCGGGCATTTTTTACGGCCTTATTGGCGGCCAGTTTAAAAACGTTGAAAGGGTCGGCCAATTGCGCGGCAATGGCGAAGAAAATGATCATCGTGAAAATGAATCCCAGCATCGTGATCGCCGGTGCATCGGCCATCATGGTGGACCAAACATCCTGGTATGTATCATAGACCCTGGTGGACATCTGCAGGGTGACGAATGAAGTGAAAAGTCCGACTCCAGCCGCGATGGCCAGTTCACGACTTGCCTTGCCGAAAAATTCGACTTTTACGTCGTCAATATTCCACGTGAGCTTATTGTTGAAATACGTGGGCTTGAGCATCTCGGACAACATGGCTTTTGACTTCAATTGAGATAATTTATTTCTTTTCATCACCTCGAAAGTGGTAACGGCGGCGGTGATGGCCAAAACGCAGGCTGGAAAAACCAGCAGCACCATCGGATAAAAAATGACGAGCAGCCCCTCAAGAACAATCAGTAGAATAACAAGGAACACAGTACCCTCCATTCCCGACAATTGCACGACTTTTTCACTTTCATGGCTGCGCCGCCCACTAAAGCGCATCTACTCCCTCATGCTGCCATCGTATTTAAGGATGAATATTTCGTCAAGCACTATTAGAGCGTTTTTTGGCTGTTTTCCATTGCGGAAAAACCTTTAGTTCGCGTCAGGGAATCCCGATTACCCTCAAGAATTATCTCTAGGGAAATACCTCAATGAGTGTGTGTGTGAAAATATACGGTATGTCGAAAAATCATCGAAACGATCACAATATTTTCTCCGGCGAAGGATGAAATAATGCGTTGTGTCGAAATGTTAAGGATTAAGGTTACCCGCCTGGGAGCGCTCGCAGATTCGCAAGGCGGAATCCAGGCGCATGAACTCGCACTTCTTCCGATAATTATAAGATGATGCCTTGTGACAGGTTTTTTCTACGAGATCGGCAAGGTGTTCTTTCACGCACGCCTTTTGCTCAGTGGGGTCCAACATAGCGCATTTTTTCTTGATGGCGCGAAGGGTCTGACACACATTGAGTTCGACGACCCAGGGGGTTGGCAATGGGGTCGCCGATATTGTGGGTCCGTTCTTTCCGCCCTTTTGTGCCTGGCGGCCCTTGGTCAAATAACCAAGCGCTTGTAACTGCTCTTTATTGATGACAAATTCGTTGCGCACCAAAACGGCTTTGACTTCAGGCTCGATCCTGGCTGCCTGCTCAGCGGCTTTTCTCAATTCCTGCTCGTTCGTTCCAATATCGATCGGATTCTTTTCCAGGGGATCGACGTTTAAATCGTACAGTTCATTAGTTTTGCTTTTTGTGTCGACAATCAGTTTTTTCGGCCAGATCATGGCGCCGTGCATTTGCACGAGGCCGCGATGCAGGTGAAAGGGAAATGTACGCCGCTCAGGTATCGCCTTAGAAATATCCACTCCGGGCAGGTCGTCGTGCATAGCGCCCGCGTAGCCTAGAACCGTCGGCGCCACGTCGATGAGTCCCACGAAATCCTTGACGCGGCGACCGCCCGGGGAGGGCTTGGGTCTCATCGGTTCGCGGATTATCAGTGGCACGCGCACAGTTTCCTCATTCAGGTCGTATCCGTGCAGCATGGTTTCATGCTCATAAAATGCTTCGCCGTGATCCGACAAAACGATGATGACTGCGCGGTCCGAGCCGGGCAGGCTGGCGATGATGCGGCCCAGGGCCGCGTCCGTAGCGGCGATCTCCGAATCGTACACGTCCTTCAAGGCTTGGATCTGCTCGGGATGGTCCCTGAAGTGACCGGCTTTAAAACCGTACATCAGGTCTCCGTTCATCGGGCTGGCGGCCAGGAAGGCGTCCGTGTCCAGGTTGGGCGCAACCTCCTTAATGTACGGCTCACGGACTAAATACGGCGTGTGCGGATCGAAAAAGTGCATGAAAAGAAAATAAGGCTTGCCGTGATAGTTGGCCTCGCGGAAGCGTCCCAGGTTATCGGTCACCATCTGCTCCACCATCTCCGCGTTGCTGCTGATCGCCTCGCGAAAGGTCGAGAAACCCTGGCCGAATCCGGTGGACGCCGCAATGTGGATGTTGGTCGAAAAACCGATGGTCAGGTAGTCTTCGCTGGCCAGGCGTTCGGTCACAGTTCGGTATTTGGAAGAAAGTTGATGCTGATAAGCCAGCACGCCAAGGGTTTGCAGACCTTCGGTTACGCCGTGCTGCTGTGGGTTGAGGCCCAGGAAAATGGTCGCCAGGGCGGGAAGCGTCCAGGATGTGGGCGAATACACGTTTTCGTAGATGGTCCCTTTTGCCGCGAGCGAATCAATGAATGGAGTTGTCGGCCTGGGATACCCGTAGCAGCCCACGTGGTCGGCGCGCATCGTGTCGATGAGCGCGATGATGATGTGCGGGCGATCAAGAGGCTTGGGGGACCGCGTGAAAACGTAGAGCACCGCCGCAGCGAGAACGACGACAATGAAAAGAAGAATGCCGATTAGTTTCTTCATGGCGACGGATGCTATCCGCTCTTCTTATGCCGTGTCAAATGATACGCGGCTTTTGGTGTGCGTTGTCATCAAAACGCCCGCGCAATGAGCGCCCAATGGACACTTCGGTTTTTCAGCATCGTTTCCTCCTGGCAAGCATGAGACAAATGATGTTAACACAAAAAGCGAAAAGTTTTTATTAGACGCTTTATAGTAACGTAGGATGGCGTGCGGAGTTTGCCTTGACCCGCAAGAGGTGCGAAGCTATATGAGTAGGGCCTTGTTTGAAGGATTTTTTCCACCCGCTTCTTTGGGTCATGACTTGCGGCGCGAAGTGAACATAACTGGAAGCCTGGCAAGCGCTTTTTGAAGCAATAGGATTGAGGCTGATGCGTTGAGAAAAAGATTTGCAAACCACGCCGTTCGGACGGCCTGGGTTTTTCCGGCGCTTATCGCCCTTTGTATCATCGCGGCTTCGTGCAACGACGACGACGGAGGCGGCGGCGAGCTGCACTGGTTCGACTGTCAACCGGTGCTGGAAAAACTGGCGTCGTGCGACATCGCCATATCCCTCAACGGCGCAGACGAAACCGACGCGGACACGGCGTATGATTCCTGCCAGTTTGCCCGAGGCAATATGTGGCTGCGTATGTTTAAGTGCTACAAGGAAAATGAGTCCTGCGAAGACCTGGCGCTGTGCCTGCCCGAACATGGATTCATGACGCCCGAAATGGACGACGACACGGATGATGATACGGCAGACGATGACGCGGCGGACGATGACACGACGGATGATGACACGACGGACGATGACACAGTTGATGACGACACGGCGGACGATGATTCGGCGTAGTCTTGATTGTAGTATACGGTTGGCCCCAAGGGCTCTGGCGTGATTGATACGGCTTTTCCGGCTTGTTAAAAAAATGGAGCCTTTCCCGCCATGTCGTGCTGGGGATGTTGGGCTAAACATACGGGTCTTATTATTTAACGGGATTTGAAGAAGGAGTATTTGTGGGCGTAAGCAGTCGGCAAATACTGAAGCGAAAGAAAAGAGCCCGGTTTTTTTTCATTTTCCTGTTGATTGTCTTCGCCGTGATCTCCTCATGCGTGATCTACGTCATCAAAAACAAGGAAAAGCTCATTGCCGATAAGGTGGCAGGGCTGACGGCTGCTTTTGAAAACAAAACGGGCCTGTGTCTTCGATACGACTCCATTGACACGGACATGACCAGCCGGGTCAATGTGAGCCGCCTTCGCATCTTCGCCAAGGGAGCATCGGAGCAAGAATCGACGATATTCGTCGAGGACGTGGAAATCGGCTTTGACATTGTGGCGTCTTCCCTGGTTCCCATAAAACTGCGCTCCATTCAGCTCACCAATCCACAGGCCAAGCTGACAATCCAGCCCGGTGGCCGCCCGGATCTTCCGGAAAAGAGTCTCGAAATACTTCGCCGCATTGCCGGGGAAAGGACGGACGAGGACGGGGCGGACTCCGTGGAAAATACGAGCGGTGGACGGCTTGAAAAATTTCTACTTGGCATCCTCAACATTGAAACGACATTTTCGGGCGGTAGCCTGACTGTTGTCGACCATCACTACGCACGCAAAACTCCCGTGACAATGTCTTTCGACGACATCAGCGGAGATTTGTTTCTGGATATTCTCAATCGCCGGATGAACGCCAACATTAACGGAAAACCGGAAACAGGCGGCGGGCGCTTTGGCGCGCGATTACAATTCTCGAAGGAGATAAAGTCCCTGGAACTGAACGGTCGCGCGTTGAATCTCAGTTTTTTAGCCTCTTACCTTCCTGAAAAAGTTCGCCTCGGGCTTCACAGCCGCCTTGACGGTCGCATGAATATCAAACGACATGCAGACAATCCTTATATCCCCATTGATTTCAACGCCGACTTGGCGGGATTCGCCATTGAGGATCCGCGTCTTGCCAAGGGCCCCATCCGTAATATCCGCATCAAAACGGAAGGGAAGATGGTCGTTGATCCGGTCGCGAGGATCCTTCGACTCGAAAACTCGAAGATTCATCTGGGTTCGGGGCAGCTCAATCTCAAGGGATCTCTGGCGCTGCCGAAGGATAAAAAACCGATCATCGATCTGGCCGCGTCCGCGAAGAGGCTGCCGGTGCAGGACTTTCTGGATTCGATACCGGAGGATTTCATTCCGGTGCTTAAGGGCGCGCGCGTGGATGGACACATGGATTTCAGCCTGATCCTGCGCATGGATATGAACGATGCCAAGACCGTGCAGATCGAACCGTCTGTTGAAGTCACCGACTTTTTCGTTGTTCAGGCGCCGCCGAAAGCGGATGTTCGCAAGCTGCACGGATCTTTTCTTCACACCGCGAAGAAGAAGGGCAAGGTCATCAAGTCGTTTCTGGTCGGTTCGGATAATCCCGACTTCGTGTCCTTTAACAACCTGGGCCGAATCTTGGTCGGTGCCGTGCTGACGTGCGAGGATGGTCGTTTTTTCCGGCACGGAGGATTCGTCCTCAAACATATTCGCCAGAGCATCAAAGACGACATCAAGAAAAGCGGCTTCGTGCGCGGGGGCAGCACCGTTTCCATGCAGACCTCAAAAAATCTGTTTCTGACGCACGACAAAACGGCATCCCGCAAATTCCAGGAGATGCTGCTGACCTGGTGGCTGGAAAAGGAAATTCCGAAAAAGCGCATCCTGGAAATCTACATGAACATCATCGAATGGGGACCGGGGCTTTACGGAATCGGTCCCGCCGCCCGGCACTATTTCGGCAAGAAGCCTGCCAATTTGAGTCCCTTGCAAAGCGCGTTTCTTGGCAGCATCATCAAAAATCCGGTTCGCTATCATGGATACTATTCACGGGGCTACGTGAGCCATGGATGGAGTTCCATGCTAGCCTTTATCCTGCTGAAAATGTCCGAAAGAGGAACGATAGAAGCGGAGGTCGTCGAGTGGTGCGATCCCTACCAACCGGTGTTTTCCAAAAACGGCGAGCCCGCCCCCGGAGGCTGCAAGAATCCTGAGGAACAAGAGGGAAAAGACGGCGAAGCGGCGGGCAATAAAAAAATCGATGCTCAGGCAGGCGGCGAAAGCAAAAAAAGCGACGGGGCGATTCCCATAGAAGGCCCCGAGATCGAGCCTGAAAAACCTCTTGCCGACGATGAACCCAACGCCATTCATCCCGACGACCCTCCAGCCAGTGAACCTGAAATCATCAAACCACTGAACGAAGAAAAGCCCGTTTCCAGCATTTAATGCGCGAGTGATGACCTCTTGTCGCTTCCACACTGTCTATTGTGCACTAAGCACTAAACCGTGGAAAATCGCGCCAAGCTTCTCCATCGTTGCCAAAGCCTTTTCAAATCGGTATATTTTCGCGTTCGTGTGTTATAAAGCGCCTTGGATCGGCTATAATGAAATGGCGTCAAGGCGCGCACAAGCGTCGGCGCTTAGAGCGCTTTCGACCTTATGGAGGCCCAGCGATGAAGTTACGAAGCGGCTTTACCTGCACCGCTGTTTTTCTGTGCGTCGCCCTTTTGGCGGTCTCGTGCGTTCGGGGCGAATACGAGGATCAGACCGCAGTCAGGGACTTTGAAAATCCCGGCGGCGACGGTCCCGAGGTTGTCTTTAATCCGGGCGCGGATCCGATTCCTCTTTTGCCGCAACCCAACAACCTACTGGCCAAAGACGACGAAACAACCAGCACGGGCCTTCGTGTCAATATCACTTACGAAGGGAAAACGGATTTCAATCTTCTGTTGCGCGAGCACATCCGGGATATGGACGGCTTCGCCAACTTCGCCAATATCGCCGTGCCCTTTTCTCTTCCTATCGATCTGAAAACGATCCGCGACGACACGATCTACGTGGTCAACGTGCAGCGCGACTCCAAATTTTACGGTGAGATGGTCCCACTGGACCTGGGCAAAGGCTACTTCCCCAAGGACCTTCATGGTTCCGAATCGGTCTTTCCCAATGACCCGATGGCCGGGGCCAAAGATTTGATTTACCCTCCCGACAATCGCGTGGATCATTATGAGGATTCCACGAATACTCTGCTCATCCGCCCGCTGTATCCGCTGCACCAGCAAAACAAATACGCCGTGGTGCTGACGACGGGATTGCGCGGCGAAAACGAATTTCCTGTGCGACCGCCGGAATATTTCGATTCCATCACTTTTCCCGAGCAGGAGGAATCGCTGTCGGACGCGGCGGCGCTTCTGCGCGAAAAGATCGGGCTTGATCCTGAGGACATCGCCTTTTCCTGGGAATTTACGGTCATGACAATCACCGAGCCGATGGAAACCCTGCGTAAGGGTTTATACGGCGAGGGACCCTTCGACTGGCTTGCTGATGAGCTTGAGCCAACGATTACGATGATCCATCCTTTTTCGGTGGAAGGCGAGGACGACAACAACGATCTTCTCTTCGACGCCGATGCTTTTCAGAAAGTCGTGGATACCATCGTCTCATTGATACCGGAAACTGATTCCGTGCCGATCGATGTCATCCTTTCGCTCACCAATCTCGATTATATCGTCTCCGGGAGCTACAAAACTTTGAGCTTTCTTGACACTGAGGATCGAATATTTGAGTGGGATTGTAAAAAGGGGATCATCGAGTATCAGCCCGAGGAAGTGACCTTCTACATCTCGGTCCCCAAAGAAACGGACAAATGTCAGGCGCCTTTTCGCACCGTTTTCTATCAGCACGCCAACATCCGCAACCGCCTGGACAGCGTGATACTGGCCGATAAACTGGCCGAGCAATGCCTGGCGACTATCGGCATCGACGCGGCCGAGCACGGACCGGAGACTTACGTTTCCGGCGCGTTTTATGTACTGGAGAGCCTGGGCGATCTGGATGTGGGGCACTTGCCTGATCAGATAGAAATTGTTCTGGTAAAGCTGATCCTCAGCATGTTCTACCCGTCCATCAACACGCAGGGCATGACGGCGAGCGAACTGGTGGATGTTCTGAAAAAAGACACATTCCTGGGAACCATGCTCCACGGTCGCTCGGTAGACATCAAGGACCAAGGCATTCTCGTTTCCGGGCAGACCTTCTGGACGGCGGATATCTATCGCACGGTGGACATCACCAGGCAGACGATCTTCGATCTCTTTCAGGGTATACGCGTTATTAAAGGCCTGTGCGAGGACAGGGACGGCAACGGCCACCTGGATATGGTGGAAGGCGACTTCAACCAGGACGGCGTATGCGACCTCGGCGGCAAAGATAACGACATTTCTTTTATGGGCATGAGCCTTGGCTCCCTGTTGGGGATTCCTTTCGTGGCGCTGGAACCTGAGATCAAAACGGCGGTCTTCAACGTGCCCGGCGGGGGTTTGACCGACATCCTCATGCGCACCACGGTTCCCAACGTCAATGCCGCGATCCGCGCCGAACTCACCGGACCGGTGATCGTCGGACGCCTTAATCCTTCGACGAATCGCGTGGAACTGACAGTTAACACGGAAACGCCCAACCTGGCTTTCGCCAATGTTGTATTCCAACCTGGCGCTCGCGTCGTGTTGCAGAATCTGGACGGGGGATTTGTCGAAGACGCCATCATGGACGAAAACGGAAACTTCGCCGTAGCCGTCGCCGCCGACAAAGGCGATTTTATGCATCTCAAAGTCGTCGACCGGGCGACAAATGAAATCCTCGACGAGGTTCAGTGGCCGTCGCGCTCCTTCGGATTCGGCGTATCGCGAAATACGCCCGAGGCCCGATCGTTCATTGACACCGCGCAGTGGGTCGTCACGTTGACAGATCCCATCGGCTATGCGCCGCATCTTTTCCTCGACCCCTTGGAGGGCAATGAGGAAAAGAATTTCCTCATCCAGGTATGCTCTCCCGATGGCGCGGTGCCTTTGGCTGCGGGTGCCGCACTGGCGCGCGCCGCCGGCGTGATGGATGATGTTCATCTTGATCACATGTTGAAAAGCGATGCGCTCAATTGGGATCGCATTTCCTTTTCCCAGGCGAATCTTCCCCTGCAGAGCACTTCCAAGCGCGGATGGCGCGTCCATCCCGCCTATAATCATGAGTACCTGCTGGCGCCGCGCTATGATCCCTATTCCATTATGTACAGCGTGGTGTCTAGGAGGCAGGCTGCTCTTTTCCTGTCATCCAGCGGGCAAATCATTGAAGACAACATCTATCTGCTTGTGGAAGACGAATATATCGCTGATCCCATTGATCCTGATTTTATCGAATAAAAAAAGGCGATAATCCATTAACAACCGGCCAATGAACACCAAGCACGGGCCGTAAACAACTAATGCGATGAACATTGGATGAACACATGCCAAACATTTTGAAACGATTACGGCGAAACGCTCTGGCGGCCTTCGCGCTGGTTTGCCTTGTGGCCGTGTGCGTAGCGTGCGGCGACGATGATGATGATGATGATAACGACGACGCGGGCGATCTCGTCTGGTCCATGGATTTTGAAAGCGCGCCGGAAGTCGAAGCGCAAGGCGGCCATATCGTTGCAAAAAACCCGTATTTCGCCTTTGTTCCGGGCATTGACGGCAATGCCTTTTTCCTGACGGATGGAAACTCCATCGTCACCAGGGCCGACGGGAAAATGCCCGTCGCTGAAGGCACGCTGGAATTTTGGGTTTTGCCAAAGGCCGTCTGGCACGACAACCGGCACCGTCAGATACTGTCCGTCGGCGGCGAGGACAACTTTTCCATCCTCAAAGATCAAGACAAAAACTTTCTGAATTTCATCACCGGTGGTCATTCCCTGTATTTCAAGGAAAATCTCGATATTGTCACCTACTACCTCTTCGAGTTTTACGCCCCCTACGTCTGGAATACTGAGTGGACGCACGTCGCCGTCGTATGGCAAGGCCTGGGCGAAAGAACCACGGCGACGCGCCGCATCTATGTGAATGGCGAGCTGAAAAATGAGGAAACACAGAATCTCCCGAATTTCAGCGTCCAGGAAACGCTGCACATCGGCGCACTCCGAGACGACGCGCAGCCTGATTGCCTGATCGACAAACTGCGCGTGTATAATCGTGCAAAAACCGGCGAAGAGATCAAATCCGACGCCGCCTACAAGGCGCAGGGTCGGACTCTTTCCTATCAGCCGGGCTTCATCCCCGTTCCGCAAGCCTGGGGCAAGCGTCCCGAGGCCGGTTTTGTCATTAACGCAGAAACGAAAATCGTCGTTTCGCAGGAATACGTGGAGCCTCTCGGCGATCTCCTTGCCGTATTGCAGGACTGGTCGGAAAAAAGTTTCGGTGTGCGGCCGGAACTGACGATGGTTGGCGACGACGGCCAGGGCGCCTATGAAAATGTCATCGCCATCGGCACGCCGGATGACAATTCCATTATCCGCAGCCTTGCCGGACGACGCGGCCTGCCTCTGAAAGCCGACAACCTGGGGCGCGACGGGTATATCCTGGAGGTGTATGACCATGCGGTGGTTGGCGCCGCCGTTGAATACCCCGGCGTTGTGCATGCCTTGACCGCCATCATCAGACTCATTGCGCAAAAGCACCCGGCTGGAGAACTGCCGGCCCTGACCGTTGTGGATCGGCCCGACTTTGAAATCCGTGGGACCGAGATGCTGGGCATCGAAACTCTGGATGATGAATTGAAACGGCGCATCCGCTACATGGCGGAACTTAAATTAACGCATTTGCTTATTCCGGCGGACTTCTATTTCGATCTGGACGATCCGACGATCCGCGCCGAAGTTCAGGCCATCTTCGAATACGCGCGGGACCACGGCATTGAGCCGGTTCCCCAACTCGCCCTGCATGGAAACGCCGAGCGCGTGATTGCCGAGTGCAGCAAGGCGGGATTCGATTGCGCCGACGGTGAACACGGCGACACCTGCCCTATGGTGGAGGCGATGTACACCGAAGTGTACGATCCCCTGCTGCGCAATATTGCCGAATATCTGGCGCCCCGCTGGATTCACATCGGGCATAGCGACATTCGCAGTTTCAACCGCAATGAAACTTGCCGCGAGGCAGGGTTGTCGGCGGCGGAGCTTTACGCCTATTCCGTGAATCGCACCGTGGAAATGACGCGAGACATCATGCCCGAAACGAAGATTATGAT
>CAZQAE010000044.1:33812-41351 GCA_964591275.1 uncultured bacterium | reverse complement strand
TTTTTAAAAAAGGAAAAATCCTATCTGTGCCGCTTGCATTGTTTTTCGCCGCTTTCACGGCAAGCATGGCTTTTACCGGTGGTTTTCTGGCTCACCTTTTCAGCGGCATGGAATTGAAAATCGTTTTTTCAATTTTATTGGCCCTTGCAGGGACAGCTATGTTTTTCACGGTAGAGGAAAACAAAAAGAAGCCGAATCCGAGGCGGGGATACTGGAATTTAAAAACAGGCGAGGAGCTTTTTGTCATAAATTTGTGGTTGGCTGTGCCCCTTGCAATGGCTACCGGCTTTTTTGCGGGAATGGTCGGTGTTTCAGGAGGATCATTTCTAGTCCCACTGATGGTAATAGCATGCGGCGTACCCATGCGCATCGCGGTAGGAACAGCTTCAGCAATGGTAGCAGCTACCGCATTTGCTGGTTTCATGGGGCATGCCTTACATGGAAACTTCAATCCTACCTGGGCTATACCCATTGCCGGAATAACGATTTTTGGCGGTATTTTAGGAGGCAAAATCGCTCTTAAATCAAAACCAAAATATCTCAAATTGCTTTTTGCCGTCACTACGCTCATTGCGGCCGTACTCATGCTGGTAAATGCGAGTGTCGCCAAGTGAATTGTATCGTTATCCTAACTTGGCAAACCCAACTCCCCTACGCTGGTCTTCCCAGAGCACAGGGGGTTCACGGCGCGTGAGCTTGGACAGAAACAACCCCGATGGCTCCTTGCCGTCCAGGATGGCCTCAATGATGTCGGGTGCGAACAGCGAGAGGTCAAGGATGCGACTCACGTAAGAACCGTCCACCTTGTTGGCCCGGGCGATCTCGGCGATGTTTTTGACTTCCCCGGATTCCAGCAGATCCCTCCAATATATGGGCGCGGGCGATGGCGACGATGATGACGCCGGCCAAAATTGCGGCTGCTGAACTGGATGTTTTCCAATGTATCGCTCATCACCGATGGCTCTGGACATTTTCTCAACAAAAGATTTTTATAATCCAACGTGAACGAGATGTGGAGAAATGAATTGAATTCGAGAAACTCGAAATGCGATAATTTCGTGGACGATGCTTCGATTCTCGTTTCCTCAATGATTTTAATTTCCTCATATATTACAAATACTTGCGATGTTACCGATTGCAACCAATTCGAACTAATAAAGAAAGGGCTCCTTCTCTTCATTTTTTCACCTTCAATACTCGTTAACTATCTGTAAATTTTCAACTTCCCGATTATTTTTTTACCACAAACCCCCTTTCAACTAGCGATTTGTGTAAAGGTATAACTACAGAACCTGCAGGAGAGTGTATGAATGACCATCGAAAAAATCATTGAAAAATCTAAAGCTAATGAAACTCCAGACACAATCCTTCTGGTCGCAGACAACTCGATAGCACAGAAACTCGTTGTGGCCTGGAAGACCGTGGAAATCACGCGGCCGGATCCGAAGCAAGACTTCGCGTCCATGAAGGAGGTCTGGGCCGCAATGTCATTCGACCCGAAGCAGTGGTACATCCACGCCGGACTTTCGCCTCACGAAAACCAGCGGATCGCGCAGAGCCTCATTGCCAATGGCATCGTCTATCCCGACGGGACGGTGAATGATCTGGTCCACAAGTTCCTGAACACACAGGTCGCCCAGCTCGTGACGAAAGCCAAATCGGGAAGAAATTCACGGAAATAATAAGATTCAATCTCAAGAAAATTACGGAGAACATCATGATGGAGATCGTCGAGAAAAAAATTGATGAGCTCAAACCGTGGGACAAAAATCCTCGGATCAACGACCACGCTGTGGACGCAGTCGCAAAGAGCATCTCCGCCTTCGGTTTCAATGTACCAATTCTTTGTGATCAAAATATGACCATCATCGCCGGACATACACGTTGGAAAGCTGCTCAAAAATTGGGGATGCTAACAGTGCCGGTCACGCAAATCGAAATGACCGGATCAATGCGAAAAGCGTTTGCCATCGCTGATAACAAAACAGCCGAAATTGCGGACTGGAACTTACCCGAATTGAGATCGATTTTGGACGAATTAAAAAATGATCAGATCGAACTGGCTTGTATTGGGTTTTCAGATGAAGATATCCGTAAATTGTATTCGGAAGAAGGAACTCTCGAAAATAAAATTCCTGAAATTAAGTTAGAAAACAGAGTAAATGTTAACGACCACTGGAGGTTAGGAAATCACACGCTTGTTTGTGGTGATTCGATGGACTCGGCGGCGATTACTTCTCATTTTGAAACCGCTAAAACAGACATGGTATTCAGTGGCCCACCCTATTTGAACTTAAGGGAATACAGTCATTGGGAGACATTCGAAGACTACTTGAACGATATGTTTCAGGTCATTTCAAATTGTTTCACAATATTGAGGGATGGTGGGATTATTGTGTGGAATGTTGGGAATTTAAGCACAGAACATCTTGATTTAACTTCTCACCATTCCATTCTGCTAGAAAAAGCCGGATTCCAATATTTAGACACCATCGCATGGGTAAAAAGTGGCGCAAATTTTTCCGTACTTAGGAATGCGCACATTGCACGAAATAAAATTTATTACCCCACATTCCAGTGGGAGTCGCTGCTAATTTTCCAAAAACCGGGAAAAATGATAAAAATGACTCAAGAGGGTAAAAATTACATGATGAGTTTTCAAACTAATGTTTGGGAGATTCCATCTGTACCCAATCGTCAAAAGCGATTTGGCCATCCAGATGTTTGCCCTGTTGAACTACCCTATCGGTGTATTCAGGCATATTCCGGAAAGGACGCAATCGTATTCGAACCATTCGGAGGATCGGGTACAACACTTATTGCAGCTGAAAAGTCAAAGCGTCGCGCTATTGTTTTCGAAAGGAAAACAGAATATTGTGATGTAATTCTCAGCCGGTGGGAGAAAGTGACCGGGGAAAAAGCTGTATGCAGCAAGTGGCCTATTTAGTTCAGAATGGAAAAATAACGTGACTTTATTTACATTCGAAAAAGAAACATGTGCTTTACCACAGAATTATACAGTTGTTCCTCCGGTTCATTTCCATGTCGACAGAATCATTTTCACAAAGGGTAGCCTCGACACTCCTGAAAGACAAAGGTTCGTTAATCACATCTGTGCCATTTATCCTGATTCAGAAAAGGTTGAACAGCTTGATACACCTCATAATAGAGTCAAGCTCTCTCCGGGCGATCCTCTGGGCAGGCACAAAGCAGGAAAGCGGACCCTGGTCTTCGGTGTACTGGGCAATTCAGTCAGATTCAGTCATGAGGAAGGAAACACTTGTCCTAATTATTGGCACTTTTCCACAACAGGGTTTTGCTTTTTTGATTGCAAATATTGCTACCTCGCCGGTACTCCCGGCGTTTGGTTCTCTCCAACCGTGAAAATCTACGTCAACATTGAGGACATCATTTCACGTATCAATAGGTATTCAAATAAAATACGCAAACCGACAGCATTTTATCTTGGCAAACTCCAGGATGGGCTTTCCCTCGACCCGCTCACGGCTTATTCCACAGTCTTGGTCCCATTTTTTGCAAAGCACCCTTATGCAAGGCAGATAATTCTAACTAAATCAGATTCAGTGGATCGGTTTCTGGAGCTTGAACACAAAAAACATACCATCCTTTCCTGGAGTTTGAATCCGCATGAAATCGCTTCGAAATTCGAGAGCAATGTTCCCTCTGTTGCTAAGAGAATTGCGGCAATGAAAGCCTGCGCCAACAAAGGGTATCCTGTTCGTGCAGTGCTCATGCCGGTCATTCCAGTCGATGGCTGGCTGGATTTGTATAGCGAATTCATCCGCGAGCTGCTTCGAGATGTGCCCCTGCAGAGGCTAACCATCGGCGGAATATGTAGTTATAAAAACGCAAGCGCCCTGATGGAAAGAAAACTCGGGCGAGAAAACATGATCTCAAAAGCGATGGCCGCAAACAGATCTGTTTGCGACGGGCGGCAACGATATCAGATCGACTCACGAGTGGAAATGTACTCCCACCTGATCGATGCAGCCAAACAGGCTCGCCCCGATCTTGAAATTGCCCTGTGCCTGGAAGAAAAAGAAGTCTGGAAAAACCTCGGAATCGAAAATCAAATGGGAAAGTGTAACTGCGTACTATGAAACAAGAACGATTGTTTGATTTACCTCAAATCCCCAAGTTTCATCCACCGGTTCTGATCAGCGCCTGTTTCCTGGGCATTCCCTGCCGTTGGCATGGCCGTAGAGCCAAAATTCGAACAAAATTGATCGAGAAGCTGAAACAGAAATATGTGCTGGTGCCGGTCTGCCCGGAACAACTCGGCGACATGCCCACTCCGCGCACCGGCGAAGCTTTGCAGGGCGGAACCGGCGCGCAGGTGCTCGACGAAGGTTACCGGATTTACGCTCCGGAAACCGGCGAAGATATGACGGAATTTCATATCAAAGGTGGAAAAGTGACCCTTGAAATCGCAAAAATCATCAGCGCGGAAAGAGCCTACCTCAAAGGCGGCAGTCCATCATGTGATAAGGAGGGCATTTCCAGAGAGATTCTCCAAAGAGGCGGAGTCAAAGTCATTCGCGTTCCTTGAAATGGATTTCATGATTTTGCAAGGGTATATCTTACAATGCGCCTGATCATTACCAAGGAATCGGCAATTGCCTGTGAACGCCGGTTGAAAAGTGAAGCTTGTGGCGGTTGAGCCTGAACCCCATCACCCCTGGTCGGCGTTCGAGGGTTTCCACATACGGTGTTTGTACGGTTGATGGATTCCAAAAAACTTTTCACAAAAGCGGGGCGAACAAGCGACACACGTCTTCCACGGTTTTAGTCGCCCAATTCTTCCGTAAGTCTTCTTCCCAGCTCAGCAGTTTTGACTGGCGTATATACTCGGAAATCTGGTCGGCGATCTTCTGGACAGTATCAGGTGAATAGACCAGGACGCCCACTTCAAAATTGAGGTAGATGCTACGCAGATCCAGATTCGCCGATCCGACAAAGGCGATATCATCGTCAATAACCATCAACTTTGCATGCAGCATTCCCGGCTCATAGGCATACAGACGGATGTTCATGTTCGCCATTTCCCGAAAGAATGTGCCGCGCACCAAATCCGCAACGAAATGGTTGGAGCGAGCCGGCACAATGATACGGACATCCCGCCCCATCCGGCTAAGCAGCTTCAGAATCTGCATCAAACTCTCGTCGGGAATGAAATAGGGGGTGACGATCCAGACCCTCTTTTGTGCCATCAGCATGGCCGAGAGCATGGCGTCGAGCACCGGCTGCACCTCGGTGTCGGGGCCACTGGCTGCGACCTGCACGAGGTTGTCGCCAACTGGATCGTGTGTTGGGTTTTCTCGACATACTGAGATCCGGCTGTCGGGTTCTTCTCCGGTCGCGAATTGCCAATCCGCGGAAAAGATATTATCTAGATCCGCTACCGCCGGCCCCTCGATGAGCATGCATGTATCCGCCCAATGTGGCTGGGACGAATCTAGCCACATATATTCCTTGGCCAGGTTCATCCCTCCCACGATGGCTCGGCAATGGTCTACGAGTACCAATTTTCGATGGTTTCTCAAGTGAGCGGACCATTTGCGGTGAATGGGGAGAATCGGGAGAAAAATCCCGACTTTCCCTCCGGCCCGGCGGATAGGATCGACAAAACCCCACCGAGTGAAAAAGCATCCGAGGGCGTCCATAAGGAGCTTGATTTCAACTCCCTGTGACGCTTTCTCGGCCAATGCGGAAACCACGGCGGCGCCTACCGGATCCCTACCCAAAATGAATGTGGATATAGATATGGAATTCTTCGCCGAGGCGATCATTTCTATCAGGCGCTGCATGGCCTTATCGCCGTCAACAATGAACTCAAGTCGATTGCCGTAAGTGGGCAGATGCTGGCCACCGGCATGAAGCACCAGGGCGACCTTTTCAACCATAGGGTCGAGCATCGTTTTCTTAAGTGCTCTTTCCTTTGATTGTGTGATGTCATATAGCCCGGCTTTTTTCCCTTTCAGACTCCGGATTCGCCTGCTGCCGAACAACAAATACAATGGGATGCTCACATAGGGCAGAAACACGATGGCAATACCCCAGGCCATGGTGCTTGAGGGGGAGCGATGTTCGCTGAGTAGTCGAAACAGGAGAAGCAGGACAAGAACGATTCCCAACGCGAAAACCACCGTCGTGATCAGCCAGTGCGACATAAGACTCTCCAACGTCCAGTGATGATTGTCATATATGACCTTGCCGATGTGAGCGCCGTCGCCCGGTGCGTGGAGGAGAATGGTCTGGATTTTTTCACCAGCCAGGTCTGTGAGCCGAACCTGCCCCAGAGCGACCGGCGCCTCAACGCGGTCGTCTCTTTTTCCCAAGGTTTAATGGTCGACGGCATTCGCGCTGATCTAGTCTTCCTCCATCTTCGTCTCTTTCCGTTCTTGCCTTTTCTGCTTTTCCATGTCCTTGGCCCGATCGCCAAGTTGGTCAAGGACCTTCTCGATTTTTGGCACCACGTCGTAGATTGACTCTGGAAACCACTCCGGCGGGCGCGGAGGCCCCAGGATTTCGCGCGTCACTATCCGCACCACGCGGCCTTCGTTTAGATAGATTTCATAGTAGGGCTTGAACGCGGGCTGGAAGCTGCGACCTTCGTCCATGATAAAGTATTCGTCGCGAAACGCCCCGGCCTGTAGGACTCGCTTGACTCCGTGGTGGAATGTGCTTGCTTGGTGCAGGTGGCCGGTCACATAGATATCGTGCGATGTCTTTTCCACTTTCTCGTTCAGCCATTTCTTGTTGAAGACGGCTTCGGCGTTCCCGGAGACAAAGTCCTTGAATATCTCTGTAACCATGGACCAATTCATCTTGAGCATCGGATCCTTTAGCTTGATGAAATCATGCCAGAAATCTTTCGTCCAGTACTTCCACGCCAGGGCGATCAGGACCTCTCGACTCTGGGGAATCATTTCCATGAGTAGGTTGCGGGGCCGAAGAAGATCGTGGAAGTGGAATATTTCCTGATAGGGAATGATCACGTCAAGCAAAGCAATCGTCGCCCAACTGAGGTTCAGGTACTTTTTGTCGTCCTTCTCGATAAATGGCTTTTCCGGATCGATGTGGAACATCGTGTCCAACTGGCTTCCATGTTCAAAGTAGACGGGGCCGATCACCAACTCGAAACCAGGGAAGCACGCCGCCTCCGAACCTCCGCATAGAGTGCGAAGAAAGCCTTGCACCTCCGGAAATAGAATCTCGGCATCGTGGTTCCCCACCACGAAATGGACTCGCCTGTTCCCCGATGGGTGCCCGAGAATCTGACTCAGCGCCTCGAAGAACTTCGGGTGCGTGGTCGCCACGGAGGCCATTTTCGCCACGGCCACATCTTTGGTGATGTGATGGGGATACGCGTCCATGTAGGGGGTCTTGAGCAGGTCAAAGGTGTCGCCGTTGAATACTATATCGATGGAGCGTTCTGCGGCCGAGCCATCGAAGTAGGAAAGCAAAAGCTCGCTGAGAAACTCGCTGTGAGGGAAAACGTCCTTGGGGGCGGGGGGG
>CAZQAE010000044.1:0-33802 GCA_964591275.1 uncultured bacterium | reverse complement strand
GAAAAACGTCCTTATCCCCCCCCGCCCCCATCTCAACATCGCTGAAAACGAGCAGTAGTTGGTCGTACTCCAGGTGAAAATCGGATTGTGGTTGCACAGCGTCAAGCATGGCATCAATTACGATGATCGCGGCTCTATCTGTCAATGTTTTTCTCAATTCCAAACAGACGTGCACCTAAACCTGAAAAAGTTATTTGCTCAAAGAATGAGTGTGCAAAAATGTGGAATGAAAAAAGCTATGGCGATTTTGAATCTGGATTTAAATGGTACACACCACAGAGGTATCGACGATGCCCGCAACATTGCAAAAATACTTCAGGTTATTGATGTGGAAGGGTTGCTTTGAGATTTGTTCAAGGAAGGCATAGGCGGGGTCTGCAAGATGTCGCTTGTGAAAAACAATATTGCCTATTATATCAATCACTTACCAGACCCCCTATTCCCCGGCATTTCGATACCGGTAACGTTTGTCCCACCAATTCATTTCCTCAAACCTCGCTCTGACGAGAAAAGGCCGACCCTAGAACGGGACTCGGCCTTTCGTTTTTATTTATGAAAATCAAGACCTTCGACGCTGACAGCAGAAGACGCCAGCCAAAATTGCGGCTGCTGAGCTGGATGTGCGACGCAAAAGTGGATTTTTCATTTTCGTCAAATTGTGAGGCCAAATAATAATCTCCGTATCAGCCTGTGAAACAGGCGATGGGCTATTGCTGCTTTGCGCTGATGACGCTGCACAAAGCATCGTGGCTTCAATTGCATATTTTGAGCTTGGACAGCTGAAAGATGCGCTAGAGACATTTATTCACGCTGCCGCAAATCTTCCTCTTGCCACGAAAATGCTTTTCGGGAAGCGAAACAAAACTTTGCCAACAAGTTTTATGCATATTGAGGATCACAATGTGGGAGTTGCTCTAGGCCGATCTTTAATCGGGTATTGGAGCCAACAGAGTCCATTGTCCAAAAGATTCTTCAAAAAACTGATTGGCGATCCGAGAATCGCTGCCATCATTTCAGAAGTGGAATCGTTGGACCATAAGATCGATCAAGAAAGTCATCTGGGCGAAAGACGTGCTTTCGACCGAAGGCATCAAATACAAAGCTTTGACTTCGCCAAGGCGCAAGCAGAAAAACTCAGCGACACAATTGAGTAAATATGGTCATGAGATACTTATTTCAGCTTCATTTGTCGGAAAATCCAAGAGATTCCACTTATTCATCTAACGCGTGACGACCTTTATGGTTCCCACATCCAGCTTCGTGGGTTCCAAGTACCTGCGACGCCGCCTAGAAGCGGATCGATGAATCGCCGGACGACATCGACGAGGTCTTCGATGGTTTTCCAAGGCAGATCATCGGCACGTGCGATTCGCTCGTAGACCGGCTTCCACCCGGAAGCAGGATCGGACATCATCTGGGGAATCGCGTGAGTCGCCCGGTGATTGAATGTCTGCTCGATGGCGGAACGGATTTTAGCTGCATCAAGCGGTCTGGAAGTCGCAAGCAGAGCGATATCCGGCAGATCCTTCACGCGGGAATTCGGCGACCGGCGCGGCATAGTATAAGCGTGGAATTTTTCCGCGATGTGCGCCTCCACTGGATAGACCCGATAGGTCAACGCCTCAACTCCAATGAAATCGAGAAAGGCGTCGCCGGAAACTGTTTCCGGTTCGCCAACGAGCGGCTCGGCAAACGCGATGTCGATGCCGAATGGTGAGCCGTAGATTTTTCCGGCCACTCTTGCTTCGGCTCGAAAGCGTCGGCCTTCATATGGGAGGCCATCAGCAAGGAGTTCCGGATTCTCAGGGTCCACTTGGACCTCGTATTGAAGAAAATCCTTCATATCCAGACGTCCGGCTTCTTGCAACCGGCCGAGGACTTCATCCGGATCACCCATCAATCGCAGGTCAATGTCCTTCGTCGTTCGAGCGCGTTCCAGGCGAAACTCAAGAGCGAGCCCGCCCTTGAGAACGATGGCAGATCTGAACACGGTGAAAAGTCGAGCCAGGTAACGGTCGAACACGACCAACTGCCGAAGACGCCTCATGTCCGTCCCCGACGCCCGGGCTTTCTCGCGCAGTCGCGTTTCGATGGCCATCTTGAAGGCCTGTGGGGTCTCGTAGATTCTGATCACGTGCTCTCCTTTGGGTTCCTTCCGGAGCGAATCCAGGCTTCCGCTTCAGCAATCATCTTGGAGTCAAACAGCCCTCGTGCAATTCCTTGCCGTATCGCCTGATCCACCAGTTCCGGCGGAACACGACCAGCGGCGCAGTCGTTCACCGACCGCGCAGGCGACGTCACAGGAACCGGGCCGAACCAGGAACGTTCGGACTGCTGTACGTCGTCATAGTGCGCCATGACGCCGCTAGGGAATCTGAACCGTCTCGTTTTCCAGGAAAGCGGAAGGATCAGGTGGATTTTAGACGGCAGTGCATCCGACAGGTTGTGGAGAGCGAGGGCTGTCTCGTAGCCGAAGACTCCCTGCCGATCCGACCAGAGCCAGATCGCTACAAGGTCCTCATGATCGCCTGGTGGGAAGTGAGCAAGCCGATAGATGCCATGCCGCACGCTCTGAATGCGCCCCGCCTTGACGTGGTGGTAAAGCAGTGGCCGTGAGTACCCGGCGTCCGCTGCCTGGCGGGTGGAGAAATAGCCATCCTGGGCAGCGGCGATTTCGTAAAGCCGTTCCCAGTCTGGTTTCGTCGCTTGTGTTTGTGCGGTATTCATCATGCACGAATGTTAAGCTAGATTTAACTTTTGTGCAAGTAATTTTTTAATCGGAGTTTTCTCTTGCTGAGTGCTTCTGATACATTTCGCCTGCACTTATCTTCATTAGCAGAGGTTTTGTATCACCTGGGCACGTCGGCAGATGTGGGACGCAAAAGTGGGTTTTTCATTTTCGTCAAATTGTGAAGCCAAATAAATACTTCCATATCAGCCTGTAAAACAGGCGATGCAGCAATAGCCCATCAGCCTGTCCTGAGCGTTGCCGAAGGGCGTAAGCTATGGGAAAATGAAACGGCAATTTTTATTGAAGCCCATAAAATGGGCGACGCTCAAAAACGAGTTTTTTAACAATTCCTTCGCCCCACGAATTCAAAAGCCCGAAGGGCGGCACAATATTAGCGCGGCGCGTAAGCGCCGGGAAAGTGAGCGATGATAATTTCCGCCGAGCCCGCAGGGCGACACACTCGACCGGCAATTGATGAAAATTCGTTTCAGCCTGTGAAACAGGCTGATGGGCTATTGCTGCTTTGCCCTGACGGGCAAGCAATTTTTGGATGATGTACTGCAAATCCCTCAGAGTTTTCCCAGTGATTTTGCTAAACCCACTTATGCAACGCACACCCATGAGAATGTTTCCCGTTGTATCCCTAACCACCGATGGCTCTTGACATCTGCTCGATATAAGATTTACATAATCCAACGTGAACGAGATGTGGAGAAATGAATTGAATTCAAGAAACTCGAAATGCGAGATTTGTTCCATGAATGGTCGTTGTTGCCATTTGCTTTGATGACAAAATCAAAGCAATGGAGTCCGAAAATTACTTGGAGATCGGATCGGACCATGCTTTTGCAAATTGACATTTCTGGTGACTATATGGACGAGCTTTGGCGCTTTCCGCTCCCCGGCCTTCGCAGCTTTAGCGAAGTAAGCTCTGTTTCTCTAAATCTTTCGGACTTCGTGCAACTCCTCCTAAAGATGAGAGTGCCTATAAATCAGGTAGTTACGAGGCGTGTGTTTTCGAGGGTTCGACTCTCACTAGGTGTCCACATAGGCAAATTTCGATACTTGCGGCCACAAGCTACCGCGGAAAAAGAGATTACAATATGATCGAAAACATCAAAGGCGTCCGGAACCCACTTACGATTATAGCTATTTTTGCGGGTTTAGCTGAAATTTCAGGCACTGTTGTTTTGCCACTTATTTCAGATCAGGTTCAGGGCACTTATGTTTGGTTCCTAATGCTTTTTCCTTTGCTATTAGTCTTGTTATTTTTTTTAACTCTGAATTTTAATGCAAAAGTATTATATTCTCCGTCCGATTTTAGAGACGAAGGCAATTATATGAAAATTTTTCAACCTGGATCAACCGCGCAGAAGATATTAAAGTTTCAGGATGAGATTTCCGAGGCTCAGGAAATCGAAAATCCATCTGAGACGAAGCCTATAACTGGTAGAGAGCAAAAAGTATTTAAAAGCAAAGCTGACGTTATCGCTTTCATGAGCGAAAGTCCTAGGGCGAGGTACCAATTAGCCGAAGGACTAGTTATAGATCGTTTGGCGAAAGAAATGAAAAGTCCTCCGCAAAGAGACCTATCTCTTCGATCACGAGACAGGGCGTTTATGTTTGATGCCGTCTTCGAGAAACATGATGGACTGATTGTTGTTGAAGTGAAATATTTCCAACGGCCACATCCAATTTCTAAAATCAGAGAGACGATATTGGTAATTCAGGATGTAATTCAAAATATGCCCAAAAGCGTTCGAGCCAAAACTCATATTCTCCTCGCTATTGTGTATGATATGCCTGAAATGGTTGCAAACAAATTTAAACTCAATATAGAGTCTCTTGCAAGTGACTTTTCAGTGAATGTCCAAGTTCGGATGTTCGCATTCAATGATCTGTTGAAAGAACTCGACACCACGAAAGGAGTTCAAAATGAGTGAATTTGGCGAAGGAGTGATTGTCCGATTGAAGTCAGGAGGCCCCGACATGACATGCACAGGAGAGCTAAACAGAAGTGGTAACGGCTATGTCTTTGGCAAGTATCTTTCCGAGTATTCGAAGGATAAACGTGGGTGGGTTAATATCAAAGGGTTTACAGAGAAGCAACTTCGCGCAGTAATAAAGCAGTCCATAGACTCGCTAAGGTAGAGAGCCCGGAATGGGCGCTTGTTTTCTTCTTGAAATTTCGAATGGTTTGAGGTCGTAAATGGGTGAAAACATTTCTTCTGGGATTTTTGAATCTGCACTTTTCATTTCTCACGCGCATAAGGATAAGCCGAGGATTTGGCCTATACTGAGACAGCTCTACGGCAATGGGCTTTCTTTATGGGTTGACTCATTTGAGATGCGTCCAGGCGATAGATTGACGAATCGGATTTCAAGAGGGATTACCGGGGCCAAGTATGTGGCGGTGATGATTTCTGAAAATTCGATAAAAAGTGACTGGGTCGAAAAGGAGATCAATTTAGGCTTAGAACAAGAGATAGATGGGGAAACAGTGAAAATAATTCCTTGTCTTCTCGATGATTGCCCTATTCCCCTGCCAATAAGAGACAAGTTCTATTGTGATTTCCGTGGCAACAACAGTGTTGGGATCAGGGACCTTCTTGGGGCTATAAGTCGTGAATACTCCATTATCAGGGTCAGCCTAGATACGGATAATCCGCTCCTTCTGAAACGAGACGAACTTGATGAAGAGCTTACAAGGGCATTTTGCTTTACCAAAGATGATGTTAAGTTTAATTTTGTGTTTGACCATGAATTATTACTTAATGAGCTTGAGATGATCTGGAAAGATGATATTATAGATACTCTAGGGCCTCAAAACAATTTAGAAGATTTTTCTAATAAAGGAAGGCAAAGTAACAGAAGAATAGCTCCCTATACGTTGACGAACTTTTCAAGCGGACTCAATTTGGTGGCTGCTGAAGTTCAAAATTCATTGGGAAGGCACGCTCTTATTGTAGATGAAATCATTAACGCCATCCAACGAAGCACGATGTTCATTTTACATGACTTTTGGAGGTTGATTTTTTCTTCGGCAATCCCTGATAGACTTTCTGTGATCACTGCAGTAAATGTAGACAAAACAAAAGATGTGATTAATAAAATAAACTCCTTGCCGTCGAAAGTAAATTTTGTTCCCGCTCCAGTAATAGAGCAATTTGTTTTTAAATGTAGTGATGACTTAATAGATATCGGCATAGAGGGGAACCGGGGGATATCGGGGGCAAGATTCTATGTCCCAGTTTCAAGTATTCCTACAGACACAATGGAATACCTAAAACACAGGATTTCTATGCAACCACAGACTGAGATACCGGAGTATAGCTGGATTAAGTATTTCGTACCTCAAATAATCAGAAAACATGTGCGATTTTATAGCCAGAATGGCAAATACCTATCCCACTATTTAGATCATATTTCATTGGATATCAAGGATTACAGACATTTGGGTTTTTCCTAATAGATGCTCTGGTTGCTATTGTTTTCCCCAACTTGGAGAAAATATCATGAGCAAGCGTTGCTCGTCATAACAAAATAATTTCACCGGAACCGATGCGTACATTTTTTTGGCCGGAAACCACACGAAAACAATCAAGATTGCAGACCGTGGAAGCCCCTCCGAAAAGGTAAATTCGAGTTCGATACCGGCAATTTCGATACCAGTCACGCCGCCTCCACCAATTCATTTTCTCAAACCTTGCTCGTGCCGGAAAAGGCTGACCTCATAAATAACTCTTGACATGCACGCTAACTCTCTTTAGGTTAGAGTGCAGCAACAGAGTTATCGAGGGCGTCATGGCGAAAAAACTGTTCGAATTTGAGCAATACCTGAAAGACATCCTCGACTTGCATGTCGCCGCAACGCCGTGGCCGAAGAGCGCAAAGTTGCCCTTCTTTCTAAAAGATCAATATGGTTTTTACGAGACACGATTGCTGGAAATCCCTTGTCTCGTCATGCTGGACAAGGGCAAAAAAGAACCTCCGCCCGCTGCGGTTCGCAAGCACATGGATCAGCTTCGGAACCACTGGGACGGCGATATCATCTATGTTCGTAATCAAGTCACCGCCTACAATCGCAAACGACTGATCGGGCATAAGGTTCCTTTTGTGGTTCCCAGAAATCAAATGTACTTACCGATGCTGGGCATCGACTTGCGAGAGCATTTTAGAAGCCTGCTTACCGAGACGACGACGCTTCGACCTTCGACGCAAGTGCTGATCATTCACATGATCCTTCGCAAGGACTCGCAGGACCTATTGACTCCGGCGGAAGTGGCGCAGGAACTCGGCTATACCCCGATGACGATGACGAGGGCGTTCGATGAATTGGAGGCGGCGGATTTGGCCGACATTTTCCAGAAAGGCCGGCAGCGATGCCTACGCGTCCCCGAATCCAAAAAAGAGCTCTGGGAAAAGACGCAACCTCTTTTGCGTAGCCCGGTCAAGAAAAAGGTTCATGTGAAGTTACCGCCCAATGATCTTCCCGGCCCGCGCGCCGGTTTGACAGGCCTTGCACATTACTCTTCGCTGGCCAAGCCGGATCACCCGGTCTGCGCTTTGGCGAAGGATAATTGGAAGGTTCTTCAAAAATTCCCGGACATCGAGGAGGTGCCGCACCGGGACCCGGGAACCGTGGAAATCGAAATATGGGGTTATCCTCCGGAACTGTTCGCTGAAAACCGCGTGGTCGATCCCTTCTCGCTTTTTCTGTCGCTGAAGGACAATCCCGATGAAAGGGTCGATGCCGCTCTGGATAAAATGATGAGGAGCGTTCAATGGTAAGAGGACTCGATATCTTCAAAGAACATTTTCGCTCTTATGCGGACCGGTACGTTCTCATTGGCGGCACGGCGTGCGACCTGGCGATGCGGGAAGTGGGGCTTGATTTCCGAGCGACAAAAGACCTGGATATCGTGCTTTGTATCGAGGCGCTCGACACGGAATTCGTCAAAGCCTTCTGGGAATTCATTCGGGCAGGCGGATATCAACAAAAGCAAAAAGCAACGGGTGGACGCCAATATTATCGGTTTCAAAAACCGACCAATATAAATTATCCGTTCATGTTGGAGTTGTTTTCACGACATCCCGATGTGCTGGACTTGACTGATGACTCGGATCTGACGCCGCTGCCAACCGGAAAAGATGTTTCCAGCCTTTCCGCCATCCTTATGAATGATGATTATTACGCGTTCGTTCAGGCCGGAAAAAAAGATGCCGAAGGACTCTCCTATCTCGGACCGGAACACATCCTCCCGCTCAAAGCCCGCGCCTGGCTTGATCTTACAGACCGCAAAGCCGATGGGGATAGCATCGACAGCAAAGCCATCAAGAAGCATAAAAACGATGTTTTCCGAATGTACCAAATCATCGACCCTACGTTCGCCGGTGACGTACCGGAAAGCATCAAGGATGATCTGAGAAAATTCATCGACCTAATGCGAAAAGAAGAGATCGACTTCAAGGCTCTGGGGTTGGGCGAAACCGATTTGAATTCCGTATTAAAAGAACTGACTCGGATATACGGTCTGGATTAATCACATCCAAAAAGTATTCTTTGCTTGATCCAGTTTACAGGCAACGCTTTGGTCAGCTTTTCCAGAGACAAACCGGATGTCTCTCGTCCATCAAGGATCGCCTCAATACTATCCGGCGCAAGCAGCATCAGCCGCATGATGCGCGACACAAATGATGGTTCGACCTTGAAATTTCTTGCCAATTCGCTGATCGAAGCGACTGTCCGCTAATAGTCGATACTTTCAATGCGCGTGAGATCAAGGCCCCGTTCTGCGGCTTCTCGCTCGTACGACCCTTCACTTAAGCGAATCTGCCCCGCCGGATAGACGCGGACGGCGGCGACGCCGGTAACGGGGCATGCCTCTTCGCATTGACCGCAACCGTTGCAGCGGTTCTCGTTGATGAAAGGACGCCGCGCCCCTCCCGCAACTTCCTTCCAGTAAATCGCGCCGTATGGGCAGTGTTCGTCGCACACCAGGCACAAACGCCCCTGTTCCCAGACAAGGCAGCGGCCCGGCTCGATCACGGCGTTGCCGATCTTGGCAAATGGCTTTTCTGCAAAATCCAGGGCGCGAATCGCCCCCGTCGGGCAGACCTGCCCGCAGACGTTGCAGTTTTGGTCGCACGGCCCCAGGCGCATCAGGGCCGTGGGCGTCATCAGCCCCGCCGCTCCTGTTTCAAACGCGCAGGGTTGCAGGCAATTCGTGGGACATGCCTTGATGCATTGCCCGCAGCGCACGCACGTCGCCAAAAAATCATTTTCCGGCAAGGCTCCCGGCGGGCGCAGGGCCTCATCCTTGATGAGCGTGCGCTTGGAATTGAACCCAAGCCAGGCGGAAGCAACGGCGCCAATGCCGAAAGCGCCGATAAGACGCCTGCGCGTCATGTCCGTTTTCGGAAGGCTTTGAGCAAAACTTTTTGTCGGCGCAAATTTTACGGCGTCAACGTGACAATTCGACACGCATTTTTGACACTGAATGCACTCGCCCGGATCATATTCCCTGAATGCCTCGTCAATAGCCCCGGTCTCGCAGACGCGGCGGCACTTGCCGTCTTCGTCGCATGCGTCGCCGACAGTGCGGTGAAATATCGTGAAACGTGCGGGCAAGGCGAGCAGCGCTCCCAGTGGACATAGCACGCGGCACCAGAAGCGCCGCTGGTAGCGACCCAGCCAAACCAGGGTGACGAAAAAGAGGATAGCTACGACGCCGAAACTCCCGAAGACAGGCTGTTCAACGGTGGCGCGGGCGAGGTTCATCCAGCCGAAATATTCGAATACGGGGCGCAAAAGGTCGAGACCGACGTTGCCAATTCCGGCGCCCATCGGCCAGAGGGCGTACGTGAACAACCTCGTCGCCCAGCAGATCGGGTCCGCAAGATAGGCGAGTCCCTGCCCGAATATCGCCGCGATCATGATGACGGCGAGAACGATGAATTTCACATAGCGCAAATGCCGCTCGTGATTGCGCCACTTTCGTTTCTTTTTTCGAAAAACCAGATCGTCGCCCAGTTCCAGGCAAGTTCCGAATGGGCACATCCAGCCGCAGAAGAATCTGCCGAGAATGGCTGCGAGGCCAAGCATCAGAAAGCCGTAAGCGAGACCGCTGACCCAGGTCCGCCCTGCGATGGCGGCCTGCATGGACAGGAGGGGATCGATGACAAGGAAAGCATTGACCAGGATCGCATCCGACAATGGCCACCGGGTCAGGGCGAGCAGATAGATGAATAGGGCAAGCAGGGCCAGTTGGACCGCGCGCCGCATTCCTTAAACCGTTTTCTTCAGGATGTTCATATTGGCAATGTCCATTCGCCCTACGCCAAGCTCAACGGCTTTGACGATATGCGGAATATCCTCAATTTTATAACCCTTGCCGCCCCAGGGAGCCAGCGTAACGCCGTAGGCATCCACCGCCACCGGGTCTGTTCCCGCGACGATCGTTTGCAGATGCGCAATCTTGCCCGGACCGCCCGGACCACCGGTGACCAGCGCGCGCGTGGCGTCCAGAACAATCAGTTTCGGCTTAATAAATGCGGAGATATCGGCAATGGACTGATGCAGATTCAAAAAGACATGCCAAGGCTTGCGGTTTTGAACCACGCCCATCCAGCCCTTCATGCTAAAGGTTACTTTCGAGCCGCCGTGGGACTTGGCGACGGGAACGGAAATGATGGTATCGGCTTCGAGGATGTCCACGGCGATATCGGTTTTCTTCAGTGATTTCGAGGCCGGCAACTTAACTTTTTTGAAAAATTTATCGTCCTTGATGATATAGACAAAGGTGTCGTCCAACTTCGACAGTTCCTTTTTCATGCCCGTGATTTCCAGAACAATTTTCGCCTTGTGACAAGGGTTGTCCAGAACCAGGACCTGCTTGGCGCCGGCATTGAGCGCCATCTCCACGATGGCTTTTACAACCTGCGGCTCGGTCGTGGTCGCTTTGGAGGAGGGATTTCCGAATCCGAGATTCGGCTTGACAACGACCTTGTCGCCCTTGGAAACGAAACGCCCCATGCCGCCCAGCGCCTCGACGGCGGCGCGAGCATTTTTCGCCGGATCCGACCCCGTTATGACGCTCAAGTCAGGGCCGACAGCCGAGGCCGATGCGACGAAACCCGGCATGAGACTGATCGCTCCGGCGGCGCCCATTCCATACAACAACTCGCGACGGTCAACTTTCATTTCGATTCCCTTACAACAACGGACTGTTTGGCGAAATTGTTGATTATCTCATTTGCGCTGCGGCGTCGGAGATTTTTTCCAAGTCATCCTCCGACAGTTCCCAATCTGCGGCGGGAACGATCTGTTCAACTTGCGTGGCGTTGCGTGCGCCGACGATGGCTGATGTAACCTCCGGACGACGCAGGACCCAGGCGATGGCAAGCTGCGCAACGGTTTTTCCCTGGTCGGTCGCGATAGCCTTAAGCACGTCCACGAAGGCCAGATTTTTTTTCACTTGCGGGAGTTGGAATAACTCGTTGCGAAAGCTTCGCCAATCGCTTTTCGGCAACCTCTTAATACTATCCAAAGTGTATTTTCCCGTGAGCAGGCCGGATGCCATGGGCGAGTATGCCACGACGCCGATTTCGTGTTCTTCGCAGTAGGACAGGGTATCAATTTCCACATCACGCTTGAGAAGATGGTACGGCGGTTGAAGGCTTGCAATAGGGGCGATTCGCGAGCAACGCTGCATCTGCATGACATCGAAATTCGACACGCCGCCGTATCGTATCTTGCCTTGCTGAATAAGGTCACTGACGGCCCGCCAACCGTCCTCAATTTCCTCGTCGGGATTCGGCCAATGAATCTGATAAAGGTCGATATAATCGGTGTTGAGCCGACGCAGGGAATCCTCGCACTCCTTTATTATCGACTCGGGCTTTAGGCTGTTGTAGATAATTCGCTTTTCATCCCATCGCAAGGCGCACTTCGTGGCCACGAGCACCTTGTCCCGGCGCCCTTCAATGGCTTTGCCCACGACCTTTTCGGAATGGCCCAGGCCATAAACAGCGGCGGTGTCGATCCAGTTGACGCCCATATCCAGCGCCTTGTGGATTGCCGCGACGGACTCGGCGTCATCCTGAGGTCCCCATCCGAATTGCCAGTCATGGCCGCCGATGGCCCACGAGCCGAATCCTACGACGCTCAGGTGAAGATCGGTATTGCCCAGTTGACGAGTACGCATAATAATTTTTCTCCGAATGGATATTTAAAACACCCAAAAGCGAAAATAAGTATAGGGGAATGCAAACGTCATTGACAACATTTATCGGTTTTCGTGAAATAACCTGTTATGGGCATCACGGCGCGCAGGAGCACTTTCTCGGCGCCTGGGAGTCAGATCGAAAAAATGGAAACGTCCCTTCTCCGACTCAGTTCCCGGCAAGCGGCCTCAATCCTTGGCGCGTTCGACGTATACGCCGGCTTCGGGATCAACCTTAATTTTCTCGCCGACTTCGACGAAGGGCGGCACATTGATCGTGACGCCGTTTTCCAGTTCCGCAGGCTTGGGCGAGTTGGTGGCGGTGGCGCCGCGCAGGTGGGGCGTAGTCTCAGTAACTTCCAGAATCATTGTCTTGGGCAGCGTGACTCCCATGATATCGCCTTCGAAAAACAGCACTTGAATCTTTGTATTCGGCACAAGCCACTTGGCCGCATCGCCAAGAATATCCGGGTTAACAGCGATCTGCTCGTAGCTTTCAGTGTTCATGAAATGATAATTATCGTCGGCGTAGAGAAACTCCATCTCCTGCTCGTCCATATAAGCCCGCTTGACGTCTTCGGCGGAGCGAAAACGCTGCTCAAACTGCGTGCCCGTTTTCATATTGCGCATCTTCGTCTGCACCACGGCATTGCCCTTGCCGGGAGTAATGTGCGTCATTCCCATGACCTTGCACGGCTCCCCTTTGATGTCGAGAATCTGGCCGACTCGAATTTTCGTAGCTGAAATGAACATTTACTAACCTCCTAAAGTCTCAGGCGGTGGAGTATAGGAGACACGCGGGAAATATCAAGCGCTGAATCCGCGCGATGCTCCGACCGCTGCCTGATCGTTATTCGAGAGAATAAATCAGCAAATCGCCGAACTCCTCGGGCTCGCCGAGCAATGTCATCAGCGCTGACGGTAGCGCTGAATCTTTGACATCCACGTTCCGGTGCCAGGCTATCGTCGTCACGCCGATTTGTGCCAGCGCGTCAATATCCCCTTCAATATTCGCGGATAGATTTGCGTCGTCCAACGATTGGTCGCGAAGATCCCGGGCGGCGCGCGCGGCGTCGAAATACCGCGTTCCCTTAAACAGATCCACCGATTCGCCGTGCCGGCGGCGGGCGGGCTGCGACATCACGTAAAGCAAATTGACGAAATAGTTATCGCGCAGACTCGGCGCAAAATCTTTTCCCTGCACTCCGTAAACAACCGGGCGATGGTGGCAGCTTTGATCAACGAGATATTTGCCGCGTCCCTTGGGAGCGAAAAGCATCGGGAGGTCAAACACAGCGCCTTCGTCTCCCTGAAGCATCGATGCGCCCTGCGTGCAACGTAAGTCCTGCGCTGTCATGGGCCAGGGCGCGCCGGAAAGGCTGAGGATTTCGACTATCAGCGCGGCGGCGGCGATGGTGAAAAATAATTTCCGCCTTGTCAGGTGCGTCCAAACACCGGCCAGACCCAGTCCCAGCGCAAGAGATGAACAGGCATAAAAGGCCAGAAAGAAGCGATAAGGTAAGCGCATTTCCTTGAAGAAGGGCAGCAGCTTGTAGAGGAAATAATATGGCAGGCGCAGCATTTTTCCTTCAATCAATACGGGCTTGCCATGGAAACCCAATAAAGGACCGAAAGATAATAGGGCGAATAGGAGCGCCAATGCGGCGAGTCCGCCCGAAAGCCGCAGCTTGCGCCAAACAGCGACGGCGAGGAGCGCGGGCAGCGTGAAGCCGACGTAACCCAAGTGCAGGTAGTTGTCGAAATGTGGCCTTGCGCGCAGCAGAAAGGCCGGATCGGCGCTGTGCGAAAAGAGAATGGAGGGCTGCGTGATGTAGAAATCCATGCTGCCCAGATAAAACAGGCTTTGGCCGCCGGAAAAGCAGCGCGTGAACAGCCAGGCGGGGCCTGCGATCAGGATGCCCCCAAATGCGGCGGCGCCTAGACCCGCCGCAGCCAGCGTGCCCCGGCGCTTCATCGGCATTTTTGAAAGTAACCCGACCGCGACAATAAGACCCGCCGCCAGGAAACCGTAAATGCCGTAATACCACTGTGCAACGGCATTGACGGCCAGCAGCGTCCCGAGCCAAAAAGCGCTTTTGATGACGCGTCGCGTATCCGAATCGATGTTTTTCAGTGTCTCGACCAATACAAGCGCCCGGTCGATCACCAGAGGCAGCCACAAGGCCTGGAGGATTTCGTCGATGCCGCACACGATATTCCCCAGCATCACAGGGCACACGGCGTAGGCTATGCCGCCAAGCGTTGACGACGCCCAATCGCCGGTGCGCTTATAGACCACGGCGAAAAGCACGAGACCGGCCAGAAGCATCTGCGTGAAAACTAAGAGGTTGTGCGCAAAGGCGACGCCGAATATCCACACGAACAATATGGATGCCGTTCCGCCAATCGGATCGGGCAGGAACATGCAGCCGCCGTCGGGATAGGCGATATCCCTGGAAAAAAGAGGGAAGGGACTGCCCTGCCCCGCCTGGTGCGCCTGCCAGGCCATCAGATTAACGTGCTCGAAAAAGTCGTCGGTTTCGCCTCCCCACCCATGCGTGAATGGATTGATCGGTCCCAACGCGGCAAGGAGAACAATCCCCGCAACAAGGGCAAATGATATATGGGGACGGCTCTTTGTCATTGCCCAAGGATAACTGCGATGGCTTGCGGGGGCAATGGAGCTTGACAAACAGGCAACAATATTTGCCATTTACTTGCATTGTCGTTAAGATTGTTCGCTGCGTGACTAGGGAACATTGATTGTCCTCATGGGCGCAAGCCGGAAAATGCGCCAGGCCGGGTCGGGTCAGGTCGATGCGAGGGAGACCTCGCGTTTTTTATTTCCCCAAGAAAAATCCAGGTAAAAAACCATGAAAATAAAAGATCGTTGGATCGTATTGAAGTTTGGCGGCACCAGCGTTTCCAGTAAAAAGCGGTGGGACAATGTTGCCGAAATAGTATCCGATCGATTGGCCGAAGGATTCAAACCGATTGTGGTTTGTTCCGCCCTATCCGGCATATCAGATGAAATTGAAAAGATGCTGGCGAAGATTCCCGATCATTCCTACAAGGAAAATCTGGAACGTTTTGAAAAGCGCCATTTATCCCTGGCCGAAGAGATGGGCCTGGATGCCGAAGCCTGGCTGAAAGAATATTTCACGCAAGTTGCTCAGTTGACACGCGGCGCCGCATTGGTCGGCGAGGTGACTCCGCGCCTGCATGCCAGAGTGATGGCCTATGGAGAATTGTTGGCTCCGGCCCTGGGAGCGGCCTATTTGAATAAACTGGGAATCGCCGCGAGATGGCAGGATGTGCGGGAGGTGCTGATCGTCAAAGAGGAGGAAAATGTTTTTGCCTCGCAATCCTATTTGAGCGCGAACTGTTATTACGAACCCGACGATAATACGCTCGAAATCCTCAGCGGAAACATAAGTGAAGTCGTATTGACGCAAGGATTCATCGCCCGCAATCAAAAGGGCGAAACGGTTCTACTCGGTCGGGGCGGATCGGATACTTCCGCGGCTTATCTGTCGGCGATGCTCCACGCCGAGCGATGCGAGATTTGGACGGATGTTCCGGGTATCTATTCGGCAAACCCCCTCTTGGTTCCAAAAGCGCGCCTGATAAAACACTTGAATTACGAAGAAGCCCAGGAGATATCCTCCATGGGCGCCAAGGTGCTGCACCCCGATTGCATCGAACCGCTTTGGGACAAGAGCATCCCACTTCACATTCGCTGCACGAAACGCCCCAAGATGACCGGCACCATCATCAGCGAAGACATATCGCGAGGCCTGGCCCAGGTGAAGGCCATCGTTTCCAAGGAAAAGATGACGCTGATTTCGCTGGATTCGCAAGCTATGTGGAAGCAAAGCGGCTTTGTGGCGAAAGTTTTCGGATGTTTCGCAAAGCACGGCATCTCGGTTGATCTTGTTTCCACTTCCGAAACCAACATTTCCGTTACCCTGGACAATCTAGAGGGACCTTTTCACGACCAGACCATCGAATCCCTTATGACGGAATTGGCCCCATTCGGACGCGTTAAAAAAAAGGATTCCTGCGCTTCGATCAGCCTGGTCGGCAGCAGCATACGCAAAATACTGCATAAGCTGGGGGACACTTTCAGCGTGTTCGAAGAGGCTGGAATGCACATGGTCACGCAGGCGGCCAACGATTTGAATATGTCCTTTGTCGTGAATGAAAACCAGGTCGGGCGATTGGTGGGCCAACTGCACCAGATTCTATTCGAGCATCATCGAAACGATGCTGTATTTGGTACAACCTGGAGCGAAGTATTTGACAAAAATTTAACTGCGGAATTCCCGGACGATATCATTTGGTGGCGGGAGCGCCAGGAAGAACTGCTGGCTCTGGCGGCAGGCCGTACGCCGCTATACGTTTATAATGAAGAAACATTGCTGGAGTCGGTGGAAGTACTGCTGAAGTTGGACTCAGTGGAGCGCATTTTTTATTCGATGAAGGCGAACCCCTATCCGGACATCCTCCGGCTTTTCGAGAAAGCCGGGTTAGGATTTGAATGTGTTTCACCGGGTGAAATCGATCACTTGTTGAAAACCATTCCGGGTCTCGATCCTCAGCGTATTATTTTCACGCCGAATTTCGCACCACGATCGGAATACGAATATGGTTTCGAACAAGGCGTTAGAATAACTCTCGACAACCTGTTTCCACTCGAAAAGTGGCCGGATGTTTTTCGCGGTCGCAAAATCATGGTGCGCATTGATCCTGGAAAAGGCCGCGGCCATCACGACTTCGTCAAAACCGCCGGCAGTCATTCCAAGTTCGGCGTCGCTTACCACCAATACGAGCGTTTGAAGACCCTGGCGAAAGAAAACGACGTGCATATCGTCGGCCTGCACGCGCACTCCGGGAGCGGCATTCTGACGCCGGACAATTGGCGGGACGTAGCCTCTTTTCTGGCCTCGCTGGCCGAGGACTTGCCCGAAGTGGAAACCCTGAATCTGGGCGGCGGTTTGGGCGTCGTGGAGAAGCCCGGACAGATTGCGCTGGATATGGAGAAAGTGGACCAAAATCTCCAAGGGGTGCGCGACGCTTTCCCACATCTGAAACTGTGGTTGGAACCGGGCCGCTTCCTCGTGGCGCAGGCGGGCGTTTTGCTGGCCCGCGTCACGCAACTGAAGCAAAAACAAAATTATTCTTACGTTGGCGTGGACACGGGCATGAACAGCCTGATTCGGCCCGCCCTGTACGGATCGTATCACCACATCATCAATCTTTCAGCCACGGAAGGCCGCAAAAAGCTTCGGGTTAATGTCGTGGGACCTATCTGCGAGTCGGGCGACGTGCTGGGGAACGATCGGCGGATCGCCTCGCCGAAGTCAGGCGATGTGCTGCTGATCGCCACAGTTGGGGCTTATGGTCACGCCATGAGTTCCAATTACAATATGCGACCGCCCGCGCAAGAAACCCTGCTGCCAGCAAGAAAGTGACCTGGGCTTTAACGCGGCAAATCCGCATTCCTAATTCAAAATTCCATATTGAGCTATTTGCGATGTTGGCAAAGCCAATAGGAACAAGGCTTTGCGCGCGTCGTAAAAAAACTTTACCCCTAGTGCAATCCGACAATCCTGTCATTTCGAGCGAAGCTGACTTTAGTCGGCAAGTCGAGAAATCCCTTCGACATAGCCGGTTGAAAGCCAATTGTTATGGTGACAGCACAATTTTAAGGGATTTCTCCACTTCGCTTTGCTCTGAGTCGAAATGACAAAGATTGGTACATTGTTTTTAGTCGAGCTCTCCTTCGTTCTTTCTCCAGGGCGCTGATTTTTGCAAACATTCCAAAAATCGGTACAGCGCAAATAGCTCTTTTTAATATCTGTGTTGACAAATGCTCGCCATTCCGACAGCGTGATTTTGTAGAGTATACAATATGGGGGTTTTACTATGCCTATCACAAAAGAAATGCGCAAAGCGCTCAAAGACGCGCAAAAGATCATTATTGCCCTTAAAGCCGATGACGGCAATGAAGCGGAATCCCGGCGGCGCCTGGAGAGAATATTTGAAAATGTTCTTGGCTACGATGCCTTTGAACACTTAACGCGGGAACATGCAGTTCGCGGAGCGGGCGAAACCGAACATGTGGATTTCTCCATTACTATTGACAAGGGCGAAAATTCAAAGCCAGCCATTTTGATTGAACTCAAGCGGGTTGGCATCAACTTGAGCCGTAAGCACCTTAAGCAGGTAACCTCATATGCCATAGATATGGGCTGCGAGTGGGTGATTCTTACAAACACTGTGGAATGGCGCTTATATCATATCGAGTTTGGGCAACCCCCAGAGACAAAGAAAATTTCTGAGTGGAATTTGCTTGAAGATGATCCTGTAGATCTGGCCAGAAATTTTGATCTGGTTTCGTACAAAAATGTCAAACGCGGCGGCCTGGTAAAACTGTGGGAAAAGATGAACATCTTAACGAATAAAAATCTCTTGCAGGCTTTATTTTCGCCCGAGTCTCTTAAGTTAGCCTGCAAGTACCTTCGCAAACGGACCGGCGTTTCCGTGATGCCGGAAGATATCTTAGTTGGGTCTCGCAAACTGCTGAACGAATCCGCCTCAATTGATTTATCCGGTGTAAAAATTACATTGCCGACACGCAAGAGAAGAGCGGTAAAGAAGGCGACGCCACAGCCAACCACAGTGGAAAATCCGGCCAAGGCTGGGTTGACGCTCGTGGAGCCTGCGACTCCCGGCAGCGATGAATCCTGTGGGGCGCTGGAACGAAAGGCAGCCGACGAATCGGAATAAACCATTTAGGGTTTTCAGAATAATCTAATCGGTTCGTGAGCAATTAGTGCATTCTTGTGTATTTTCTTGTGTCATTTCCATACCCCTATGCCTATACGCCAATAAGCCATTTTACTTTTGCAACATTTTTGCAACTTTTTACGAAACCTGCCTATATCCGCGAAACCCGCGAAACCTGAAACGCTTGATTGCCCCCAACTTCCAGGAGTATAGACAAAGAAAAGCCCCTGCTTAAGGGGCCTTCAGCATATTCGCCTTTGTTTCCAAGGGTTGCCAGAGGAGGGAATCGAACCCTCACTTCCACAAGGGAAACGGGATTTTGAGTCCCGCGCGTCTACCAGTTTCACCACTCTGGCCCCTGACTTCTAAAAGCCAGAGGCGCAAATCTACGTAAGCCACCGCCTGCTGTCAATGGCTTGGGTGAATCACATTTTTGGGTGAATCAGGCCTTTGAGTGAATTAATCCGAAATAGGCCTGCGCGTATTGCTCGCCGATGTGGCTCCAGCTATAGCGGCTTGCCGTTTCAATGGCGCATTGCGACATAGCCCTGGCGTCGTAATCGCTACGCATGGCGAGAATCGCTTTGCTCAAAGCGTCGGGATCGCCCGGTGTCGTCAACATGCCATTGTCGCCGTCGCGGATGACATCGTCCAGGCTGCCGACGCGTGAGGCGATCACGGGCTTGCCCGATGCCATTGCTTCCAGGATTACGACAGGCAGACCCTCGGTTTCTCCTTTTTCCGTGACGATGGAAGGAACTACGGCCACATCGCTTTGTCGATACAACTGAGCAATCTCATCTCGGGATTTCGGTCCCAGGAAATGAATATTTTCTGCAAGACCCAGTGTTTGCGCCTCGGCCTTAAGCTCGGTTTCGCAATCTCCGCCCCCGGCTATGAGCAAAACAGCATCAGGACACTGTCTGGAAATCAGGGCAAAAGAGCGAATGAGATGGATGACGCCTTTCACATGGATAAGCTTGCCGACGTATAGAATTACATAGCGATCCGAAAAAGGACCGCTTTGTTTGATATGCGCGGGATCGGCTGGATGAAATTGATCCAGAGATACGCCCATGGGAAGAACCTTCGCCCTGGCCGGACTTTGGACAAGCCCGTCCAACAACCTTTGCAGATGCGTGCTGACGATAAAGAGCAAGTCCGTTCTTTTGACGACGAAGTCAACGATTTTGTCTCCCATGGGAAAGTGAGAAAGAAAGTGCAGATCCGAAGAATGAATCGTCATCAGATGAGGTAAGTTATATTTCCTATTCGCCACGCACACGCAAAAGCCGCTTGGGATGATCCAATGACTATGAATAAGGTCGAATCGCTCTTGCTTTAAAAGTTTGCGAAGGAAATTGGTCTGCGCTGCGAACAGGCAGGGCGCCTGCAGTTTTCCCAGGAAACTCGATCGGAAGTTTGGCAGGATTCCGACGCCGTTGCACAGAGCTTGCGCCGAATGCGGAAGAAAATATGGAAAACGCAAAACGCGAATTTCGCCCATATTCTCTTCGAATGCGGCGCCTGGGTCATGCGGGGCAACGATGCTAATGCGAAATCGTCCGGTGAGTTCTCGGCACAGTTCCAAGACGAAAGGAGCGGTGACTGGATCGTTTTCCCACCTTGGAAAAGTCGTGGTGCACACAAGGATGTGCGGTTTTTCACTCATCGCTGGCGTTGCGCGATGTGAATGGAGACTGGCGGCGAAGGCGCTGCAAGTTATCGGAAAGAAGTCGGCGGTTGGCCGCAAGCAGATCGGCCAGAACGCCCAGCACAAAAACCTGAAAGGCGATGATGGCCAGGATGGCAGCCAGGATCAGGCTTTGAATGTGGCCCTGCCCGCCTTGGCTGAGGTAGTAAAACAGAAATCGCATGCCGATGAAAAAAGCCGGCAGCATCAGCGCGGCGGCCAGCGTCGTAAAGGCTTTGAAGGGTTCATACAATACAGAGATGCGAAGGATTGTTCCAACCGAGCGCAGAATATAGTTGAAGTTTGACGAAATAAGCCGGGATTCGCGCGTTTTCGGATTGGTTCGTATGGGAACGCTGACGATGGCGATGCCTTCTCTGCCTGCCTGAATGAGAGTTTCCAGCGTGTAGGTGTATCCCGAGAGCACGTTGATCCGCGAAGCGGCTTCCCGCGAGTACGCTCGAAATCCGCTGGTGGCGTCGGGGACGTCGGCGCCGGAAAACCATCTCACGGCGCGGCTGCCAAGCCTTTGCCAGAAACGTTTGGTCGGCGTGAAGTGATCAATGGCATCCATATCGCGAGCGCCAACGACCATGTCCGCCTCGCCCGCCAGGATAGGGGCGATGAGCTTTTCGATGTCCGCCGCCGCGTACTGATTGTCGGCGTCGGTATGAACGATTATGTCGGCGCCCGCCCGCAGGCTTTCATCCAGCGCCGTGCGGAAGGCGTTGGCCAAACCGCGATTTTTCGTGAGCCTTTTCACGTGGTCGGCGCCTGCGGATTTGGCCACCTCACTCGTTCGGTCCGCGCTGCCGTCGTCGATAACGAGCACCTCGATCTGATCAATTCCATGCAAGCCGCGCGGAAGGTCCTTTATTGCGGCTTCCAGATTATTTTCCTCGTTATACGCCGCGATTTGGATGATGAGCTTCAAGTGGCGTCCTTAGTCAATGTCCCTTGAAATTTTCAGAGGTCATAGGGTTTAGGATTTAGGGCCCGACACTTCATACTTCATACCTCCTACTTCATACCTTGCTTCTGCATTCCGCATTCCCGTTAATCCATGAACCTGTATTTAATCAAGGTCCAGACGGCGCCGAAGCCATCGCGCCAGGTGATCTTTTTGCCTTCGTCATAGTCGCGCCCGGCGTAACGGATCGGGACCTCGAAAACTTTGGCCTTCTTTTTAAATATCTTCGCGGTGATCTCCGGCTCGAACTCGAAACGATTGGAGCGGATTGTGATGGATTTGAAAAGGTCGGCGCGAAAGGCTTTGTAGCAAGTTTCCATGTCGGTCAGGATCGTGTCGTATAGCAGGTTCGTGATGAGGGTCAAAAAGCGATTGCCCACCGAGTGCCAGAACAGAAAAGCCCGGTGCTCGCCCATGAAACGCGAGCCGTACACCACGTCGGCGCGCCCTTCGGCAATGGGTTGCAGCATCGTGGAATAATCCCTCGGGTCATATTCCAAATCGGCATCCTGCACGATGACCACGTCGCCGGTGATGTGCTGTTGCGCGGTGCGGATGGCGGCACCCTTGCCCAGATTTCGCGGGTGAAAATGGATGCTCACATCTTTTTTCCCCGCGATTTTTGTTTTCAAAACTTCCACCGTGCCGTCGGTGCTTCCGTCGTCGACGATGATAAGTTCCTTGTCGATGTCCTCAGCCAGGACGCGATCAACAATTTGCTCCAAAGTCCCGATTTCATTGAACACGGGCATAAGAATCGATAGTTTCATGGGTCAACCTGCCTTTCAATAAGGCCCAGGAATTTCATTGCGGATTCCACGATATCCCGTCGCGGATTCTTTGATGCGATCACGCGCGAGAACTGTGCCGACGCTTTTTTCGTATCGCCAGCGTCAAAGTATATATAACCCAGCACGTAATGCGCCACAAGCGAATCGGGTTCGATAGCCAGCAATCGTCTGGCCGCCTTGTCCGCCTCGTCCATTTCGCCGCGAAGAACATAAAGCTGCGCCAGCCCCTCCAGCGGACCTGCATGGTTCGGGTTTAACTGACGGGAACGCGAGAATAATTCCATAGCCTTATCATGCTCGCCGCGCCGCGCCGCGCATTCTCCCGCGCCGACGAGACTCTCAACGTGATCCGGATTGAAGTGTATGGATCTGTCGAAAAGCGGGCAAGTATCTTTGGGAATCGAACGGCGTTTGATTTGATTTCCTAAGTTGGAGAGGATCAGCGCGGCTCTGTCGTCTTTCTGATAAGCGTCGCCCCAAAGGCGTAACTCATCGGACCAGATATATCCCCGGTTAAAAGTGAAGACGGCCATGAGGAACAGGCATGTGGCCGCCAGAGCTTTGGCCAGAGTCTGCCTGGAACTGCCTTCTGACGCCAGCAAGCCGGATCGTTCGAGCACCGCGCACGCCATGAGAATCAATCCCGCCAGCGGCGAATAGAGATAGCGCTCAGCCATGAAAGTGTCGCCGGGTATGATATTGGAAAAAGGTGCAAGAGCGATGAAAAACCAGGCCAGGCCGAATGCAAAAAGGCTTTTGCTTCCCCGCTGTTTCAGCAGGTACGCGGCGGCGGCGATCAGCGCTGCGGATCCAAAAAGAACCGTCAGCGACCAGGGCGAAGTGTTGATATCAACGTAGTAGGCAGGGCGAAGCGAAAAAGGAAACACTCCCTTGGCCATTTGATGCCAGACGACATTTGTCATCGTGAACATTCGCGCCGCGAAAGGGTGCGCGGGATCGAGACCTACGCGCGCGACCTGCCCAAGGACGACGGTGCGTATGACCAGATACATCGCCAAAATCGAAAATGTTGTTAGAAGGGCGCTTCGGTCGCGGGATTGCCTGAAGCGACCATCATCGACCCAAATCCACCCGGCGATCAGTAGCGGAATCGTGGCACACTCCTCGCTGCCGAGAAGTCCAAGAAATAAAAGCAGCCCTGAGGCAACGAGGCGCTTGCGCCCGCCCAGGTTGCGATAATTCAACCAGGTGACAAAAGCCGCAAAACCGAAAATTAATCCGAGCAGATCAAAAGAGGCGGTCGTGTTGGCAACGCGGTCCGCGTGAATGGGGTGCAGCCCGAAGGCCAGTCCGGCAATGATCGAGACAGATCGCGACAATCCGAGCCGTCTGGCGACAACAACGAAAAGCAGCGAGACCGCGATGTGAAAAGCGATGGCGATCAGGCGATAGGCGATGGAATTATACTCAAATAGCGCGTAAGTCAGCGCGTAGGCGGTAGAGCGCAAAGGGCGGTACAGCATATGCTGACCCTGCGTGAAAAAGGACGGAATGTTGGAAAGCTCACGATGCGCTTCCTCATAGAGGATAAAGGGCAGATCGTCCCAAATAAAAGGTTTCGCAATGGTGGACGCATAGGAAAGGGTTACAGCGACGGCGATCAAAAGAGCCGGCAGTAGATTTTTTCTGTTGAGTATATTCATCAATACAGATCTTCTTCATCAGCCGTCAGCAGTGCTTTGACGCGCGGGTCGCCGGGGAATTTTCCGCGAAGATATTGAGCCATTTCCCCGGCCTGATCGGCTAGTTTTCTTTGCGTAAGCCAGTAATAGAGCATTGACGGGGGACGGGGATCGTCGGGCATGACGCGCATGGCCTGGCGCAGCGCCGCGTCGGCCCGGTCGTGCATTTTCACTTGGCGAAGACTTTCTGCTCTATGAATCAAGTGAAATTCAACATTGTCGAGAAGCGAGCGAGTGTGAAAGTCGCGATAAATGGAATCCTCAATGTACGAAGACATGGGCAGACGATCCCATATTTCATTGTCGCAGGCTTTGCCGCCGAGTATAAAACCGAGGCCGCACGGCGCTATCAAGCCTTCCGCTGCCCATTGGTCGAAAATCTGATTTTCCACGGGATGATCACCGGCGTTGAAAAGCGAGTAAACCGGGTAATCGGATGCGATCAGGTTGCGCAGCGTGGAATAGAAAATGGGGTACGGCACTTTAGCATAGGCTTCCCGGATATTCGTCGCGTCCTGCGGGAGGCGCGGCCTGATTTCATCAAGAATCCACTCCTCGGCAATTCCGGCCTTGGGAAGCAAAACGACATCTTCGCGATAGCGTTCGACGCGCTGGTAATACCACAGGGGAAATACGTTGTTGTCGCCGGTTGCTGCCAGGGCATAGGCTTGCTCAGGATAAGAGAGGGAAGATTTCGCGAAGTCTTCGCCGACGGTGTGCCGCGAAAGATCATCCCGATCGTAGTAACGCAAAAAAGGCCATAGTGCCGTGAGCGCAAGAACCGGCAGCATGATAGCCGGGCGCACGCGGCGACTGATAATTGAAAGGCCGATCCCGGCCGCAATCGCCACCATCAACGTCGAGCTGATGGTGTAGCGAAGCACCTGGTGAAACTCGGCTTTGCCGATATAGTTCACGCGAATTGCGATGTTGGCGACAACAACGCCGGCAAGAGCAATGAGGATTACCCGATCCTTTTTCGCTAATGAAACAACGCCGACGAGCGCGGCCGCGAAAACCCAGACGCCGGACTGCGTGATAAGGCTGCGCAAAATAATTCCTGCCATGCGCAGCTTCATGGACCAGTCGGATCCCAGCATCTTATGGGCATATTGCTTTTGTAAAAGAGCGTTCGAGAAATTTTCCCACGTTGACGGATCGCCCCAGTTGAGTATCGGGTCAGCGGCGGCGCGCAGCGGAAGATAGAGATAACCAGTAAGCCCGACGAAAAATAAAGTCGAACAAATGAGCCAGTCCGCCACTTTGAGACGACGGAATTGGCTGAAAACGATGATGCCCGGAAACATGGCGGATGCCAAAAGGACCTGATGGTTTGTCATGCCCAGGCCAAAGACAAAAGCCGACAGATACAAAAAGCGCCGGTCATCGGTGTCGCGCCACAGCAGCGTCAGATAAATCAGCGCGGCGGTGAATGCGGTGTTCAGCGGATAAGCTCTGATTTTCAGGCTTTGTTCCATAAACATCTGCCCGCCGGCGAATGCGGCGGCGACGGCGAAAGCGACAAGGTTGTTTTTGCTGACGCGGCGAATCAGAAAAAAGATTGTCAGGCAAGCCAGCGATCCGGAAAGCACGGAGAACAGATTGCCGCGAAAGGCCACAGAACCCAAGGGCAGCCTGGTTATGGCGTGAGCGAATTGCGTGGTGAGCGGATAACCGGGAACATGCGCGATGGCCAGTCCCGCCGCCGCGGTGGCGAGTTCCCCCGAGTCGCCCAGGTGAATTGTTGGGCAAACGGCGCTCAGATAAATCGCCATCGGGAGAAGAAAGGAACAGGCAGCCAATAAATAAAAGGCTTTCGGGGAGGTTTTTTCGCGGATGTTGGTCATTACACTCTGGTTGTCAGCATTATCAATTTCACAAGCGGCATTCTGCCAGTCTTTTCAGATTGTGACCATCGTCGGATCCGTTAGGACGCATCGTCCGCCTCATCGCGCCTGACCGCATAGACTTCAAATGCGCTCCAAATTCCCAACTTGCTTTCCTCCTTCAGCTTCACAAATACATCGGGATGCGTTTTCGCCCAGTTACGCTCGATAGTGTATCCATCTTTGTCTGTTTGAATTCGGTCCCCTGGAGCGTTGCTTCGGGGCTGAAGGAAAATATACTCGATGCGTTTTCGTCCAAGCGCCGCAATCCATTTTTCGTAGTTCGGTTCTTTTCTTCGCCAATTATCCTTTTCCAGGCTCTTGTCGAGCAATCCCTTTTGCGAAAGCTCCCGGATGTAGTCGTGCATGAGCATTTCGTCCCGACCATCCACGTTGATGCTATGGACGCGGCTGGTTCCGTCGCGCCCCACCAGATAGAAAGGCATGTTTTTCCCCGCGTAGGCGATGTTCCGCGGCCACAGTTCCCACACGCGGGCGTAGCCGTTTAAGGGCAGGATCTTCGCATTACTGATGCCCGTATGCACGAAATGGCCGCAAAATGAACCGGTGAAAGCCAGAGCAGTCATAAATGAAGCCGCGAAGGCGACGCCGATGATGACCGAGCGCCTGACCTTCAAACGGGAGAAAATCGCCGCGACCACAAGGGCGGGACCAATCGTCATCAGGATGGAGAGCCAATATTTATTTTCTTCCCATTCAAACCCTCCCCCGGCATAGACGGCGTGCCCGCCAATTCGCATAGAAAATCCGGCACCGAAAAGAGAGAAGAAAACGCCAAGGGAAATGATGATGGCCAGGCCAATTTGAAAGGGTTTCCATACCGGCGTACGCGACAGGACAAGAAAAGATAAAGCGACGGCCCAGATCAGGAATCTGTCCTGCGAGCTGTAGGGCACGATGAGAAAGTGCAAGGCGAAGGCGACGGGCGCGATCCATGCCACGTAGCGCCAGGCGGGATGGCGACGCATGAATAACAGTCCGGCAATGATGCTCCCTATGGCGAGGGGCGCGAGCGCCAGACCGAAAGCGTGCGTCGAAACGGCGATAGCTGATGGAATGTCCGGCGTGTGAAAAACGCTGCTTAACATCGCGGCGCGCGTGTAGGCCCCGGGGAAAATCGTCCACGGACCTATAGCAATTTCCACGGGAAACAGGGGATTGCCGCAGATGATGAGATTCCGCAAATACCACGGCAGTCCGAAGGCGATCAGAAACGCGAGCCAAAGCAGGAAGGCTTTTAGGTTCTTGCGGAGGACCAGGATCACTGCCATCGGGATCATAATGACAAGGCCATACGGGATAGCCACGAACTTGACGCCGAAAGCCAAGCCCAGGGACAAACCAGATATGGCGGCGTCAGTCGTGCGTCCGCTGTCTCTGTACTCCAAGATGAATGCAAGAGACGCCACGAGGCAGGCGCCCATCATCAGGTCAACTCCGGCAGAGGCCGACTGGTGCAATATCCAGGGAACAAAGGGAAGCAGCGAGACTGGCAGATAATCCCCTTTTCCAGGTTCAAGCCTTCGGATCAGCATGGCGACGGCGCAACAAAGCAGCACGAAGAAGGGAAATTGCCCGACCTTGGCCAGGGCTTCAATGCCGATGAATTTGAAGCCACCCATATTGGGAACGCGCCCCTGCATGGGGGCCATAAGCCAGGCGAACCATAGCTCGCCGCTGGCCGGAGCGTAGGCAGGCGCCGCATCGCCGAAAGGCGTGTCGATAATGAGTATTCGCTTTTCCAAAAGCCATTGCGCGGGAAGGTGGAGATGATAGGTCAGTTCGTCGTATTCCACCGTGGGTTGCGATATTTTTGCCGCCAGATGCCCAGCTGTCATCGCCAATCCGATCAGCCCAATGATGATGACAGTGCGGGAAAGCGGAGCCTCCTTCCCTGTTTTCAAAGCTGAAGGCTCGGTCAATTCGCGCCGCTTTTTCTCGACCACCGTCGTGATGATCGCCGGAATCCAGAGAGCCAGCGCAAATCCTGTCAAAGAAAGTTCGCCGATTATCCCGAGAAAACCACCGGCGGAGACGACCAGGGCAAAAGCCGCAAGAATGCCCAGGGCAACGCGCTTTGGCGTGTTAGCCTTCCGGACCTTCGAGTGAGCCACGCCAATGGCGAACAAGGCGACCGGAGCTATGAGAAACAGAGCTTTTGCCCCGTGCTCAAGAAAATAGAAAAAAGGGAAACCGGGCATTTAAAAATTATTAACTGGATTGCGTGCGTTGCACAAGATAACAAAAGTCATGCTAATATCAAATGCGTATGTCCAGGAAAGACCACCTTAGCGCCGCGAATGACAAATATCGGATCGGCATTTTCGTGCTGATCGCGGTTTTGCTCGCCCTTCCCGCCGTGCGACACGCCGGCAGCAACGTGACTTCGCGTTTCGCCACGGCGGTGCGGATTGTTGAAAACGGAAGCGCCGAGCTTGGACCCTTCGCCGCATGGACTAACGATGTGGCGAAAAAAGATGGCGGCTCGTATTCGGACAAGGCGCCGGGCGTCACGCTGATTCTTATTCCGATCTATGCGATGGTCCGAATTTTCACACAGGATTTCGATCGGGCGCGACATCTGTGCCGCCTGCTAACGCTGCTTCCCCTGGTGCTTTTCGCGTGCGCCGTTTTTTGGCGGTGCCTGCGCAGGTGGGATATTGACGAAAAAATCGCCGCCGCCTCTGTGGCGACATGGGCTGTCGGCACGGTCGCCTGGGCTTATCACTCCATGCTTTTCGGGCACGGTTTTGCGTCGGCGTTAATTCTCCTCGGCGTGATATTTTTGATTCAATACCGCCAGGGCGAATCGAAAGACGCCAAAGCGCTTGCCATAAGCGGACTATGCTTCGGGCTTTCCATCGCCATCGAGTATCCCACGGCCCTGATCGGCGGCGCGGCAGGTCTTTACCTGCTCAGCTTTGAGAGAAGCCCGAAGCGCATTGCGATCTTCGCGGCGCTTGGAGTCCTCCTGCCGGCTGCCATCATTCTGGCCTACAACGGCGCGGTCTTCGGCGATCCCCTTCACATAGGTTACACGCAGGTCAAATCTCAATATTACCAGCAACAGATGTCGCAGGGCTTTTTGGGCATCGGTCTGCCGAAAGCGTCCGGCCTGTACCTGCTTTTGCTGTCCGCGGCCAAAGGACTGCTTTTTTGGAGTCCGGTCTTCATCTACTCGCTTGTCGGCCTTGTGTTCATGCTGAAAAAATCGCCTCGGGAAGGCGCGTTTATCGGAGGAACATTCATCTTGTACACGCTGGTGTTCTCCGGCCACTTCGAGGCGAGCGGCGGCGCGGGCCTGGGTCCTCGGCATCTGACGCCTCTGGCGGGACCGCTGGTTTTTGCGGCGGCCTGGCTTGCGGCGCAGACGCGAGGGTGGAAACGGGGCGTTTTTTTCGGATTGGCAATTATTTCCAGCGTGCTGGCGGCCATTGGCGTTTTCAGCGAAGCGCAGATGCCCGACCTCGTGGGCAACACCTTATTCGAGTTCGCCTTGCCGATGCTAACCGAAGGCGTGGGGTCCGGAAACATTCTCGGCTTGCCCAATTGGGGCGCATTCGTTTTGGCCCTAACACTGATCGGCGTATTGTGGGCGCTGATTCTGCGCAGGGGCGAAAGTAATTCTCCAGACGCACGGAGGTTTCGGTACGGCGTCTTTTTTACTATGGTGATCTGCTTGGTATTTTATCTGGGTGTTGCGCCGAAAATCGGGCAAACCGAGCCGGGCGCTTTGCACCAGATTAAGGGCAATCATTTTATGATGCGCAAAGACTGCCACCGCGCATCGTGGGAATATGGTGAGGCTTTTAAGACAAGAAAGGATCCATATATTCTCCTGTATTGGTCGCGCGCGCTAAATCGTTGCGGACGCAAGGAGGAGGCGGCGCTGATTTATAACCGCTGGCTACAAGCAAACCCGGAGGCCGACCCCAATCCAATGACGATTCCATGAAGAAGCTTCTAGTAAAATTGGAGCCAAGGATTGAGCGGCGCATATTTTTCGCGCTACTCGTTTTTTATATCGCCTTGCGCGTTGTGGTGTTCATGTATTCGGACAACGGAATCGACTTTCATCACAACGCATACGACCGCGGCATCTTCGTGCAGAATTGGATGCAGGATTTCCGGCTTGTGCCGGATGTATCTTACGGACCCGTGCACTTTTATCTTGTCGGCGCAGTGATGTTGATTTTGCCTGACCCCGTTTTGGCGCCGCGCCTGCTGGCCCTGTTCTGCTCTGTTGTCGTCTTCTTGCTAATCTACAAGCTGACGCGGCGGCTCTACGGCCCCTGGGAGGCCGTCGTTGCGGGCCTGTTGGCGACACTGCACCCGCACGGCGTACGGCTTTCCGTCGTTGGCCTGGAGATGATGCCCTACGCCATGATTCTGATCGGCGCATTTCTAGCCCTGCACTATTTCTGGACCAGCGATAGCAAATTCGGCTGGGCGGCGCTTGCCGGTCTGCTTTTCACTTTAGCGGCGGCCACGCGATTCGAAGCCTGGATCGTGTTGCCGGTCGTGTGCATCGCGGCGCTGATAAAAGAATGGAAAAGCGGCCTGGTGTTTTGCCTGACCGCGTCAATATTCCCCGCAGCCTGGATGGGTTATCACTTTCACCTATATGGCGAGCCGTTTCACTTCCTGGGCATCGCCGGTAATATCGCCAGCGTGCATATGGAAAAGCAACCTTTATGGTGGCGGATTTTTGGCTGGCCTCTCATCATGGCGCAATACGCACCGGCGCCCACGTGCATCCTTGGCTTTGTCGGCTTTGTCACCGCGTGGTCTAACAAGGCGATTCGCCCGCTGCTGCTTAGCGCAGGTCTGACATTCGCCATATTCCAGGCGCAGACCATTCGCGGCGTAATGGGGACCAACGAAACGAAGTATGTGATGCCGCTTGTGCTAATGGTCATCCCGCAGGCCGCGCAGGAAGCCGTGCGCCGCATCGACGGTCACAAAGTTTTGCGCGGCGTCATCATTTTCATGAGCTGCGTGATGTTGATATTGGTTCCCGTCCGCATCATCCGCGATGGCCGCGCCTTCGCCGCGCCAAAAGGGGCGAAGGAACAGGCGGCGTTTTTGGCAAAGCTGCCGGCAGACGCCAAAGTGATGATCGGCACGAGTCTGCAGGGCTACCTGCTGGTGGAAGGCGATCTGATGGATCGCGCCGTTTTGCCCTACCCTGAAGACACGACCGGGCGCATGAGCGCCGAACGCATCGCGGGTTTCGTGAAGGATGAGTCCGTGCGCTTCGTGGCCTACCAGTACGACGACCCTGTTGATTTTGCGCCGCTGATGAAATTGCCGCCGGACGCGGACAACGCGATGTGGAAGGATTTTGAGTTCAAAAGAGTGTTTCTGTCGGTTGACGGAAAATTCGCGGTTTATGAGGTCCTGTAGGAGCGGTTTTTCCTGCCCTGTGCATGCCTGTCCTGAGCGAAGTCGAAGGGGCCGAAGGGAGCCGCGAAATGTAGGAGCGGTTTGTAACCGCGAAACGCAAAATCGAGGGCACCCAATCCTTTTAGCCACTCGCGAGTGTGATCTTCGGTCAAGACCCAATGAACGTTCACTTTGTTGATGGCTTGTCTGTCGAAAAGGCTACGGCAAAATCAAAACGCGCTGAGACAATTGGGGACACCCAATCCGCGAACCATCGTAACTGCGATTTATCGTTGTTGATCGCTGGATTTCATGCTAACTTCGGAGAATCAAGAAAGGGTGGGGATGCAAATTTTCGACGCAAAAGGGCAGACAAAGAGGGTAGCAATAAAGATAGTATTGGAACGCAGAAATTAGCAGGAACACATTACCAAATATAATGCAAATAAAAGAATTACCAGCTGAGTATTACGAAATTCTCATCGAGTCCATCGACGCGAATCCCAAAAATAATACAAGGGAAGACGTGGGCGATCTGACCGGTCTGAAAGACTCGATCAAGAACAATGGCTTGCAATCACCCATCCTTGTGCGCCCAAACAACGACGGCACATATAGACTCGTTTCAGGGTTTCGCCGTGTCGGTGCGTGTAAGGAACTAGAATTGAAGAAAATCCCTGCACGGTTCATTGCGAAGAACTCTTCGGCACAGACTATGCTTGACATGAACTTGACTGAGAACCTGCAACGCAAGAATCTGACGCCCATCGAGGAAGCAAAGGGATTCAAACGTGCGATGGAGTTCGGGTCCAGTGTGAACAAGATTTCGATGAATTTCGGTGTGCGTGACGGCCATGTACAGTCACGGCTTCAATTACTCAAAATGAGTGAGCATCTTCAGAACGCTGTGCATAACGATATAATCGCTATATCTGCCGCAAAGGAGATCAATCGACTTCCGCTCAAGCTGCACGAAAAGGGCATTGAGATTGCATCCGGTGCCAGTGCTACGCAGGTTCGGAAATTCGTCGACTTGCAGTTGAAGCGGAAGAACGGGCAAGAAGACATCATCCAAAAAGGCCAAGCAGAGGACTCCGGCGAAGGCGATGCAGCGTGCGTCGTGCGTAAATGCGTCAAAGACGATCTTATGCTTATTGCGCGAGTATTCTGTCCCGACGCAATGGACGAAATTGGCAGTCTTATGTTCAACGGTGTGCCGACTCCGTTCTTGAGGCTGCTTAAAAATATATTCTCGTTCGTTCCGAAAAGCGCACAGAAAATGGACGAGATTCGAGAGGCCGTTGAAAAACGTGAGAAGTCCATCGAGATTCTGAAAGAGGAACTTCCTTCCGAGCCGGAATTTTGGGGCGGTCCCACGAAGGCGCCTGCCAAAGTGTTCACGCATTTCTTGGAATGCTACAAGGACCAGTACGACACGACCGATGAGCATATCATTGAAGCCAAGGCACGGCTTGTCGAGATCGCTTTCGACAGGATCGGTGGTGCCAGTGCTCCGAAGATTACGCAGAGGGACGTGCTGACATTGGCAGGCAAAATGAATGTGAGACTCTGTCCAGAGAGGAGAGTATCAACGAAACCGAAAATACAATTAGTCAATCTTCTTGACAGGAGTCTTTGACATGGGACGAGTCGCAAAGACATATACGAAAGAGGAACTCGAAGAACGTCGTGAGAAGCGTCTTGCGAAGTTGCGCGTCGAGAATAAGAAGTACTACGACGCGAGCAAAGTCGAGTTAAATATAGCAAGAAATGCGAGGTACAAGTTTGACCGTGAGTACCGTGAGAAAATTCAATCACAGCAGCGTGAGAGCTACCGTAGGAAGCGTAACGCTCAAGGCCACATCCCCGGTGGGCAGGGTAAACATGTGAAGCGCACAGCCCCAAAGACGTACGAAGTAACAGTTCGTGGAGTGCGTGTGCCCACAGAGCTAGTAGGCACAGCGTTGTTCACAAAAGCTATCGGGGTATCTAAAGCCACGTTATTTATGTGGAGTCGCGAAAAAGCTATTCCAGACAGTCTGTATACGGTCAATCGAACATGGCGCCTGTACACGTACGATCAGATCAACATCGCAGCGCAAATCATGGCAAAGTTCTTTGCCGGGCCTGTTCCGCGAAGTGTCAGATGGGCTACGCATCCGTTTCTTGACGATCTTCGAGAAGCATGGGGAAAGTTGGAAGACGGATTTCTACCCGAAACAATCGACAAGATGTTTGCTGAGAAAGCCGCAAAGGACAAACAATCCACAGATGGAGATCAAAAATGACAAAGGGAAGTCATTATTAATTATTTTAATTTTTTTTTTGGGATGACGAGTAAAAACAGAAAAAGAATCGGAGGACTTAATGAGCGAACAAATTAATCCAAATTCATTGTTATCAATTTTTGGGGAAAGGGAGCCAGGATTTTCTAAGGCTCTAGGACTTTTACTTTCATTTCAACCTGATATTCGCCTCAGCTTTCTAGAAAAATTAGCAGAAAAACGAATGATGTTGTATGAATATCAAAAAGAATCTGCAAAATATGGAAAAGAGTTGCCAGGACACTATGAAAAACTTATCGCTCATGAAGAACAGCTTTGTGG
>CAZQAE010000043.1:0-46307 GCA_964591275.1 uncultured bacterium | reverse complement strand
GTCAAAACCAAGCGCAAGATTCATGTTTTGGATTGCCTGCCCGGCGGCGCCTTTCATCAAATTGTCCAGGGCCAGGGCGATTTCGATTTCATTGCCTTGTTGCGCGACATATATGTGGACAAAATTTGTTCCGGCGACTTCAGCCACGAGCGGCGGTTCGTCCAGTACAGAAACGAAGGGACAGTGCTTGTCGTAGGTGTCGCGATAGAGCGCCGCAACATCCAGATCGGCAAAATCCGCTCTGGCCAGATAGGCGGTGGCGTGAATGCCTCGTACGAAGGGGCCGGAATGGGAAAGCAGTCTGACTCGACTTTCCTTGCCCGCAAGCGTGGTGAGAGTCTGGTTGATTTCACCTTCGTGCTGGTGAGCGAGCATTTTATAGCTGAAAAAGTTTTCGGCGCGAAAGGGGTGGTGAGCGGATGCTTTTGGCAAAGCGCCTGAGCCGGACGATCCGGTGACCGCAAATACGGCGGCGCTGGGCGGCAGCAGTCGCTGGGCGGCCAGCGGCAACAGCAACAGTTCGGCGGCAGTGGCAAAACAACCGGGATTGGCAATGGCGCGACTTTGGCGCAATTCATCCCCAAAAAGTTCCGGCAGGCCGTAGGTGAAATTTTGCGCCAGAGCAGGGCAACAATGCGTTCCATAATATTTTTGAAACTGCGCAGCGTCACGCAGGCGAAAATCTGCGGCCAGATCGATAATGAGAGGCGGGGCGACGGAGAGAAGGCCCTCCATGATCTTCTGACTTTGCCCGTGCGGAAGCGCGCAGAAAATGATATCGGCATCTTTCGCCGCCTCTTGCGCTGGCTTGTCGATCATTTCAATTCGCGGCAGATGTCGAAGCGAGCGATGCGCTTCGTGCGCAGCGCGTCCGGCGTAGCTTCTTGACAAGGCAGTGAGGCGACTAATTTCCGGATGCAAAGAAAGCAACCGGAGCAGTTCGCCGCCGACCAGACCGCCTGCGCCCACCACCAGGGCGTGGAGTTTGTTCGCCGCCATTATAGCGCCCTCTGGTTTTCAAAATGTTTTAGAATAATATTCCCCAGACCTTCAATGTCATAGCGGGCGTTATAAGCCGCCAAACCAAGGGCCTTGTCGATGTAATCGCGACCCACGGAGTTGTCGGTGACCGGCCCGGCCACTACGTTGATGTTCAGGCCGAAATTTTGGCGATAAATTTGATCAGCGCCGAAGATCGCTACGGGATCGGAGGCGCATACCACATGGCAACAGGCGAGTTTCATTAGCTGCGGGTCAGACAGAATGGCCTCAACGCCGTACTCGCCCAGGATGCCGTCGCCAAGTTCAGCGACGATCAAATCGGGAGCGGCTTTGCTCAAATGGTTTAGCAAGCCGCGAGCCACCGGAAGCACATCCTCGTTGTGCGTGGTGGCTTTTCCAAGGTCGGTAAAGTCCACGCCCTGCACGGCGCCGGCATCGAGCATGCACAGTGTGTCGCGCCGCAAGCTGACGCCGGTCATCTTGCAGGCGGCGATTTTCAGTCCTTTTTTTACGAGAAAGCGAGTAATCTCAGTGGCAGCCATCGTTTTACCGCTGTTCATAGAGGTGCCGGCCACGTAAACGACAGGCGGCGTTACTCCAATTTCATTTTCTTTCTCGATGACTCCCTCACCAATGTGAGCCGGTACGCCAACGCGGTCTCCAATTGGCGGGAAAGAAAGAATCGCCCCGAGCACTTCTGCCTCAAAAGGCGGCCCCAGTTCTGGATTGGTGCCTGTGCAATGTCCCAGGACGCCGCCCAAATTTAAGATGTTGATCGTTTCGCCGACTGACAACTGCTCAGGCACAACTCCCGCATAACCCCGCAATGCGCGTCGTGAACCGAGCACCCCGGCCATAATGTCGCCGGAATGTAAGGGAATCATTCGGCCCGTGACGTGCTCCATCGTGTTGTAAACGTACTTGTCGTTCAGAATCCGGACGGCCAACACATATCCCTGCCGGACTACCAGGTCGCTGCCGATGGTCACTTCGCGCGCAAGGTCAATATTGCGCGTGGCGGAAGCTATTCTATCGAGGCGTATTCGAGTCACATTCATTGGAAGACCTTGCTGGGCTGCATAATTATGCAAAAACAGGGGATACATATAAGAATGGCTGATGGGTTTGTCAAGCGAAATTCGGTGAAATGAGCCGAAATAACGCGAGAATAGAAATATTGCTGGGTATTTAGTCTTCGTCGAGGCTGTGCATATTATGCTGGATACGCGCTTCCCCGTTCTCGGCAGCGCGTTTCAATGCTCAAGGAAATTTTCATTCTCCGCCGAGAGGAAACGATCCACGGATTCCGCGGCTTGACGTCCGCTGTGAATGGCGCGCACGACCAGAGACGGTCCGGTTACTGCGTCACCGGCGGCAAAAACTCCTGGGGTGGAAGTCATCATTGTTTCGTCCACAACAATATTTTCGGCCTCATCCAACGCAAGATTCATATCGTGAACCAGGGGACCGTGCTCACCATGAAGAAATCCCATGGCGAGAAGGATGAGATCGGCCTCTAGTTCAAACTCGCTTCCGGGCACTTCCCTGCAAGCGGGCTTTCCGCCATCTTCCGAGGGGATCCATTCAACTTTCGCGCAGCGAAGTCCGGCGGCGACTCCGTCCTTTTCAATGATCTGTCTGGTCGCAACGTTCCACAGTCGCGTACATCCTTCTTCCTGGGATGATGTTGTCCTTTTGATATTGGGCCAGGTGGGCCAGGGGTTCTGGGCAAAGCGATCGGTCGGCGGTTCCGGGAGGATTTCGATCTGCGTGACCGAGACAGCGCCCTGACGATTGGCGCTGCCGATGCAATCAGAGCCGGTATCGCCGCCGCCGATGACGACGACTCGTTTGTCTTTAGCAAAAATAAGGATGTCTTCTGATTGACTTAAGTGGCGATTTTGTCCAACCAGATAGGGCACCGCGAAATGCACGCCCGGCAACGGGCGTCCCGGCACGTCCAGGTCGCGCGGCACACCGGCGCCATGCGTCAAGACAATCGCGTCGAAACTGCGCAAGAGGAATCTCGTGGATAGATCGATTCCCGCCTCGACCTCTGCTTCGAACAAAACGCCTTCGGCGACCATTTGATGGATTCTTCGATCAAGAATTGCTTTGTCCAATTTAAAATCAGGGATGCCATAGCGGAGTAATCCGCCGATTTGATCGGACTTTTCGTAAACGGTGACCTGATGCCCCTGTCTGGCCAGTTGCTGCGCCGCCGCCAGTCCGGCAGGGCCGGAGCCGATGATCGCCACCTTTTTTTCTGTCTGATCTATAGGGGATTCAGCGCCGATCCAGCCTTCACGGAAACCTCGCTCGACGATTTGCAATTCAATGTGTCGAATAACGACGCCTTCTTCATGAATCGCTAGCGTGCACGCCGTTTCACAAGGCGCGGGGCATATCCTTCCTGTAATTTCCGGAAAATTGTTGGTGGCGTGTAAAAAATCAAGGGCCTCGCGCCATCGATTCAGATGGGCCATTTCTATCCACTCGGGAATGTAGTTATGTAAAGGGCAACCGTAGCTATGGCAAAAAGGGACGCCGCAATCCATGCAACGGGCGCTTTGTCGATGCAATATTTCCGGCGAAAGCGCCAACTCGAATTCCGCGAAATCTGTGAGCCGCTCGCCGACGGGACGCTTTCCCGGATCTTCGCGCCGATAATCGAAAATGCCCTGGGATTTAGTCACTGAACACCTCCTCGGTGGCCGCCGGGGCGTCTTCGTCAAACTCTTCTTTCTGGCGCATGCGTTCCAGAGCTTTGCGATAATCGATGGGAATGACCTTGATGAATAGCGGCAATTGCGCTTCCCAGTTTTCCAGTATCATTTTCGCTTGCGGACTACTCGTGTACTGAAAATGCTTTTCAATCATTTCCCGCAATTGGGCGACATCGCTGTCGGTCCACACGGTTTCCAATTCAACCATATCGAGGTTGCAGTGCGTGTCGAAAAGTTGGTTTTCGTCATAGATGTAGGCAATCCCGCCGCTCATCCCGGCCGCGAAGTTGTAGCCCGTTGTGCCCAGAACCACGACGGCGCCTCCCGTCATGTACTCGCAACCATGCGGGCCGACGCCCTCCACGACAGCGCATGCTCCGCTGTTGCGCACTGCGAAACGCATGCCGGCGATGCCGGAAATGTAGACTTCGCCTCCAGTTGCACCAAACAATACGGTATTGCCCACGATGGCGTTTTCATGAGGCAGGAGTTTCATCTCCGGGTGCGGGGCTAGTACAATCCTCCCGCCGGACATGCCCTTGCCGAGATAATCATTGGCATCGCCAGCCACGCGCAGGTCCACGCCCGGCGCAAGAAAAGCACCGAAGCTTTGACCGGCTGAACCTGTGAATTGGACTCGAATAGTGCCGGAAGGCAATCCCTTGTCGTCAAAGCGCCGTATGATTTCGCCGCTGAGCCGTGCGCCCACAGCCCGATGAATGTTGCGTATCGGATTGTGGATAACGATGGGTTTCCCATCTTCGAGCGCCCGGCGAGACAAACGTATCAATTCATCGTCCATCGGCGTTTCCACTTTGGAAACGTCCTGATCGAGACAGCGCAGGGCATCAGTCTTTTCTTTGGACGCCGAAAAGAGAATGGGCGAAAGATCAAGTCCCTTGCTTTTCCAATGTTCGACGGCTCCTTGAGTTTCAAGGCGGTCGATTTGACCGACCATTTCATCAACGGTGGCAAAGCCGAGTTCGCTCATGTATTCGCGCATCTGCTCGGCCATGAAAAGCAAAAAACGCTGCACATATTCCGGTTTGCCGCTAAAGCGCTTTCGCAGTTCAGGATTTTGGGTGGCCACGCCGACCGGGCAGGTGTCCTTGTGGCATTTGCGCATCATGACGCAGCCAAGGCAGACCAAAATCGTTGTGCCGAATCCAAATTCTTCAGCGCCCATAAGAGCGGCAATAGCGAGATCCCGGCCAGTCTTCAACTGACCGTCAACCTGGAGGCGAATACGGCTACGCAAGCGGTTGGTGATCAGCGCCTGTTGTGTTTCGGCCAGGCCCAGTTCCCAGGGCGTACCGGCGTGCATGATGGAAGTCAACGGGGAAGCGCCGGTTCCGCCGTCGCACCCGGAAACTAAAACGACATCGGCCAGGGCTTTGGCGACCCCGGCGGCGACGGCGCCGACGCCCACTTCCGAGACCAGTTTGACGGAAACGCGCGCACGGCTGTTTACCGACTTAAGGTCATAGATGAGCTGCGCCAGATCCTCGATGGAATAGATGTCATGGTGCGGAGGAGGGGAGATTAAGGTAACGCCCTCGGTAGTGTGGCGCACGCGAGCGATTTCGGCGCTCACCTTTTTGCCTGGAAGCTGACCACCTTCACCAGGTTTCGCTCCCTGGGCGATTTTGATTTGCAGCTCATCGGCGTTGATGAGATATTTCGTCGTCACTCCGAAACGGCCTGAGGCCACTTGCTTGATGGCCGAACATTTGCTGTCGCCATTTGGCAGCGGAATGAAACGCTCCGGGGCTTCTCCGCCTTCGCCCGAATTGCTTTTGGCTCCGAGACGGTTCATGGCAATAGCAACAGTTTCATGGGCTTCTTTGCTGATAGACCCGTACGACATCGCCGCAGTGACAAAGCGTTTGGCAATCGAAGTAGCCGGTTCGACTTTATCCAGCGGCACCGATTTTCCTGCTTTGAATTGAAACAGGCTTCGCAAGGTCGCGCGGTTTTGAGACTGATCGTCAATCAGGCGCGTGTATTCCTTGAAAACTTGATAATCATCGGTGCGCACGGCGTGTTGCAGTTTATAGATGGCCTCCGGCGACCACAGATGTCGCTCGCCGCCAACTTTGTAATGATAAGTGCCGCCCATATCCAGCAGTTTGGGAGGCTCGCCTCTTTTTGGAAAAGCTCGGCGGTGCCGGTTCAGCGTTTCCATGGCGATTTGCTCAAGTCCGATGCCGCCGATCCGTGAAGGCGTGCCCTGGAAATATTGTTCGATCAGTTTATCGGAAAGGCCTATGGCTTCGAATATCTGCGCGCCCTGATAGCTGCGAAGAGTTGATATACCCATGCGGCTGAAGGTTTTGAGCAGCCCCTTTTTGATAGCCGTCACGTAATGTTCCAGGGCTTGATTTGGCTCCAGATTCCGATCCAGTGCATTTTTCGACGCCATCGAGGCCACCGTGGCCATCGCGCCGTAAGGGCAAATCGCGGAAGCGCCAAAACCAATCAGCAGTGCGAAATGGGCGACTTCACGCGCTTCGGCGCTGTCGCATATAATACCCACTCGGTTACGCAAGCCTTTTTCTATGAGGTGATGATGCACGCCGGAAAGGGCCAGTAGAGAAGGAATGGGGGCGAATTGCTGGTTCATTTTCCAATCGCTGAGCACCAGCAACCTGCCGCCTTCTTCAATGCCCTGCTCGGCGCGTTGGCAAAGCTCTTCCATCGCCGTCGCCAGACCGGTCGGACCCAGGTCGGCCTCAAAGAGGGTGTCGATATCGCAGACGAGAAGTTCCGGGATTTTTGTCATGCGAAGATGACTGAGATCATCCGGCGTCAGGATCGGATGATTCAGTTTCAAGCGCCGGCAATTTTCCGGGACTTCCTCAAACAAGTTGCCGGCAGCGCCAACCCAACCCATCAGCGACATGACCATTTCTTCGCGCAGCGGATCGATGGGAGGATTGGTGACCTGCGCGAAGAGTTGTTTGAAATAGGAAAAGAGCAGTTGCGGCCGATCCGCAAACACGGCCAAAGCGGTGTCATTGCCCATTGAGCCAATGGCTTCCTGCCCTTGGGACGCCATGGGTTTCAGCACCATTTTCAGTTCTTCAGCCGTGTATCCGAAGGCGTGATGGATGCGATGCAATTGTTCCGGCGGGATGCGCGGGGCCTTTGCCAGCTGAAACAATCCTTTCAATTCCACCTGATTCTGCTTTATCCAATGCCGATAGGGTCTGTACCGCGAAACTTTTGATTTGATTTCATTGTCGGGCATGATGCGCTTTTGCTGGAGGTCCACCAGGAACATCTTGCCAGGTCGCAAATGACCGCAACTCCGAACTCGTTCCGGCGCAATATCCAGGACGCCGGTTTCAGAGGCCATGATGACCAGACCGTCAGTGGTCAGTGTGTATCGCGCGGGACGCAAACCGTTGCGATCAACAGTGGCGCCGATATAACGGCCATCGCAGAACATCAGGGCGGCCGGTCCATCCCAGGGTTCCAGGATGGAAGAATAGTAATCGTAAAAAGCGCGCTTGTCGGCGCTCATGATGAATCGGGAACCCCAGGCTTCGGGAACCATGATCATCATGGTCTGCGGGATAGGGCGACCGGCGCGAACCAGGAGTTCGGCCATATTATCGAAAATGGACGAATCGCTGGCGTCTTCGACGAGGATGGGTTTTATCCTTTCCAGGTCCTCTCCGAAAAGTGGGGAGGACAAATCGGCCTCTCGGGAACGCATCTGGTTAATATTGCCTTTTAGCGTGTTGATTTCACCGTTGTGCGCGACCATGCGAAAGGGTTGCGCCAGTTGCCAGGTCGGCGCCGTATTGGTGCTATAGCGTTGGTGCACCAGGGCGTAGGGGCTGGCAAGCACCCGATTGCGAAGATCCGGATAAAATCGGGTCAACTGCGAACCGGTCAGAAGTCCTTTATACACAATGGTGCGACTGGAGAGGCTGGAAACATAGAAAATTTTCGCACGGTCATGCATGCCCCCGGACACGGACTTTTCCGCCAGCCTGCGTATGACAAAAAGCTTTCGTTCGAAGTCCTTTTTCGCTACGCCCTGACGACTGAGAAATATTTGCCGGATACCCGGCTTTGTAGATAGCGAATAGCTTCCGAGCGATTTTTCGCTTACGGGAACCTCGCGCCAGGCAATGACCCCGCACCCTTCATTTTCAGCAATATTCTCAAAAATCCGCATGATTGCGTCAGCATCGGAAGTTTCCTTCGGCAAAAAAATCATTCCCGCGGCATAGTCGCCCCAGGGAGGAAGTTTCTGGCCGGTTTTGCTGAGTTCAAAACGAAAAAATGCATCAGGGATTTGCAGCAGGATGCCTGCGCCATCGCCGGTGGACTCATCGCCGCCCACCGCGCCGCGATGCTGAAGATTGATCAGAAGTTTTATCGCATCCTTGACGACATGGTGCTCAGGTTTGACGTCCAGCCGGGCTAAAAATCCCACGCCGCACGCGCCGCGCACGATCTCAGGATTATATAATCCGACCGCTTTTTTCGTTTCAATGTCCCCGATATTTTTTGCGTTCTCACTAATTTTCATTCCCGCGTCACTTCCCCTTCCAATGGTCTTTGATTCACCAAATATCTATTCGCATTCCAGCCGCCGTGCGCGAATGGGAAACATTTACGGTATCAGATGTTAGACGGCAGGTCCAAACCTTCTTCCAATTTGGGTGTGCGACAAAAATGGAGCCCGAAGGGCGATACAATATTAGCCGGCAGCGTAAGCTGCCGGACCTCAGATGTTTTCATTCTCTGTGAGCCCAAAAGGGCGATACAAACATTGGAAGGATAACAGTGGATGTGACGCCCCTCTAAGGGGCTTTCGAATAAAAAGAAAGAGACAATACGTCACGGCAGCTTACGCTGCCGGCTAATATTGTATCGCCCTACGGGCTTTGAGGCGACTTGGGTAAATTATCACCTTTTATGTCGCACACCTCATCGCATGGCTATTCAAGCGAATCAAGTTTTTTGGGTTTTTGCGGACAGAGGTATTGTCGCGAGGGATCATGGCGTCTCCACCGTAGAATCTTTCATTTCCACGAACACCATCCCGCGCTCTTCTGCTTCCTCCCTTGAGAATGGGAGTTTTGTTTTGGAATCGAATCTAGCCCCTCCCAGGTAAGCCTCTTGCAGTTCGGCACCCCGCAGGTCGGCCTTTTGTAGGCTGACCTCTTGCAAGTCGGCACGTTGCAATTCAACTCCTCGCAGGAAGGATCCATTAAGTTTCGCTTCTTGCATGTCGGACTCATTCAAATTGGCATTGCATAGGTTAGCCCTTCGCAAGTCAGCTTTATCCAGGCAGGCTCTTTGTAGGTTGGCTTTTCGCAGGTTGGCCCCTTGCAGGTCGGCCTCTCCCAAGAGAGCAAATTCCAGGTTAGCCTCATTTAGGTCGGCCCTTCGCATGTCAGCCAAAATTAGGTTGGCGCTTTGCAAATCGGCTAAATGTAGCTTAGCCATATGCAGCGTGGCTTCTTCTAGATAAGCGCTTTGCAGATTAGCTTTTATTAGGTTGGCACTTTTTAGATCGGCATTATTTAGGAAGGCCCTTCGCAAGTCAGCCTCTTGCATATCGGCCTGTTGTAGGTTCGCTAAATGCAAATTAGCTCTTTGCAGGTCAGCCCCTTGCATGTTAGCCCGTTGCAGGTCGCATCCTTGCAGATTTGCATAATGTAGTATGGCCCCTTGCAAGTTAGCCCGGTGCAGATCAGCAAAATTCATGTTTATTCCTCGCAGGTCGGCCCCTCGCAGATTGGCCCTTTTCAGATAGGCTTTTTGCAGGTCGGCCTTTGATAAATCGATAAAAGTAAGGTCAATCCTTCCCGGTTCATTTTCGATCCATTTACGTCTTCCCAGGACCGTCAGCGCCGCTTGTATATCCGTGGGGACTGGATCGACGTCTTTCTCCATGCTTTCCGTTTCAGTGTCGCTTTTTTCAGTGGATTTTGGGATTTTCCTATTTTCCCGGATGAAGGCAGCCAGAGTTTCGACCACTGTCCAGTGATCGTCCTTTGAATCACGGCTGATTCTTTCGAGAGAATAAATGCCGCCGAGGCGGGTTTCCATCCTGTCATCCGCAAGGAGTTTTACAGCTTGGAAGAAACGATCGGTAATCTGTCGTTGAGTTTCGGTGACCTGTCGCTGGACATCACTTTGAATGTCGATGCGCTTGTGCTTAACGCGCCAATACCAGATCAGGATAAGAACCGGCGCCGTGGCCAGAGCGGTTAGTGATGTCCACGGCGGATTTGTTTTAATGACCTCGCAGATCTCCGCAGAGTTTTTGACCCCCATGCAGAAATGATTGAAAGCGAAAACGAGAATGAAAACGAGAGCAGCGCCGATAGCGATGAATCCAATAATGGGCCAGACAATCGATTCACGGCGTTTATCGTCTTTCATTATTCGCTCCGATTATTAGCGTCCACAGAATTCGCCATTATTATAAACAACTTTTCAACTTTGGTTTTGGAGATTCAGAGAGACTTCTCACCTCCTTTTTAATAGAGCCGCTGTATTTTCCATCCTGGAATTTCCTCCTTATGTCACCGCCACCTCGGTTTCTTTTCGTATCAGGATCACGCGCTTGACGTGGCTTGTTTTGGAAGCAAAAGGCCCATTAATAATAATTGCCTAAATTTTTCAGTCAGCGGATTGTATATTCCGCATGAGCAAAAAGTAAAGCCTAACGGGGCGTGCGTAACTGCAAGTGGGCTTTCCATTTTCACCAAATTCTGGAATCAAAACAATAAGCTCATTAAAGCCTGTGAAACAGGCGATGCAGCAATAGCCCACAGCGCAAGCTGTGGGAAAAGGAAACGGTAAAATTATTTTCGCCCATAAAATGGGCGACGCACAAAAACAAGTTTCAAACAATTCCTTCGCCCATTTCATGGGCTTTTTTTGGTCTTTTAAAAACATTCCGTTTTCCCACAGCTTGCGCTGTGGGCTATTGCTGCTTTGCCCTGACGGGCAACATTGTTGCGACGATGTACTTCAATTCCCAATGCAACAGGCCTTGACCAATGAGACGAAAGCCCCGTAATTTGAAGCTCCAATGGCTCTTGAAAAAATTTAGGGCATTTCATAATTCGGGGGTCGTATTTTTTTGTCGAATGTCTGAACTAATAACGAGAAAAAGGTGGTTTCATGAAAATCCATGAGCATCAGGCGAAGGAGATATTTAAATCTTTCGGCATCATCGTCCCTGAGGGAAAAGTCGCCGGGCATGCCGCTGAGGCTTATAACGCCGCAGTCGCGTTTGGCGGCGGGCGCGTCGTGGTCAAAGCGCAAATCCACGCAGGCGGTCGCGGGAAAGCCGGCGGCGTCAAGGTCGTGGAGAATCCTGATGAAGCGTCTATGGCCGCGCAGGAAATTATCGGCGCATCCTTCGTCACTGCACAGACCGGACCGGACGGAAAAATTTGCCGAAAGGTCCTCGTGGAAAAAGCGGTGGCTATCAAAAAAGAGCTTTACTTCGGCATTTTGTTTGATCGTTCAAGCCGCGGCCCGGTTTTCATGGCGAGCGCCGAAGGCGGGATGGAAATCGAGGAACTGGCGGTCAGCAATCCCGAGGCGATCATTAAGGTTCCACTGGACCCCGCGACGGGATTCTCGCCCTATGTCTCGAGAAAATTGGCCTTCGGCCTGGACATGGAAGGCGGGACCGCGAAGCATTTCATGAAATTCGTCGCCAATGCCTACCGGGTTTTCGACGAAGTGAACTGCACGCTCCTGGAGGTTAATCCGCTGGTGATTACGCAAGAGGACGGGATTGTCGCCCTGGACGCGAAAATGACTTTTGACGACAACGCATTAAGCTTCCGACCGGATTTGCTGGCCTGGCGGGATTACCATGAAGAGGAGCCTCTGGAAATTCTCGCGGATCGCTACGGCGTGGATTACGTGAAAATGGACGGCGGCATCGGTTGCATGGTCAACGGCGCGGGCTTGGCGATGGCGACGATGGATATTATCCTTAAATGCGGAAGCCGGCCGGCGAATTTTCTCGACATCAAAGGCGGCGCCAACGTGAAAAACGTCATACGCGCCTTCACACTTTTGATGCGCGATGATAATGTCAAAGTCGTTCTCATCAACATCTTCGGCGGCATCGTCAAATGCGATATGGTCGCCGAAGGAATCCTGGAAGCCATGAAACACGTGAAAGTGGATGCGCCTGTTATCGCTCGCTTATCGGGCACCAATGCCCAGGAGGCTAGAAAGATTCTGGACGAAGCGGATTTTCCCTTCATCACCGCCGACAACCTCCTCGAAGCGGCCCAGAAGGCCGTCAGCGCTGAAAGGGGACTTTCCCAATGAGCATTCTCATCAACCAGAACACCAAGGTTGTCGTGCAGGGCATCACCGGCAAAGAAGGCGCTTTTCACACTCGGCAATGCGTGGCGTATGGAAGCAACATTGTGGCCGGCGTCACTCCCAACAAGGGTGGATCTACACTTGACGGAATCCCGGTTTTCAACACCGTCGGCGAGGCCGTTAACAAAACGGGCGCCGATGTGTCGCTCATTTTCGTTCCTCCCCTATTTGCCGGGGACGCCATTTTGGAATCGGCGGAGGCCGGTGTTCCGCTGATCGTCGCTATTACCGAGGGGATACCCGTCAAGTCGATGTCGAAAGTGCTGGCTGTATTGAAAAGCCGTGGCACACGGCTCATCGGTCCGAACTGTCCCGGCATTATCACACCGGGCAAAGCGAAAGTCGGCATCATGCCGGGTCACATTCACAAGCCCGGCGTCGTCGGCGTCATTTCCAGAAGCGGGACATTGACCTACGAAGCCGTTTGGCAATTGACCGAACTGGGCATCGGGCAATCCACGTGCCTGGGCATCGGAGGCGATCCGCTCATTGGGACAAACTTCGTCGATGCGCTGGAGCTTTTTGCGGCAGATGATGAAACGGAAGCTGTTGTGATGATCGGCGAAATCGGCGGTACCGCCGAAGAAGAAGCAGCGCATTATATTGCGAACAATTTCAAGAAGCCCGTTGTTTCTTTTATCGCCGGACTTTCCGCGCCTCCTGGGAAAAGGATGGGGCACGCCGGAGCAATAATTTCGGGAGGGCAGGGCGGCGCCCGAGCAAAACTGGACGCTTTAGCGGCTGCCGGCGCTCATGTTGTTGAAGATCCTTCGGCCATCGGCGTAAAAATGCAGGAAATTCTCGGCGGATAAACGAAAACGGCGCGACTCGATGAATCACGGGTCAGCAATTATTGTTTTGTTATACCGAATTATCGATACGCGGCGGTTAATCCCTCTTCGGGGATCCCCAGGATTTGGGCCACTTGCTTGGCTTCGCGCCGGCTGAGCTGCTCATAACAAACGGTAGCATCCAATAGCGGGACTGTGGATTTTGTGTTAGTTTTTTCAGCTTGATCGTCATCAGGATTCGCTTTTTCCTTTTTAATTTCCTGATTTTCCCAATTCTTTGGGGCTTTGGAGAATTCTTTTACGACGAAAGCAATTTCGCCGCTTGTCGTAAGAAGCACGTTATCCAATTGGTGAACATTTTCCGGATTCGTGTATTTTTCAATGAATGCACCCATGACGGCCGGATAATTCAGCGCATTTTTGAATCCTTTGTTGTTTTTGAATTTTTCAATCCAATTGGATGATGGGATAACGGCGAGTATTGCACGTGAGGAAGTTGCCGTGCCTTCAATATCTTCACAGGGATACCCCAGAGTATTAAAGTTGCTGATTTGCGCATCAGTGGCTTGCTCTTCCCAAATGTCCACAACGCCGTCATTGTCAAAATCTCTGGCTTGTCGCTGAATTTCGATGGCGTCCGCTTCTGTTTTCAGAGTGCTTTTCGAATTGTTGTTATAAAGAAAAATTGCAGCACCCAGCAAAATCAGCGATGCGAAAAGACTGACCAGCAAAATGATATCATCTTTACGCTCAATTTTTGAATGGCATTTTTCGCAATAAAACCGATCGTGGGTTGTGAAGACATGAAAACGCTTTGTCGCAACCAGAGTTGCCTCGGCATTGCATTCATTACACTCTCGCATAGCCCACTCCTCCCAAAGAAACGCATCCCATAAGGATTAATAGCATACTTAGAATTATTGTCTATCCAAAGTCAATGGCGCTGGCGGTGATGATTCAAGTTTGGGCGGATTTTGTGAGCCAAGCTTCGGCGAAGACGTTGAATGTTCTCGGCCCTTGACACGAGTCGCTGATTCAGAACATAAACCCACGTATGGGCATTTATTCGATTGAGGGGATTCCATGAGCGAAATAAAGCAAGACAGATTCAAGGATCAAGACGGCGTCGAACTTTTCTTTCAGTACCGCGCGCAGCCAAAATCCAAAGTCGCCGTCGTTATTTCCCACGGATTAGGAGAGCACTCGGGACGCTACCAGAATATCTTCGGGCCCCTTGCAGATAAAGGATATTCCTTCTTTGCGCTGGATCATCGCGGCCACGGGTTTTCCGGAGGCAACAAGGGCTGTATCGACAGCTTCGATCAGTTCACTGACGGCGTAAAAAATCTGGTGGAGATCACGCGGGAAAGAACCGACGCAAAGAAAGTATTTCTTCTGGGTCACTCCCTGGGTGGATTGATTGCCGCGCAATACGCCCTGCGTTTTCAGGATTCCCTAGATGGCCTCATACTCAGCGGACCCTTGTTCAAACTATCGCTGGAAGTCAATCCGGCAAAGGCCGCTGTGGGGCGATTACTCAGCCGGTTCATGCCCTATCTCACGATGGATAACAATATCGATCCCTCATTAATCAGTCATGACGAAAAGGCCCAAAAAGCCTACACCAGTGATCCGCTTGTTCACAGCCGTGTCAGCACCCGCCTGTTTACCGAGATGATTGCGGCCATGAAAAATTCTCTGGCGCAAGCCAAAATCCTGAACATTCCCGCATTGATAATGCATGGCGGCGATGACAAATTAACCCATCCTGACGGATCCCGAATCTTTTTCCGGGACATCTCATCAGGCGACAAAGAATTGAAAATCTATGACGGATTTTTCCATGAAATCATGAACGAAATTGAAAAAGACATAGTGATAGCGGATATTATGCAATGGATCGAGGCACGCTCGTGATGCCGTCTTTTACTCCGGCAGCGAAATCTCACAGGTGGATGCGCAATGCCTGAATTGGCATACCTTAACGGCAAATACCTCCCGATTTCTGAAGCTTTCGTGCCCATTGATGACCGTGGTTATCAGTTCGGCGACGGAGTTTACGAAGTTATTTCGGTGCACTCCCAAAAGCCCTTCCTTTTTGCCGAGCACATGAAGCGACTGACTCAAAGCCTCAGCGGGTTGAAAATTGACAACGCTGATTTGGCGGAAGTCGCCGATGTCGTAAAAACTTTGTGCTCCAGAAGCGAGAGCAAAAGGGCGAAGCTATATTTTTCCATCACGAGAGGCGTCGCTCCGCGAAGTCACGTGATCCCACCCAATCTAAAGCCGAATCTCGTGGCCACCATACGGGAGGCTCCGCAGATACCCGAAGAAATTTTGGAAGATGGAATTAAGGCGATTACTCTTCCCGATTACCGCTGGGGCCGCTGCGATCTCAAAACGCTAAATTTGCTGTGGAATGTCATGGCCGCGCAGCAAGCCGCGGAAAAGGGCGCCAGCGAGGGCATTCTTTTGGGAGACACCGACGTCGTGCGTGAGGGATCAAGCTCGAATGTTTTCGCCGTATTTTCCAATCAAATACTAACGCATCCTCTGACGAGAAATATTTTGCCTGGAATAACCAGGAAATTAATTATTGATCTTGCAGACAGCATTGGCGCCGCTGTCTCCGAAGAAATGTTCGACAAAAAACGCCTGATGGAAGCAGATGAGATATTCATTTCGGGAACCATCGCTGAAATCGCAGGTATTACTAAAGTGGATAATCGCATCATCGGAAACGGACGAACAGGAGTTTTGACAAAAGAACTTCGGAATGCTTTGTGGTCAAAAATTGCTGATTATTGCAAAAAATCCGATTTTGAGATTTATAGTGCTTAATCGAGTCGCATCCCAATTGCGGGTTATTTGATGGAATGAAAAACAAAAACGGAGAGAAACTATGAAAAGCATTGTTCTGGTATTCGTTATCGTTGGCTGTGCCACAATGCTGTTTCAAACGGCTTGCACCGACAAACAACCAAAGGAAATACAACTCATGGAAAAACAACCCACCGAAAAACAACCCATTGAAAAACAACCTGAAGAAAAGCATTCCGGAAGTCTTTTGGCAATATTCCACACGACGATGGGGGATTTCACCGTCAAATTATTTCCCGACAAAACACCGGAAACCGTCGCAAATTTCGTTGGTCTCGCCACAGGAACCAAGGAGTACACCGACAGAAAAACCGGCGACAAAAAGAAAGGGAAATTTTACGATGGTTTGAGTTTTCATCGAGTCATTCCCAATTTCATGATCCAAGGCGGATGTCCCTTGGGAACAGGAACCGGAGATCCCGGATACAAATTCAAAGATGAATTTGATTCTTCACTGAAATTCAATAAGAAGGGCCTGTTGGCAATGGCAAATTCGGGCCCCGGCACCAACGGAAGCCAGTTCTTTATCACCGTGAAGGAAACATCCTGGCTCAACAACAAGCACACAATTTTTGGTGAAGTCATTGAAGGTTATGACATCGTGGATAAAATGGGCAAAGTTGAAACAGCTCGTGGAGATAAGCCGGTAAAACCCTTGCTAATTGAATCCCTGGAAATTAAGGAAGTGAAATAACTTAAGCACAATTCAAAACAATTTACAGGCGTAGGCGACTAGGTTCGTTCACGCCTGTTTTTATGCCTATAGTGATGTCTGCCTTGTGAAAAGCATATGCAATATGATATATAATACATATGTGTTTTATTAACTCGTTGACCAGCATCAGGGCGATTGCTATAAAGCTTCGCCGAGGCAATACTCGTTCTCACGACCACAGTTAACCTTGCCGAAAAGCAAACGGCAGCGGCGACAGTATGGAGAAGAAACAAAGGAGCCCACTGAATGGGCGCAGGTCGTCCCGACACTATATTTCGACGGAAAAAACGGCAGCCTCGGACTGTCGATTACGTGGTAAGCAAGAATAATTCGGAATTTAGAATGCGGACTACGCGTCAAGCCCAAAGGACGAAAGGTTCGTAGCAAAGGGCTGTAGCCCTGGAAAATAATGTCGTATCATTTTACGAAATCTCTAAAAAGGGGTGCAGGAAAATACGGAGCCATAAATGAAAAAACTGTCGCTATTGGCATTGGTTGTCGCCATTTTAATCAGCGCGTTCTCCACGCCGCTGGACGCCGAGGAGAAACTGCGCGTCGCGGTCATGGACCTGGCCAACAAGACCGAGATCACAGGCGACGAGGCGCGCTCTTTGTCAAAGCAGATACGCATGGTGGCCAGTGCGACTTTGCCCAAAGACAAATTTCTGATTATGACAAAGGACAATATCAAAAGCCTGCTGCCGCCGGAAAAAAGCCTCGCCCAGTGCACCACAGCCAAATGCGTCATCGAATTGGGGCGCATGATATCCGCGGATTATATCATCACCGGCTCCATCATCCATTTCGCGGAGGAAATGCGTATCGATTTCGGCGCCCATCACAGCCTGTCCGCAGACTCGCTCGGAGGTCGCACCGCCGACGCCGGGAACCTGAAAGGCCTGGAAGCGCAGCTTAAAGCAAAATCCACGGAAATCATGGGCCTGATCATGTCCCACGCGGGCGTGGCGCCGCCCGCACGTTCCGGCGGCGGCGCGGTCTTTGTGTCGCCCACGCAGCCCTCGGCTCCCGGCGGCGCGGCGGAAGTGCGCGCTCTCGCCCCGTCCGAGCAGCCTCCGGCGACGGCCACGGGTCCGGCGGGCCTTTACATCACCACGAGCCCGCCGGGGGCGGAAGTTTACCTGGGCGAGGTGAAAGCCGGAACGGCGAAACCCGCCTTTCAGAAAGTCAGCCTGCAACCCGGCACGACGGTGCGTGTGACGTTGAAGATGAGCCTCTATCACGATGTTTCTTTTGACGTGGCGTTAAAGCCCGGCGTGATGAAGTTCGAGGGGGTCGAACTCAAACCGGCCTACGGCTCTCTGAAGATCGAATCCGAGCCCTCGGGAGCGGAAGTACTGATCGGCGGATCGAAGGTTGGCTCGACGCCATTTTCGGATCAACGCTATCCTTCCGGGCAGTATCTGGTGACGGTAAAGAAGGAATGGTATCTGCCGCAGGAAGATCAGCAGATCACCGTGAGCGACGGTCAGGCGACGAACAAGATGTATGCCCTATCGCAGGATTTCGGCACGCTGGATGTGAAAAGCAAACCGAGCGGCGCGAAAGTAAGTCTAGACGGCAAGAAACTTGGCGCGACGCCGGGAAGTTGGCGAGTGTCACCGGTGAATAACGGTAAGGTGAAAGTCAGCTTGGTGGGATATCGCGGCAAGTCCTTCGAAATCAACATTGACCGTGGACAGGCGGTGAAGATCACGCCTGATCAGGCGACACTTCAAGCCAAGCTTGGCTCGCTGCAGGTCTATGCTGACCCACCGGAACCCGGGGCAAAGGTGTATGTAGATGGAAAAGAAATCGGGCCCGCCCCGGTAACGGTGAGCGACTTGGCTGAGGGCAGACACAAAGTGAAAGTCGAAACCAAGGACAAATCCGGCACTTCCACGGTCAATATTCAGGAAGGGCAGACGGCGGTGGCCACTGTGAAACTTAAACAGACGGGCGTGAAAATATGGGGGGATAATAATAAGGGCCTCCTGGCAATATTCCACACGACTATGGGGGATTTCACCGTCAAATTATTTCCCGACAAAACACCGGAAACCGTCGCAAATTTCGTTGGTCTCGCCACAGGAACCAAGGAGTACACCGACAGAAAAACCGGCGACAAAAAGAAAGGGAAATTTTACGATGGTTTGAGTTTTCATCGAGTCATTCCCAATTTCATGATCCAAGGCGGATGTCCCTTGGGAACAGGAACCGGAGATCCCGGATACAAATTCAAAGATGAATTTGATTCTTCACTGAAATTCAATAAGAAGGGCCTGTTGGCCATGGCAAATTCGGGCCCCGGCACCAACGGAAGCCAGTTCTTTATCACCGTGAAGAAAACACCCTGGCTCAACAACAAGCACACAATTTTTGGTGAAGTCGTTGAAGGTTATGACATCGTGAAAAAAATGAGCCGCGTTAAAACAGCTCGTGGAGATAAGCCGGTAAAACCCTTGCTGATTGAATCGCTGGAAATTAAAGAAGTGAAGTAATTTCCGCGGCAAACTCATCAGTACACAGGCGTGGACGTCCTCGGGCGTCCACGTTTTTTATGCCGTCCACAATTAATCGCAGCAATACATGTCTGATAATTCCTATATGTCTGAAATGTGGCCTAATAACTCGTTGACCCGCAATTGGGCGATTGCTATAAGGTTGCGACAGTTATCGTGTACTGTTTCCTTAGCGATTTGCAATTTGGTGGGGTTATCAAATGTGGGTGAAAAAACACCTGATCAGCATGGGCGATCTCAGCGTCAACGAAATCACTAAAATCCTTGATACAGCCAAGATGTTCAGCGTTTCTGATCAAAGCAAAATAAAAACCTATGATACGCTAAAAGGGAAAACCGTTGTCAATCTCTTTTACGAGGCCTCGACCAGAACCAGGACGAGCTTTGAAATCGCTGCCAAGAGACTTAGCGCTGACACGGTAAATTTCTCTGCGGAATCGAGTTCGGTTGGCAAAGGCGAAACCCTGCTGGATACCGTTCGCAACATCGAGGCCATGTATCCGTCTATTATTGTTGTCAGGCACCCCTTGGCGGGAACGCCGCTGCTTTTGTCAAAGCGAGTGAGAGTAAATGTGGTCAACGCCGGCGATGGTCCGCATGAACATCCCAGCCAGGCGCTTTTGGACATGATGATGATTAGGGATGTCAAAAAAGACTTTAAGGATCTTGAAATTGCTATTATCGGAGACATCGCCCATTCCCGCGTTGCACGAAGCAATATTATCGGCCTGAAAAAAATGGGCGCTAATGTTCGCGTTTCCGGTCCTCCAACTCTTGTGCCCAAGGTCATCGAGAAGCTTGGCGTCAAGGTTGAGTACGACATGAACAAAGTCCTAAAGGGCTGCGATGTCATTATGATGCTCAGGCTCCAACTGGAAAGACAATCGCAAAAATTGTTCCCGAGCAAAAGAGAATACGCACGTTTTTTCGGACTCAACGCAGAGCGTCTCAAATTGGCGAAACCCGACGCCATCATTATGCATCCCGGGCCGATGAATCGTGGCGTTGAGATTTCCAGCGAGGTCGCCGACAGTTCAAGGAGCAAAATACTCGGGCAGGTTTCAAATGGCGTTGCCGTGCGAATGGCGATTCTTCATCTTCTGGCCGGCGGAGGGCAGCTTTATGAAAACAGTCATTAAAGGCGGACGGGTCATTGATCCGGCGTCTTCCATCGATAAAAAAGCCGATGTCGTTTTCAAGAGTGATCGGATTATCGAGATTGCCGGACCGAAGACCGAATATCCCCGAAGCATGAATGTCATCGACGCTGCGGGGTGCATCGTCATGCCCGGCTTGATCGACTTGCACGCGCATTTGCGAGAACCCGGATTTGAACAAAAAGAGACCATTGCCACTGGGTGCATGGCCGCTGTTTCCGGCGGTTTTACATCGATTTGCTGCATGGCCAATACCAATCCCGTTAACGACAATATTTCAGTAACCGGCCTCATCCTCGATAAGGCGCTGGCCGCAAAAACCGCCAGAGTATTTCCCATCGCATGTATGACAGTGGAAATGAACGGAGATCATTTGGTGGAAATGGGAGAGTTAAGGCAAGCCGGAGTGGTGGCCTTTTCCGATGACGGCAAGTCCATTATGAGTTCCGCCATCATGCGCAATGCGCTGGTGTATGCAAAAATGTTCGGCGCGCCGATCGCCGTGCACGAAATCGATCTGGAAATCGCTGGGAAAGGCGCCATGCATAAGGGTTTTCACTCGGTCAAACTCGGACTGCCAGGTGTTCCTTCGGCTGCTGAGGACATCATGATTGCCCGCGACGCGATACTGGCCAAAGATACGGGAGGGCGCGTTCATTTTCTCCATGTTACGACAAAGGGCGCGATTGACATTATTCGCGATTACAAATCGAAAGGCGTTTCAATCACCGCAGAGGTCACGCCGCATCACTTCACTTTAATCGATGAGGATGTGGGAGACTACAACACGCAATACAAGATGTCGCCGCCGCTGCGGGGACCAAGCGATAGAGAGGCCCTCATCAACGGTCTGAAAGATGGAACGATTGACGCCATTGCGACGGACCACGCACCTCATGAGATACTCGCCAAAGATTGCGAGTTTGAAAACGCGGCCAATGGCATCATAGGATTGGAAACGGCTCTTGCGTTGACCTGGAATCTTGTACGTCGAAAACAACTGACGCCACGCCGCGCGGTGGAACTGCTGACATGGGGTCCCGCAAAATGCTACAACCTCCCGACGGGAACGATTTCCCCTGGCTCATTGGCGGACCTCACAATTTTCGATCCAAAGGTAAAATATATTTTTGACGCCGACAGGATTTACAGTAAATCAAAAAACAGTCCTTTCATCGGCGCGAAAATGCAGGGACAGGTCAAGACAACTATCGTTGGCGGCAAGACCGTTTTTTCTCGAAACTAATGTCGGTTATTCCCTATCTCGAAAAACTTGAGCTCTTCGCTCATGAAAATTTCCCGCAGGAAATGGAACGTTCCCGTCTGGACTATCTTGAGCATCTTGGCGTTGTGCACAAGAGCGAGGAGTATTACGACGAAAACATGAAGGCCTTTTTGGATAGCTTCGTTTTTCAAAATCCGATTTCCGACAAACAAATAACGCCGCTGGAAGCGTTCATCGAACGGATGAATTCGACAATGCCGCCAGAAGATTTGCAAATATATATCGGTTTCCGCGAATCGAAGCACAGTTTGTTTTTCATCAAAGGCGTCACAGCGGACGGAGTCGATTGCAGAGATTTATTTCAGAAGAGTAAAATTATTGTGCCAGAGGAAGTTTCGGCTGGTTTTCTAAAGGGTGAAATATTCGAATCGCGAATATTTCCATTTCAAAATTCTTTTCGTTTCGGTGAAATGTTTCGCTTCCATCCCAAGCGGGCTAACAGAATCATCAAAAAGGCGGCGAAATCGGTTCACGGCAAAGGTCAAGAAGAGGCCCAGGCCATCATGTTGAAATTAGCGGGCTGTAAAATCAAGCATCAAATGTATCCGCGAATCGACCTTCTGGAATTCTATAAAGAAATTCTGGTCGCTTAAGGTCTTGTCAGAATCAGATGCTAATGAGAATATGTGGACGGTAGAGATGATTAATCGCTTTGGAGTACTTTTGAATGGATAAGCTGCAAACCCTGATCAGAGACGTGCGCGTCCTGATACGCAACGCTAAAACGAGTTTGAGCGCCAGTGGGTCGGTCTCGCCAACGCAGGCCAAGGCGCGAGGCAAAGTCAAAGAACAATTACAAAGATCCGATTTGCGGATCTCGGTTGAAGTCTCTTTGGTTGAATTGCTTCACCAGTTCGACGGATTTGATTTGGCCGGCGATGAGCAAAAAGCGAAAATTCTCGACGATTCTGAAAAACTTCTTGGACGCATTGAATCCTTGATTGAAACTGACAGCGCCATCAATGCAGATCGAATCGAATTGCCGGAACCACCTGAGATATTGGCTCCACTGGTTGAAAAGCAGTTAAAAGAAGAGAGACTCAGACTCGCTGAAATACGGGTGGAGGAACTCCAAAAAAGACAGGATCAGATCTCTGAACCCAGGAGGAGGCCTAGCCAGGGGCCAAAACAAGGTGGACGGCGTCGTCCGGCTCGAGGCAGGGGCAAGCCCTCCCAGCAAAATCAAAATAATCAGACTGCGTCGTCGCAACCTAAAAAAGGCTCCGGTGAACCAAACGACCTGAGGTTTCAAAAACAACGCTCCGGAAAAAACCAGCAAAATAAGCCGAAAATGAGCCCAAGGCGACCGGGTCCCAATCAAAATAAAACCCCATAACCGCGCTTGTCATGGAACTGACGAGAATCAAGGGCGTAGGTCCGAAAACGGCTTTAAGACTACAACTGGCAGGTATCTCATTTGCCGAGCAGCTTCTGGCAATTCCCCCGCGGCATTATGAGGATCGTCGCGAAATCACTCCAATTGACAGAGTATGTGAAAAGACATTTGCAACAGTGTGTGCAAAAGTTGAAGCTGTTTCATTCCAGGCCGGATTCGGGAGACATAAACCCATTGCCACCGTGCGGCTCAAAGATGAAACGGGCATAATTCACGCCAGCTTTTTTGGCGCTCCAGCCAAAGGCGCGCGAAACCTTTTCCTAACCGGCAGGCGTGTTTTACTGAGCGCTTCTGTAAAAATCATAAAAAATACAGCCGTTTTGCAACATCCTGAATACGTGTTCCTGGATGACGAATCCGTTGACCCAAGCCAATGGGCGGAAATTCGCCCGATCTATCCATCAATTCGGGGTTTCAGCCAAAAACAGATTCGGCGATTCATCAGATCGGCCTTTGACGCAGTTGCGGATCGTCTTTTAGATGCTTTGCCCACAAAGACCCTGGACTTCGATTGGCCGTCCCTGAAAGAATCCTTGCGGCAGATACATTTTCCATCGAAAACATGCAACGTGGAACTTCTGAACGAGAATCGAACCCCTGCGCAGCAAAGAATGATTTTTGACGAACTGTTTTTTCTGCAATTGGGTTTAAGGATTCGAAGACGTTCGTACCGAAAACGCAAGGCTTACTCGTCTGGCAATTCAAGTTTTTGTCTGGAAAAGGCAATTCGCCAAAGCCTCAGTTTTACGCTAACCAATGATCAGGAGAGGGTTCTTCGCGAAATAAAAAAGGATATTGTTTCGGATAAACCGATGCATCGTCTACTTCAGGGCGACGTGGGATCAGGGAAAACGATAGTCGCATTATTGGCGGCGACCGCAGTCATCGAATCCGGTTTTCAGGCCGCCCTAATGGTTCCTACCGAAGTACTCGCCATGCAACACTATCGAAACATCGCGCCGCAGGCAAAAAGCGCCGGCATACGAATAGCTTTTTTAACGGGCGGAATTTCCACGTCGGCGTCATCTGAAATTGTTGAAAATGTCCGTCGCGGCGCGGTTGATCTTTTGATCGGGACGCACGCTTTGATTGGCGACCGCGTCGAGTTTAAAAAACTTGGGCTGATTATCATCGACGAGCAGCATCGTTTTGGTGTCTTACAGCGAGCAAAATTGCGTCAAAAACAACGCTACCCGCACGTGCTGGTCATGTCGGCGACGCCGATTCCCAGAACAATGGCGCTGACGGTTTTCGGGGATCTCGATCACAGTGTTATCATTAACAAACCCACTGGAAGGCAAGCCGTTAAAACGATGTTGATGTCAGACGACGCAAAGGCTTACCAGATAGTCAAAGAAAAAGTGCGGCGGGGCGAGCAGGCATACATCGTTTATCCGCTCGTGGAAGAATCAGAAAATCTTCCAATGCGGGACGCATCCACCATGTTTGCGCAACTTCGCAAAACGCATCTGTCGGATTGCAGACTCGGTCTCCTTCATGGTCGTATGAAGGAAGAAGAAAAGCGCGAAGTTCTCATGCGCTTCATGGACCGCGACCTGGATGTCCTCATTAGCACAACGGTTATTGAAGTCGGCGTCGATGCGCCCGGCGCCACCGTGATGCTTATTGAAAACGCCGAGCGTTTCGGACTTTCACAACTCCATCAACTTCGCGGACGGGTAGGGCGGGCCGAAAAACCCGGAATTTGCATATTTTCCGTCAGCGCCAATGTTGGCGAAAAAGCTGCAAAACGCCTGCGCACCCTTCTGAAATGCAATGACGGTTTTCAAATTGCCGACGAAGATCTGGCTTTGCGTGGACCTGGAGATATCCTTGGCCGACGGCAGCATGGCTTGCCTTTGTTTCGGTGGGCGAGCCTGGCGCGCGACCTGGATCCGCTAATCCAGGCGCAAAAGGCCGCCGAGAAACTGCTGGAGATTGACCCTGAATTAAAGACCCACAAGGATGTTGCGCGTATCCTCCATCATCGATGGGAAAACAAAATCGAATTTGAAACGATTGGCTGAACTCATGGAAAAAGAAAAAATAATCCGACTGCCCGAATGGCTGAAACCAAAGATTCGTGGCTTGGGCAGGCTTCATGAAATGAAAAAGAAACTGCGGGGATATGGTTTGCACACCGTCTGTGAATCCGCAAAGTGTCCAAACATCGCCGAGTGCTTTTCACGACCCACCGTGACAGTGATGATCATGGGAAATCAATGCACACGCGCTTGCACTTTTTGCGCTGTCTCAAAAGAGGCCGTCGAACCACTGGACCCTGATGAACCCCGTCGCGTCGCGCGCATGGCCCGAGAATTGGGATTGAAGCATCTGGTTATTACCTCTGTCACCAGAGACGATCTGTCCGATGGCGGCGTCCGGCACTTTTTGAAGTGCATTGAGGCGGTGAAAATTCAATCTCCAGCGATGACAATCGAAATTTTGACTCCGGATTTCAAAGGCGATGAAAGCTGCCTTGCGCTTTTGGCTGATTCGCCAATTGATGTCTTCAATCACAACGTGGAAACGGTTCCGCGTTTGTACGAAAGCGTCAGACCGCAAGCCGATTTCCAGCGCTCCTGCAAAGTGCTCAAGTATATGTCTGATAATGGCGGGGCAAAGATTGTAAAAAGCGGATTTATGGTCGGTCTCGGCGAAACCGAAACCGAGATCACGCAGCTGCAAAAAACTCTTTTCGATAACGGAGTCCAGGCTCTCACCATTGGCCAATATATGCGCCCGTCATTGAAAAACCGCCCTGTGTTTCGCTACGTCCATCCAGAAGAATTTGAAGATTATCGTCAGGCGGCTCTAAAAATCGGCTTCAAATTCGTCGCTTCGGCACCGCTGGTCAGATCGAGTTATATGGCCGATAAACTCATCAGCTAGTTCCTGTCCCAGACTGGCCCTTTTTCGCGATCTCGTCGTCAATCTTCGGTTTTGAAAGCCCCAGCATCCGCGGAAGGATCGATCAATAAATTCCCAGATAAGGATTGTAGCTGTAATTCCTATCGAATGGCGCGGGCATGGTCAGGTGTTTTGATATCACATCCGCTGGAATGAGGAACATTTCACCGATGCGAATGCCTTCGTCGTCGATGTCGTCCCATGCCCAGGGAGGCCGTCCCCCTCTTTTTCCCGGTGTGGAACTGACAAACCTCTCAGGATATTCGCAGCCGTCATCCATCTTGAAATTCGAGTGAAATACCGAACGGTTGCCCACAAAACCTTTCAGCTTCCATATGGTTTCCAAAATTGGCGCCAGACGATAACCGGCGTCGCGATCATTGGGTCCCTCCGGCTCAGTCGGCTCTTTTTTGAAACGATAAACAATCCCTTTCCCGCCGGGGAAATCATCGCCCGCCTCGCCCGTATATTCCCCGATAACAAGGTCCGATGTCACAAGGCAACCATGGCGCCCCGCTTCAATAAAGACGCGTGAATGCGTCGTGTTTTCCACGCGCAGCTTTCCCTTGATCCTTTCGCTGCCGGGCAAGATGGAGTCGCTTGAAGAGTAGTGGAGAAACTGGTCATGCGCATACGTCGCCACAAGAAGGGGAGGGGAGTCATTGGCAGCTTTTTCGACGACAACGACCAGTCCGGTCATGTCGTTTTCAATCGAGTCTGCGGTTTCGTTCAAAAGCCAGCCATAATTCATCGTATGAAAGACTGAGTAGTTGATAAAGGCGTGCGTGTGCGTTTCAATCACGGAAAAATATACGGTTCCTACAAGTGCGTGGGCGTTTAAATTTTCGCGGTTGTCTATGGGATCAATATTGTTGTCAAAATCGACGGCAGTCATGAAATCGGCTCGCGGAAATCTGCCCACATCCTGGTATATGACCGGAGCGTATTTCTCCGCAAGGAGTCGGGATCGCTCATTTTCCGCCTCAAATCCATACTTCGCGCACGGTTCGGCAATATCGAAACGAACAGCAATCGGCAGCAACCTATTTCCGATCGTAACGGCGCAAATCGCGATGTTGGCATCGGGTTTCGGCTCTGCGAAAAAACGATATTTTCCAAGCGGCAAAGACTCGGAACTTCGGGTGACATCGGCGCCGCGACAAAGCACGCGAACCATCGCTTGAACCTTGATTCTCTTTTTTGATGCGTCCCTAAGCGTCACGGAAATTATGTTTTGCGATCCGGGATATCCGATGACCAGCCTTTTTGCCGCCCAGGCCGTCGAATTTTCGAAATCCACAAGATAAGAATCGTCTTCCGGGCTGGTATTCGAGCATTGGCAATGGCACAAAGACAAGACCGGAAGAAGACAAAGAAGAACTGGAAATAGTCGCTGAAAAACCTCTCGCATAAGAATTACGCTATGGGATAATTTTGACTTTGACAATGGCGTGTAATAAAAATGACGCCGATGGAAACGCTCAAAGGCCAAAAATTAACCAAGGCTTGCCGGGTCCGAGTTGTGGCTCCGGCAGGGCCATTTGCAAAAGTGCAGTTTTTTCACGGAATCGCCAGACTGCAATCCTGGGGACTTCATCCCACTTGGCGCGAAGATGTTTTCGAGTCGGAAAATTTCTGGGCGGGAAGCGACGAGCGTCGCGCCGCCGAATTTAACGAAGCCATCGTGGATGAAAAGTGCCGCGCAGTATTTTGCGCTCGCGGCGGTTATGGAAGTATTCGCATTCTCGATAGGATTGATATCCCCAGTGTTGCCAATAATCCCAAACCCGTCATTGGCTTTTCGGATAATACGGCTCTGATTTTATATCTTTACGCAAAATGCGGCCTTGCCTCCATTCACGGTCCGATGCCTGCCGGCGAGCAGTTTTCCATGATGAAACCCGAAGTCGAATCCTGGTTTCAGAAATGTCTTTTTTGCTCCGAAGCTCCAGGAGATATGCCTTTATTTCAAACCAAAATTGTGAAATCGGGCCGAACCTCCGGAAGAATTATTGCGGGCAATATGACCATTATTATTCACCTGCTCGCAGCAGGCCTTATGCCCGATCCGACCGATTGCATTCTCTTTTTGGAAGACGTTAACGAAAGCGACTATAGAATCGATAGAATGCTCTGCACACTAAAGCTTGCAGGTGTCCTTGAGCGAATCAGGGGCATAGTATTCGGTGAATATCTACCAACACGTAAGACTGACCTACGGCGCATCGTCGAGGATTATGCCAAATATATTAACGGTCCCGTCCTGATAAGGGGTCCTCTCGGACACGGTGAAGTCAATGTGCCCATCCCGGTGGGAACAATGGCCGAACTGGACGCCGACGCATCAAGGCTGACAATTTTGGAATCCGTCGTATGTTAAGCGACGCCCTGCAACACGCCAACGCAGGCGTTTTGGAAGGAGTTTTCCCTGGTGGACAAATCGGCGTTATCCATAAAGGAAAAGCTTTTTCTGCTTGTTTCGGACGCCTTCGATATTCTGATGAATCAGAGCCGGTGACTCCTGAAACAATTTATGATTTAGCAAGCCTGACAAAAGTCGTATCCACGACAGCGCTCGTCATGCACTTAGTTCAAAACGGTCGCCTGGATCTGGATGCTTCGATGGGAAGTCTTTGCGCGGAGATTAACGACGCCGACCTGAAAAAAGCGACGCTCGCGGATCTATTGTCTCACAGCGCGGGATTCGATGCCTGGAAGCCATTGTACAAAGCCGTGCCGCGAAAATATTTGGGAACGCCAGAGGGCAGGGCGATCGTTTTTCGCGCCCTTTTCGACACCGACAGTGTTTATGAGCCTGGAACAAAAGCCATTTACTCCGACCTGGACATGATGCTTCTTGGCTACATTATTGAAAAGATCGAAGGAAAATCCCTCAATCAACTGGCGCGTGAGAAAATATTCGACGTCTTCGGAATGAATAGAACGGATTTTCTGCCTTTGCGATCCATGCCGGATGCGACGTGCGCCCCGACGCAAAACTGCTTGTGGCGAGGCAGGGAACTCGTAGGCGAAGTCGATGATGAAAACGCATACGCCGCCGGCGGTGTTTCAGGACAAGCCGGACTGTTTGGGAATGCTAACGATCTTTTGCTTTTTTGCTGTCAGATTTTGCAAGCTTTGAAAAATGACAAGGGAATGTGGGACCGAGCAATTTTGGAAAAGTTTTTTACAAAGCGATTTCCAAATTCGCAAACTTCCTTTTGCCTGGGCTTCGACGGCAAATCGCCGAATGCCTCGATACTTCCCAAGGCATTCGGTTCCGGCAGCATTGGACATTGGGGATTTACAGGAACCGGCATGTGGATCGATCCCGACAAGGAGATCGCCGCTGTTCTGTTGACAAACCGCATTCATCCAACGCGAAATAACGAAGGCATAAACAGGTGGCGAACAAGAATTTATGAAGCTTGTTTTTAAAATATAGAAATGACCATGAAATTGCTGAAACAAATATGCACATACACCTCATAGCCATATGCGGCGCCGGAATGGGCGCCCTAGCCGGATTGCTAAAAAAAGCCGGGCACCACGTCACGGGCAGCGATCAAAATGTTTACCCTCCCATGTCAACGTATCTGTCGAAACTCGGTATTCAGGTTTACGACGGATATTCCCCGGAAAATATTTCCGAAACGCCCGATCTTGTCGTCATAGGCAACGCTATCCGAAAGGAAAATCCTGAAAGCCAAGCCGTCATTTCAGCTGGGATTGATTTCTTAAGTTTTCCCGGCGCATTGAGAAGGTTCTTTTTGTGCGATAGGACGACAATTGCAGTGACCGGAACGCACGGCAAAACAACGACCACTGCGCTACTGGCCTGGATTTTGACATCAGCCGGTTATGATCCATCGTTTTTGGTCGGCGGCATATGTTTAAACTTCGATGGACCGGTGCGATTGGGCCGTGGAGATTATTTCGTCATAGAAGGCGATGAATATGATACGGCCTTTTTCGACAAGGTTCCGAAATTTCTTCGCTACCAACCTGATGTGGCTGTTTTGGCGAACGTGGAATTTGATCACGCCGATATATATCCGAACTTCGACGCAGTTTTTGACGCCTTCGCCGCCCTTGTCGCAAATATGCCGCCCAATGGTTTTTTGGCTGCCGGAGTCGATTGTCCAAGCGTGCGTCGTCTCGTTGAAAACGCGCAATGCATCGTTACAACCTACGCAACAGATCATCCCGCGGATATCAGCGCTAGGGATATTTCCTTTCGTGATGCCGCAATGCGGTTTTGCCTCACCTGTGAAAACCGAAATACTGCAGAGCTAAAATCGCCGCTTGTCGGCATGCACAACCTGAAAAACATTCTTGCCGCTTATGCCATTTGCAAAAATATTGGCGTTGCGCATGATGAATTTGCCAAGGGACTCGCTTCCTTCAAGGGGATAAAAAGACGCCAGGAAGTTCGCGGCGTCGTCAATGATATTGTAGTGATCGATGACTTTGCGCATCATCCGACGGCTGTCAGGGAGACTCTTAATGCTTTGAAAATGCAATGGGGCAGGCGAAGAATCGTGGCAATTTTTGAGCCGAGGACAAATACGAGCCGAAGAAAATATTTTCAGGATAAATATGCTAAATCCTTCCATTCAGCAGATATTGTTATTGTTGCGCCGGTTTATAATCAAAGCATGATCAGTTCTGAAGAAAGGTTTGACTCAGAAAAACTTGCGCTGGATTTACGGGACATCGGCAAAGACGCGGCAAGCGCCGCTGATCTCGATGAAACGTTAAAATTATCAATGGAAAAACTGCGGCCAGGAGATGTTGCTGTTCTTTTCAGCAACGGCGGCTTCGGTGGATTGCATGAAAAGTTGCTGGAGAAGCTAACAATAACCAATAGAAATTAATGAAACTAATCTCAGTGGCGGTCGCCGAGGTCACATTTAACGTGGATAATCAATGAAAAAACCATTAATCATTTTCATTTCTCTTGCCGCTCTAATTTTTGTTTTGGCCGTTTTAGGACGTAGTCCTGATTTTACGACTGACCAGTTGAAAGAACTTGTCGCGCAGAGCCGTGAAATTTCCAGATTCGCCAGTTCACCGGATCCCGATTTTGCGCTCCTGTCTGAAAATTACGAGAAAGGTACGCGAAGGATTGTAAGATGGGTCGATGAAAAAATGGACATTGAGATGGATGACAAAATCCGCGATTCGCTTCGCCTGGGTGTTGACGGAACAATTCCACGCATTAATTCTCTGATTGTTGATCTAACCATCAAGCGTGTGTTTTTGGAGTATATTCGCTACCAAATTAAAAAATCCGATAATTCAGGGAAAATCTCAATTGCTGTTACTGCATTGGAGCCATATTTCATCGAAGGGGAAAAATGGGCCGGAAAACCAGAAGAGTTGTCAGAGCCGATCCGGCAGATGTCCACAAATGTGCAATCCGGCGCAAGCGGTGACAAGTTCATGGCAAAAATCAGAACAAGTCTTATTTTGTGTCTTTTGGCGGAACTGGATGAAATTGAACGCTTGAAAGAATCGAACTACAATGAGGCGCTTTTCCACACCGCCGGAGCGATGCAATTTCTCCACATGATCTACCAGGACATTTCCGTTATCAATAGAGCCGATGCCGTTTTCATTTATGGAGAGTTTTCCCGCAAACCAACGTTAATGGATATTGAAGCCATGCGTGAAAAAATCAAAATGGGTTTCGCCAAAACAAGCCTGGATTTGGTTAATTTCATGGCGGGAACCTTAAAAGGCGCTGAGCCAGAAGATACCCAAGGGGTTTTGGCAGAGGCAAAGTAATTTTACATAATATTGATTATGGAATTATTATGCGTATCCCCTTTTGGGGTCAAATACGCCTTGCAACTGAATTTCTTCAATTATTTATAGGTTTAAATATCGAAATGTATGAGAGAAAATACATCAACTCCGGAAAGCTTCTCTCTTGCCTTTAGATCATCGAGTTCAATGAGAAACGCGCACTCGGCCACCACGCCGCCCATTTCCTGAACCAGTTTCACCACCGCTCCCACAGTTCCGCCTGTTGCGAGCAAATCGTCAACGATCAGAATTTTCTCACCAGGCGAAACGGCATCTTCATGAATTTCCACGGTGTCGGTTCCATATTCGAGATCATAGGTCATTTTCCTGCACTTGGCCGGCAACTTGCCTGGTTTTCGCACAACGATGAAACTTTTGCCCAGGGCATAAGCCAGGGCCGTCCCGAAAATGAAACCTCTGGCCTCAATTCCGAGGATTTTGTCGAAATCTTTGTCTTTATATCTTTCAACGAATAAATCGATGCTCTTTTTGAAGGCTTTGGGGTCTTTGCAAAGCGTTGTGATATCCTTGAACTGTATTCCTTCTTTTGGAAAATCCGGCACATTTCTAATGGAATCGATTAAATACTGCATTTCCCCTCCGTTATCGCGGCAATAATTCCGCGGGATTGACGCTTTCCAGGTTGTGCCTGATTTCAAAATGTAAATGCGGTTGTTTCGCTCGACCCGTATCGCCCACTTCAGCAACGGCGTCGCCTTGCTTAACCTTATCGCCCTTTTTGACCAGATTAACCCGATTGTGCGCGTATACGGTGACGTACATATTTGCGTGTTGAATGACCACCATATTGCCCCAGGCTTTAAGGCGATCATCTTTCGATGTTGCGGACTCACTCACCGTATTGACCAAAATGACTTCTCCATCAGCCGCCGCTGATATTTTCGTTCCGGTCAGCGAGGTGATGTCAATTCCTTCATTGATGTAGCCGTCCGGTCCTTTGCCGTAGTTCCTGATAATTGTTCCGGAACACGGCCAAATGAACGTGGAGCTTTTCAATTCATTTTTTTCAATCGGCACAGGAACCGGCGTGGTCGACGCCGGCTCCATAAGATCCCGTTTTTTGATACTGTGTCTTGCATTTTTCGTTTTGGCGGGAACTTTTTTTCGCGTGACTGCTTTGGGCGCCGGTCTTGGCGTTGTCGTGGAAGAAATTGACTTTCCGGATCTTGGAATCCTGATCTTCTGCCCTTCATGAATAACATCAGGGTTTGCAATGGAAGGATTCGACTCCAGGATGTCGTTGACCGTAACGCCATTTTCTTTCGCAATGGAATAAAGAGTATCTCCTCTTTGCGCGCTAACGTAGTAGCCACATCCTGATAATAGCGCCGCGAGGAAAATTCCGATTACAGCATTTGCAAAAATTTTATTTTGATTTTGCTTCCAATATCCCATCATATTTTTTTGCGCCTTTATGCTGAAGCTTTCTCGCTTCTTCTCTTTTTAAGAATATAAATGAAGTAGATCAGCGCGACAAGCCCGCCGATAACGAGAGTTCCAATGGTTATGGGTCCTTTGTATTGTTTTATCGTCGCTTCACCCGCCCCAACAAAATAACCCAGAAAAGCCAGAATCGCACTCCAGATGGCCGAACCGACAAAGGTGTACAACGCAAACTTCTTGATATCCATTTTTGAAAATCCTGCGGGCAGCGAAACCAATTGCCGCACGACCGTAATAAAACGACAAATGAGGGTCGCAACGGCGCCGTACTTTTCAAAAAAACTTTCAGCCTTTTTGATTTTTTCTTCGGTGACGAAAAAATATTTTCCGTATCGCTCAAAGAACGGGCGTCCCAACAATAAAGCGACATAATAATTTATCATGGCCCCGATGAGCGAACCGCACGCGCCGCACGCAATGACAAGTCCCAGGGACATTTTTCCTGCATGAGCCAGCGCGCCCGCCGGCGGGATAACCACTTCCGAAGGAAAAGGTATCGCCGAACTTTCCAAGGTCATTCCTATGATGATGCCGATGTAGCCCAGTTCCTGGATGAGGTCTTTTAAGTGTTCAAAGACAAGAAATAAAAAATCAATCAAAGTCGCTCTCCCATGCATGTTTCCCAATCAGTTTAACAAAGCGGCATCTCCCCAGATTGTCTTCAATGATTTCGCCGCGTTTTTTTCTATACACCAACAAGTCCTGCACATGAGCCTCTCCCACAGGTATGACAAGTCGACCGCCCTCGCGCAGTTGGTTGATAAGTTTTTTTTGAAGATTTGGCGCTGCCGCTGTTACAATGATGGCATCAAAAGGTGACTCTTCCGGCCAGCCATAGGTGCCGTCGGCAATTCTGACCAGAACATTGTGGTAACCGAGTTTTTGCAGCAATTTCTCAGCTTGGCGCCCAAGTCGCGGTTTTCTTTCAATACTGAATACTCTATCAACCAAAGTGGAAAGGATCGCAGCCTGGTATCCGGAGCCCGTGCCTATTTCCAGAACCTTTTCTGTACCTTTGAGCATCAATGCCTGCGTCATGCAAGCCACGATATATGGTTGGCTAATTGTCTGTCTCTCCCCAATGGGAAGCGGATTGTCCTGGTAGGCTTTTCCAGCCATGTTCTCATCAACGAAAAGGTGCCGTGGTGTTTCCTGCATTGCCAAAAGAACGCGCTCGTCGCTAATGTCGCGTCGGCGAAGCTGTATCTCGATCATATTTTCACGGGGCTTTCGAAACTCGTCGGAATTATTCATCGCCTAATCCCGGATGCCTGAAGTTTTGTCAGCAAGGCATGCTCGGTTTGGTCAACGCCTAGCGGTGTGACCGAAATGTATCCGTTCGCCACCGTTTCAATATCCGAGTTGGGATATTTTTGCGTTCCCGTTTGTTCGCCGCCGATCCAGTAATAATCTTCACCGCGCGGGTTCGTGTTTTTAACAAGCTCGTCTCGATAGACTCGCTGCCCCAATCGTGAAAAGCGATACTCCCCTACCCTATCCGGCGACGACGCCTCGGGGATATTTACATTCAACAGCGTTCTTGGCGGAAGCGGATTCTCTCGTAAAAATTCCACTAAGCAAGCTGCAAAATCAGCGGCTTGCACAAAATTGTGATGGCGCCTGGCGGCGCTGGATATTGCAAATGATTGAATGCCGTGCATGGCGGCTTCCCTGGCGCCTGCGACTGTTCCGGAATAGTTGACGTCATCGCCGACATTTGCTCCCCGGTTTATTCCGGAAATGACGATTGCCGGTTGATTATCTTTCATGATTTCAGCCAAGGCGATGAAAACGGAGTCTGCAGGCGTGCCATCAACAGCGTAGGCATTTTCGCCGATCCGCTTATATCTCAACGGATTTCTCAATGTCAGCATGTGGGATACAGCGCTTCTTTCCCGATCAGGCGCAACAATTGTCACGGAGGCAATCTCGGCAAACCGGCACTGAAGCGCCAAAAGACCTTCTGCGTGAATCCCGTCATCATTCGTTAGAAGAATCCGCAAACATCGACCTCTGTTGTACGTTGTTGCCATGAAGCGAGCAAAACGATCGCCTTAATGAACAAGGCCGGAATTTAGCGGCCTCAAGCGGAGTCGTCAATGGGAATCCATGCGATTATAAGTGTATTCGTCCACTTTGAAATCTTAGTGGTTGAGTATCCTTTAACTTTTGCTTATAAGATTAACTCGTTTCGGATGCGAAATCACTTTCAAAGGCAGAAACCATGAAATACATCGAAACAAAGATTCGCAAACTTGGATTTATTGGGCTTGTTACTGCTTCACTTTTTATTTTTTCCTGTCAATCGAATCAGAAGACGCTCCCACCTCCCGGGGATGGGCAGCCGCCAAAACAGGCGGCTGAAGCTATTCAGGAAATGAATAACGCGCAACCGGCGCCGGACGGCGTCGCGACGCCTCCGCCGATTGTGACCGAGGAAATGCAGAAAGCGAGTATTGGGGAGCCCATTCCAAAAGAACAGTGCGAACAAATCTGCAGCAATAAAAAGATGATCCGATTGGCCATCAAATGTAAAGTCACAAAAAAGAAGACTTTTGGTGCAGTGACCAAGGAATGCATACAAGAGTGTAAAAAACAACGAATTGGAAAGAAAACACTGGAGTGTTTTGACAATTTCACAAAATGTGATGTGTTATTCAAATGCACAAGCGCACCATCAGTTGAGGATTCCGGCGTATTTCCTGTTCCCCAAGAGCAGCAAAACCCAGGGACAACCAACAATTTTGCGGAAGCACCTCCGTTGCCCTCAGAGCAATCAGGAGCGCCGCCGAAACCCGTGGACACTGCCCCGAATCCCCTTGGTTCGGATGTTGGGCCTCCTCCAAATCCAGACGAGACCGGGCCGGAGGCAGATTTAAAAACCGAGTGATTTGTTTTCTCTGACTATGATTTGCTTCTGATGCTGCCAAATAATCCGCGGCGAATGAGAATCCAGGCTCCGGCCAACATGTCCGAAATGGAAATGGTGCCTTTGCGCAGGTGGCGCCACACTATCCTGGGACGAGCGTAAAAGCGCAGCATGGCTTGGTCCTGGAGGCGGCGCAGTTTTTTGGATGAGAGTGTACTGGACGAATGACCTTCGATATCTCCACTGTACCAGCTTGAAAACTGTTCATAACGGGAACGGGGATCTCCTTCGTCGCCATAAACCTGCCGGTAAAATTCTGTTCCGGGAAAAGGAATCGCCATGTTGAACTTTGCAATATCAACATCCAGGTCAATGGCGAAGCGAATCGTCTTTTTTATTGTTTCGGTTGTTTCCCCGGGCAACCCGATGACAAAAAACCCAACGGTTGTCACGCCCGCCGCCTTAGCCGCCCGCATAGCAACATAACATTGTTCAATGCTCTGTTTTTTATTGAGCGTAGCAAGGATGTCCGGATCGCCGACTTCAAAGCCCAACATGACGGTATGCAACCCGACAGTGGTAAGGGCTTTGAACATCTTTTCATCGACCCGATCAACACGAGTTTCCGTCGAAAATTTTATTGGTAGTTTTCTGCGCGCCAATTCTTCAGCAAATTCGAGCCCATATTTCACCGACGATGGGAAAAAAGCGTCGATAAAACCAAACTCGTTGACGCCGAAGCGGCTATGCATATAGGCGATTTCGTCAACAACACTAGCGGGCGGACGAATCATGAATTTTTTGTGTACCTTGTCCTGCGCGCAATAAATGCAACGATAGGGACAGCCGCGAGCGGCTTGCACTGGAAGAACAATGTTGCCCATCGCCAGCAAAGGAGCGCCACGGTAGTTATTCAAATCCAGAAGGTCCCATGCCGGATAAGGCAATTTGTCCAGATCATCAATCTGGGGCCTGTCCGGGTTGCGTACTGTCGTTTCCTGATCTCGCCAGGAAAGACCTTGGACAGTTGAAAAATCCCCATCATTTGCAACGCAATCGAGAAGATCGGCGAATGCCAACTCACCCTCCCCCCGAATGACGAAATCAGCCCACCGCAATCGAATAAGGTCCTCGTCATAAATCGTCGCATGCGTGTTTCCCAAGACGATTTTCGCCGTTGATCCCTTTTTACGAATGCTATTTATCAACTCTTGCGTGGTGGGCATCGCGGGACTGAGAACCGAGAAGCCAAGGATATCGGGATTTCCGACAAGAACTTTTTCCGTAAATTTTTCGGTGGAATCCTTTGATGCAAATTGATCGAAAATAGCGACTGTGTGGCCCTGCTCCCGGATAACCGCAGCTAATTTTGCAATGGATGTCGGCGGGATGGGCGAATGAAAACGCGCATACTCACCGCAAATCATCTTCAAATCGCTGGCAGGATTGACGAGATGTACTCGCAAAGTATTTTTCATAGTATTGAATCCATTTGGCTTATTCGTCGGCGCCACGGAACGCCGTCGAGCATGTCATTCTCATCGATGAAAAAGGCGCCGCTGACCTCGTCGTTCGGAGGTTTTTGCTCGCCCTTGTAAATAGCCGTGATTTCGGCAATTTCCGATTCGCCCATATTCATACACTCAATAACAATTGTTTCAAAACCTAGTGCCGCAAACTGATCTATCAGCCCGAAGGCCACTATGGGATTAGTCGAGTAAAGAACATTGCCTCTTAGGGCAAGATTTTCCGGTTGACCATGTACGGTGAATACTTCATCGCATCTCGCGCAACTGCCAAGACGCATTTCCACAAGGCAACGCGGTGTGGATGACAGAGGGAGTTGACCATGCACGACAGTTTCAAGCGGCAGACGCCCGACGATTTTGCCCATGAAATGGATGCGGGGAGGCGACAATTGAAGTCTGCTGATTCCAGCTTTTTGTATGAGCATCTCCAAGGTGTGCTCATTGTAAACGGGGCCGACGTATGTCACTTCCGCAATCCCCTTCAACCTTCGAGCAAAGCCTATATCCGCAACATGAACACCACTAAAGACGCCAATGGACGACTCGGTTTTTTCGACCAGAAAATCCAGTTCACTTTCTCTGACATAAAATGGAGTCAGCAAATTCACGGGAATGGGGCAGTCGGCGGCGTACTTGGCGAATCCGTCAAAGAGCCGCATAAATCTTTTTACGCAGAAACGCTCACCCAAGTAAACAGCGTCGGCGTGTCCCGCTGATAACAGCGGCTTATCGGTTTGAAGGGCGATTCGCACCATTTCTCCGCATTCGCAATTCACGATCAATTAGAAATTTCAGGGAGCCGTAAGACACGTAGTCTTCGAACAGTCGCAAAATGTATTTCAACCCTTTCTCCTGGTTGATGCTGTTATGCGCAATATGAATCCCTCGGTACATCCCAGACCAAGTCAGCGGGGCTTTGTGGAAATGTTTTTGATCTGAAACCTCCGGAAGAGACTCACCTCGATCAAGCGCGTCAATGCCATTTTTGAAAATGGAAACGAGCGTCGATATGGCCGCCGGACTTTTTTGACGCCCCTCAATTTTCAGCGCGTCAATTCCGGCCCTATGCATAAGAGGCAAATCTTCGTAGGCGTTTAGCGGGACGCTTCTAAATGGCGTCGGGCCAGCGTTTTCCATACCCTCAATTCGATATGATTCCATGCAGGGAGCCAGGCACATAAATCCATTCATATAACTCGAGAGGCGGCACAAGCCATGATGATTGAAGCAGTTGCTGCCGTAAACGAAAACCTCAACTTCCACCTGCCCCTTTTCTTTTATGGCCATGATGTCACGCAGTGGGAGAACGCGATCCACGATGATTCGACTAACGCCCAGATCGCGCCAGAATGCCGCAGATTCGTGATTTGTCGATCTGCCCAAAATGCTCAGATGCAACTCCGCTTCGCCCTTAATCGGAGCAAGCGCCGCCGCAAGTCCGCAATCAGCGACAATGAATGCATCTATTCCGGCATTAATCAGATCTTTGGCGACTTCTAAAGTTTGCGCGAGTTTATCGTCTGAATAATAGGCGTTGAGCGTAACATAAGCTCTTTTTCCCCGGCGATGAATTTCCTCCACCGCCCTTAGACCTGTGTTGAAATCGAACTCAACGACGGAAGTCAACAGCGACAAACGTCCCTGATTTTTTTGCGGCGGTCGAACACCAAAATAAATAGCATCAGCCCCGGCATCAAGAACACGCCGGACTTGCCGCAAACTTGCTCCTGTTGGCGCCAGCAACTCCATGGCGCGGATACTAGCAGATCGATTATTGACCTTCAATAAAGGTCGTCCTGTTTTGTGTGCGCCCATTAAAAAAGATTAGTACGGATTCGCGGCAACCGGAGGATAAGAAGTATCGCCATTATTTTGCGGCGGCATTGGGATAGGCGGCAAATCCGGCATGGCCTGGCCAGGCAGAGGGAGAGCGGGTTGCGGCGGCGGTTGGCTGATTCCCAAATGTGACGGAAAATTATTGCCGGGCGGTTCCCCGTCGACAATTTGATCCGGTAAAACGCGATAGATGTGGATCACACCGACTTTTTTGACAGGTTCAAAATACTGGGGTGAAAATCTTTTTTCCCATAAATTTTCTTCCCCAAGGTATTCTTCCCAGCGAATGACCAGCAGTTGATCGGTGCTGTCATACAAAAAATAGGAAATCCCGCGATTCAGCAACCATTTCCCAAGGTTATTTTGGTAGTAAATGGAATCTTTGGTCGCCACTCCAAAATCCGGCGCCGTGCCGTAGGTGTGAAAACGATCATATGACTCAAGGGCGTTATCGACGAGACCGAATGCGATATTGTTAGTTCCAAATATCGCTTTTTCATCAATGTGTTTTCGGAAATACGCGGTGGCTTCCTCCAACTGCCCGCGTTGCAACTGTGGGCGCAGTCCTTCCGTTTCGTAATCGTAGAATTTTGCATCACGCGCGAAGACTCTGGCCGAAGTCACGGCAAAAGACACCAACACAAAGGTGATGGTCAACGCTGTCAACAACCTGGCTATGGGCTTCCATTTAGCTATGGAATCTTCAAGATTTTGAAAACATAGAAAATAAAAGGCACCGAAAATCAACGGAGCGTAGGGTAGAAAGAAGCGTGCTCTGAGAACTTCGTTGTATGGCGACGAGATGTAAAAATACATGAGCGTATAAAAAAGCAGTGAAATCGCAATGAGTTGAAAGTGCCCTTTAGACATCCGGTTGTGTGTTTTTGAAGCCACCACACCGAATGCCGCCAACGGAGCCACAGCAAAATAATAGGAAATAACGATGATTCTTTCGATCGGATTCGCCAGGAATCTGAATGCGATTTCACCGGCATGTTCTGCGATGCCCTGGACAAAATTTGAGCCGTCAATGGTGAATTGACCGACCTGCATCGCATCAAAAAGAACCGTGCGAAGGAACTCGAATGGATCGTTCACGCGCAAACCGGCAACTTCCTCGCCCAACCATCCGAACACAACGCGTGCGCAAAAGCCCAGCGCTGCAAATGTCATAATGAATCCGGCGATAGTTTTGATAAGTTTGGTTAAATTGCTCTTTCGCAAACCTCCGCGAATGATGACCGCGCCGATATAAGCCACGGCAAATAGCAAGCCAAGGGTTTTGACAAGAAATACCAGAGCAAGCAAGGAGCCATCGATATACGAACCGAAACGTCCCCTCCCCTCTTCCGGCTGCGTGGCATATAGCCAAAAAGTCAGGATAAAAAGCGAAAACGCCATGTGCGAGGTGCAGAAGATCGCACTTTGAATAAAGGCGGGAAAAAGCAAAAGGGTCAGGGAGGCTGCGGCCGAAACTTTCGGCGAAGCAAAAATGCGCTGATTGATTCTGAAACTTTGTATGATGACCAGTAGAGCAAATAGCGCCGAGAGAATATGCCCTGCACGAAATGAGCTGCCGATGATGCGCGAAGTAATTTTCAACATAACCGGATAGCCGATTGACAGAAAATTGATGATTCCCTTTTCCGCCGATGTTCCGACAAGCAGGAATCCGTCTTGTTCATTGGACCAGGGAATATTATGAAATGTGAAATTCAGGATCAGGCCCGCGCCGATTGAAATCGCTGCAATAATGATGACTACGTGAAAAGTCTTACGATTTTGTAAAGAATTCATGGCCGATCTTCCATGGCGCAGCGAAATCCGTAATCCCTTCTTTCAGGGTTGATGTCTCTATGGCTACGGTGCGATCCGGTATGGGTGTGATGACTTCCCGCAAAAGATCCGCCACGTAAAACATGCGGTGGATCAACCCACAGGGGCTTAAAAATAAATCTGGAGGCATAAGCGTCCGGCTCATAACTGTCCTGGACCCATTCGCGAACATTGCCCGCCATATCCTGGGCGCCGTATGGGCTTGCGCCGTCAGGAAAGCTGCCACCGGGTCGTGACTTGATTGTTTTCCAGATATTGAGATAAGCGTTATTGCTCTTTTGGTTGTCCCATTTTTCACCCCATGGGAAATTACTTCCCATTGAACCTCTGGCCGCTTTTTCCCACTGAGCTTCGCTGGGAAGCCTCTTGCCGAGCTTGCGACAATACTCGTCGGCCAATTTCCAACTCACAGGATAGGCCGGATGCTCGGCCATTTCCGGATCGAGATCGCCGCTTGCGAGCCAAACCGGTGGACCGGAATTGGAAAGATTATTTAAGCGGAGAAAAGAGTCGAATTCTCTCGCCGTGACCTCAGAGCGATCTATCCAGAATCCATCCAGATTAAGCCGCCTGACCGGCAACTGATCCGCGGCCGCCTCGCTACCCATGATGAAAGACCCAGGCGACACATAAACCATGCCTTCAAAATTTCCTTTCCCAAATCTCGGCGCTTGCTGTATTGAGCCGCTAATTTCCGGCGGGAAAAAATATTCCAGAGCCGCATTACTGGAGATCAACACAGCCACGAGGGAAAAAACAAATTGTACAATAAGCTGCTTCATCGCTCCCTTTTGCTTCAAAATAGCTGATGACAGATACGCGATACGTGCGACGCATTCCTATCGCAAAGCCCTAAGCCGCGCTCTTTGCAAATGACTTTCTTGCCGCATCGACCTTTTAGAATATAATAGCCTATGAATTTGCTAACAAGGCGTTTAATTTGACGCTGGCTACAGGATGGCAAATCCTAAAGACAACGGGGTGAAGAGTAATTAACGCCAAATGGCTTCAAAACCAGACAGGATTTTATGAACCAACCGAAAAACGACGGAACAATTCTGGTTGTTGTTGCGCATCCGGATGACGAAGTTCTGGGATGCGGCGCAACCATGGCCCTGCGCGTTAAGCAGGGATACAGAGTGCATTTGCTGATATGTGCAACGGGCATCAGCGGAAGATATGAGAACCCGAAGGAGAAACAACTGGAGATCGAAAAGCAGATTGCGGACTTGCGACATGATATGTCCGTGGTCGCTGATCTTATAGGCTTTACTAATGTCGAAGCTCTCGACTTTCCCGACAACCGTCTGGACATGGTCCCGCGCCAGGATATTTCAAACACAATAAAAGAACGAATTAATCTGCTGATGCCTGATGAAATATATACGCACCACTCGAGCGATTATAATTGGGATCATGGGCGCGTTTTTGACGCAGTGATGATGGCCGCAAGGCACTCCCCTGGAGAATTTGCACCTTCGCGGATTTTCTCTTTCGAGGTTCCATCCGCAACGGAAAGAGCCCGGCCTCATCCATCGACTCAGTTTTGTCCAAATTCCTACGTCAACATCAAGGCGACTATCGATCAGAAGAAAATGGCTATGAAACTCTATCGAAGCGAATACAGGCCATACCCTCACCCGCGCAGCATCGAAGGCATTGAGTACTGGGCGCGAAAACGAGGTCTTGAGGTCGGCCTGGAATACGCGGAAGCGTTTGAACTAATTCGCAGCGTCGAGGAATAGGACATTGGCGAAAATCATTATCATCGGCGGCATCGAAAGCACCTATGTCAACGCGCAGGTTCTTCATGAACTCGGTGAAGAGATCGTCATGTTCTATACAAGAGGACAATCCTCGCCCGGTTGGGAAGGCGTGGCGATGATCGATGAAACGCAATTTTCTTTCGCGGCTGATGTCCCAAAAACTATTGTCCAAGGTGATATAAACGACCATGTTGAGGAAATGAGAGCGCTGAAGCCTGAGTTCATTTATTCGCTGGGATGGCAACAAATTTTTCGCCGGCCACTGCTGGAAATCTGCACTGTGGTTGGCATCCACGAAAGTCTGCTCCCCGAGGGTGCCGGCGCCGTTCCCATTGCCAATGCGATCCTCCATGACCGACCGGCGACCGGCGTGACGCTCTTCGAAATTGACGGCGGAATGGACACCGGGCCCATCATCGGCCAACTTCGCGGCCTACTCGATCCGCGAACAGCAAATGCGACGACTTTGTACCAAGAGGCGATGGAGTTAGAGAAAAAGCTGCTGAAAGCTTTTGTTCCTTTCCTGAACCAAGGCATTGCGCCAAGAATTCCGCAGGATTTCAGCCGACGCACGACCTACCAAAAGATCGATTGGGGATTATGGCCCAACGACAAAACCCGTCGCGTGAGAGTCTATCCATATGCCTGAAAATCGTTTTAGTTTTGAGTTGGCCCGACCTGTCGAAAAGGATGCGCGGCTCGTCATGCAATGGCGTAACAATCCGGAAACTCTTCGGATGTTTTACCACCCAGAGCCGAAGATATGGGACTCCTTCTATCCTGAATATTTGAGCACGTATTTCAGCCATCCCAATCTTCCCCCGGTATTTGTTTTGAAAGATGGACAACGCATCGCCTTCTTGCGTTTTCTTCCTATTCCTTCCGAGAAAGGACGCCTTCGCAGCGCATGCGACATTTCCATCAATGTCGATCCTGAATTACGTGGACAGGGACTGGGAACCGCTATTCTCAAATCAGTAAAAGCATTTTTAGTCCGCCAGGGAATTGATGATCTTTTTGCAGAAGTCAGGAAAGAAAACGAGTCCTCGCAAAAGGCATTTCAAAAAGCCGATTTCCACTCGCTCGGGGAGTCGGAAATAATTATTGAGGATACAAAAGAGCGCTGCCGGATTCATCGTTATAGGGCCGAACTGACCAAGCCTTTTCTTGGCGAAGACAGCGTATTTGTCATCGCCGAGGCCGGATCGAACTGGCGTATGGGAACCGCAAAACGCGATCTGGCCATGGCGAAATCTCTCATTGATGTGGCTGCAGCGAGTGGCGCCGACGCGGTGAAGTTTCAGACTTACCGGCCTGAGACAACTTACGTTGAAGACGCGGGGCAAAGTGAGTACCTGTCCGAAAACGGAATTACGGAAGATATTCTGGACATTTTCGCCGACCTTGCCATGCCCTATGAAATGATTCCCGAGTTGGCCACCTACTGCGACGCACAAAGCATTGCATTCATGTCCACCCCCTTTTCCGCGCAGGATTTCGCGGCGGTCAATCCTTACGTTGCAGTTCATAAAATCGCCTCATACGAAATAAGCCACCAGCGTCTTCTTGAAGCTGCCGGGAAATCGGGCAAGCCCCTGATTATTTCGACCGGCGCCGCCTGCGAAGACGACATCGCCTGGGCTATTGAGACTTTCCAACAGGCTGGCGGAAATCAACTCTGTCTCATGCAATGCACGGCGAAATACCCCGCGTCTTCCGGCGTCATGAACCTGCGGGTCATTCCCTGGATGAAATCGCGATTCGGTGTTTGTGCCGGACTTTCCGATCATAGCCGAAACCCTCTTTACGCCCCCTTGGCTGCCGTTGGTTTGGGCGCTCGAATTATCGAAAAGCACTTCACACTGGACAACCGCCTGCCCGGGCCGGATCACTCCTTCGCAGTTTTGCCCGAAGAGCTTTCGGAAATGGTCCGCGCTATTCGAGAGGCGGAGCAAATGCTCGGCTCCGGAGTAAAGACAGTTCTTGATGCCGAAAACGAATTGCATTCTTTTGCCCGTCGGGGACTACAGGCGTTAACGGACATAAAAAAGGGGGATATTTTTGGGGAGGGCATAAGCTTTGACATACTGCGACCGGGGCAAAGAAAAGCGGGCTTGCATCCGCGCCATTTGAAAAACATTCAGGGCAAAAGTGCGGCCAGAGATATTCCGAAGGGCGATGGAATCAATTTTGGTGATTGGATTGAATAAATTGCGGATGCGCGGTTTGCTTATAGATATGGACGGAACTCTGGCTGACAGTATTCCTGCCTTGCGCCTTGCATACATGAACTTTCTGAAAAACTTCGGCGCAACCGGCACAGTGGCGGAATTTGATCGCCTTAATGGTCCCTCGTTGCGGGAAATCATTGCGGACCTTAAAATCGCGCACGGTCTAAGTGCGGGGCACCAGGAACTGGCGTCAATATATATTAAAAAAATCAATGAGGTTTACCCCGAGATGGCCATACCTCATAAGGGCGCTCATTCGCTTCTCGATTATGCGCTGAGCAAAAAATGGAAAACCGCTCTTGTCACCTCAGCTGGCAACGGGATTGCCCGGAGTTTTTTGAGCAAACATAAGCTCGACCGATACTTTAAGGCTATTATTACTGCGGACGACGTAATAAGAACGAAACCCAATCCGGAAATCTATTTGAAAGCCTTGGATATTTTCAGCATTGAACCAGATGAAGCCGTTGCTGTCGAAGACTCCATTTCCGGCATTGTCGCCAGCACAAGCGCCGCCATCGGAACAATTGCCATTGACCACGAGAATTCATTGCTCCTCGACGATATTCCGCATATTTTGTGCCGCCAACCCGACCTGCTGAATGCCCTGCGTTATCTCAAGGAGCGACAAGCATGATTGATGGCGTTGAACTTTTCGCCATCGACGAAGATGTCGAACTGCTTTTTGAAAGCCCCGCTTTTTCGATCCCGAAACAAAAACGAGAAAATGTTGAAATGATCTGGGAAGCGGAAATAGCCTGGCGCGGTGAGTATATCTACGACGCCCCGCTTCTTGTTTTTCAGGAATTTTATGAAAAGACTATCCGAAGCCGCTTCATTCAGTACAAGGATTTCATCGCCCTCAGGCGCCGCCCCAATTTATTTGATAATCAAATAGTTCGCACCCTTGGAGTCAGTGGACTTCTCATGAGCGAAAATTGTGTGTTTTTCGCCAAACGCGCCCATCATGTCACAGGCTATGCCGGTTGGCATGAGTTGATCCCCTCCGGCGGGATTGACGCGACTTTCGCTCAAGGCGACGGCAGCATTGATTTCATGGCGCATTTGATGCTCGAATTGAAAGAGGAAACTGGAATCGACGAAAGGCACATTATCAGCAAACGACCTTTCGCTTTGATTTTTGATGAAGCTGATCAAACTTGGGACATATGCGTCGAGTGCATATTGTCCCTGCC
>CAZQAE010000042.1:0-46566 GCA_964591275.1 uncultured bacterium | reverse complement strand
TATTTCACGTTTGCGACCTGATCGCAATTGCCGCATTACACTTGATTTAAGCCATTTCATGTTTACATTTTACTGTAAGTGAAATGAAATCACTTTACGGAATCAACCTATTTCAAGGGTGTCACAGTGCGAATGGATAAATTCACAATAATGGGGCGCGAAGCTCTGGAAAAAGCGGGGCGCGATGCTTCCGAGCGTAACCACCAAGCCATCGGGGTTGAGCATATCGCTTTTGCGCTGATTAGCGCTGACAGCGGAGTGGCTCCAACAATTCTGGAAAGGCTCGGCGTTTCAAAACAAACGCTTATCGCTGATCTCGAAAAAGCACTTTCAAGCCTTCCCGCTGTGCACGGATCATCAGCGCAGTCTTACATCTCTCCCGAACTGGAAAATGTCCTAAAACTCGCGCAGGCCGAAGCTGACCGGATGAAAGATGAGTTTGTCAGCACGGAGCATCTCATACTCGCGGTCGCCGGCGCGCAAGGCGGGCAGGCCCATGCGCTTTTTATTCAAAACGGTCTCACACCCGAAGCGATTTACAAGGTTCTGGCCGATGTTCGCGGCACTCAGCGCATCACCAGCGAGACTCCGGAAGAAAAATACGAAGCCCTTAAACAATACGCCGTGGATCTCACCGAAGCCGCCCGCAAAGGCAAGCTTGACCCCGTCATCGGTCGCGATGCCGAGATCCGTCGCGTGATCCAGATACTCAACCGCCGCAAAAAAAATAATCCGGTTCTCATCGGCGAACCGGGCGTCGGGAAAACGGCCATTGCCGAAGGCCTCGCCCAGCGCATCTTTTCCGGCGATGTCCCTACAACGCTTGCCAACAAACGAATTGTCGCCCTGGACCTCGGCGCCATGGTGGCGGGGGCTAAGTTCCGGGGTGAGTTTGAGGACCGGATGAAGGCGGTTCTCAAGGAAGTCATTGATTCCGACGGTGAAATCATCATGTTCATTGACGAATTGCACACGCTCGTGGGCGCCGGCGCCGCCGAAGGCGCCATGGACGCGGGGAATCTCCTGAAACCGAGCCTGGCCAGAGGGGAATTGCACTGCATTGGCGCTACCACGCTGGGCGAATATCGAAAGCACATCGAAAAGGATCCCGCCCTGGAACGTCGCTTTCAAAATGTGCTGATCCAGGAGCCTTCCGTCGAGGACGCCATTTCCATTCTGCGCGGCCTGAAGAACAAATATGAAATTCATCACGGCGTGAAGATCACCGACAGCGCCATCGTCTCCGCTGCCGTCTTGTCGGCCCGTTACATTGCCGACCGATTTTTGCCCGACAAGGCCATCGACCTTATCGACGAGGCCGCCGGACGCCTCCGCATTGAAATCGACTCAATGCCCACCGAACTCGACGAGATTTCACGCGATATCATCCAACTTGAAATTGAGCGTGAAGCCCTGCGTAATGAAAAAAAAGGAGATGCAAAAAGCAACTTGGAAAAGATTGAAAAACGCATCGAGGAACTCGGCGCCAAAAAGGATGTGATGCGCGAACAGTGGGAAAAAGAAAAGTCCATTATCCAGCAAATCCGTTTGCTCAAAGAGCGCTTCGACGATGCACGCGCCCGGGAAACGGAATACGAGCGCCAAGGGGATCTCGGTCGCGTCGCGCAGATTCGCTATGGAGAAATAGGAGAAATCCTCGGGCAATTGGAAACCGCCCAGCGAACGCTTCACGAAGCGCAATCCGACTCCCATTTCCTGAAAGAGGAAATCGGAGAAGAGGACATTTGCGCCATCGTCTCTCAATGGACAGGCATTCCGGTCAGCCGCATGCAGCAGGGCGACATGGATCGCCTGCTTCGCATGGAAGACGAATTGGCCAAGCGCGTGATCGGCCAGGAAGAAGCGGTTCGCAGCGTTTCCGAAGCGGTCCGCCGCAGCCGCGCCGGCATTCAGGATCCCAATCGACCGCTGGGCAGTTTCATCTTCATGGGGCCAACAGGCGTGGGAAAGACGGAACTTGCAAAAGCTCTGGCCGAGTTTCTTTTCGATACGGAATCCGCCATGGTCCGCCTGGACATGAGCGAGTACATGGAAAAGCATTCCGTGGCGAGACTGATCGGCGCTCCTCCGGGGTACGTTGGTTACGACGAAGGCGGACAACTCACGGAAGCCGTCAGGCGAAGACCATATTCCGTCGTCCTCTTCGACGAAATCGAAAAAGCCCACCCCGAGGTATTCAACGTCCTCCTCCAAATCCTCGATGACGGTCGAATCACCGACAGTCACGGGCGAACCGTGGATTTCAAAAACACCATTCTCATCATGACAAGCAATATTGGCAGCGACATTATTCTGGAGTTCGCCGAAAGCCGATACGATGAAATGAAGACGCGGGTTCTTGGCGAACTGGGACGTTATATGCGTCCCGAATTGCTTAACCGCATCGACGAAACGGTAATTTTCCATCGCTTGAGCAAAGAGCAGCTAACGAAGATTGTGGATATCCAAATGGCCTCATTGTCCAAGCGACTCGCGCAGCGCAACATCGTTTTGGAACTGGATGAACCGGCGAAGATGATCCTGGCTGATGCCGGTTACGACCCGGCCTTCGGCGCGCGGCCTCTCAAACGCGCCATCCAGACCATGCTTTTAAACGAATTGGCCAGCGGATTGTTGCGCTGTGAAATCAAAGACGGCGATGTCGTCAAAGTCAGCGGCCAAAATGGAAAAATTGTATTGGGATAAGGCTGTGTCAATAAAGGCCGATGGCAAATCTAGAATTTTCGGTTGAAAAATTCCTCGGCGATTCTGGCGAAAATTTCAACGCCGATCGGCATCACGCGTTCGTCAAAATCATACTCGGGGTGATGGTGAGGCTTGTCTAAGCCCAGTTCCACATTGGAAGAACCCAGAAAAAAGAAGCACCCCGGGACTTCCCTGAGATAATAGGACATATCCTCAGCGCCCATGGACATGCCGTCCGTGCGCAGACGCTCCTTTCCAAGAACATCGACAATTTGCTGTGCGACGATACTCGCAACCGTATCGTCATTAATGGTCATGGGGTACTGATTGATATATTCATAGGCGCAACTTGCGCCCATGGCCTGACAGACGCCGCCGGCGATTTCCCCTATACGCTTTTGGATAAGGTCTTTCGTCTTTTCTTCGACCGCACGCACGGTTCCGCGAAGACGAACCTCCTGCGCGATGATGTTGAAATTCGATCCCCCGCTAACTTGACCAATCGTAACAACGGTCGGATCAAGGGGATCGGTTTCTCGCGCGACGATAGTATTCAATGCGCAGATGACGTGCCCGGCCACGGAGATGGCGTCAACAGTTTTTTGCGGTTGTGCACCGTGCCCACCCTTTCCCGTTATTGTCAGGATAAATTCGTCGGCAGCGGCCATGATCGCCCCGCCCCGCACTCCAGCCTCGCCTGCCGGGAAGTCATTCCAAAGATGCAGGCCGACAAGGCGGTCAACGTCGGGATCTTTCAACGCGCCCTCCTTGATCATCGGCAATGCGCCACCCTCGCCTTCCTCCGCAGGCTGAAATAGTAGTTTGATGTTTCCCGCCAAGCCTTCCTTTTTGGCCGCCAGAAATTTTGCGAAACCGAGAAGCATGGCGGTGTGGCCATCGTGCCCGCATGCGTGCATGCATCCCGGATAAACGGATTTGTATTCCTTTTCTCCAAGTTCCTGCAGCGGCAGAGCGTCCATATCAGCGCGAAAGGCCAGTGTCTTTGCAGCATCCTTTTCGCCGTGTAATTGTCCCAACACTCCCGTTTTAGCCATTACCCTGGTTTCGAATCCGAGATCTTCCAGACGTTTTTTCACAACCGCGCTTGTTCGATTTTCAAAAAAGCCCAGTTCGGGATGCCGATGAAAATCGCGTCGGTCCCCAACCATTTCCTCATAAAGAGCCTGTATTTCAGGCCTTACAACAGCTTTGACATCACGCATTGCATATCCTCATAGCTTCTCTCGCCGTGCATCATGCAGCCGGAAAAGAGATTTGAATTTGAAAAATATCAAATCACCGAATTTATTCGCTGAACAACTTTTTCTAGAATTTCCAAGAGCCCTTCATCTCGAATCGGCCTAACAACGACTTCGTCGAAGCCGGCGTCGATGTAGCTCTTGCCCTCATTTTTCGGCGCGCGCGTCATCATCCCGACAACGCAGACGGCTTTGTCGGAGCGACCGCGAATAAGCCCAGCCGCTCTTTTGCCATTGAATCCCTTCATCGACAGGTCGAGAAAAGCCAAGTCGTAAGCATTTTCCTTGAGCAGCGAGATCGCCACGTCCGGTTCCGCGACGATTTCAGGATCAAAGCCAAGCTTCTCGATCATTCTTCTCAGGCTTAGCTGATGAACCGAGTTTTCCTCTACGATGATCACGCGGATTCGACTCCTGGACAATTCCGACAAGACATGCCGCGTAACAAATTTCGGTGACTCGCCCGAGTCTTTTCTGGCCAAAACGAATTTAATGCAACGCCGCACTTGCCTCTGGCTGGTGGGCTTGGTGAGATACCCGGAAATACCGACCTGCTGAAGCCTGGCGGCATCGCCCCTGCGTCCCACTGGTGCGACAAGAATAATTGAAATATCCCTGACAAGCGAATCGCTCTTGACCGCCCGTGCAAAATTTTCCGCATCCTGCCCTTTTAGCTGCGTTGAAATAATGACAAGGTCAAAAGACTCTCCAATGGAGGCTGTTTCGCGTAGCCGCATATAGGCGGCGTCGCAATTGGGCAAGGCAAGAACCTTGGCGCCCCAGACGTGAATCATCTCCTCCATTTCAGCGCGGCTCTCGTCGTCTTCGTCGATGAGCATGATGCGAACATTTTTTAATTCGGCGTCGGTCTCATCCTCATGCCCGGCAGCGAAGACGCTTTTTGCCAGCGTCGCGCTAAAATGATAGGTCGCTCCCGCAGACTCTTCGGCCTCAATCGCGAAATCGCCTCCCATCATTTCCGCCAGCCTCTTTGAGAGCATCATCCGCAGGCAGACATCCGGGTGGCTTTCTAAAGCGTTCATATCTCTATCAGATTCGCACACATTCAATAATTCGATCAGTTTTGGAGAAAGCCGGGACGTTGTGTCGCTGATGGAACAACGCACTTTGACGCTGTCTTTCTTATCTTCCTCCACGGTGACATCAAGCATAGTCGAGCTGCCACTGGACTGCGTGAGCGACAACCAACCCAAATTCGTCAGAACCTGACGAAGTCGTCCGACATCGCCCCGAACCCAGGTGTGCACCTCGGGGTGAATAAAATACTCAAAATCAATATTTGCGTTTCGCGCGTCCCTGGCAATGAGATTGGCAACTCCCTGGAGTGCCGCCCGCAGATCAAAGCGCTCGTTAATAAGATTAAAATTGCCCTGCTCTATTCTGGTCAGATCCAGAATATCATTGATAAGCATAAGCAAATCATTGGCTTGATCGTTTACGGTTTCCAGATATCGGCTCTGCGTTAAACTCAAATCTTTTTCCAAAAGCAGAGCGATAGCGTCGATGACCGAATTCAGCGGTTGCCTGATGTTGTGGCTCAGGTAGGGGAAAAATATGCTACGTGCCTTGTCGTTATTTTTGCTCATCGATTTTTCTCCATACGCAGGGCAAGATTTCTCGCCTGATTTGCCGTGAATTGTGCAACCATTTTGCTTCTAGAAAGCTTTCTAATATCTTTCAGATTCAAGCGCGGCAAAAATCTCAGGATGTATGAGTTGGTGGTCTTCGGATTCCAACACAGTTGATGAATGATCTCATAATTCCGCGTCCATTCCCGATTTCGACTGATAGAGTCCAAAATGTTTTGGGATGTCGATTTTTCCCTGGTCAGCCCCACAATTTCCCTGGTAGTGATTCTCGGATTCCGCATCACGCATTCCTGAATCATCTTATTAGGCGTTCGAATGAGGAACTGCCTGGCTTCGGCATTCCCATGCAAGGCGAGCAACATTCGGTCCACCATGCTCATTTGGCCGATACGTTGAACCAATGGCGCCTTCTCATCAGCCTCCAGCGGTTTATCGGAATCTTTCATCAGATCGAGCGAAAATATGCCCTCATCGTCGAACTCAGAATTGAGAAGGTCGCTTACGCGAAAACCGGAATGAAGGCGGTCGTCGGGCATACTGAAAGCGGGTTGACCGTCTTTGGAGGCTTCATCCGTCATTTCAACGGCAGCCTTTTTCACGTGGGGTTTGAGTTCTTTCTTGGCCTCCTCAATAACCTTGCGCTGATTGCTGGTGATGTCATCAACAAAGGAGTGTTTCTTTTGCACTTCATAAAATTGCGTTAGCCGGTCAAGTATATGCTTGGGACAATTTTCATTGTTGGACAAAGCCCAAAGAATCGAAGGGTAACGTAAAATAGCGGCTTCGTTTTTCGTCACGACCTCAATGACATGTTCCTTTTCTGTGTGCAGGGCGATGAAAGCCAGGGTAGGATCGGTGACCCTGTTGTGCAGGGCGACTTTTATGTGAATGTTTTCATTGTCGAATTTTCGGGTGGCCAGAAAGTGGAGTAACTTTGTATGCGTCTCGGCGTTGACTCCAACGAATATCAAAGTTTCCGGCAATTCGCGCAAACTCACTTGCGCCGCCTTGCGAACCCGTTTGTCAGGATCGCCGCAAAGATAATACAAAGCGCTGAGCAGGTCGGCTGTTCCCAAGGGGACAAGACCCTTGGCGATGGTGATGCGGGTTTTGAAAGAAGCGTCCGTCGGCAGCGCCTTTTGAAGCGTCGGGTTCAATTCACGGTGTTCGAGCGGTAAGTATTTCGCCATGCCGACTCCCCGTTTTCCTTTCGGTTTTTTAATGTACCCTCGCCGCGCTCATGCCGAAATGGAAGTGATAAGCTGCCTCATTTTATGGTTCCAGTATATGGGCTACGCTTTGAACGACAAGCGCCGGATTGACGCCGAATTTTTTTATATCCTCCGCTGTCGCTTCTCCACTCAGTACGCAGATGAAATCCATCCGCGCATTAATGCACATTTGAAAGTCGGTATAAAGGCGGTCGCCGACCATAAAAGCATCGTGCGGCGCCAGTCCCCTGGATTTCAGCGCGTTTTCAATCATGGCCTCTGATGGCTTACCGAATATTTTATCCGGCAAACGCCCCGTCGCCTTTTCAAACATGGCGATAAAAGAACCGGCGTCTGGAAGCGGACCTTCGGGATCGGGGCACACGAGGTCAGGATGCGTCACGTAATATTCCGCGCCTTTCTGGAGTAAATGCGCGACGCGAACCATTTTTTCATAGTTTAGCGTGGTGTCGTAACCCATCGCCACAACCTTGGAGTTTTCTTCGTGCGCGATGCCGCTTTCACGCATCTGCGCCGCCATTCCTGGGGTCCCGAGGATATAGGCCCGGTCGATTCCATTTTGCTGAAACCAGGCGATGAGGCCGTCGGTTGAGATGATGATTTCTTTTTCTGAAAACTCAAAGCCCATGCCGCTCATTTTTTTTACGTAATCGACTTTTGATTTCGATGAGTTATTCGTCAGGACAAATGTTTCCAAGCCCCGCCGTCTTAACTCGCCAACAAACTCGGCGGCTCCCGGTATTGGCATATGACCCAGGGCCAGCGTCCCGTCGATATCGAAAAAAGCGATTTTCTTGTTTTTCAGACTGCGATCGAAATTGGACATTTTGTCTCCGCTTGCAATGGGGGAGCTTATAAATTTCTTGTATCAGAAGCACCCAATTTTACCAATGAGAGATTTATACTTTCAGTCATCAAGCGCGGGCATTGTCGATTGGACAATAAATCATGTATGTTCCAAAAGCGAATGCGAGGTCAAAATTGTCAGGACAAAATCAGAATCTGCGCACGGCTCAAATTGAATACAAAACCGTTGAGACAGCCGATTCACCTCTCGGAAAAGTGATGCTCAGAAGCTACGTGGCCGATACGGGTGAAGCCGGCTATGAGATACGTTTAAACGGAAATTTCCTTATGGCCACGCACGGCAAGCATTCCGAAATGGCAATGGCCCGACTTGCCTACCAAAAATTTGCTGGCGCGAAAGAAAAATTGCGTATCCTGGTCGGCGGACTCGGTGCAGGATATACCCTTCAGGCAGCTCTTGGCCTTGAAAGCGTCGATCACGTCGTGGTCTCGGAAATCAGCGAGAAAGTGGCGGAATGGAACCAGCGGTTTTTTGCCCGCCAAAATGGAAACGCTCTTGAGGATTCGCGCACCGAGCTTCGCCTGGGAAATTTGTCGGAGCACCTAGCGTCAAATCCCTCCACCTACAACATGATCCTGGTGGATGTGGACAACGGCCCGGGGTGGATGGCCGCCCAAGAAAATGAGATACTTTATGACGAAGGGGGATTAGGCCTCTTGAGCCGCGCGTTGACACAAGGTGGCGTCCTGGCGGTATGGTCCCCTAGTCCAAACGAATTATTCTGGAATCGTATCCAAAAAGTTTTTCGCTTATGCGAAGCCGTAGACACTACCGCAATTGGACGACTGGTCCAGGAGCCGGGAGACATCATCTACCTTGGAGTTAGACCTTAGATGAGGAGAAAGCGCTACATCGCCGCACTGTCATTATTCGCCCTGCTATGCGTAGGCCTTTGCGGCGCCGAACTTTCCCTTCGTTTAATTGGGTTTGCCCATCCGCCTCATCATCTGTTGTTAGACGGCACACCGACTCAAGGACATCCCTACGAGGATCGAAACCAATATCAGGATACGACTTTTTCCGATGACACCTTCAATATCGTTGTGTTCGGCGGCGCATGGACTTTCGCCTTGGGATGCACAAACGCAGAATCCTATGCAGGCCTTCTTGAAACGGAGCTCAAGAATAATCGAAAGCTCGCCGTTCGCGTCGTGAATATGGGGCAGCCGGATTTTTCCAGCCGAGACATCGCCAACATTTTCGAGCGGTCCATCACGCGCTACAAAACTGATCTTGCGGTGATCATGACAGGGCTTCGCGATTGCATCCCGGATTATCTGGAAAACAATTTCAGCGCCAGAAAGCCCTTTTCCATCGGTTCCGATTCTTCACTCGCCAGCGTGCGCATCAAACAACTTTGGGATAATCGCCGGTTTTCCAAAATTCTCAACAGGCGCAACATTGATCGTGAAGATCGCAAGGATTACGTTGTGCGCCATCTGACCCTGGCCGAGACGCAGATGGCGCTTTTGGAAATCGGTCTGGCAGCGCACAAAGCCGAAATAAAAACATTATTCATCACTTATCCCAAACTCGGCAAATCCGAAATGATGCGACCTCACTACCCGCTCTATTCACGACGTAACTTCCTCATCCGAACAGCGGCGTCGAATTTTGACCAAATGTTAATTGATCTTGGAGAAAAGATTTTACCTGAGCAAACGCCCAATTATCTGCACAACTGGATGCGCTGGCCGCATCCGAACCCGTATGGGCATCAACACATCGCGGATGAAATTCTGATGGCTATTGCGCCGCTCATAACGAACATACCGAGAACGTGATGCGAGATATTCATAAATAATCACTTAGCCCTAAAAAAGGAGTCAGCCATGACAAAAATCGCTCTTGCCACCGACAAAGCCCCCGGAGCCATCGGACCTTATAGCCAGGGGACAAAAAGCGGAGAACTGCTTTTCACATCGGGTCAACTACCTATCGATCCCGCTGACGGCTCCATGCCCGAAGATGTAAAAGCCCAGGCTCGCGTCGCTTTGGCCAATGTGAAGGCCGTTGTGGAAGCCGGCGGCGCAAAAGTCGCCGACATTCTGAAAGTCACCATGTTTTTGGAAGACATTGCGGATTTTAAGGCCATCAATGAAGTGTACGCCGAATTTTTCGCCGATGCGACGCCCTACCCGGCCCGTTCCGCCGTGCAGGTTGCCGCGCTTCCCAAACCCGGAGCCAAAGTGGAAATTGAGGCTATTGCCGTCGTGAAAATTAGCTAAGAACCAGCTATCCCGCTACGGATTAGTTTGAAGCCGCCTCTTCGTTGACATCCTCATGGGGCCGTGGCTATTATGCCGCGCTTTAATTGGGATCAACTCTAATGAAGACAGCAAATTCCATAGCCATTTCGGCGCTTTTCGTTCTGATAATCCTGTGCGCCTCCTGCACGCGGGGAAACTGGGACGGATCGAAGGAAGCTCCCTGCCCTTTGTGGATCGTTGACGATGAATACAAGGGTCCGCAGCATATGATTATGGGCATTGGCATGGGCGGAATCGCAGCCTTGGATATTGCGCTGGATAATCCGGAACTTTTCGGGGCATCCGCCGCACTGGCTTCGCCGACAGATCTGGGGCTTCTGCTGGCCGGCATTGAGTCGAAACTCAATGACTTCGACGATTGGCCGGCGTCGCCCTCGCGCCTACGCTACCTCCAATTTCTTCGCGACATTTTCATTGCTCTGGGCAATCCCGTTTATGTCAATCCTTTGAGCAAGTTTTATCCTCCCGGTGTTACTAGTGACGAGCCGACAATCGTTCGAGATTTTATTTCACCGCAAAACACCGATGGCGCCATTTCCACTATCACTTTCGCAGACGAAAGCGGTTTTTTTGTTGATTTTCTCCTGGCCCTGGATCTCAACGCGAATGGTCTCAGAGACGCTGGAGAACCGATCCAGCTTCGAATGCATGAACCATTTGTTGATGCCAACCTTAACGGCTCATACGACCAGGGAGAACAATACGACGACTTCGGGCTTGACGGCGTAAACGGCACCAGCGATGACGGCGAGGCCAACGGCGAGTATGATGTCAATCCGCGTATCGCCACATGGCTGAAGCACAGCCCCGTCCGGCAAATTCAATCCGGTGATATCAACACTGATTCGCGTTTCAAAGGCGCAATGTATCTCGATTGCGGCGTTAGTGATTTCTGGGGTTGCTCTAACCACGTCGCGTCCATGGTTAATGCGATTGACACGGCTTACGAAGCCGCGCCGACGCCCTCCCTTTTCCATTGCCTGGAGTTCGGCACGGGAATCTACAACGGATTTTTCAGTAACTATCCTTACCCCACGGAACCGATCTGGTTCACGCAAAAAAATGCGGCTTTGTATTGGGAGTCGGAATCCGACCCCGCAGATAACCATTTGGGTAGTGAATCCACACAAGTCGCCCGTTGGTCTCACGTATTATCCTTTTTGTCAGAGCGCCTCCCCAACGGCTATTTCGGCGACAGCCCCAATGATTCCACCGTGTACTACGAAACGCATAGCTTCACCTCTCCCACGCTTGGGGAGGATGTCGAAATGGACTACTCGATTCTGCTTCCCGCCGGTTATTACAACACGCGAAACCGCTGGAAAACCTATCCCGTTCTTATTGTCCTTCTGGATCAGGACCAAAAAGTTGACGATCTGATGGACCTCATTGAGACGCAGGCTTCTTTGGCCGCCGACGGCTTCGCGCAACAGGTTCTCATGGTATTACTGGAAGGCGACCGCGATCAGGGCCATGGGGAAGGCTATCATTTTTTTCTTGACCAGGAATCAGATGAATATAGCGGCGATTATCGCGACATGATTATCAGCGACCTCATCGAGCATATGGAGACACGCTATCGAGCAAAAATTCGCTCCATCAACAGCGACTGACTCATCGGTCATCATCCGACCAACTCTGCCGTCGGATATTGAGAGCATCATGCAAATCGAAAGATCATCTTTTCCTACGCCGTGGAGCCTTGAAAACATTGAAAAGCTGTATCGAGATTCCAGGAGTTTGTTTATTGTCGCGCGCAATGAAAATGCACTTCTGGGATTTTCTCTTAGCTGGATCACCCTGGATAAAATTCATATACTGAAATTCGCCGTTGATATGAACTTCCGGCGAAATGGGATTGGTCGAGCGCTTCTGACAGAGACCTGCGACAAGGCGCTCAGCCGAAACGCCCGCATCATCTGGCTTGAAGTCCGCGAGCAAAACAATGAGGCGCGAAGCTTTTATGCAAATATGGAATTCAAGACATTCGCACGCCGAAAAGGATATTATGGCGATACAGGAGAAGACGCCCTGCTCATGGCGAAAATAATTTCCCCGGAGTGCGTTTGATCTTTAAACGTAAACCATTTGAAGAAAAGCAAAACGATTCATGCCTAAACATCAAACGCCCATCGTCACACGTTGTGAGCTGCGCGGTGGATACTTAAGAATCGGATTCCGATCAAAAGAAATCGCCGAAGTGGCCAGGCCCGGACAATTCGTCAACATCCTCACAAGTTCTTCCAACACGCCTTTTCTTCGCCGCCCGATCAGCATCGAGGATGTCGATGAATCCGAGAATATCGTGTCCTTGCTGATCAAGGTCGTCGGACCAGGTACGAAATGCATCGAAAATCTGCCCGTCGGTGCCGATCTTGACCTTATTGGACCGCTGGGAAACGGATTCGACCTGGATCAACTCGCCCCAAATACATTGCTTGTGGCCGGCGGGATCGGCATCGCTCCATTTTTGCATTTGGCGCGCGTTGTAGCAAAGCGCCATCTGCCCACAACACTGAGCCTTTACGGCGGGGGAAGAACCCGGGACGATCTGCCTTCCTGGCCTGATTTTGAAACATTGATCGATCAGCGCACGGCGACAACCGAAGACGGTTCATTCGGTATTAAGGGACTCGTAACAGGAGCTCTGAAAACAGATTTGAAAAAACTTACCCCAACGCAAACACAAATTTTGTGTTGCGGGCCAACGCCAATGATGAAGGCTGTGTTCGATCTGGCAAAATCGTTTCACATCCCATGCTTCGTATCACTAGAAACCGTAATGGGGTGCGGCGTGGGATCGTGCCTTGGTTGCGTCGCGCAGGCCAAAACGAAGCCGGGCGAAATCGAGCACTTGCGCGTCTGCAAGGAAGGCCCTGTTTTCGATGCCTCCATTTTGACTTGGAAGGGGATGCTCTGATGGCTGATTTGCGTGTGCGCATCGGCGATGTTGAGTTCGCAAATCCTGTCGGCGCCGCATCGGGAACTTTCGCCTATGGGATCGAATACGAGGAGTTTCTAGACATATCCCATATCGGCGCCATCTTCACCAAGGGATTGTCCCTGAAACCAATAAGCGGCAATCCGCCGCCTCGACTGCACGAAACCGCATCAGGACTGCTAAACTCCATCGGCCTTCAAAACGTTGGGGTTGAGGCTTTCTGCGCGGATAAGCTGCCCCGCCTTCGCGAGCTTGGCGCAACAGTGATTGTCAATGTATTTGGAAACTCCGCCGATGAATACAAAGCCGTCGCCGCGCGTTTGGAATCAGAGGAAGGCATTAAGGGATATGAACTCAACCTTTCGTGCCCGAACGTCAAGGCCGGCGGCATCACCTTCGGAACCGATCCCGAGATCGTTCGCAGCCTCACCGCGCAAATCCGCGCCATGACGGAGCGTCTTGTCATCGTCAAACTCACGCCCAACGTTACTGATATTGTCCCGATTGCAAAGGCCGCTAAAGACGGAGGCGCTGATGCAGTGAGCGCCGTCAACACTCTTTTGGGCATGGCGATCGACCTTGACCGACGCAGGCCGGTTCTGGCCAACGTCGTCGGCGGCTTGTCCGGCCCAGCCATCAAGCCGGTGGCCCTGCGTGTTGTGCATCAGATTTACAAAGGCGTTGACATTCCTGTCATCGGCATCGGCGGAATTGCCAACGCACGAGATGCACTGGAGTTCATTGTCGCCGGTGCCACAATGATTCAAGTCGGCTCTCAAAATTACCGAGACCCCACAACGACTGTAAATATTGTCAAAGAGATGAATGAATATCTGGATGCGCATGAAATTTCTTCCCTTAGCGAAATGACGGGAACTCTGTTAGAATAGCCTTGAACATTGTTTGGAGTTTTTTGATGCATGTTTTGCCATACAAGGATTTGCCGTCGCAATTATTCGACGATGGCGCCATGAAAAAAGTCACGATGCAGATTGCGGTAGGTCCTGAACACGCAGCGCCCAATTTCGTTATGCGCGTGTTCACCATCGAACCCGGTGGACACACAACGCGCCATTCCCACGCGCATGAGCACGAGGTCTTCTTCCATTCCGGCAAAGGCAACGTCTTTTACGACGGTGAAACGCGAGAAGTAGGCGCGGGCCACGTGGCCTTCATCGCACCATATGCCGATCACCAGATCCGCAACACCGGCGACGAGGACCTGATCTTCGTATGCGTCGTTCCCATTTTGAAAACCACTTTGTAAAACACCTTCGGAATTTTGCTGATCTTATTGAAATAAGGAGGCCGCCACCTTGAAAAACAACAAATTACCCACTATTTTTGTTCTATTCTTAGCATTATTCATTGCATCGGCATCCTTATTCATCGGATGCGGCGACGATGATGATGACGATGATGATTCCTCAAACCCGAATTCCGACGACGACAGCGCTGATGACGATGAGGGCGACGATGACGACGACGAGCCTCATTTTCAGGTCGGCGCGGCTCGTGTCGACGCTTCCCCGACGCCCGAATGGTCTCTGAAAATGGGCGGATACGGCACCTACTTTCTGCTGGAAAGCATGTGCCGCTGGTCCACGGGCGTCCACGATCCGCTCTACGCGACAGCCATCGCTTTTGACGACGGCAAGGGCGAACCAATCATTCTCATCCAATTCGACATGGTGGGCATGATCACAACCGACATCGTCCCGATTCAGGAAGGCATTGCTCAGGAACTGAACATCGGACCGGAGCGCATTGTCGTCTCATCCAGCCACACGCATCACAGCCCGGACGGCGTAGGAATTTGGGGAGTCATATTGCCGCCTGTCTCCGGTCGAGACGAAGATTATATGCAACTGCTCGTGGATGTCGGAATAGATGCCGGCGTCGAAGCCTACCAAGCTCGCGTCCCGGCCGTCGTCTCATTCGCTTCGGGAATCGAAGCGGATATGCATTACAACTCGAACGATGTCCTAGATCCCGGCGCTATGACCGATGACGCCATGACCCTGATGAAAGCCGAAACTCCCCAGGGAGAACCCATTGCCACGCTGATGAGTTGGGGATGTCACCCAATGGTCATGGGACCGCAGAACACGGAACTGTCATCGGACTTCCTGGGACCTTACTACCGCCTGATGGATGAAGAAGTCGGCGGGATCAATATGTTCGTCAACGGCAACCTGGGAGCCTCGGTTCATCCCATCAATCCTTTTGACCCCTTTGATTACACGGGACGCGACTGGGGAACCTGGGAAGATGTGGAAAATTTCGGGCGAGTATTGGTCGATGACGCGCAGACTCTTATGGATGAAGCGGAAATGGCTACGAACACAAATCTGTGGCTTCGCACCATGATTTTTGAATCGGCGAACGATAATCTGTTCTTTGCTTTGATCGGTACTCTCGATCTTATTCCCCGCGATGTTCCGCCCTACGGTGGAAAAACGGAAACGACGATCACTGCATTTTCCATTGGACCTGTGCAATTCGCCACAATTCCGGGAGAACTCGTCCCGGACATCGGCCTCATTTTGCGCGATGTCATGGGTGCCGAGCATCAATTTATGATCAACCTGGGAATGGATTGGGTGGGATACATCATGCTGCCCGATCAATATTTTTCTCTGGCTTATATCTACAACGACCTTCTAAGCCCGGGGCCGAACGTCGGCAATGACATTATCAACGCATTTCTTCACTTGTACGGATACGAATGATCGCGATTGTCAGTCCTTCGTGATCAGCACCACGCCGGGTTTCACCGATGGGAAACGCGTAAACACTTTGGGATCGTGACTCGGCACTATGCGATCGAGTCTATTGTCCACCAGTTGCATAATGTGACGCAGGGCCTGCACGGAAGCTTCCGGGTTCAGGGTTTGACCGCTGGACACAGGTCCGTCAAAGTTCTCATACAGGCCGCCGACGTCCGATGCAATAACCCAAATTCCTTTGGGACTTTTCACAATGACGTATTGAAAATGACGTGTGTGAAGTCCCTGCCTCACGACGACAATACCGGGCATAATTTCCTGAAGACGCTTTGTCCATTTCATCCGCCCTTCTGACTCGGCGCTTTTCAGTGCATTGACGATGACAGGCGATTTAGCCTCGAATTTCCTGACAGCAGTCTTGAACTCCAAGCGCGGCATCCAGATTTTAGATTTCGGAAACAGACTCAACCCTCCGACATGATCCCAATGCCTGTGCGTGATGATGATGTCATCAACCTGCTCGGGAACAATCCCCAGAGCTCCCAAGCCAACAACAGGATCCCGGTAGTCAACAACCTTCCACTTTCGCTTCATTCTTTCGCTGATAAAACCGGAATCGACTAATACTATTTTTTCATCGTCTCTTAGGACCTGGAAGGAAAATATGACGGGAATACGATCCGCCAGTTCGCCTCTTGCGATAAAGAGCTTTCGCTTCGCACTTGGCGTCAAACCAACTTTAACCGAGTAAATTTGATACGCAGCCGATTTAGCCTTTGAGACGACATCCTTTATTTGCTCGAAAGTCAGCTTTAATGAGGGATCATCTATAACGAATTTTTTTTCTTTTTGGCTTTTTAATTTGCCATTGCCCAAGGCTTTTTGAGGTGGAATTTTCTTTGTCTTGTGGCCCACCTCCGGGCGAGATGTCTCTTCGCTACGAGTGCATGACGCTCCCAGAACAAGGGAAAACGTCATCAATACGCACGTCGCCATCAACAGCGCATTTTGAAGCAATCTGGTATTCATAAATTTTTCCTGCAAAACATTTCCTTTTTTATTTTTTCATATAAAGGGCGAGTCCACCCGCCCCATCACCATTAGTCACTCCCATACTAATGCCATTTACCGGTCCGGCATATGTTTTTTATAAGCCTTGAACCTTGGCACTGCTTAAGGCTTCTGGTATTATCCGCCGGATTTTTCGAGTGGTCCCATCAGGGCGGGTTTGCGGTGAACAAAGACAAAAAAAACAAAAAACGTGCGAAGATCGCCATGTATTTCGTCGCCTTCGCGCTGGTCGTTTCCGCCGGCGTTCTTCTGGCAATGCTCTTTGGTCGAAATCTGCTTCTTTCCATGCAGTTCGGCGTCGACAAAAAGACACCCTTTGAAGACATGTTCACCATGCAGAAGCTGGAATTTCCCGCCATGCCCCCCGAACATCGGAAGGCCTTCGATGTCGCGGTTCTTCACGACGATGCATCCAAGGAATGGTGGTATCTCAACGCCCATCTTCTGGACCAGTACAACAAACGTTATACGCTCATGATGGCGATGCTCAAGGACAACAAATTTTACGGCATCCTCTCGGACATCGAGTACAACACCGCGATCTCCATCGCCATGCCTCAGGTTGCGGTTTCGCATGAGCCCAATCACCGCCTGTTTAAAACGGGTCCGGCCACCATCACGCAACCCGACCCAAACTTTCTTTGCTATAACTTCGTTTTTTCCAAACCCCAACTCGACCTGGATCTTAAGCTATGCGCCAATAAAGCGCCCATGGCCGTTGGCGGAACGGGCCTCATCGAAATGGGCGAAGGCGGGGTCAGCCAATATTTCTCTCTGACCAACATGTCGGTCAGCGGAAGCGGGCGCCTCATGGACCGGAAAGCTAAGTTCAGAGGCCGAGGCTGGATAGATCGCCAATGGGGCAACTGGAATGACGACAATTTCGACCGCTGGGACTGGTTTTCCATCAATCTCATGAACCAAACCGAGATACTGCTGTTCCGTTTCTGGAAGGACGAGCAAGTGGTTCACCAATTCGGCGATGTTCATCTTTCGAGCGGCGTCACTACGCACCAGGTAAATTTCAAAATTGACACGACAGCCTCCTGGATTTCGCCAAAGACACACGTCAAGTGGGATACAGGCTGGGTCATAACCCTTCCTGAATACGCGGCCCGTTTTAAGATCAACGCAGATTTTGATGATCACGAGGTCGCCGATGTTTTGTGGGAAGGCGGCGTCAAGGTCACGGGGCGCTGGCAGGGAAGCGACGTCCGCGGGCGCGGATTCTTCGAAGCCCGCCGCAAAGCATGGTGATCGGCGGCTTGTCTGAAACATTCTTTTTGTCAACCCAAAAACTAATCCCGATACCCAAGGCCCAGAATCATTCAGTCTTTTTCACTCAGATCGTCAATATCCTTTTCTTCTGTGGTTTCCCCGTTTTCCAGATGGAAATAGCCTATCCTGTCAAAGGGCCTGTTCACGCTGGAGGTCACGTTGCTCAAGTGGGCGCTCACACGCTTGAGATATCGGGCATACAGGGCCAGAGGCACGGCCTTTGGAGCCTGCATATTCGGATCGTTGCCCAGCGCCCACATCATCTGCTCCATTGTATGATTGACTTGCCCGTGCATTTCCATCGTTTTCTGCGCCATCTGGTGAGCCTCGTTTTTGATGACCTCAATTGTCATTTTGAACATGTCACTCACCGTGCCGGTCGTGCCCAATAAAATGTCCGAATATGGAGGGAGATCCTTACACACCTCGTATAATTCCCTAAGTTCATAGATGTTTTTCGAATAGTCGCCGATACGTTCAATATCGGTAATGATTGTCGTCAACACCAGTGAGGCCAGAAGCTCCTGCTCCGGATTAATAGACAGATGCTGAAGAACCTTTCGGCGCACGCCAATCTCAAGTTTGTTGATTTCCTTGTCCATCGCGTAAACGTCGAATTCGAGCGGGCTGTCGTTCAAGAACAGGCCTGACACGGAAACGAACATATAATTCGTCTTGGACAGCATCAGATTAGTATCTTCATACGCCGATCTGATCAGGGAGTCTTTTTTCCAAAGGTCGAGTAGCTTTCTCAGCATTTTTCACCTCGTGAGTAGAATCAGAAGCATCGGGATAATAAAAAATGATGTGACGATAAAAATTATGGCCGCCGGTCTCCATCGCGCGGAAAGATCCCCAAGCAAATGACTGAGTTTGATCGGTATAAACCGCAACGGATAAAATATTACAACACCCGTAACGTTAAACATGAGATGAGCGAAGGCAATCGTCACTGCGGCGGGGTTGCCGGTCGACATTGCGGCGAGTATCGCCGTAATTGTGGTGCCGATATTCGCCCCTAAAGTATAGGGGAAAAACTGCGGAACCGTGAGTATTCCCGCTCCTATCATGGGCACAATAATGGATGTTGTTATCGAGGAGCTTTGCACGACGGCCGTTAATATCATTCCAAAAATAAAACTGCGGACCGCCGATTGGAAAATTACGTCATTGATAATGCTTTCAACACGACCAACGACAATTTTTCGAATAATCCGTACGAATAGATTCAATGAAATAAACAATACAGACAGCGCCGTAATCAGAAGCAAGGCACCGGCGAATACGTCCGACAGGCCAAAAACATCAATAAACAAATGCTCAATGGATTTTGTAAATGGTTTTACAATGACCTTTAGGGGGCTTAATAATTTCAACCCGCCCATACCCTCGAAAATATTTTCCAAATAGTGGGCGACAGTGCTCAGATAGCCCGTCATCACTTCCAGGGGCAAAAGGACGCTCACCGTCAGGAGATTGAAAAAATCATGAACCGTCGCCCCGGCGATGGCTCTGCGAAACTCTTCGCGACGTGAGATATGTCCAAGGGATACGAGAGTATTCGTAACGCTCGTCCCGATATTCGCCCCCATGATAATGGGAATGGCATTTTCAATGGAGAGAGTGCCGCTGGCCACCAATCCTACAACGATCGAAGTCGTTGAAGATGAACTCTGAATGATGCTGGTGGCAAGAATGCCGATAAACAGCCCGACCAGAGGACTGCTGGTTGTACTGATCAACCCTTCGGCAAATCCCTTGCCGAACAGCTTAAAGGAACTCCCCATCAGTTCGATGCTGACGAAGAAAAAATAGAGAACACCGAAAAGGAAGAGAATGCTAAGAAGATTCTTTATCGTGTCCGGATGTTTCGGCTCAATGATGGACCTGACCCACTGACCGATCTGTTCAGTGCGATGCTTTTCTGGCCAAAATTTGTTTTCCATCAGGAGAACAGTCCAACCTATTGATATATTTATCTAATTTAAACATCCCCGCCAAGCGGAGCACCCACTCAGGCCGGAACATACCATAAATTCCATGAAATTGTCAGCCTAACCCGGCGATATTTTCCGTTTTTCATTTCCACATATTTTTCAGCCTAATCAGGCAAAAAAACAAGCTCAACAAAAACGTTTTCTGATTTTTTGCTACAAATACATTAATGTGTGCAAGATGTTTTCTTCCCCTAATATAAAAAATCCGTTCGCGCCCAACCCCCTGCAAAATACATTGCTTGTTTTTTCTCTGGCCATCGGAGTCATCAAAAGCGGACAGTGGCTGCTTATGACTTGCGGTCATAGCGATTTCTTTCAGGCTTACGCGGCACTTGTATTTGTCGGTACGCCGTTTATTTATCTACGGTTTGCCAATTCCGACATTGCATGGCTCGGATTGCGTGGAGACCGGCTCGGCAAAGACATCGGCGCCGCCGCATTATTTGGAATCCCGATCATTGCAGTTTACGTCGTCGCCTGGTGGTCATACCACCAACTTCTGCTGGGCGAAAATGTTGCTTTTCAAGTCAACGCCGGAATAATTCTTGTGATTGTCGAACAGGTGTGCGCGGTCTCTTTGCCGGAGGAACTTTTCTTCCGGGGATTATGCCAGGGAATGCTCAGCCAGCAAAAAGAAGATCGCAGGCCGAGCTTTCAAATCATGTTTAGCCCGTCCGTACTTATCCCTTCGCTTCTTTTCGCTGCGGCCCATTTCATCGCCGTACCTCAAATTTACCGACTGGCGACATTTTTCCCGGCGCTGCTCTTTGGCTATTTGCGCAGTCGCTACAATTCCATCATTCCCGCCGTTATTGTCCATGCCGCCGCAAACGTCGCGGTTTTCATCTTGGCCGGAAGCGTTTGACAACAGTAACATTTCAAGCAAACTCGATGCCTTTGCGCCGAAATAATTATTTTTTAACGAGAATATTTTCAATCAGCGCGTGAACTTTGGACGACACGACGAGGCCAGCGTGATTCGTAGAAATGAGCAGGTTGCGCGCTCCTTCCAGGACGCAGCGGTTGGGTGAAATGACGCCATCATTTTTTGCGATAACACTCACGATTTCCACATCCGCCGGCAAGGATCCCTGATGCAAAGAGTTGAGAAATGAACTGCCCGGCAGTAGCTGCCACACGCCCTTGCCCAACATCCCCGTCCAAGGCAATACGATGATGGATGCCAAGGCGATTGGTGCGCCGTTATAGGGCGTGCCAATGGACACAAGTCGCCGAACCGACTGGGCGCCGCCGTGGTGTTTGATGTAGTCAAGACCGATGAGTCCGCCCATCGAGTGACCAACCACATTGATTTTGTCGATACCGAAACGTTCGCGTAAATGAATGACCTTTTCCGCCACGATCTTCGCCGATTTTGATATGTCTCCCAAATTCAAGGCGCCAAGCATGAGCGACATAACGGGGAAACCCAGTTTTTTCAGATGCCTTTCCAGGAGAATCATCGCGCCCCGCGTACCCAGGAAACCATGAATAACAAGCGTCGGTCTGCGATAGCCGGAGCATGGCTCTCCGAAATCCTTGTCTTCGACCTCATTGCCCCTGATTTCATGACGAAAGTAATTCACCGCGTCAACCAGCAACTGAGTCCCAATTCGACGGGTCCGATCCAAACGTTGAATGCGTCGCCGCCAGTTCAACTGCTTTTCAACAAGGCGCACGAAGTCGGCCTCGACTCCAATCAATTCTGGATTTCTCCGCCTGGGACCAACATTCGTCACACGTCCTTCGCCTTGATAGGAAAGGATGTCGTCGACGAAGGTGAACTCGATGTCCACCAGCGCGCCAATGGGCCATGTCTGATCGGTTTCAATGAAGAAGGAACCGGAGGAAATGAGTGCGGACTCCGCCAATACATTGCTGGATCCTCTGCTGATCAGTATTTTTGCGCTGATCTCAACGTCCACGTCCGGGAAAGATCGATAGACATGTCCACTGTAGTCGTAACTGGCGCTCATTTATCGATGGCATCCATATTTTAATTTAATTCTCATGGCCGAAATCCGAAGATATCCTCCGGGTTAACATCAAATTCAATCCCCAAAATTCTCGTAAGGATCAGCATAATGCATGACAAGGCCACCAACAATATCAGCAATGACGCCAGCGTGACGCCACCAAGGATGGAGATAGTAATAAGACTGGCGGATGTCACCAGGACCGTGATCATCCCCTTGTCCCGAAAGGGCGGTTCCGGCTGAAAAAGAATGAGGGCCTTGCCGACGTCGCCGGCCTTGTCCTTCGCCTCCTCAATGAACTCAAAGAATTTTTCGAACACTTTTGGCATCTCCTCGATTGACTGTGAGATTGTCCTCAGTCATTTTTGCGCCGGATCCTAAAAAACCAGCATCGCTTTCTATACCACCCACGGGCAAGTCCATCAAACCCGTTGCGTTGGAGCCCACGTAACAAATGGTTTATTGGAAATCCACCGAAGCCAGGCAACGCTCAGCGATATCAACACGATAACAAAAAATGCCGCCAAGCGAGTCATGCGTCCGAGGATTTTAAGAATCAACGACGGCGAATGCACTTGAGGCATATAGTGCATGGCCAGCATGATTCCGGTGATTCCCAACCAATAGGAAAGTATCTGCGCCGTCAGGATTGCGGTAAACACCCAATGCGTATTGGCGAGACCGACTGCGGAGATCAGCGCAGCCAGGGCGAAAAACGGCGCAAACCATCTCATCATTTTATGCGCCGCCAGATGAAGTCGAACCCGGCGCAACCCTGAGTGTTTCTCGCTACGCACAGACGCGAAATAACTGAATAAGGCCCCTGTAAAAGTCCTGATTTTTCTGTGTAACTCAACTTTCAACCCGACCGTTCGTTTCACATTCGCCACAGCGCCCTCAGCAATAATGACACGAAATCCCCGCGCAATGACGTGGAGAGGAATGAAGAGATCATCCACGGCCCGTAGCGGCACTTCCGGGCGTAGAAACCGGCGCACACCGAACAAACATCCGGAAACGCCTATCAATGTACCCGTTCTCTCCACCTCCAAGCGACGCAACCAAACTTCAAAACGACTGTAAAATCCTGCCCCCGCCGAATGATCGCCATCGTCGGATGCGACGCTGCGGTCCTCGCCGGACACGCAGCCAACGGTCGGATCGCGAAACTCATCGACAATTCTCGCGAGCGCTTGTTCGCCCAGCGTGACCGTGGCGTCCGTGAAAATGAGGATGTCTCCCGATGCTTTTTTCATGGCCATGTTTTGGGCGGCGCTTTTGCCCTGGCGCAAAGGCAGACGCACCAACTTCAAGTCTCCATGTTTTTCCTGCATGACCCGCACTACCTGATCTCCGCCGTCGTTTGAGGCATCGGAAGCCACGATAATCTCAAGTTCACCCGGATAATTCTGATCGTAAATATCAGCGATCTTTGCCTCAATAAATTCGGCGCCGTTATAAACTGGAATGATGACGCTAAGCTTGGGCCATTGACTGAGTGAATTTTTCCCCGAGCTTTGATATTTTCCAAGGGTTTTTAAGGCGCCGGGATAACCCACGTAGGGAAAAGCCAAACCCGCAAGGCCGATAAACAATAGGAGAATCAGAAATATCGTCATGAGGAAAATTTTTTGCCCTTAAAAAATATGTGATCGAAAACTCCGCGAAACCAGTGGACGACCACATCGACAAATCCTGCAAAGGCGCGATAGGCAAAAAAATTCAATCTGTCCGCCCTTGCGCTGAAGAAAATTCCAGACAAACGAAATAATCCGTTTTCCATGGCCGAAATTACTCCCGTTTCATTAAATTGGCTCGCATAAACCATGATAGAAGCGCGACGGCTCCCGCCTGCGGAAAATGGGTCCATGCTCATGAAAGCGCTAAGATATGGAGAACGCTCCGTTGCCGCAGAATACTCATCCAGCAAAATCGGATCAGGACCATATGGGCCGTGCTTGTTTACATTCCAGACCATCACCCCGTTGAGTTCGTCAACCAGATCGGGAAAATTTGGGATTTCACCGGGTTCCACACGGCTCCAAATAGCCATACCGCCGTTTTTGCGCACTTGTTTTATCAAATCGATGGCGCTGGATACTTCAAGCGTTTCCCTGATCCCAAGAGCCAGAATATGCATGTCGGAAAACGTATATTCAAAACTGGGGATCACGAGAAATTGCTCCGTGCATTCTCTATCGCAAAGGTCCACAAATTTTGCAGTACCGCGTGAAGTCATTTTTTCTGCGGATTTTGTCATAAATACAAATCGAAATCCGCGTTTTTCAAGAGTCTCCCTCATTATTTTCACGGAAACGCTCGACTTATCCGTCGCACTTTCTTCCACAAAAATTAGGCCACGATAAACGCTCGACCCCATGCGGAAACGTGACATGAAGTTCTGACACAGTTTTTTCAACCATTCACGAAAATAGCGATTTCGCATCAGATAATATGGACGTGGATCATCAAATGGCTTGTCTTCCACATGCGCGGAAGCGTCATTGTTCGCTCGAAAAAAGTTACTGATTGCTACTAGTGTGCTGGGGCTCTCGTCGGCTGAGTAGAATCGATCCTTGCCATCAAGCAGGTAGTTTATTAGATGCAATGCATCGCCGACCAACCAGCGCGATCGGATTCCATACCGTGGCCTCGCGACTGTTTTGACCTGCCGCCCCAGGGCATTATCAACGGCTTGGCAGGGCATATCCACGCCCGCCTCCACAGAGGTCTGTAGCGATTTCCAGAAATGTCCGCTCACCTTGAGCAATACTGGAACTCCGCCGGGTACGTCCCGCCTGAATTCCATCATGACAGGCCCGTCCATTTCAATTTCAGCCAGGAAGCGGCGCGACAAATCCGTGATTTGTGGATCAGGCTCCGTGGCCTCGCGCAGCACGGAAGGATTCCCGACGATGTTAAGACATCGCATCCTCTTCTGCCCAATTTCCGCGACAGGCTTACCTTTTCGATAGATCGCGTAATAACGTTCGACCTCGCCGCGCAATCTATTCTGCACCAATCCCGGAAGCGCATCACGCGGCAGAGAACGAATCAAAAATGACAGTTCGTCAAGATTGATCGCCTTCATCACCTCAATTTTCACATATCCGATTCCAACGCGAACCATGGAATGCTTTGGTTTTAGAAATACTGGAAAAGAAAAGGGGATCTTCGGCAGCTCGGCAACATCATGTATAGCGACCTGCTTCGGCGTTTGGAGGCCAATTTTGGCAGCCACATCCGAATATTCCGCCCTGTCCGCCAAAAGATGCAGCACTTTTTCAGAACCACAAGGCAATACGGCAAGCCTTCGCAACTCAGCCATATAAGGCTCAAGAGCAGCAATGGACACGTCCGTGCAAGGAACAATGGCGGCCAGATCCCCGACCGAGGCTCTTTCCAAGATCATCTTGGCAAATACATCCGGATTGTTGATGGGAGCCGGAACTAATATTATCTCATTGGCGAAAGACGATGAGAAAGCCAGGGCATCCGTTCTGGATCCGGCCACGCTCACAGCCCAGGCGGCCCTGCCAAGCGAGCGCACAATTGTCAGGCAGGTTCGCGTGTCGCCGTCCAGGACGAGCACTCGTTTTCTTTTCGAAAATTCCGACTTCAAGCCCTTTGGTCGGCTCACTTTTCCTGCTTTTCCACTCGGTGTCGATTTCATGATCCCGCCAATCCCGATAAAAGATAATCGAGATGAAAACTCGAAGGCGCGCCGCCTTCATGAATCGTAAACCTCGGCAAGGTAAAAAGATCGTGGCTCAAATTTGCAAATCCCGGAGCAACCGTTACCGCGCATATGTATCCGGCGCGACGAATTTCCCGAATCACAACCTCGTTGTGATCGCCGTTCGGAAAAGCGAAACTCTCAGGCTTTGTCCCAAGATTTGCCGTGATTTCACGCATACTCTCGCAAGCCTCCCGATAGCAATCCGATGCGTTTTGCGTGGTCATGATGGTGTGTGAAGCGGAATGAGATCCGAATTTGAATCCGGCATTATGCATTTCACGAACCTCGTCCCAGTTCATCACCACCCGCTTTGGCGACACTTCGATTTCTCCGATTTGCTCCAAAAAGGCCGCGACCTTCTCAATAGCTTCAGGCGACTTATACTTCATTTCGGCAATAATGCGCGACATCATTGCCCCCAATGGCGCTTCATCGGTCAAACTATTCTTAAGAAAAGAAGCCTCCAAAGGCATGTGCTCCTCTGGAAAAGCCCTGGCAAGAGTTTCACGCCTTTTATCTATCCCTCGAACAGCTTCCTCGACCCTACTGTTCCAATACACTTTTCCGGTTCCAAAATAATCGCTGGCGATAAAAATCGTCGCAGCGACGCCCACGCTTTTCATAATGGGGAAAGCCACTTGATAATTATCGAGCCAACCATCGTCAAAGGTCACGATGGCGCATGGGTTTTTCGGTGTCTCGCCTTTGTCAAAGCCGTGCGCGTAGTCAAGAAGATCCATGACATGAAAGCGTGAACTCAACCAGTCCATGTGCTTTGTAAAAGTGTCCGCAGAAACCGCCATCCCCGGTTCATAATTATTGACATCGTCATCAACAACTCGGTGGTAAGCGAGAATGACGACCTTGCCTTTCAACAAGCGACGCGTGAGCGAAAACGCGCCGCATGAAGACAAAGGCCGCGTCACTGCGCGTTTCAGCGCGATTTTCATCCCAGATTTAATCATGCGCCCGCCGCCAGCACCTCACGAATAATTTTTACGATTTTGTTGATATCTCGATGGCCGACGCTTGCCTGCGTCGGCAGCGTCATAATTCCCCGCGCAACTTTTTCCGCACCGGGAAAAGGACGAAGTTCCAGGTTCAAAAACTTCCCGGCCTTTTCCACTTTATGCAATGGCTGCGGATACATGGCGGTAGCTCCCAAGCCCTTCGTGGTCAAGCGAAATAAAGCCGCATCGCGGTCGGCCGGATCCTCGAAAATCAGAGGGAAGCGCAAATAAGAGTGCGTGATGCCGGCCCGTGGTTTGGGAATCAGAATCCCTTCAATCCCGTCCAGTCTTTCATGAAGTTCTTTTCCGTTTGCAAGTCTCACCTGAAATATTTGTTCCTTAATTTTAAATAACTCGCGAATGAGGGCCGCACTTCCGGCGTCAAGACCACGCTCGACAAAGTCCGGATCAAACACCGTCCTTCCAAAGCGAATAAAAGGCATTAATCGAACAAGACTAAAAAGACCAGGACGCAATACAGCCGCCGCGGCAACACTTTCCAAACCGCTTTTCCAGGGCGCTCTTGGGCTTGGCGACACGCAATCAGTCTTCATGGTTTCGCTGATTGCGCGACCTCGCGTGACCAATACGCCTCCACCCAGTCCGCCAAGCGGCTTGCCTCGGCCAAAACTGAAAAGGCTGACATCTCCAAAGGAGCCGGCTGGTTTCCCATCGATGGATGCTCCAAGAGTCTGGGCTGCATCTTCTATGATGAACAAATGGTCAGGCCTACATATTCGCTGCAGTTCGGGAATATCACCCGGCATTCCAAATAATCCCGGTGAAACAACCGCAACCACATCGGAAGGCGACGGGCGAACTCGATCCTTATAGTCGTAACTCAAGGTCTCAGGAACAACGTCTGCGGGAAATATTTTCATACCCGCCTTCGCAATGGCCGCAGCGACAGAATAACAAAAATAGGCGGGGACGATAACACCTTTTCCACGCCGGGTTTCAGCGATCATTCTCAAAACTGCCGTTAATGCGGCTCTGCCGGAATTGAATGAAAAGGCGGCTTGGCCTTCAAATAATTCCACCATACGTCTTTCAAGGACAGAAACAGCGTCAGGCGAGGCTTTGAAAGTCTTTAATGTGGTCCTAAGAGGAAACAGAGTGCCGACGGGAGGAAAACGCTTAAACATTTTAGGGCAACCGGCGGGCCAACGGAGGCCCGATGAGTCGGGTTAAACACACAGGGAGCCTGCGCCATGTCCGCACGGCCAAAGCAAACTTTGGATTATCAGGATTCAGACCCGGCATGGCGCTGTCGCCGATCAATTGATAGGTCCAGGGCAAAGGATGCACCTCGACGCCCCAATATTTTTTGAAACTCTGTTGACTGGAATCTTTGGTGCTTCTACCCATGTCAATTTCAGCGCATTCATTTTTGCATGCGTCCTGAATGGCCGCCCAGTTCAGCGCCTGAACCGGCGCATATTTCATCCGGTCCCGCCTTGCAGCCGCCCAAACGAAATAACACGTTTGGCGATCGAAAAGAACGAGTTTGGCGCCGATGACATCACCCCGGCGTCTGGCCACGTACACCTCGGCCTCATCAGGGAAGGCATCAACAATGCACTGAAAAAAGTTGTACGAAATGACAGGCGTTCCAAGGTCGCGAAGGTTCCTGGCATAGACTCTGTAAAATTCGTCTAATCCCCCCGCGCCTTTTTCTATAATAACCTCGTTTTTCTCAGCCTTTCTGATCTTATTGCGGACATTTTGATGAAGTCTTGAAAATACTGCTTCAGGTCCTCCCGTCAGCGAAAAAATGCTCACAACTTTTCGATCCGAAACAGGCAGGTCCAATTGCGTTGCGTATCTTTGTCGAAGTTCCACATAGCGCAATCCCATCTTGTGCGCGTACGCGGCGGACTCATCGGCGAGGGCTTTTTCCGCTTCGGGCGAATCGGAGATGATTCCTCCAACATTCAAAAATGGCAAACTGACGGCCATTTTGCCGAATATACCGGTCTTCAAAATAAACAAGGGTAAGATGCCGCAAACAGATTCGCCTTTGAGCGCGGCCAGATAATACGGCCTGTGGCCAGTGGATTTTCGAATAATGTCTCGCCACGCGCTGCGATGAAAAATCGTCCCATTCGGGCAGGAGTCCACGTAGCTGTCCCACTGCCCGGCCCGCAAATCCTCTAATGGCTCAATGTGCATCAATCGCTCACAAGTTATTATTGATTTCCGTCTCGCGTCACTCGCACCAGTATTATCGTCAATGTGCTCAAAATATATAAGTTTGGATAATATGTTACCGACAAAAAAGCTCCGGATACCAGAAAGCCGACAAGTCCCGTTGTCAGAGCGTCGGCAAAAAAGTGAATTTCCATTTGCTTTTGGGGATCAGGAAACGAATAGTGCTGGATGCTTCTTTGTTGTTTGTACATGATAAAACACAAACCACAGATGAAGAAGACGCCGAATATCCCCAATTCTCCGATCGCCTGAAAATAAAAACTATGAGCCTCTCTCCAATTGGCGGCTATGGCATCGAAGGGCTTGTATTTTGTGCCGTAGGCGATGGAAAACGCACCGGCGCCCACGCCAAAAAGCGGCTGGTCTTTGAACATCATGAGACCCGCTCTCCATGCGTCCAACCTGCCCAGGGCGCTCTCGTCTTCCCGGTAATCGGAAATGCCGGACATACGGTCGACAAAGGCCTGCGGCGCTAAGGCGATCAGCGTCATGGCGCCGAAAAAAAGTACGATGATGCCGATGAAAATTCCCTGCCGGAATTTTTTCGTCCGCCAGATATAAAACCAGTAGGCCATAAGAAATACTGCAATGGATCCCAACATACCGCCGCGACTATACGTAGCCACAACCGCCGCCAGGAAAGTCACGGCAATGCCCCCGGTCAAAAACCGAACCCAGAATTTCTTCGTCGCCATGAATTGAAAAACAACCAGCGGGAGAAAGCAGTTGAGCGCCAGGGCGAAATCGTTTCCGTCGCCCAAAAATCCACCCGCAATTCCACTTGATCCTCCGTTGTCAACAACTTTTTGACCGGTGACCCACAAAGTAAAATTCACGGCGGACAGCACAGTGAGCGGGACGATGATGCTCCAGATAGTGATCTTGAATTTTTTGTAGTTGTCCACGATATGCGCGATGAGAAAGGCCATGACCAAAATACGGGCCATATCAAAGAAACGCGTGAGCGAAATGGATTGGTAATAGGATTCCAGAATGGAAAATGCAATCGCGATCAGGATGCCGGCGATGAAAACAAGTTGCGAATTCCTGATGATCTTCGTGTTCCGAAAAACCAGCGCTTTGACCACGAAAGATCCACCCATCAATGCGACGATCAGGAGAATAAGCCGAAATTTTTCCAAAACGGGCAACCAGTCGCCCGGACGCACAAAGAGAAGAATATAATAAATCGGTACGCACGCAAAAGGATAACTCACCAACACAACACCCGCCGCGAGGGCGAAAAGAAGGCCAATAAAAATCAAGCCGTTGAACTTCAAGCTTAAGATAGCCAAAATCGCACACATAAAAGTCAGCGCAATGATGCCTTGAAATCCCTTGAAATAGCCGAAAATCTTTTCCAACAATGTCGTCTCCGGCATTTTCATCTTTTATAAAATATCCTCATATATGGCTTCGTATTGCTTCACCATGACATCCACGTGAAAATGTTCATCGAATATTCGGCGACTCGCCCTGCATTGTTTTTGGCGGTCCTCTTGAGGCAATTCTATTACGCGCGCCATCGCGTCGGCCAAGGCGCTGGGATCGCCAGGTTCCACGATAAAACCGTTTTCCCCCTCCGTTACCGCGGATTTTAAATCTCCCACATCCGTAGTCACAACCGGCAGGCCTGCCGAAATCGCCTCCAGCACAGACATGGGAAGTCCCTCCCAAAAGCTACTCATAACAAGGCAATGGCCCAGGCGGTAAAAATCGGACACATCGAGTCGAAATCCGGCGACAATGACGTTTTTCTCAAGCTCATCACTACGGATCAACTCCAGCAGTTCGGATTCAAGACTACCCTTCCCGAGGAGAACGATTCGCATTTCAGGATGTTGATCCTTGAGCAAGCGCGCGGCCTGAAGAAGAATGGGGAGTCCCTTTTGTTTTTCAAAGCGCGCAACGAACAAGAAAACAAAATCCTCGTCCCGAAGGCCCAATTCATGCCTAAGCGCTTTACATTTCTCGTCGCTCGCAGGCACGACCGGCGCTACGCCATTTTGGATAACGCGAATTTTTTCGGCCGGTATCCAAAGATTTTTCACAAGGTCCTCTTTGTTTGCGTGACTCACGGAGACAAGGCTCACGAGGTGATGCAGCGCCCACTCCACCAAACGCAGCCTCATTTTTATCGGGTACGAGCGAGAGTGGTCGGTCACAACTACTTTTACCCGGCCCCCAACCAGCGAAGCCAGCGCGCCGCTGAACCAGGGGCCTGAATTATGCGCGTGGATAATACTGATATCCCGATCCCTAAAAAGTTTTGCCAGACGAAAAGGCAGGAGCAAATCAACGCCGGGCTGCTTATTCATGGCAACCACCTCAATACCCGCCTGATCGGCAAGAGTCGCGAAATCTCCGGTTGTTGTGAGGCAAACGATCAGTGGCCGCCACTTTTCGCGATCCAAATGCGTCGCCAGGTGCAGAGCCACACGCTCCATGCCACCAACATCAAGGCTATGTACGACTTGCGCTATGCCAATTGGCTTTTTCATTGAACTCTCGTCATTTTGAGGCCCACGCTTGAATGTGGATAGTACATAATGCTTTGTTTCGGATCAATGAATTTGACGCAATTTTTGATTTATCCTTGCGATCTTCGCAAATATATTGAAAATCAGACACATGAAATGGATTACACGCATTCTTTTCGGCATCCTGATCGTGACTATTACAGGCGCATGCCAGCAGCAACGCCATAGCAACGATCCGATTGTAGACCGCCCACCAAGAAAGGTCGCCGGCATCGATCCCGCCGGCCTTCCGGAACTACTCACATATCCCGACGACGACCGGGATGTTGAAAAACGATTCGCCGCGGTCATGATAGGCATCACCAGAGAACTGTCAGGCATCGAAGCGCTCAACGACAAAGTCATCGCCGACCGTAGCCCGGCTGTTCGTGCGGCTTGCGCCTGGGCCATCGGCGAAATTGCAGACCCTTCCGGAATCGAACCCCTGGAAAGGACGCTACGCGACGCCAGCGCAGCCGTTCGAGCCGCCGCCGTAGAGGCTTTGGGGCGATACGATGATCCCAACGCATTGTCCATTCTCGCCAAACTTTCCGAAAGTGGAAAAGGACCACTGGCTATGGCCGCACTGCGCTCCATAGCCTGGAAAGATACGCCCACACGACATCAGCTTCTTTCAAAAATCGAGCCGGGCGACCCGCACCGATTTGTCGCTCCCGGACAACCCTTTTCCCAGGCTGTGGGAAAGATCTGGTACGTGGACGCCGCGAGCGGAAACGACAACGCAAATGGCAGTGAGGATGCACCCTTTCAAAGCATTGGGCGCGCCATCACGGAACTTCGCGCCGGCGCCGGAGACCGTATTTACGCCTCATCCGGTAAAGCCGCCCTTCCCTTTCGCGAATCCGTCGACATCCCGGCGGATCGCTCCGGGACAAGCGGCGCGCCCACCGTAATCGCCGCGTGGCCGGGAAAATCCCCACCGGTCCTCGATGGCGCGAAGGCGGAATCACCGGATACGCCGTTTTTGGAGGACGGCATCCATATCAGCGCTTCGTTTGTCCGGGTCAACGGTTTTACTGTTCGTCATTATAAAGATTCCGGCATAGACATCGACGGCGGCACCGGGTGCGTGGTTTCTAACTGCGTTGTGCAAAAATGTGACCGCCACGGCATTTTTCTTTATTACGCCCCGGCAAGCGCCATTGTGAACGCCGATGTTTCCCAGTGCAATTTTCAGGGCATTTCCATCCGCACTTCACCGAAAGCCGCTGTGCTTGGCGGTCGCAGCACGGGCAACGGCATCGACGGCTTGCTTTTCTTGTGGGATTCGGACGATGCACTCGTGGACAATTTTACGGCAAGCGGAAACCAACGAGGAATCGGCTTCATACGCGGCAGCCACGGCGGGCGAATCTTCCGATCCAAACTCACCGGCAACGTAGCGGATATCGGGATTGAAGCGGATTGCAGCGCCGAACTTATCGACACGATGGTCGGCAATCATCCATGAAACGCGCCCTGCCCTACGTCGCCTTCGCGATCGCGTTGATTCTGCTCCGACTGATTTTTCTTCTTTTTTCCGAATACGTGTACGATGAAGAGGAATATAAAACAGGGAGCATCGCAGCCCTGGTGATGGACGGTCCGACGCTGCCGATCCTGGAATATCAGCCCGGTGATTATGAGGGCGGCACTTTATTTTTCGGCCTGGCGACAATCCCATTCTTTTACGTCTTCGGCAAAACCTTCGTGGGCTTGAAAGCTCTGGCGCTTATGACCACGCTTCTATTGGGTCTTTTCTCTGTGCTATGGGCGCGAAAAATGGCCGGCAACGCCGCAGCCCTATTTGCCGGCTGTCTGGCGCTTTTCCCAATTCCATATATCATCCAAGTGACCAGTCTGCCCTGGGGCAACTACGCGGAGACGGCGACGCTTTCCGCATTGACTTTTCTGATATTTCACTCATTTCTTTTTGAGAAAAAACAAAGCTACGTCGTCAGCGTCGTCATGGGATTTTTGTGGGGTTTCGGCACATGGGTGCACTATGGCTACCTCGTCACGCCGCTGACGTGTTTGCTCATCTGGCATATGACCGACGCCGCCCTTTTCAAATCGAAAAAGTTCTTCGCCGCCATCGCCTCTGCCATTGTGGGTTTTTCACCCTGGCTCGCCTACAACCTCACGCACCACTTTTGGGGAATGTTCCGCTTTTCCGACGCTACGTACGCCGAAGCGGGGCGCTCGCGCATTAGCCTTCTCATCGAGCGGGCGTGGTCGCTTTTAACAAGCGACCTTGCCGCAGGTATGCACTTTCGTTTTGAATCAACTGCTTTTGACAAGATCATCAGCTACGCATACGAAATAATCCTCGTGGCGACGTGCGTCGTTTTTGCCCTAGTGGTCGCTCGTAAATTACTCGGGTGGATCATTTCGTTGTCGCCCTTGCCCCGGCACAAAACCGAGGCCGACAAGGATCTGGCGCAAGCCATTCCCCTGATATACGTGACAGCCTTCGGCGCAGCCTATTGTCTTTCCGGTTATGGACTTTTCGCGCAAACCTGGGCTGGTTTCGATCCAGAAACGCATGCCCACATTTTCCAGCTTTATCCGGCGCTGACCATGGTAGCCGCCGTCGTATTTGGCCGCCTTTGGCCGCAAAAAAGGTTCCTTGTTGCAGGAGCATTTACCGCGCTTATCATCATGGGCTTTCTCGGCAGCCTTGCGATGATCGATTTTCAGCGCCCTCAAAGCGCCAGATTGCGCGCGCAAGCCTGGGACAAGGATGTGATTTATATGGAGATCGGCAGCAAATGGGCGCGCTCGCACACGGAACTAAACGCCCTTGTCGATGACGTTCCGAACCATGCCAAGCGCTCCATGAGTTTCGGCGCAGGGATCACCTACGGCCTGTTTCATATCGGGAGCCTGCACGTCGCCGTGGACAAATGCGCGGCGCTGCCCGAGCGCTGGTGGCCCTACTGCCGCCTTGGAATAGGAACCGGCCTTTCATCCAGCGGGCAACTGACTTCTGATGAATTGACTGGAGAAATTAATACAGCGCAATCCGACGCGCAATCGGCCATCACGACCGGAACGGCCATCGGATACATCTGGTATGGAAAATTGGATCATCCGGCCATCGCGCAGGCTGCGCAAGCCCCCCTTCCGGAGGCTTTGATTGTTGCGGAGCACGCAGCCTGGGCGCAATTCCTCAAAGGACATCTGGCCATGGCGCAATCCCGACCTAAAAAAGATTGAAATCAGCACCACCGATTTCGATCAGCACGAAACAGGGGAATTCATGCAAATCATATACACCGCTGATAGCCGGTGTCGTCACGGTAGTGTTTTCGCTTTTACCGGCGTGCGTCTTTGGGGCGAGTTTGCCAATGTGATCAAAAAGGAGGGTGACACCCTGACTGTAAAAAGGAGTGACGTCGGAGATACAATAAAGACGAAATAATACAGCAAGTTCAAAATAAAATCCCATCGTTATATACATAAATCCAAACGCCAATTTGTGGGATTGCGTGGATTATCGGCCCATCTGTAGAAAGGCTTCACCCTACGGGGCTAGGCCGGCATCTGGAATTCTCCTCAAACGGGCCGGGGTTGACATAAAGTATTTTTTCTTGGGCGGCTCGATAAAGAGGAGAAAACCGTCGATTAATCTAACTTCCGTAAAGCGGTCGGATAGGCGTTCAAACTCGGGTTTGGCCCGGTGCAGCATGGATAGCAATCCGTGGTTTTTCTCATTCAGACAATCTTCATCCTGATAAAGAGCTTCATCAGGATAAAGAGCTTTGGAGAGAGGATGATCGGCGGCCACCGTCCGTTCCAGGCTATCGAACGCTTCCATCAGGTTGCGCGATGAATATAGGCCGGGAATGTCTTTCAACAATGGATAGATCACGATAACGTCGTATGAAGGCAGCAATGGCGACTTTGCATTCGAACAGACCAAGTCGCGCGAATAGATGCCCTGGTAGGCGAGTTCCATGATGGTCCGATCCTGAATACAGGGATTGCCGACAAAGGCCAAGGCGACCGGTCGCGGAACCGAGGCCAGGACACTCGATGTCAATTTCATGGATAAGGAGTCTTCTTGCAGAACCCGCGAACCAAACCCTTCGAAACCCAATCGATAATAATGAGGTTTGTATGTTGTCTTGCCGGGGACGAAATACGGCAGCCATTTGTCGTCGATTCTGCCCGAAGGAATCCATTGATTGACTACAGCCAGATTGTACGTCACGGCCATCAGAAAAACGACGAGGACGACGTAGCGACCGAAGCGACCAAAGCGACCGACAATCAAACCAAATCCCAGAGCAGCGCATACGCAAAAAGCCGGTAGGATGTTGGAAATATAATAAATATTTCTTTTCGGCAGCAAAATCAGGAGAGCCAAAGGTATAAACACCGAAGGCAGCCAATACCAACGTAGCGCGTCCCGGCGAAACAAGAAGAGTATGAAACCGAGGACAAGAATTATATTCAGCGGCCAGGACAGAGTGGCCCGCCAGAATACGTAGGGATAAGCGAACAAAGCTTCTGGAATTTTCCAAACACCTTCCGTGCTGTAGAACAGCGCGGAAAACCCCGTGCCGAAAATCCGGGCGTCGCCTGGAATCCAACCGGAGTAAGGCACGGAATTAAGAATGCTCGGTGAGGCGACGACAATCATGGTAATGAGACAGGCGCCAGCGGCAATATAAATTCTGCGATGGACTTTCTCGATGACCGCCGTCAGAAAAACCACGGTTAACGGCGCGGCCAACGCCAGTCCAAAGAACAGGTACTCTGTTGTTGATGAATTAACGATAATGGCGAGGGCAAATACCAAGGTCAGCAAAATGCCGTTGCGGACGGAAGGTGACTTCCGAAAGAGAACGAGAAAGGCCAGGACGACGCCTATGGCCGCCAGGTGGGGCAGGTGAATATCGTAAACGCGGGAAACCGTGGCAATGAAAGGAGACGATGACACGAAGACCGCAGCGAAAAGCCCATCGGTTTCTTCGCCGCTGGACCAGAAGCCTGCACAATACCCGGAAAGTGTTAAGACGATCAAAAAAAACGTCGTGGCGCTCAGGAACGAACGCCTGCCCATGTGAAAAATCGGGTTGGCCAGAGATCGAACCGTATCAAGGGCTGTAAAAAAATAACCGGGGAAAATCCGTTCGGGAAATTGGATGATCTTTTCATAACTCGCAAGATCGAATGTTCCAGGAGCCTTTTTCGGCAAAGGGTCATCGACATCCCACAAGATGGATAAAATCAGATAAAGAATCCAAAGTACCAAGCACAAACGTGGTAGAAAGCGTCCCGTTTGTTGGGATGCAGGGAGACCATGCCGCATCTATTAACTCCATCAATTGTCTCGTCACCCTAGGGATTTGCGTTTGAAAGAGCAAGATCGCCGACTATTGAGGGTGTACCAGATTTTCCAAAACCGGACCATTCGGGGGGCGATACCAAGCCCTGCAGAAACCGAAAATAAATACGAACAGCTCGTTTTGTCATCGACGGAAAGTGCGGGCGACGCAAAAAAGCAACTCATTTACCGCCGCGCAAAAGACGCCTAATATAAATGACATGAAATCGAGAGTCTTTACTTTTTTTCTGGACGGCGCTGACTACGGATACGTTCAGCACGCTTTATCTCAAAACCTGTTGCCGAACCTTGCGCGGCTGGCCTCCGGCGGGACTTTTGCGCCGCTGGCAACATCCTGTCCGGCCGAATCCCCGGTGGCCTTTGCGGAAATATTAACGGGTTGCAATCCCGGCAAACACGGCATTTTTGATTTCCTCCATCGCAATCCGGCAACGTATATGCCAAGCGTTGCTCTCTTCAGTTTCAAAAATGGTCAATTTCACAACAACTTGAGCGCACCGACCTTGTGTACGCCGCTTTTGTTGGCTGGAATCAAAAGCGCACTTATTCGGCTGCCCGCAACATTTCCGCCGCCGCCTGATGCGGACCTGGTGATATCAGGCCTGGGCGTTCCCGACATTGGCGAAACTTGGGGCACGGCGATCAGTTACGAGAAACAGCTCAAATCCGACGACGATTTATTCGGCACGCAGACCAAAACATGGAAGATAATCGGAGATGATCGGTACGAAATTGAGATCGACGGACCCTCCGGGAAAGTGGCACGACTGAACTTTTTCCATCAAGGCGAAGCCTGGCAATGCGGCGAACTTGTCTTTCCCACAAATATCTACAGCCCCTGGATTGAAGTGGATTTCGACGGATCAAAAGGTCTGATCGCCGCGCATATCAGCGGTGCGCCTGATGATCCGAGGATCCTGACCACGCCGGTTTGGGGACATCCCGGCACCCCGCAAGTCCCGGCCTTGCACCCCGACGGACTCGGACAACACTTCTACGAATCCACCGGAGCTTTCCCACTTTCCGGCTGGCCTGAACCGAATCTTGTTTACGCACAGGGGCGCGTCGATTTCCCCGCCCTTCTGGAAATGGTGAACCGCGCCACGACGATTCTGGAGAGACAAGCTTTTGAAATTCTGTCCGATGCGAGCTACCGGCTTGTGATGATCAACTTCGAAGCCTTCGACCGCATCGCGCACGCGGGAATCGGCGAGACGGCGACGGACGAAGTGCACGCCGCGCTGACCGGCGCGCTGATTCGCTTTGATGATTTTGTCGGACAGGCAATGAAGCATTTCCCCGAGGCGCGCATTATCGTTGCCAGCGATCACGGATTCGCGCCGTGGAAAAAACGGGTCAACGTCAACCGGTGGCTGGCTGAAAACGGATACCTGGCAGCGGATTTGTCTACTTCCGACCCAACTTTGGGAAACTTGAGCAACCGAAAACTTCTGTGGGACGGCGTCGATTGGTCCGGCACGAAGGCTTATGCCCTTGGCCTTTCCAAGCTCTATGTCAATCTGGAAGGACGCGAGGCGCAAGGCATCGTACCGCCCGGCAAGCCTGCGGAGGATTTGAAAAAACAATTGATCGAGAAACTGTGCGATCTTAAAGATCCGGAAACCGGATGCTCGGTCTTTACGCGGGTCCTGGATTCCAAGCGCCTCTACTGGGGCGAGGCTTTTTCAAAAAGTGCGGAACTGGTCCTTTGCTATAACCGGGGCTACCGCACCGACTGGGTCAGTTCACTCGGCGGCGTCGGAACTCCTGTTGTCGCGCCGAATGAAAGTCGATGGCTCGCCGATCATTGCGGCATTGACCCGGATTACGTGCCGGGTATCCTGATCACCCCGGGACGAGTCAGCGCCGACCGCGTTCATTTGATGGACATTGCGCCCTCGATCCTGCGCCGCTTTAATGTGCCGATCCCGGAGCACATGGACGGCAAACCCGTTGTGGAGTGATATGAGACAGGCAAATCTTCCTTTCGCTAAATTCGACTGTCGGCATTTCGTCGGAGAAAAGCCCTGCCGATTCAGCCACGCCGGATGTGAGGACTGCGCGGCCTATGATCCGATGGGCGTGCGTATACTCATCATCAAACTCGCCGCCATGGGCGATGTCATCCGCACTACGCCGCTGGTTGCAGCGCTGCGCGAACGACATGAGCACTGCCATGTCACCTGGGCCTGCGGCGCGGCCACGGCGCCGCTGCTTCGGGGCGCAAAAGGCATCGACAAGGTCATCGTCCTAAACGGCGACTCCTTCAATTATCTCGCCGCGCAAAGTTTCAACGAGCTTTACTGCCTGGACAAGGAAATGCTTGCCATCAGCCTTTCGTCCCAGACAAATGCCGAGCTGAAAAAGGGATTCACCATGACGCCGCAAGGCGCCATCGGCATTCACGACGACGACGCGGCCTACGCCCTACGCCTCGGCGTCGATGATCCATTGAAGTTTATTGAGAACCAAAATTCCTACCAGGAAATCATTTTCGAGGCATGCGGACTTTCCTTTAGCGGCGAAACGATAGTTTTGGGAATAAATAACGAAGACCGTACGCAGGGCCAACGACATCTTGAGTCTTGCGGCAAAGGTCCATGGATTGGAATCAACACGGGCGCGGGCGATGTGTTCGCCACGAAACGCCTGAGCGAAGAAAAAACGGCGGCACTGGCAAAAAAAATTGCCGACGAAATCGGCATGACTCCCGTGCTGCTAGGCGGCAAGACCGAGCGCCAGCGAAATGACAGGATATTGAAGCTGGCAGGCAACACCCTTCTTGACGCCGGAACCGATCACCCGATTCGCGATTTCGTAGGCATCATTTCAGCGCTGTCGGCTTTGGTTTGCGTGGACACGCTGGCGATGCATCTGGCCGTGGCGCAGGCCGTACCCGTCGCGGCGATCTTCGGACCGACCTGCCACCAGGAAGTGCATCTCTACGGCATCGGCGAAAAGATTATCTCCGCACCGTGGTGCTCGCCATGTTACAAAGGCTCCTGCGACCACCATACCTGCATGAATGAAATTTCCGTGGATGAGATCATTGAGCGACTGCGTAGCGTTTTGAACAAACGCGGAAAATGAAAGCAACTCCTCGAAGTCTTTAGAAGCCCTAAATACTCATTGCAAACGTATAGCAACGATTTCTGATTTGCTGCCGGTGCGCATGGGCGGACCCCAGGTGCCTGTTCCGCTGGTGATGTAGATGTGAAAATCGCCGTCTTTGTGCAAGCCGTAATCGAAGCCCTTGAAAATGAGCCGAGTGACTAAGGTGAAGGGGAAAAACTGGCCCTGGTGCGTGTGCCCCGAAAGCTGCAAATCGATGCCGTTTTCTTTCGCAAACCTGAAATTCGTGTTCGGAGAAAAGTAGGTTTCATTCTGCTGCGCTCCGCGATCCTTGGGCGACAAGGCGATGTCCGTGGGCGTGTGAAACATGAGGATGCTCGGCATTTCCTTTTTGATTTCATCGGTTAATTTCAGCGCCGCTTTCGACTCTTCATTTTTATCATGCTCGGGAAAGGAAATTCCAACGATCTGGATTCCGTCCACGTCCGCCACTTCGTTGTCCAGAATGCGGAAATGCGTTTCCCTGATAGCAGCCAGCGGCTTGGCGAGTCCCAGGTAGCCTTCGTGGTTGCCCGTCACGAAAAAGACGCCATGCGTTGCACGCAGTTCATTCAACGGCGCAACGAATTTATCAAAATCGCCGCTCATTCCGTCGAAAAGGTCTCCCGTAATCAGAATCAGCGCGGGGTCAAGATTGTTGACCATGCCTGCGACTTTGCTCAAGTATTCGACGCCTCGTATCGGCCCCAAGTGCATGTCGGATAAATGCACAATTGTTTTTTCCTTCCATTGGGCCGGAAGATTGGATATCCGAATGGGCACATTCGTTATCCGGGGCGCCCGCGCGTTCCAGACACCCCAACCGGTGAGCAAAACCGCTCCGGCCAACGCGAAGAAACAGGCCACGCGCATATCCCACTGCACTCCGGCGAGCAAGGTCCCAAGTCGAAACAGCCACACGCACGCAACCGCCAGAAGTAAATTGATAAAGAACCCAATCCATAGCATGGCTGCCAGCAGAAAACTTTCCGTCGCCGCATTCCTATGCGTGAATAATAGAGCCACAGCGATCGCAACACTCATGGTGAGACCAAAAGGCACAAAGAATATCAGAAATCTTCCCGCCGCGGTGTTCACTTGGAAAAAACGAACAACGGTGAAGTAGAGAAGATAATGCGCGCCAAGAATGCCCGTCACAAAGGGCAAAACGAAAAGGAGAATTCCAGCCATAATATTTTTTTTCCTCGCAACGTGCCTTATCGTACTTCGACTTCATCTACTCGTCTAATACAAATAATAAACTATATTCTTTGTACTTTAGTGTATCACACGAAAAACATTTCTCAATCCATTAAATTCACATCAAAAAATCTTACAATATCATCCTTGTAATTGTAATACACTTCACCTGTTTCAATATCCTTGTCCAAATAATCATAGCCCACACGTAAAAAAGGCGTTTTCAAAGTGCTGAAATTATTTATCAACAGGTTGTATTTCCAGAGAACATAAGATTTTTCGTGCTGTAGGCCTTCGATACTGCCAGTTTCAGAAAACCTATACCCACCATAAAAGTCACTCATGAAATCCGAGACATACGCGTCAACGCCTCCATCGACACGCATAAATAAATTGCCTATCACACTTCCTCCTGAATGGCCAATCAACCCGATTTTTTTATAGCTTTTATGTTTCAAGTATTTTTTAACTAAACTCACTTCATAGGCCTGCAAAAGAATAAATGGGATTCCAATTTTTAGCATTTCCATTGTAGTAATACTTTCCGTATTACCTGCACACATTGACCTGGAACTAATAATTATAACTGAATGTCCATTCAAGGCTAATTCTTCACCAAGATAATTCTTCGAATGATATTCCGGATCATATCCGTGACCGTGGAGAGAAATAATGGCAGAACTTCGATTATACTGACTTTTGCTTGGCTTTAGCAATAGCGCTCTAAATTCCCCAATAAGTGGGTCTTTAAACACAAGCTCAATTTCAGAATATTTATCCCTAGAATTATCTTCCCTAATAGTAACAACAATAAGTTGTCTCTTATTGATGCTTTGGAATTGATTCTTTACTCCCTCATAAGCAAATCGAATGTTTGTTACGTCCAATAGTGTTTGTTTTAACTGATTTGGATTCAATTCATCATGACTCAAGGGTCTCTCTCCGCTTGAAATAGAACGAAACCTATCTCGAATTTCACCATGACTAATATCATTTATCGTCAAATATTGTCCTGCACAAAAAACAAAATCCAAATAATCATCGTTGCATCCACAACCTCTTCGATCACCCCTGCTATTTGAACATTCCCATGGCCACCCTAATTTGTCAATACTTTTTATATTATACTTTCTCAAAGAGGATGGTGTTTTCCATATACATTTAGCTAGATCTCCATCTGGCCTCGCATTTACACCAAATGTTTCTAAACCGTCACTTAACAAACCGTCATCGAAAGCAAGTAGAACATTTACTAATATTGCAATAGCAAAGGCTATCAAAAACGGAAAATACTTTCTAAATCCATATTTAAGTTTTCTTTGAATACTCGCCATGTTTTATCTTCCTGCACGCAGGGAATCACCTGTTCTGTTATCCTCAAATGCCCCAAAACATACTAGAAATAACACACAAACGCAACCAACAATATGACAGCACTTAACTCCAAGTCTTGATCTACAAATACATCTGATACTAATCACCCCCCGCAGCAACCGCCGGAATCCGAGTCCGAAGAGTCGTCGCCGGAATCCTTTTGGCCGTCATCGCCGCTGTCGTCATCGGAATCATCATCCGTATCATCGTCGTCATCATCTGCGTCGTCATCATCAGCGATGGGAGGGTCGGGAAGTTCGTCGCCGACGGTCAGCGTCATGCTCAAAGGGATGAGGTTGTGCCCGGTGACAGTCAGCAGAAGCTGCTCCCCCTTGGCCATCGTCTCACGGTAGTTCAAGGCTCCACTTCCTGCATTGTTCGCCCACGCGCAGCTCAGGTTTTCGCCACTTTGGGAAAGGCCGATCATAGCGTAGGGCGCGCCCGCTACCTCAAAGGAAATGTCCACGCCCTCTTCGGTGACGCTGCCCCAAATTTGCACGTCCGGCTCATATGGCTGCTCAGAAAAGACCATCTGTTCGGGGTCGCCCATGAGGTTGTACATCTCAAGATAACGCAGTGAATATCCTTGTCCGCCGTAGTGTCCCCAGAAACCGATCTTTCCATAATCGGTCATGCCCGATACCCAGGGGATCATGCCCTGCGGTCCGCCGCCCTGAAAGAAGCCCTCATAAACAAGGCGTTCGAGAATGTCGTCTTCTTCCCACATGCTGTTTAAAGAGCTGCCCCAAAAAGCCACGGCGCCCTTATCGGCCAGCACCCAGGTCTCGGCAAAGCTTTCATCTTCTGTGAATCTTCCCGTCACGCACGCAAAAGAGGACACGAAGGGAAAGGCTGCATTGTTGAGATTGGCCACGTCGGTCTGATCAAAATAGGGACCGTCGGACCAATGCGTGGTCGCGCCGTGCCCCGAGTATGTCAACAGCGACAGGCCGGCGTTCACCGCGTCACGGACCTGCTGCGTGGTCGCTCCCCTGCTGTAATAAAGCATCGTGCTATCGTATCCATAATCGTCCATGTACGTGCTTATGACGTGGTTATGCGTGCCCTCGGAAATTTGGGAGTTGTCCACCGATGCCATGAAGCCGGCCTGCTTGATCCAAAAATTGGAGTCAAAATCGGCCATTTCATTTTGCAAAGTTTTGGCGGCAATAACGGCGACATCGCCAGCGGTCCTAGCCGGAAACCTTCCAACGGCCAAATCAGGAAAAGGATCGTCCGCATCCATCAACTGGTAGCGGAAATCCGTCGCTGGTCGCGCGGTGCTTTCGCCGATTCCCTCAGGTACAATATTCGTATCCCCCAAAAGTAAGACATAGGACGGCGGATGCTCCCAGCTTTCATAAGCGCCCTGGATCAGCGCCTTAACATCATCGGCGGTTTCGTATTGCGCCTCATCGTAAAACGCAACCCGATAGCCCTTTCTTTCTTTCGCCGCGACCAGCTCCTGCATCTCAGGCACGTCGAAAAATTCCTGCGCGCCGATGATGAGATACGAAGTCGGCACGAAATGTATCGGGGCTTTGTCGGCGAAATCCAGTCCGTTAATGGCCAGACCTTCGGCAATGGCGTGCGTGCGCGGATCGGCGTCCCGTGAAAGAACTTCCCTGGTGGCCTCCCAGTCGGCGCCGGGAAATTCCAGCGTAATCCGCACGTCACTGACGACTTTTATCAAACCCTGCGCGGGATTATAGTCAACTGGCATAATGGAAAGCCACGCAACGCGATGGCCGCGAAGTCGTCCGATCCGGCCAATCTCGGCAAGATTGCTGAAAAACCATGAGTCGCTTTCATAGACCTGCGCGTTATATGCAAATGGAGTATTCGCCGAAGCGCCGAACAATTTTTCCACGCCAGGCTGCGCGGGCAATATTTCGCGTGCGCCGGTCAGTTCCTCAATGGAATAGTATTGTGTGCGTCCCGTAGCGCTCACACGAACGTTGGCGCCTTCCGGAATCTGCACGAGTCGGCGAATCACCGGCAGCTTGGGAGAGCCTATTTCAGCCGTCGTCCCGGAATCGTCCAGTTCAATGACGGCGAAGTCGCTATCGCTTCGCATAGCAATATTTGTGTGCAATGCCATGAGACGCATATCAATGGCAAGCTCCAGGTCCGAAACAGAGCGAAAGTCCAGCGACACGGCATTGCCGCTAAATTCAGAGTCCAGAGCAATCCAATCGGCGAAAGCCGCGGATGTGAAAGGAACGAAAATTAAGGCCACGCATGCGGCAATTTTTTTAATCATCGATTTTTGACGCCTCGAAAAATGAAATAAGGAAAAGGCTTTGACAGCGCAAGCCTGATCTTTCCACTCATGATACATTCCAAGCGCGCGGAATATCAAGGAAAACTCCAGAAAAATGAGACTTTTCAAAACTGCCAGGAATCCGGCTTACGAAAACGCAATTTCGGCTAAAGTTTCCGGATTTTTTAGCCGATAAAATAATTATGAATTAGGATTTTATTCCATCGACACTGTGGATGACCGGTTCCGGCGTAACTGCCGGGGCCGGTTTTTCACATTGGCTTTCCTGACAGGCATTGGCCATTTGGCGCTGCCTCCATCTGCAAAAATTTTTAGGCCAGTCAAGGTCACCATTTTTGACAGCCTGATACTATTCACCAACGGTGCCAAGGGGTTGGAAAGTAATCGTCCGGTCTCAGGTTTTCTACGACGACGAAGGATTTGGCATGCACTTTCCTGTTTCCGGCGTGGACGTCAATCCACTGCTGCCTTTTCTTATCGCGATGGGAATTTCGTTTTTCACTTCAATGGGCGGTGTTTCCGGCGCTTTTCTACTGCTGCCCTTCCAGGTCAGTTTCCTGGGTTTCACCAGTCCCGCAGTCAGTTCCACGAATCTTGTTTACAATATCGTCGCCATTCCCAGCGGCGTTTATCGCTACATTCGCGAAGGACGCATGTGCTGGCCCCTGACGATCACGACGGCGCACCGTCGCCGGCGCGGCTCTTATGGGGACTTTTCTGACCTCCATCGCCGGAGTCTCTTTCTACTCGTTGATCGGTCCGTATTACGCTCAAATCGGCATGGATGTTGCGCCGGATTGGCTTCTCGGCGGCATGTTCGGACTGGGCGGATTCTGCGGGATGTATCTGGGCGCAAGAGCGCAAAAGTTTGTGCCCGCAAACGTTATCAAAGGCATTCTTGCAGTCGGACTGCTCATTATATCCCTTCGCTATATCCTTCAGTTTTTCTAAAACTCTTTTAGCTTTTTGAGCGACTGTGCCGTTGGCCTCCCAAAATTTTCAACAAATATTTCGACCTTCTACTTGACAATATGGCCATATTGCCATATACTTATAATCATGAAGGAAAAAGCCAAAAACAAAGAAGTCTTCAAAAAGCAGGCGCAGGTTCTCAAGGCGCTGGCTCATGAATCCCGGCTAATGATTGTAGACCACCTGTATCATGGCGAAGCCACCGCGGGAGAGTTGACCGATTTGGTCGGTTCGGACCAAACAACTGTTTCAAAACATCTGGCCATTTTGCGTGCGCATGGAATTGTCGAAAGCCGCCGTGAGAAAAACACCGCCGTTTATAAGCTCAAAACCCCATGCGTGGTGAATTTCTTTTCCTGCGCTACGGGCGTTTTGAAGGAAAGGTCTGTGTAAGTATTTCCATTACATTGAAAATTATCAGGATTTAAACGATGAGAGAAATTACAAAACTTGCCATCATGATCGGCCTTTTCCTGCTGGCCTGGTTTCTTCCCGTGGGAAACGAGCGATTTATTTCCGCTGCTTATGAAAGCCTGGCCCTGGCGAAATGGTACGCCCGCGAGCATGTTCTTCTTTGCCTGGTTCCCGCCTTTTTCATCGCCGGCGCCGTCAGCGTGTTCGTAAGCCAGAGCGCTGTGATGAAGTACCTGGGGCCGAAGGCAAAAAAGATTGTCGCCTATCCGGTAGCGGCCGCCTCCGGAACCATTTTGGCCGTATGCTCATGCACGGTGCTTCCCCTGTTCGCCGGCATACACAAGCGGGGCGCGGGCCTGGGACCGGCGACCGCCTTTTTATATTCCGGCCCTGCGATCAACGTGCTGGCGATCATTCTGACGGCTCGCGTCCTTGGTCC
>CAZQAE010000041.1:43445-48775 GCA_964591275.1 uncultured bacterium | reverse complement strand
AGGATATCCTCGCTCCGCACGGTGTGCTGGGCGAAGGCGCTCATTTCCTTCAGAAACCCTTCACCATCGGGTCATTGACACAAAAAATACGGCAAGTGCTCAATGACTAAAGTAACGAACCCATTCGCACGGATTGCGCGCACTCATGTGGCGCGCATTTGCGGTCCGGTCAAAAGTGCGATTCGTCACTCGCAGTTTTCGCCGGTGTCCCGCCATGCCAAAGCCGTTCCGTTGCCAGCAGTGATTGTGTCCTGCGCGCGACCGGTCCAAAAGGCGCTGCTCAGACCCTGCATTGGCCACATCACACGACCGGCTTTGCTGCCGTAGCTGCGTTCGAGCATCCAGGGTCCCATGGCGAACTGCATGGAACCGGGCACCCGCCATTTCATTGGCAGATAGTCCACCGCGCGCGGCAGCTCGTCTTCGATCCAGCCAGGGTAAAGCACGATGCCAAACAGTTCCACCTCCTGCAGGCACATATCGAGGTCTTCCTGAGTCGGCAATTCGACCGGCAGGTCAAATTCCGGCGGCGGATTAGAAAGCAACAGAACCTGGTAGTTTCGGCGGGGATCGAATTTGTTTTCCGGTCCGGCCTGGTATTGCTCAGTCTGGGCCAATAAGGCAACCATTTCGTCAATGTATGCGCTCTTGCCCGGATCAATGTTCGTGTCGACCATGAAGTCGTATAACACGCCAAAAAAGGCATCCCCTGCTCCGGCCAGTTCCTTGTTTTTCGTCTCCTCAAATATCGCCGTTCCCATATTGTTCCAGAAGTCCGGAAACTCTGTAGGATCGACCCGCGCCTGGAGGTTCCAGAGTGTCGGATATATAAGCGACGGAGCGAAGGTCGGTCGGCACCACTTTGGCGTATAGAGTGAACCCATCGTATTGATGATGGGCCAGAACTCCATCTCCGTCATCATCTGATCAACAAACTGCAGGTATCGTTCGTCGTCCGTCACGTAATGCGCGGCCAGCGCCCACTGAACCATGAACGCGATGTCGCCGCCGCGAACGCCCGGGGCCAAAATCCAGGCAATCGGCAACTCGGCATCGACGCCGATCCGCTGGGAAAGCTCCATGAATTTGGCAATGAATTCCACGGCATTCGAAGCGTCCAAATCGTAGGTCGGATCGGTGATCGTGAGCGGCGGTCCGTCCGGGCAACTGGCGTCAAACATGTCCATATGGTTTGGATTTGGCTGCTCCATTACATAAGCGATAATCGTATCGATGCTGGTCAGGTCAATATCGCCCGGGTCCAAAAGAAGTCGCCCGCCGGATAAATAGAGCGTGATAAACTCGCGCAACAACGCGTTGGACTGCAAGTTCGTGATGCGCATCTTTTTCAGACGGTTGAGCGTGCAGGGTATAGCCTGGTCGACGAGCCCGCGCAATCGATTGGCCTCGCCGTCTTCTCCCAGCATGTCGTAAGCCAGCATGATTCCCGGAAGGCTGCGTACGTGCATGTCCCGCGAAGCGTCCCCCTGCCACACAGGCGTCACGTCTCGCTGCGTGCCTTCAACGACTACGCCTTCCGTGTAATAGGACGGCAGGCGCGCCAGAATTTCGTCGGAAAGTGGATATTTGAAGTGCCCGGAATCAGAATACTGGCCTATCGCTTTGCCTGGATGGCCAATCGGGAGGATTCCATCGTCCTGAAGCATCGCAAAATGGCTGCGGGCCAGAAATCCGGGAATCTCCGTAACTTCATAGAGGAACATCATGGAGTCGAACTTATCGAGCATCCGCAGATAATCCGCTTCAGTGCCCGTTTCCTGATAGCGCGCCGCCGCCGAACCGAGCACCATGCCCGTCCAGCCCGAGGCGTCGCCGTATCCATTGTGACGCTGGAAAATGGCAGGATCACTCCAGACCTCCTCCGGCGTGCCGGGTTCGATAGGAATCGTCGTGTAACGATCCGAATGTTGACCTTCCATGTTCATGTAAAGATCGTAGTAACGGTCGTACCAGTACATCTGCTCCAGCATGGGATCGGGATCAGACGCCCAATCGCTTTCTCCAGCATCGTATATCTCGCAAGTGTGCGTTGTGTCTGCGATGCAGGCCGTTTCGCGGTAAATAGCACAGGATGTCATTGCTTCGGGCAGGGGGGATTCATTGGCCTGATGCCAAATGGCTTTGAATCGCGGAACGTTGGGATATTGCATATCGTCATCCGAGTCATCGTCCGCATCGTCATCGGCATCATCATCCGTGTCGTCGTCAACGTCATCGTCCGTGTCATCATCCACGTCATCGTCGGCGTCATCGTTGGTGGGCGGGTCGTCGGAATCATCGTCGTCATCGTCGCCGCAGCCGCAGGAAAGAGCCAAGGAAAGCAGAAAAATCATCACAAAAGTTACAAAAAACGTCAAAGTTCGCATTTCAACCTCATGTTAATTCACACCCGATTTTAAGAAAACAAACGGTATTTAGCAAGCCTTAAGAAATGTGAAAAAGTGGTCCATCGAAGAATTTGGCGCTTAAAATTTTCCTTTGTTTTCTTTGCGTCTTTGTGGTTTTATCAAAATTGAGGACCAACGACTTTGGAAAGGCGCGCCTTGCTTCCGGTCATGCGTAAATCGATTTTCAACATTTTTGTCATTGCTTGCCTACTCGCAATTCATCCGGGCCATGCGCTGGCGGGAGGCGGGCCGGACGCTTCCGGCTACGTCTGGTTTGAAGGCTTTTCGTGGGATTGGATAGACACGGAAAACGCAACGCGTCTGACTATGGGCGACGATGATTGGCGCAATCTGCCGATTCCTTTTCCCTTCACCTTTTACGGACAGGATTACCAGGAACTTTGGCTGGCCTCGAACGGATACATCACCTTTACGGGTCCTGCGATGACCTTCATCAACGATTGTCCGCTTCCCGCAAGCGCGGAGCCTAATGGCGCCATCTATTTCTATTGGGACGACCTCGTTCCGTCTTCCGGCGGCATCGTCAGTTATGAGGTCGTCGGCGATGCGCCATATCGGCATTTTGTCATCACCTTCGAAAGCATTCCTTTATTTGGATATTTTTCACAACTGACGGCGCAGATCATCCTTACGGAAACGGTCGATTGGATTCAGGTGAATTATCTGGACGCCGGTCGGCGGGGCGAAGACGCTACGCTGGGCGTGGAGAATGCGGATGGAACAACGGGGCTGACGCTTTCGTGTGATGAAATAGGCATCGAAAATGAAACGCTGATATATTTCGGCTTGCCCCCCGTCGAAAACTTCCGATATGAACCGGCGGGCGCGGCGCTTCGCTTGCACTGGGATGATTCGGGTGGAGCGCAGACTTTCATTGTGGAATATCGCCCCCTGGAGGAAATGGCCTGGACGCAGATTGGGCGAACGACCGAGAGTTTTCTATTCGATCCGGGCGCAACGGAATGCTCCATTCGTCAATATCGCGTGACGGCCCTGGCGGGCGAATACGGCGTCTCCGGGCCGACCGAGGCCGCCACGCTGGTTTATAAGCCCATTACGCCGACGGGGTTGACGGCGGTTGAGGTCGGCGGACTTCATGTTGAACTCGACTGGAACGACAACTCGTCGTGCGAGGACGGGTACGTCGTTGAAAGCCGCATCGGCGAGGCGCCCTATCGGGTGCTGGAACAGGTTGAGGCCGATTCGGTCAGGTACGTTGACGATGCCATTTCGAGCGGCGCGGCATTGACCTGGCGCGTAAAAGCGAAAAAAGGATTGATTTCCAGCGACTACTCGGATGAAGCACGCGTTGAGTCATCGCTGTACGCCGTAACGGATTTGACGGCTGCCGCATACTCGGACACAAAAATTGAATTGAACTGGATTGACAAAAGTTTTGGTGAACAAGGCTACGCCATCGAACGACGACCTGCCGATGATCCCGCAGCGCCATTTGAGCTGATTTCCTACATCGGGCCCGACACGCCATCTTATCTTGATTTTGCACTGGATCCTTTGAGCGAATACGCCTACCGAATTTACCCATATACATTGCGCGTTGCGGGACCTGTTTCCAACATCGCCTACGCCGAGACCCTGGAGCCTGATTCCCCGCCATTGAATGATGATTCCGTAGATGATGATGACAATGACTCCATTATTCTGACGCCGGAAAATGATGAAGATGAAACGACGCCAGGAAGCTGCAGCGTGTGCGGAATGTAGTTTTGCCCTCCCTCTGGGAAAACAATTGATGTAATGGATGTGAAAATAGGCGAGGCCCCCATGTCGCAGGGGTAGGGTGTCGGTTTTCGAGTCTCCAAGCCCCTTCCTCGAAAGTTTCGTCAAAATAACGACAAATAAATCCTTAGATAATGTGTCAAATATTCGGCGCTTTTGTTGTATCACTTGTAAAAAAATGAAATAATATATAATTATCAATATGTTGACTCGGTGGACGCATTGGTTTTTCGCCCGGAATTCAGGCTTGCTTGTTTTTTGTGACAATAGAAATATCCTCAAAACCAGCAAAGAAGATGGAATTCGACAAAATACTGACGATTAATTAGCATTTCACCGGGTTTTCGCCGGGAAATGGAGAAAATTGTCGCGCCGACAAAGACCTGCTTATTAAATCAGCGCCTCATTTTCTGAAAAACTTAGAGGATAGCTTTAGTTTTCCCCACTTCCTCAAGCGCACTCGCGAAAATGCGAGTATTGAAAAATGACCAGATAATTCAAACACTTGACTCGGTCATGGCGCAACTCAAACCTTAAAGCGTTACTTTCGATATTGGATGGAACCCATTATATTTGTTGAATGATCTGAGATTTGGCACACCAGTTGCTTCTTAGCAGGGCGCGAGAGGCATTCAGAGCCTTGAGCATGCAGGCTGAAAGGCAAATCGAATCAATTAAGGTCTAAGAACTGGAACGAAGGCGAGATACTAGTGGAGCACGCATGGTCTGCGTGGACACTGGTGGTGTGTGCATCGCCGGAAAATTTGAAGCTTGAGGACTTGAAGACGCGTCAACAAATGGAAAGAGGGATCGTCATGAGAAACATTATTGCAAAGTCAGACACCAGTCAGGTTCAAAAACGTTTCGCTATCCTGATCACCTTGGTTTTCATCGGGGAATTGCTGTTTCTTTCGATGGCCAATTTGCCGATGAACGCGCAGAGCGAGGATGTGGCGATTGTAGAAGCGACGCAGGTTGCCGGCGCGGGCTGGACAGGCGTTGTGATCGACTGGTTCCAGGGCTTTTTCTACAACGATCCGATTCAGATTGTCGGCGCTGGCTGGACCGGGATCGTCAATTGGTTCCAGAGCTACTTCATTTTTGAACCCGTCGTGGTAGCGGGCGCTGGCTGGACCGGGATCGTCAATTGGTTCCAGAGCT
>CAZQAE010000041.1:0-43345 GCA_964591275.1 uncultured bacterium | reverse complement strand
TCCAGAGCTTCTTCATTTTTGAACCCGTTGTCGTAGCGGGCGCTGGCTGGACCGGCATCATCAATTGGTTCAGTGTCAATCTGAGCCAGATATCGTTCATTGTCTAAGGCTGCTTTAAGTCTTTTGACGAGGGATATTAGCGCCTCTATTTCAGACAAAAAAAGTTCCGAATTGTTAGGAAGCTTGGCAAAGCTTCCTAATTTATTATATATATGATATATATGGCATAAGTCAAAACTTGTGCAATCTGTAGTGCCAACCTTTAGCATCGCACACCACATAGTGTAATAAATTGCTATTTCGCCAGACATTTTTCACTGGAAAAAAGTGATGGACAAAAAAAATAATCCATGATATATTAAGTAGTTAGAATGATTGCCTAGAAATTACTTTAGGTAATTTTGTTCTCGCACGATTCGGTTACAGATGCTTTGGCCCTATGGAAAAAAAGTAGGGCGTTAAAACCGTGCGGGGCGACCGTAAGGAAGCAAAGGAAAAGATGGGTTACCGCAGCCTTCCGTTTGCCACAAAGCTCTATATTGTTTTCCTGGTGTTGTGTGCGGCTTCTGTGTGCTTTTTCTCCGTTTCATTTCCCTTCTTGCGCCAACCCGACATTTCCCTGGCTATTTATTTCGCCCTGGCGGTCGCCACGGCGCGGATGACTGTGAAAATCCCCTTTTCCAGTGTCCATACCTCTTTGAACACGGCCTTCGTGTTTGTCATTCTCATGCTGTACGGTTTGATTCCGGCTTTGATCGTTGAGACGATCGGTCAATTCATTCTGACAATATTCAATGTCAAGCGCTCCACCATCTTTAAAATCCCCTTTAATATCGCTGGCGGGATTGTCTCGATATTCGTCGCCTACGGGGTTTTCGATGCGCTGTTCGTCAGAGGAAGTCTAAACAGCTCCGCTTACGTTCTACCCATCGTGGGTATGACGCTGGCTTATTATCTGACAAATACACTAACAGTTTCGGTCGCCATATGCCTGACGGACAAGGTCAACCTGGTAAAATTTTGGATCAAGAATTTCCTGCCGACCGGCATCGGCTACATAAGCTGTGCCTCTATTGCCACGCTTTTGCTGATAATGGACCTCAGGTCCGGCCCGCTGGGCTTCGTAGTAACGATACCATTGGTCGCTCTTTTGTACTTCTCGCAGAAAGTTTATCTCCAGAAAGAGGAATCGGCGCGGCTCCATATTGAGGAACTTGAAGACGTTCTGCTGTCAACGGTTCAATCATTGGCTTTGACAATTGACGCCAAGGATCCTTTCACGCACGGTCACGTGCACCGGGTGCGCCACCTAGCCGTTGGTTTGGCCAAGGTGCTCGACATTGACGATGAAGAGCGGCTTAAGGGATTGGCCTTTTCCGCTTTAGTTCATGACATCGGTAAAATAGCGATTCCCGATGCCACGTTGAAGAAGCCGGGAAAATATACGGATCAGGAATTTATGGTCATGAAAGCCCATTCGATCCTCGGCTCCGAAATAGTTAAAAATCTGCCCATAAATTTTCCTGTGGCCAAGATCGTGCGACACCATCACGAGAAATGGAATGGGCGAGGATATCCTGATGGTCTGGCCGGGCAGGAGATCCCATTAGAGAGTCGTATCATTACCGTGGCCGATGTGTATGACGCCATTCGATCGGATCGTCCCTACCGCCCCAAAATGGAGCGCCACAAGGTCATGGAAATCATGCGCCAGGAAATGGGCATGACTCTCGATCCGAACATCACTGCGGTGTTCCTGGATCACGTTGAAGAGCTGGAGCAGGGAATGGAGTTAGTGGATAGTCGAATATTGGATATCGTCAAGGCGACGAATTTGAGTCCTGATCTTTTTATCGATTCGAAGCCGGGCGGCGAAGAGAAAATGGCGCAACGCGAATTCAAACTCTTCAGCGGATTTTCGAAGCTGTTGTCGAAGGACATAGATATTCCAGCGGCTCTGAAAATTGCCGCTTCTTCGGTTTCGGAGGTCATTCCTTTTTCCGCGCTGGTAATATATTTGCCGGATGACTCCGGGATGCTCCTGTGCCCTGCTATCGTTGACGGCCTGGACGCCGAGTTTCTTTCAAGCAACGACATGCGTGTCGGCACTGGGGTCAGCGGTTGGGTTTATCAATGCGGCATGCCGGTTGTTGTGCCGCCGCCGGACCAGGAATTCACCAACATGGAAAAGGCTGTCGTGCCTTACTTGTCGTGCATGTCCGTTCCCCTGTCCATCGAGCAGAAAGTGCATGGCGTGTTGACTATCTATTCCACCAGTCGTGAAGCTTTTTGCAACGACGACATAGTCCTGCTCCAAAAGATGATTCCAATGCTTTCCATAATGCTCGCCACGCGCCTCGTCTCGAAGCAGGATGCAAAAAAAGAGGAAAAGCTCGCTATGGAAATCGCTGAGGAGATTAAAACGGGTTCGGGGACTGTATTGAAGGTTCTGCGTGGGGAGGAATCGTAGAGCGGCAGAAAGACGGTTCATAATGGCTGGATGGCGGCTTTTTTAAGGGCTGACTTTTAGCGATTCATCCACGCACAGATTCAATATCCCCAGCACTTCCTCTTGGTTATTTGCATATCGCAGATATATGCCCCGATAGCTTTCCAGGCGGCTTGGTCCGGGGAAGGGGGACAGAAATACTCCGTGCTTGGAGGCAACGACGCGCCGCACTTCGTTCCATGGCCGTCGGCGTTTCCACAGAAGATGATGAACGCACACTCCCTGCTCATTGATCGTATATCGCAGAGGAAAAAAGTACTCGCGCAAACCCAGCGTGAGAATTAGAGCGGCAATGAAAATCCAGACGATTTCGCCTGTGAAAACGTAAACCGCCGCCGGCGTCGCCACAAATATCGGCAGCACGATCAGCAGCGTGCGGGGTCGGTCGACAATGGGCCAGCTTCTCCAGCTCAGTTCCTTTTTGATCAAATCGGCCATAGCGCTTTCCAGTGGTTTTGCCCCGCAGGCAGGCAATGTATTGAAGCTTCACCCCAGCGTCAACCTGCCAAAGATTGAGGAGGAGAAAGGATACTAAAATCAAGGCGTTGATGCGCCTGGAGAAAAACGCGGATTACGACGATACAAGCATCACGAAAAGTCAGATTCACCTTGACTTCCCTGCAATAAAATTCGACGATTCACATCACAATTGACCCGTGTGTCGATTGCGGTTGGACGGGTGTGTTTTTTGATTTGCCGTGTTTTGTTTTTGGCGGCAATTCCTTTTCGGGGGCCAGGCGATTCGTGTTCGAGAGCCATGACTAACCAGGAGCTGTAGATGAGACCCGGATTTTGGAAATTCCTCATTCTTTGCTTGTCGCTGATTATTTTTTCTTCGGCTTCGGCGCAGACCATCAATTTTGATGACGGTGAGCCGCTGCGCGTGCAGGTGCTGGAAGCTGACGGCAAATATGCTCTTATCTCCGTCGAGGTTTCGTCCATCGGCCTTATGCCGGTGAAGAATCGCGACGGCGAGCGCTTTTACCGGATTCTCCTAAATGGAAGCGGTCTTGATCCTGTCATCGGCGAGCCGGAACTGCCGGTCATCACGCAATTTGTGCGGCTGCCCGCCATGGGCGGCGCCGCCTTGAGCATCAAATCCGTCGAATACGAAATTGTGGATTTGAATCAGGTAGGAACCGGTTCGCCCATCTGGCCCACGCAGGCGCCTGTGGACAAGCTTTTCGGCGCGGCGGAAAATGCTGTCTTCGATTTCAATCACGCAGCCTATAGGCACGCAGGATTCACGGGACCCTCAACTCGAATCGGCGATGTTATCACGATGCGCGCGGCGCGCTTTGTCCCCGTGAAATTTGCACCCGTGCAGTATGACGCAGTCGCCAATCGACTGCGCGTCGCCAGACGCATGATTGTTGAAATCAGTTTTGAATACGACGCGGCGCGTGTGGGAGTTTCGTCCGACATCGCTTTGCAAAATCCACTGTTCCAAGGAATTTCAGGGCAATTGCTTATCAACAACGAAACTATGATGAAATCGGATAAGCCCTCGCCGATGCTGGATGGAAGCGTGCCCGATGTTCCGGTTCCCGGTGGGTATCTCATCATCACGGCACCGCAATTTGTGGACAATGCGGACCTTGCCGCGCTGGCGCAATGGAAAGGGCAGAAGGGCTACGACGTGACGGTCGCCTCCACGGACGAGACCGGCCAGACGAAAGAGGAGATCAAAGCCTATATCGAAGACGCCTATAATAATTGGGGAATCCCACCGGTATTCCTGCTTTTCGTCGGCGACACCGATACGATTCCTTACTGGAACATTCTGGAAGTATCCGACCTTTATTACGCCACGCTTCAGGGCGATGACTATTTTCCGGAACTGTTCTACTCGCGTTTTCCGGCCCGCACTGACGACGATTTGGCGAATATGGTCGATAAGACGCTGCATTATGAGTGGGGAAACTGGTCCGATCCGCAGGATTTTCTGGATGCCACATTTATGGCTTCGGACGACAATAACGACGTTTCCGAAGGCACGCACAACTACGTGATCGATAACTATCTGGCTGACGCCGGTTTCATTTCCAGCAAGCGATATTACGCGCAATCTGCCACCACCGAAGAATGCATCGCCGACATCAACGCCGGACTCGATTACCTCATTTACAGCGGGCATGGATACGACACTGGATGGGCTGATGGTCCTCCCATAAGCGATGAGGATGTTCGGAATCTGACCAATACGAGCTTTCCCTTCGTCGCCAGTCACGCATGCTCAACGGGCGTTTATAACAACGACGAGACCTTTGGCGAAACCTGGGTTCGCGTTCCAGCCGGCGGTTTCGCCTTTTGGGGCGCATCAACATCGACGCAGTGGGACGAAGACGACATTCTGGAAAGGAGTTATTTTGACGGGATTTTCGACGATAGCCTTGCCAGGAACTATTACACGCTTGGCGAGTTCACCGTTTACGGCATGATCAAGCTCTACGAACATTATAGCGGCGGCGGCCTTTCGCAAGAGTACTTTGAAAAATACAACATTATGGGCGACGCCTCCGTTCCCCTATGGACCGGGCAACCCAGGCCGTTGACCGTGGATCACACCGGAATCCTCTTTTTCGGAACAAACTCCTACGCCCTGACCGTTTCCAGCGAAGGCGTGTCCGTCGAAGGAGCCCTGGTGGGCTTGAGCCTTGACGGTTATTTCCACGCTGCCGGATTGACCGGGGTCGGTGGTTTGTTATTGCTCGAATGGGACGAGGCGCTGTCTTTGCCCGGCGAGTACGTGTTGACGGCGACAGGGCAGGATTATGAGCCTTACCAGGCCGATCTGATTGCTACCTCGGCAGGGTCCGATGGCATGTTGCATGTCAGCCCCAGTGTGGTGGGCGATGGTTATGAAATCATGATCACCGTGGCTGACGCGGATTTGGCCGGAGACGGAGCAGTGGAGGTGGAAGTGTTTAGCAGCGCCGAAGCGACTCCCGAAGTCGTGGCCTTAAGCGAAGTGGGAGTTGATACGGGGGCTTTCGCCGGTTCTATTTTGACTTCATTGGACGCGACTGGCGCGGATGACTTTATCGGAATACAGGTCGGCGACGAAGTAAATGTTGTCTATCATGACGCCGATACGGGCAGCGGCCCCGCCGATAAGCAGGAGGATATTGAAGTTGATCTGACGCCTCCCGTATTCGCCGGATTGACCGAGGCTGCGGCGGGCGACAGTGTAGTGATGCTTTCCTGGGACGCGGCGATGGATCCTCACGGGCTGATTCGCTATCAGGTCTATCGTGCCGAGGTGAGCGCTACGCAGGATTTCAACGATCCCATCGCCGAGACTTCCAATCCTGAGTTCGTCGATGATGCTTTGCTCAATTACGTGAGATATTTTTATGTTGTGCGCGCGACTGACGGACTTGGCAATCAGGAGGGCAATGTCGTCGAGATTGAAGCCCAGCCGCAAGGCCCGCAACTGTTTTGGGAAGAGACTTGGGAAGATGAAGCAAAATGGGATCATGAATGGACGATCGTCAATGGGGGAGATGCCTTCACATGGACCGACGAGAATCCCGGCGAGCGTTCTTCGGCGTACATGGAAGGAAATTTCATGATCGCCGACTCGGATTATAATATGGAAAACATGGATGAGGAACTTATCAGTGAAGTGATCTGGGCGCATTTGTACAGCAACATTGAGTTGCGTCTGGCGCAATCGTATAGGACCTACAGCGCCGATATTGCCGATATCGATATCAGCTTCGACGGCGGTCCTTGGGAAAACCTTGCTCGCTACAGCGGCACCGGCGTCGATGGGGATACCGTCATTGATCTGTCCGCTTATGATTTCGACACCATGCAACTGCGTTTTCACTATTATAATGCAAACAACGATTGGTGGTGGATGATCGACAACATTCGCCTTTGGGGCTGGCCGATCATGTGTGAAAATAGCCCGGAATGCGACGACGGCCTTTATTGCAACGGCGCGGAATCCTGCGGTAGTGGATTCTGCCTTCCGGGAGCGCCGCCGTGCAGCGATGACCGGTTGTGGTGCAACGGGGTCGACTCGTGCGATGAAAGCGCTGATGTGTGCGTCTCGGGAACGCCCCCCGTCTGCGCGGATGATGCCCTGTATTGCAACGGTGAGGAATTTTGTAACGAGGACGAAAGCGCCTGCGATCACCGCAATGCACCCGAATGTCCCGATGATGGTTTCTGGTGCAACGGCCAGGAAACTTGCGACGAGGAAATCGATTCATGCGCCAGCGTCAACGCGCCGAATTGCGGCGATGACGGACTTTGGTGCAACGGGGTTGAATCCTGCGACGAAGACGCTGACGCCTGCGTTAGGCTGGATATTCCTGAATGCCCGGACGATGCGCTTTGGTGCAACGGCGACGAAGCGTGCGATGAAGTGAGCGATGCGTGCGGGCATGAGAATGCACCTGTGTGCAGTGACGATGACCTATGGTGCAACGGCGAAGAATATTGCGACGAAGATTCGCAGGAATGCCTGCGCCGCAACGCACCTGAGTGCCTGGATGACGGCCTATTCTGTAACGGCGCTGAATATTGCAATGATGAAATTGACGCCTGCGACCAACAATTTATCCCCGAATGCGAGGACGATGGAATCTTCTGCAACGGCGAAGTGATTTGTGATGAGGAATTGCAGTTATGTTCCAGTTCCGGCGATCCATGCGGTGCGGATGAAGTCTGCGACGAGGAGAATCAGGCTTGCGTTCCGGTTGCCTCCGACGATGACGCCGACGATGATGCTAATGATGACGCCGCCGATGATGACGTCGGCGGCGATGATGACGACGACGATTCCAACTCAATGTGCGGTTGCTGATACGCTACATGTTAATAGCGCAGTAAAGCGGCGACGTCTCCGACTTCTTTAAGCTCCGTAATCGGATCGGCAAACTCAATGCGTGCGCCGCTGAGGATCAGCAACTCGGCGATCTCATTGGTCAGGTCCACTTCAAAAACGGATGAAGAGCCGCAGTGCGGGCAGGCTTCGGGCAGGCCGGCGGAAAGCGTTTCGCATTCCCGGCAACGTTTCCCGGCAAGCTTGGCATTGCGGTTGACGATGGCGGCTTCCACGCGACCGTTGGCGGCGGCTTCCGCGACATCTTCTGCGCCCACTACCGCTAGCCCGTGGCGCAGATATTCACTTTGAATGCGCCGCCAAAGGGACTCTTCGGACTTTCGTTCCTCTTTTTCAAAAAGATCGAGAATCTGCGTTTCCATCTCATTTTCGCCGGCACCGATGTTGAGCGCTTTGGTTCCCACGACTTTTCCGGAAATACTTGCGGGTAGAGCGTTTTGAATCTCACGAATGGTTTCCGATGAACCGACCATGATGATCCGCTGAAAATCTTCTTTATCGTTTATTAGGCAAAGTTGTTCGGAGATTTCCTTGGCGTAATTGTGCAGTTGCTTATCTCTGCGGCGCTCGTATCGCTGTTGGGACCAGCCGCCTTTACGGACATGGTTCTTGATGTTCCCGCGAATTTGATCTTCCGTTTCGGATCGTGCGGAGGTCACAAAGTCGATGCGGGTTTTTTTGTTATCCGCAACAACAACCACGTAGTTTTCAAACTCATCCTGCAATTCGGCCAGGGGACGGATATAAAAAGAAGAATCCACAACCAGCATATTCGGGATCGGAACCTTCAATTCTTCAACGCGGAAATAATCCAGCGCCCAGCAAGCGAAAATGGCCAGGCCCCCTTTGAACTTTTTGTATTGTTCCAGGCCCTGGCGCACCAGGATAAGATTTTCCCGCAAATACTCTTTTTCGCTTTGGTTGCCCGCCACAAGCTTTTCGGCGTCTCGGATGCGGTGCTCCAGTGATTTCAACGAACGGCTGTCTTTTAAATACAGGCTTAAGAAGGCTCTATCCGGCCCGGAAAGTTTTGCGATTTCCTTCAGATTGATTTCGCTCAGCATTTATTTCTCCATATGGAATTCGTGGCCCGAATCTCTCATGATGGCGGAAGTTTGTCGAGTTTATTGCTGAGACGGTCGCCTTCATCAACCAAGTGTTCCCAACGCCGCGTTAGTTCCTCCAGCTTTTCCCGCTTGACCGTAAAGTCGCCCAGCAGCTTGTCGAATGAAGTTTTGTCGTCGTATTGGCTTGGATCGCTCAAGGCTTTTTCCAAGTCGGCCTTTTCAATTTCCAGGCGTGAGATGCGATTTTCCACGTAGGACATTTTGTCCTGGTTGTCGCTGATGCGGCGCTGGAGGCTTTTGCGTTCGCGGTTGATCGTTTTCCTTTGCTGGAAACTGTCTTTGGCGGGTGATTCCGCGTCCTTTGATTCCGTGACGGCTGCTTTCTCGCGGCTTTTCTTCGTGTTCTTTTTCTGGTGATCGCCTGCGACCGCAAGCTCCTGGTGATAGAAATACTCATCCAGGTTGCCGGGATAATCGTGCAACTCGCCGTCCTTGATATCCCATATTCTGGAGGCCAGCCGATTGATGAATGCTCTGTTATGACTGACGAAAACCAGCGTGCCGTCGTATGAGTCCAGAGTTTCGGCCAGCGCTTCGCTGGACATCAGGTCCAGATGATTTGTCGGCTCATCCATGAGAAGAAGATTGCCGGGCTTAACCAGCAATTGCGCGAGGCTTACACGGGCCAGCTCGCCGCCCGACAGGACGCCGACCTGCTTATCGACCTCGTCGCCGCTGTATAAAAATGCGCCGCAAATGGATCGAACCCGCGTCTGCGTCATAGAGGGATTGACGCGCCATACTTCGTTCAGAACAGATTCCGAGGGATTGAGATTTTCCAGATGGTGCTGCGCGTAGTAAGAAAGCTCCACGTTGGTTCCGTGGCGGATTTCTCCTTCGCTCGGCGAAAGTTCGCCGGACATGATGCGAAGAAGAGTTGTCTTCCCGGCGCCATTTTCTCCGATGAGTGCGATCCGGTCGCCTCGTTCCACGGCGGCGCTCAGACCATTGTACAAATGCAAATCGCCATAATGGTGACTGATGTTGTCGACGCGAACAGGATGGCGACCGGTTCGCTGGCACGGTGGGAATTGGAATTTGATGGAGGCTCTTTCGTTGCCGATTTCGACAAGTTCGATTTTCTCCAGCCTCTTGACCCGGCTTTGCACCTGCCTGGCTTTCGTGGACTTGGCCCGGAAACGGCGAATGAATTGTTCCGACTGCTTTATTTCGGCATCCTGGTTGCGGCGCGCCGCTTGCCTGACATGCAGTTCCTGCTGGCGCAGTTCAAGGTACTGGTCATAGTTGCCGGTATATGAGCGCACGCCCTCAACCTCGAATGATAATATTCTGCGGGCGTGGCGGTTGATGAAATCCCGGTCGTGGCTGATGAGCATCACGGCGCTATCGACCTCCCCCAGAAAATTGTCGAGCCAGATCAAAGAGGGGATGTCCAGGTGATTGGTCGGTTCGTCCAACAGCAGAAGCTCCGGCCTTTTGAAAAGCAGGCCCGCCAGCGCCGCGCGCATCTTCCAACCTCCCGAGTACGTGGAAAGCGGCTTGTCGAAATCCTGGGTTTTAAAACCAAGTCCCACGAGAATGGATTCGGCCATATGGCGGCTGTATTCAGCCTCGAAGCGATCGATTTGATCGTGGAGATCGGCAATGCGCTGGGCGAGATTTAATTGCTTCTCTGGATCGCTTTCCTCATTGATGCTCTGTTCGGCGTCGTGAAGGTTTTCTTCGATTTGGCTTTTCCCGGGCACGGCGGATAGGACCGATTCCAGCAATGGCCCTTCGCCGATTTCGAGAATGTCCTGCGGCAGATATCCCAGGCTCATGCCGCGCGCCAGATGCACGACGCCATCGTCGAGTTCCTGCCGACCGGCAATGACTCGAAAGAGAGTGGATTTGCCTGTCCCGTTGGGCCCGATCACGCCAACCCGTTCTCCTGAGTTGATCATGAATCCGGCACCCTCAAGAATAGTCTTGGGTCCGAAGGCCAGGCACAGATTTTCCGCAGCTAGTAGACTCATAGCGATTTGCCTTTTACACAATTCACCGAAAGAAAGTAAGGGGGTGCGGTCGGCTGCTGAAAAAGTCGAAAAAGACGCAATTCATGTCATTTCATGACAATGGTCGTTGTGAACTCGTCGCCACCATTGCCCGCGCAGGCCGCGCACTAAAAACATGAGAACATCATAACCCGTACAAAGCAATGCTTTTGCATTCGTGAGGGTTCCAGCACTTGAATTTCAAACGATTTTCGCCTTGAATATCTTTTCAAGGTTTAGCTTCGAGTCAAAGGAGACAAACGCATGGTTCAAGTCGATGTTTTTTGGACATACGCCATTGGCGCGGGATTCGCCGTCGCCGCGTCGAGGCAGATTGAAAAAGAGCCGGAAGAAGACAAGGGCGCATGGTATAAAAGCCCGTACTTCGCGGCGAACCTGCTATTTCTGTCGGTTCTATTTGCTCCCTCCGGCGTCTGCCTGTTGTGGGCTTTTCCCAGTTGGGAGACGATGCACGTCGGAGATCGAAACATGCCGGCTTGGTTTGTGACGCTGTTTGCCTCCACCAACATCACGCAGGGCGTTCTCGGTTACTGGGTCGCTCATAAGCTCATTCGTGCGGGCAGTCGCTATTTGGCTTTGCTACAGATGCTCTTGGGCTATTTTCTGCTTTTCTTCATTCTCGTGCACGGTTGGGACGGCACGGGATATCAGCGCTTTTTCTCCGCAACCAAAGTGGATTTCGCGAACTGGGACATCACGAATGCAATGCATTGGCTCGTTTCCGATGTGGCCCTGACTCTCTACCTGTTCGGAATCATCATGATCCCCCTCATGCTCTATTTGATGACTTCGTGGCTGCGCTCGGGCGCTGGGAGGACCGGCGCCGAATCTGTCCAGGACGAGGCGCCCGAAATGTGGGTTAACGCCAAATTGATCTTGTTTATCATCCTTGGCGGCGCGCTGGTCATGGCGATCACGGCGAGTCTCCTGGTGCATCTCGTCGGGTGGTGGATCGCACTGGCCGTCTTTTCGGCTCTGGCATACGTGGCGGCCCTTAGAAAAGGCGGTTACGTGCATCGTTGGGCCATGAAATTGCTCAGCGCGCGGGGCGACTGAAGAAAAATCGGGATCCAGAGGGATTTTCAAAGATGAGTGATAGTCCCAAAAGCGTCGCCCTCATAGCCTTCGTCGCGGGAGCGACCGGATATACGGGACGCCATGTGGTGCAGGAACTTATTGCCGCGAATGTATCCACGGTCGCGCATGTGCGTCCTGATTCATCAAGGAAGGAAGAATGGCGAACGCATTTTTCGGAATTTGGCGCCGGCACGGATGAAACGCCCTGGAATGAACAGGCGATGACTGCGGCGATGCGGAAGATAAAACCCGATTTGATTTTCGCGTTGATCGGCACGACACGTTCCCGCATGAAGGCTTTTGGAAAAAAAGGCGGTGATCCGAAAGCGGTGGACTACATGGCGGTGGATTACGGATTGACGGCCAGCCTTATTCGATCAGTGCAAGCCGCCGGGATCAAACCGCGTTTCCTCTATCTTTCTGCGGTTGGCGTCAGTGCGAAAGCACGCGGCGAATATTATCGGGCAAGGTATAAAGCAGAAACGCAACTAATGGAAAGTGCTTTGCCCTATGTCATTGCGCGTCCGGCCTTTATCACCGGAACAGATCGCACAGAAGATCGGCTTGGTGAAAGAGTTGGAGCCGGTGCGCTCAATGTTTTGTTGACGGGCGTCGGGGCCGTCGGGTTCAAGGGACTGCGTGACAAGTATTTGTCTTTGTCCGGCGGGCAGTTGGCGAAGGCGCTTGTCAAGTTGGCTTTGGATACGAAAATCGTCAATGCTGTATGCGAAGCTGATGATCTGAGAAAAAGGATCAACGAATAAATATCCATTTAAGGTTTTCAATGCGAACAGATATGGGATTTGCAAATTCTACCGAAGTATGAAACCGGGACTTTTACGTTTATAGAACACATTTTTCGGAAGGCTTATGGAACTCGATATTGCAGCATTGATGAATGACAAGCCGGTTATTCTGCTCTTTTTGATAATCGGTACGGGATATCTGATCGGAAAAATCAAGATTCGTGGTTTTGAATTGGGATCCGCTGCGGGTGTTCTGTTTTCATCTCTTTTTCTCGGGCATTACGGCTTTAATCTGCCGCCTATCGTCCAATCAATCGGTTTTGTGTTTTTCATCTATTCCGTTGGTTTTCAGTCCGGTCCTCGTTTCTTCTACACCTTCAAAAAAGACGGTGCACGTTACATAACGCTGGCTCTCGTCGTTGCCGCCGTCGCCTTCGGCACGGTCCTTTTATTCCAATCCCTGTTTGGGTTTGACAAAGGCTACGCTGCCGGAATTCTGGGCGGGGCGTTGACAAGCACACCCACTCTGGCGGCGGCGCAGGACGCGCTGGTCGGCGGCATGGTTACACTGCCGGAGGGAATGAGCGCCAAGGCGGTGAACGCCAACATCACCGTGGGCTATGCCATCACCTATGTCTTCGGCTTGGTTGGATTGCTCTTTTTCATGCGTGTGTTCCCGCGACTTTTGGGTATCGATTTATCGAAAGAGGCGGCGGAACTAACCAAGAAGATGAATGTCCTAGACGATGACGATGACGATGACGAGAATGAGAGCAGCCTGCACGGACGCGAGGCGCCCATCGTGCGCACGTACAAGGTGGTTGAGGGTTGCGTGTGCTCCCAATCCCTGGGCGAGTTGCATTTCATCACGAGTACCGGCTGCGTTATTTTGAAAATAAAAAGGGACAACAAGCTTCTTGATCCGACTGTGGACTTCCAATTACAGAAGGGCGATGTGGTCGCGGTGGCGGGCGCATTCGATGACCAGCTAAAGGCACAGCAACTGATTGATGGACGGGAAGTTTTCGACGAGGATCTTAAAGCCTTTGCGATCGTGACCAGCGTGGTTGTTGTTAGCAAAAGAGATTTGGTCGGCAAGGCGCTGCCGGAAACGGGGATCGCCAGCCGTTACGGGTGCTTGGTGGATAAACTGACGCGCTTCGGACTGGATATTCCTATCAGCGGGCAGTTAAAGATTGAAAAGGGCGACCACATTGTCCTGACGGGAATCAAGCAAAACCTGGACGAGGTTATCAAACTCCTCGGGCAGCCGGAACGACCGGTTCACGAAACTGACCTTTTGACATTCGCTTTCGGAATCGTAGGCGGTATCATCCTGGGAACGGTGACAGTGAAGTTGGGCAAACTGCCGTTGGGAATTGGTATGGCCGGAGGACTTTTAATATCAGGTCTTTTGGTCGGGCACTTGCGTGCCCAGAATCCGACTTTCGGGCGAGTGCCTGCGGCGGCACGCTTTATCCTAATGGAAATGGGCATGCTGTTTTTTCTGGCGGGCGTGGGCCTGAGTGCGGGACACGGGTTATTGGAAGGTCTGCGCACCGTAGGACCGCAGGTGTTTATCACCGGAGTGTTCGTGACGGTGCTGCCGATGACGGCGGGATTTGCATTCGGCAGGGTTGTTCTAAAAATGAGCCCGGTGATACTTTTGGGTGGGCTGGCCGGATCGATAACGAGTACGCCTGCGTTGGCCATTATCAACAAAAACGCTAAAAGCACGCTACCTTCCCTGGGCTATGCCGGTGCTTACGCCTTCGCCAACATCCTGCTGACGATAGTCGGGCAGATCGCCATGCTGTTTTGATGGGCCTGTGTTAATTGCCGGGGTTCCCATCCCACTTTTTGAACGGCTTCGTTCTGTCCTTGAGTGAGAGCATCCACGAAAATCCGCCCTGGCGTGGGGAACGACCGAAGAGGTGAAACGCGCGCGTGCCGCCCCAGATCAGCCAGAAAGGATAGGAGAGCGTGAAGGGGATTGCAATAGCTTTGGGCACAACGCGAATGGCCCATTCTGCTCCCCAGGGATCGGCGCCGAAAAATGCGAAAGCCGTGTTGATCCAAAACACTATGATCGTGACAAAGCCGATATGCACGTGAAAATCCGGATGCTTGTCCACAAAAATTTTCGCGTGCGCCAGCGCGTAAAAGAAACCCAGAAGGATGATGATCGGCACGTCCCAGATGAAAATACTCATTCCAGCCACCCCTTTTCCCGGCACCAGGTTATGTAGTCCCAGATGCCCGGTCTTGGATCGGTGTATTTGAACTTGAAGCCCAGGTCCTTGATCTTTCGGTTGTCGAACCAGTACTGATGCGTGACGTACTCGATCATCGGCACATCGATTTTGGGCCGCGTGCCGTGCGCCCGGGCGCGCTCGTCAAGGCGTTTTGTCATTTTCATGGCCCGCTCGGCGCCGTATTTATAGATCGGCCAGGGAACGGGAATGCGTTTGTAGGGAACGCCGAGGGCTTTGAAGATAAATTCCATAAAATCTTCCTGCGCGATGCAGTCGGATAGAATGTTATAGGCTTCACCGAGGCACTTTTCCTTGTTTTCGGCCAGGTGAAGCGCGGCGTTGACCAGATCCGTCACATGCACGGAAGGTATCATCAGTTTATGCTTTTTGGGCCACAGGCTCAGCACGAAGGCCGATCCCATTTTCTGCAGCGTGTAGAGGATGTGAAAAACACCGTATCGGTGGTTCGGACCGTAGATGGGCGCGGGCCGCAGGACGGTGAGCGGCAGACCCTGATCGGCATGAAAGCCCCACAACATCTTTTCCTGCTCAACTTTCGAGATGGAGTAGCTATTCGGCGGATTGAAGGGATGATTCTCGTCGCCGGGAGGGTTTTCGATTTCGCCGTAAACGCCGTCGGTGCTCCAATGCAGGAAATGGCCCACCTTATAGTCCACGCACAATTGCGCCAGATTGCGGGTTCCATCGACGTTGACCTTGCGGAGCATGTCCAGCGATGCGAAGTAATCGTACATGGACGCCACGTTGAACACAGCCCAATAGGAATCGTTTTTGAAAACGGCTTCGAGGCTGTCGGCATCCGTCAGATCGGCGGGGATAAACTTCACGCCGAGCTTTTTGAGGTGATCCTCGATGTAGATAGGGTGCAGATGGCCTTGTTCGCAGTAGTATTCGGCGTGGGCGCTGCGCTCCAAGTCCGTGGCGATGACCTCGTAGCCCGCTTCGTGCAGGCGTTCGACCATATGTGATCCAGTGAATCCGCAGGCCCCGGTGACAAGAACTCTCTTGGGCATTTGAAAGCTTCCAAGGTGATGTGAAGGAAAACAATGAATTAACATAGCCCAATTGCGGCGAATGGTTCAGCATTTTTAAGGCGATCAGAAAGGATGAATTTGGAATTCAGAAATGTGGAGTTGGGGCGACCCTGCGCGCTTGTCGGATGCTATGCATATTTGACAAAAATGATTCTGTGAATATTTTACTGTTCATGAAAATCGCAATCCAAATCGCTTTGCTATCATTGCTTGTCGGGCTTTTCGTCATAACCCTTGTCAGTTGCGGCGACTTTTCGTCTTCTTCAAATTCTTCCACCAATTCAAATCCAGTCGATGACGATGTGGATGACGATTTAAACGACGATGTGGACGATGACACGCTAAACGATGACGCCGCCGATGATGATACGGTCGATGACGATGTGATTGACGATGATACAGCCGATGATGATTCAGTGGATGACGACTCCGACGACGACGTGACGGACGATGACACTGTCGATGACGATGACGACACGACGCCGCAAACAGTTGCGGGCGGCAAGGTCTTTCGCTTTGACTGGACTTTCGACTATCTCGCGGGTGGCGAAATAGAGGTTTTGGAGTATCCCGACATCGAACCGGTCGTCGCCGATGCGGATGGCGCTTTCTCTGTAGAAGGCGTGCGTGTTGGCAGGGATATGAGCCTTATTCATCGGCACGACGAATTTTATCCCACGCAGACCGCCACGCTGATCCCCGATGAAGCGGGGATAGAAGATATCTCTTTCCAGGCACCGCCACGGGCCATTGTCTGGGGGATGTCGATTTTTCTGTGGGAGTGGCTGGACCCGGACGCCTGTCAAATCGCCACGACGGTGACGGAAGCAGACGGAACTCCTTTTACGGCCGGGATTGCAGGAGCTACGGTGAGCATCAATCCGTCTTTGCCGCCGGAGCAAGGCCCCTTTTATTTTATGATTGTAGAGATTCCGGGCTGGCCGATGCTCGACCTGCCTGTGCGAGACCTCGCCGAGACCACAGGAGACGGCGGCGCCGTTTTTATCAACGTGCCTCCTGGCGAGTATGTCTTATCCGCCGAAATGCCCGGCGAGCAATTCACGACAGCGCGCCTGAAATGCACGCCGGGAATGCTCGTGAACGCCTCGCCGCCATACGGATTGCAACGGATTGAGTAAAACGGCTGTGCTTAGCGTTTCTCCGGCTTGATGACGATTCGCCCGACGGCGTTTTCCTTGACCGACTCAAAGCCCATTCCCATTGATATTCCAGAGCCCGACATGAACATATCGATCTGGTCGTCATAGTACTGCGAGGAAGGTCTGCCGGATTGCCCGCCGGGCAATACCATTCGCGAACCAGGCAGATCATTGAAATCCACCATGACACGCATTACCGGTCCGTTGTGGATCGGAAATTGCGTGGAGTCGCTGCGGTCGAACTGGTGTTTGAAAACGGTGTCGATGGCGCCCCGCGTGGGGAAGGGTCCCCGGTTCAAGTGTTTTGCCAGCGACTTTGAACCGCCGAAGGAATGCTTGATGAAAAAAGGTGCGGCCTTTTGCCACTGCCACTTTTCCATGTCGTCGCCGTATCGTTTTGTCAAAGCGTCCACCGTATCGATGAAGGCTTGCTCAATGATCTCGTCGGCGTTTTCCTTTTTGTCGGTTCTACGGTCGTCCCAGGCGGGATTGGCGGGATTGCTCAGGATGCCGTAAACGAATGGTTCAATGTTGAAGTAGCTCATGATAAATTCAAGAGTCGCTTCGCTGAATTCATCTTCCAGCGTCCGGCGTATCAGATGCGCGTTGAGCGAATTGAATAGAGTGGGCGCAATTTCTTCCGGCATGCAGTCGCCGTCCCAGGCCAAGAGCGTTTCCGCCGCTTCGGCGATAAGTTCGTCGTCGTTTTTGCTCAAGCGACTCAAGGCATTTTCATAAATGGACATGACTTCGCGTACGCCCATGTCGACGGCGTCCAGTTGCAGATCGCCGATTTGACGGGCAATGGCATCGCCGGTGACGCCGCTCGAAAGAACCTGCTTGATCCTGGCCCAGCGATGCACGACGTTGCCCTCGAAGTTGATTGGATATCCGGTGGATTCCGGTTGTACGACCTGATTATTGGCCGTGCCGAGAAAGCCCTCGGGAGGATTCTCTATCCATGGCAGATCCTTGATGGGGATGAACCCGTCCCATTCGTATGCATCCGTCCAACCTGGTACGGGAATTGTGCCCAGGTGCTTCGTTCGACGGGGAAGCAACATCGGTCCGCAATAGGCAATGTCGCCGCTGGAGTCCGCCAGGGACCAATGGCCGACCATAGCGAAAAAATCATCCAATGCGTGGCGTGCCTCGGTGACGTTTTGGGACTGGTACAGATTGAGTATCGCTTTGACCGGCTGGCCTTTTTCCGGGCTACGCCGCAATGCCACAAGAGGAAAATCGTCTGGAAGGCGTTCGATGAAATCGTTGAGGATGACGCCATGGCGGGACATGCGAACGCTTTTACTTTCCTCCTTGAAATCTCCGTTCTTTTGCCTGATCCGAAATACTTCGACGCGGGTTTTGAAGGCTTCGGCTTTCCCCTGGTACAGATAATGATCGGGTTTGCCCGGTGCGGGTTTTTCCACGTAGAGGTCGGTCATGTCGCCCCAATTCGATGTGGGTCCCCATGCAACTTTGCCGTTTGTTCCGAAGGTGATGGCGGGAAAACCCATGAAGACGCCGCCGATGATTTCATAGTCGCCAGACTCGCAACCATCGCATTTGACATGCATGAGATAAGCCAGCGAAGGAAGCATATGCGGCATGTGCGGGTCGGAGGAAAATGCGCCCTTGCCGGTCTTAGTCCAGGCACCGCTCATAGCCCAGTTGTTGCTTCTTGATCCGCCTTTCCCGAAGGCGCTCAGAGGATGTTCATCATTTTGACAAAGCAGCTTTTCTGGCAAAGCGCTGCTGGCCGATGACGCCGTTTTTGCGTGTTCGATAAGGTAGGCGACAAGTTCCGGCGCCACGGGTGGAATGTCGGCGAAAGGATCGGTTTCGGGTTTTTTGCCAACGAGATGCGGTCCCAGATCCAGGCGGGGCGGCCAAATCGTCAAAGCACGCTCGACAGTCTCTCCGGTTTGAAGTTGGTGGATTATCAGTTCCAGGCGCGCGAGTTCATGTTCCCAGTTTTTGCTGAGGCCGAAAGAAATAAGGGCGGCGATATAGGCCGTGTCCATGGGCGCCCAATCGGCCGGTTGATAATCAAAGAGCCGAAATTCCATTGGGGTTGGTTCTTTTTTCGTCGCGGCGTTGACGCCGTCGGCATAGGCCTGGAAAACAGCCAGGTCACGTTTTGAGGCATTGTCTATGATGGAACGGGCATCCTGGCCCAGATCAATCATGCGGTTGATGATTTCCAATCTGCCCACGGCGCCGCTCGTATCCTGATCGCCGATGAGTTCGCGCAATCTGCCCATGGACAATAAGCGCAGGAGTTCCAACTGAAATCGACGGTCGCGTCCGTGCATATAGCCGATGCCGAAACTCAGCGATGCCTCATCGGAGGCTGTGATGTGCGGCACGGCGTATTTGTCGAGGTAGATCGTGACGGGAGATTCGATATCGGCTGAACTGAGGTCGATGTCGCGCATGTCCACGCGGTCGGGGCTGAGACGGTAACCGATGTAGCGAAAGGTTGGCGAAGAGCAACCCACCGTCGCAATCAGCGCCGCGGCGACAAAGGCCATAAGGATAATTTTGATTTTCATTGACGATTCTCCATTTCTTACCAGAATTTTAAGATAGCTTTAATGCCGAGTCCCAGGACGTTGGGCGCTCGAGTGTTTTTGCCGGGAAGCCATGTGATATTGCGGTAGGAGGCGTAGGGCATAACCGGGATTCCGAATCGGAAAAGTGCGAGCGACGCCTGTCCGAACAGGATGTTTTTATAGCCCGGTTTCCACATTTCCTCTTGTTCCCAGTCCCAAACATCCGAGTCCGACTCCCAGTCGGATTGTTGCAAATGCGTGAATGTGTAGCGCGCTGTAAGAGTCAGAATCGGTGGAAATTTGGCGGCCAACTCCGGGTTGCCCTTTGTGAGCCATGTCTGCCTGGCTTTGCCCTTGATGGGCACAACGTCGATCTGCGTGGAAAATCCCGAAAAATCGCCTCCGTCAATAGTATAATACTTGCCGGTGTAGGGGCGGATGTTGAGCATCAGAGGATTTTCTTCGCCCTGCGGCGCAGTGTATTCGTGCGGGAGCATGATCTCGTAAAACGCATCCAAACCCAGGACCAGCCTGTTGTTGAGACTTTTGCGAAAGAACTTGTCGAGCCCCAGGTGAAAACAAAGGTCGCCGTTGGTGTGGAGTTCCCAGGTTGTTGTTCCCGCAGACACGACCTTCTCGGATTCGGCCTGCGTGCCGGTGGGAAGCGCGCCCATGAACATGAAGGACATGGCCAGGCCACGGTCCCGAAACCATTCGGATTTGTCGGTGAAGCGCCAGCGGCTTGCCAGGATAATATCGGCAAGAACGCCATTGCTGCCCTCCCACTTGCCCGGTTTGGGTTGCCCCATGCTGCCGGCCCAGTCCCAGAAATCCTTCTCGCTGTAAGTGCGCCCCAGATTCCACTGGTAGTCGCCTTCCTCCCATTCAAATTTGGGATCGACGTGCGCGTACATTACGATGGGCACGCCAATGCCGACCAGGAGGCTATCGGTGATCCCATAATGGAGTTGCAGCGCCAAAACGCCGAGATCGGCTTGCACTTTAGGTTTAAGAATCCCCTGCTTTCCCGCGCCCGCCTCGTATCGGACCATGGGGTCGATGAGAGGCACGAGTTCGCCGTCGTCGTTCCAGCGGTTATTGAGCGAGGACTGAAAAAAACTGGTGTCGAGAAGAAATGTTTCTTGCGGAATGGTTTCTGTGAATCCGGCGAAGAGCACGCAGGGTAGGGCGAGCATAAAGGCGGACACGCCAAGTGCAAAGAGTATTTTCATTGGATGCCCCCTTTCGTGGAGGATGCGCCAAGATTGAACTCTCTGTAGGGGCCGCTGCTGGGCGGGACCTGCCCGGCGGCTACATGGATGAGCAGTTTTTTCGGCTCGTAGATGGCGGACTGCATGCCGTCGCGCTGGTCTTCGAGTTCATGGATGCGCAGGATGTCGGCCATGCCGGTCAGGTTGAGGTTGCCGTAACGCGCGTCGATCTCATCGCCGAGAACCCAGAAAGCCTTTAGGGATCTGAAGAAAAAGCTCGACCAGTAACGTTGCGGCTGTATGTTGAATGTTGCGATCTGATACTCGATTTCATTGATGTTTTTCAAATAGTTTGAAGAAGCGCGAATATCGTCCGGCCCCACGCTGGCCCACGGATTTCCCCATGCATTGAGGTTGTCGGGATCATTGAAGTCGGTCGTGTAGGAATAAAATCCATTGGAAGGCATATCGAAGATGTCTCCGTCGAGTTCGGCGACGGACATGTCGCCGCCGGCGTCAACGACCAGGAAGTTCCATCCGAAAGTCGCCGTCTCATTGGCCAGATAATCCAGAGCGTCATTCGTATTGCTGGATTTGGCCAGGATTTCTCTGCCCATCATCCCCGCAGGAACACCCTTCGGTAGAAGTTGGGCGAAGATAAGTCCTTCGTTGAATCCTTTTGTGAAGGAGTTGTTCAGGGTGTCGGAGGGGTTGAGCAGATAGGTCACGCCTTCGGTGTTCATGCCCGAAAATCCCCAGGTCATGCCCGTGTATCCCAGGAATCCGTAGTCCGGGCCTTCGTCGGGGTGGTGAACGAAAAGAGTGACGTGTTTGTGCGTAGTGTCGCTGTCAAGCATGGCGAAGTTATGGCCAAGGTAAACGCCGTTATCTGTTGTCGCCGATCCTCTGACGGCAAAACCGAGCGAAGTGGGTTGCGAGCGACCGTCGGAGTATCCGCGATTGGGCACTTCGAAGGTTTTTTTGCCGTAGCCTGCGGTCGTGAAAGTGATGCGCTCGTCGCGCATGGACCGCGGGTGGTGCGGCGCCACACGGACTAATACGTTAAGATCGACGCACTGAATGATGATCGAGACGGCGCTCGCCGCTGGCCATCCTCCCGGCGGCGTGACGGAAACCTCAATAGTCTTGCCCTCTCGGGCGACCCCTCTGGTTTGTATGACCTCGGGGTCGGCAATCGCCGTGTACAGTTTTTCGTTGATCTGAATTCTGACGGAGCTTGCGTCCACGCCCGGTTTGTCGTCGTCAATCACCAGGCGCAAAACGGCGTCCGTCGGAACTTCAACCCACGTGGCGAAATGCTTTGGCTCCCAGGGATCATTTCGCCCATCGTCGCCTTCATCGATAAGGCCGTCGCCGTCATTGTCCACGCCGTCCGCATTCAGATCGCCGACCATTTCGACGCTCAACATGAAAGGCGCCTGGATGAGTTTGATGAAGAAAGTGATGGAGCGAAAGCCCATCAGCGTATCGAAGAAAGTGTTCATCACCAGTATTTCTTCGAAGGACATGCCGGAGCCGTCGGCAATGCCCTGCATCTCGTCGATATAGACTTGCGGGATCGTTTCCAGGAGCTTGAGGCCCGATTCCAGCATCATCAAACTGGAGAATTTCCCGTCGCCGTAAATTTCATCATTTTGGTAGCGCAGCATGACGCTGGCCAGGTCATCTCTTTCCCGATTGAGGTATGGGAAGATCGAGTTGGACAGCAGCATCGTATAAAGGGAGCGTATTTTACTTTCGAAACGTTGGCCGTGCTGAAAACCTCGTTCGTAGGGGCTGCCGTATACCTCGTATACTTCGTAATAGGCGGGTTGCTCCGCAGTGAAACCGTAATCGCATGACACGACGCATAATGAAGCTAAAAGTATGATCGCCGCTGAGAAAACACAACATTTCCGCGTCTTTTTTCGGTAATGAAAAGGCGTAATTTCGGGCATATAGCAAACTCCAAAGGTCACGAATATTTCGTCATTTACAAATTAAACTTGTCATAGAAGCGTTTTTTCATTTTCAAAAACGCCATGCCCGCTTTCATGGACCAGTCGCCATCTTCCGGCGGGTTTTGGAGGTTGGGCATTTGGCTTTGCGGGCCGTACATGTCCATCATCATTTTCAGGACATTGTTTTTCACCATTCCCCTGAGAGGAATATTGGCGATCATACCGTACATGGCCGCGCCGCCTTGCTGCGCCAGTTCCGGGTTTTTCTTGACGACAGATACTGCCTCGCGCAGATCTTCCAGATACCGGTCCACAACGCGTGCGTGATGCGGCGTCACCATGGCGTGCAAGGCTTCAGGTCTTTGATTCCGGTCGATATTCCAACCCTTTTTTTCCATTACGTCGCAGACGGCGTAGATACTCACATCACGGGACGTCGAACGATAAGCAAAAACGCTCGCCACGGGTTTGCCGACGATGTCCAATTCCGGAATCGCGCGTATTCCGTCCATGAGCTTTTGCGTCGTTTCCATGATGAGTTTTGCATTTTTCGTGTATCCGTCTTCTCCAATCGTAGTCATGGCGCCCCATGCTGCGGCAATCGCGCCGCCGGGCCGCGTCCCCAACAGGGCCGGTGAGGCAAAAATGCCGCCGGGCCAGCTTTCCGTGACAAAAAACTGGTGCTTCATATAGTCGATGTTTCTATAGCAAATCGTTGAAGCGCCCTTGGCGGAGAAACCGTATTTGTGCAGATCCGCAGAGATCGAGGTCACGCCGGGAACGCGGAAATCGAAGGGAGGAATTTCGTATCCGAGTTTTTCCACAAAGGGAAGAAGAAAACCGCCGAGGCACGAATCGACGTGCAGTGGGATGTTTTTCTTTAGGGCGATTTCGCCAAGTTCTTCGATGGGGTCGATGACGCCGTGCGGGTAGGAGGGCGCTGAACCGACCAGCATAATCGTATTGCGGTTGATCAGACGTTTTACGGCCTTGACGTTGACGCGGCAGTCGCTGTCCAGGGGCGCCCGGACAAATTTTATGCCGAGGTACTCCGCCGCTTTTGCGAAAGCAACATGCACTGATTCGGGAACGATCATCTCGGGTTTGCCGGGGAGCAGCTTTTTGGCTTTGGCCATATCCCGATATGTTTTTACAGACAATATGCAGCTTTCAGTGCCGCCGGAGGTCATGGTCCCAACAGAGTTCTCGTCGCCGTTTAGCATCCGGGCCGTCATGGAGATGACTTCGGACTCGAAGCGCTTTAGGCTCTCGAAGGCCATCGGGTTCAGTCCGTTTTCGCTGAAATATGCTCCATAGGCCTCTTTGAGAAACTCGGTGTGTTCGTCGCCGAGAAAATAGACCAAACTCCAGGTTTTGCCGGATTTATAGTCGGCGTCGTGACCGCCGTACTCTTTCATTGTTTTCAAGACACTTTGCCTGGAAAGTCCCTTTTTCGGAATTTTGCAAATGGGTTTCGTCATTGTCAATTTCCTTATAGAAGTTCCGCGGAATGAGGCGCATAATCGCGAAGTATTCTCAAAATATTTTCATCGTATGATCTGTCGTTTTGAATGGACCAAAAAAAAATTGAGCATTCACTCGCGTTCCGGTATCATATGCAAAGCCAATTGAGGTGACAACTCGCATTTTATGAGCATCAAATGAAAAGCAAACTCAATACAAAACCCCGGCGTATGCCCAAACAATCGCGCTCCAGGGCGCTTGTTGATGAAATTGTCTACGCGGCTGCTCAGGTTTTAATCGAGGACGGTTACGACAAGGCGACGACAAATAAGATCGCGGAAAGAGCCGGCGTTAGCGTCGGATCCCTGTATCAGTATTTCCCCAACAAGGAATCTCTGATTTTGGAACTGAACCTGCGTCTTGGAACGACGGAGTTTGAGATCATTCAAAATAAGTTTCAATCCATCAGGAACGCTCCGTTAAACGTCGCCATCACTGAAATCGTCAAAGCTATGGTGGCTCTGCACGCCTATGAGCCGGCGCTTCACAAGGTTCTTGTCGAGCAAGTCCCGAGGATCGGCGATCTGAAAAAGATCAACGAGATCGACGGGCGGATTGTCGAACTGATGAGGGAACATCTTCAGCAGCATTTCGAAAAGTTTGCCGAAGACAAAATGGACCTGATCCTTTTCATCATATTCAACGTTGTGGAGTCGCTGACGCATCAGGCCGTTTTGTACAGACCGGAATTTTTGGAAGACGAATTACTGGCCGATGAAATTTGCTTTCTTGTTGAAAACTTTTTGAAACGGCACTTGGAAGTGGAGCGGCCCGATTGACATCGCCGCCCCTCGACTCGTGATTTTAAGAGTCCAGGGCCATGTGAATCAGATCAATGATGACAAGCAATGCGTTTTGCAAGGACTCCGGGTCCGGATCAACAAACAGGTCGCCGAGATTGATTTCGGGTACGGCGGGCAGATTGTCGATTGTTATCGGGCCTAATTGCAGGGGCAACAATTCGAGGCTGTAAAGCAGTTCATTGAAGTCCGCGAGGGTGATCGTTGCGACAGTCGGGTCGGCATCGAGTTCGGACCCTTCGTAAAAGGCATCCGGCAGCAATTGAGTGATGTATTGAAGCGATCCGGCCGGATCCGGGCTTAACTCGATGGTATTCCCAATAAAGACCGGGTCTTTGAACGGCGAGTAGGCTTCGTTGGCGTTGCGGTCGAAATAATGGAATTGAAACATCGACCGTTCCAACAGAGCCGAAGACATACAATCGTAAGCTGCCGACAATCGGGCGAATGCATTGCCCAGATCCATTCCCGTTTGCTGTAAATACTCGGTGCCGTCTTTTCGGTACGTGAGAAAGTTTGGCGCGTCTTCGCTGGAAAGCAGGTTTTCAATCAGTTCAACGTAGGCCAACACCGTTTCGGTCGTGCCGCTAAGCTCCTCCGTATCGGGAAGGATCAACAGTTGTGGATCAAAATTCAGATCAATGGCCAGCAGATAGTTCACTAGCGCATTCATCAGCGCATCCATCGAGCCAAAGAAATAAAGATCGCATTTGTCGAAGTGGCCGGAAAAAGCCATCAAGTCCGATTCGCCGATGGAAATGGGGTATCGTGCAAGATCGAAATCGAAATCTGACCTTAGGGCAAGGGCATCGTATAAAACTTCGTTGGCCGCCAGACGGTCGCCGACGTTTTCGTACAAATACTCGTGAATGGAATTGTCGAAACCTGGACCGATGGAAAGGGATTTGGTCATATTATCGTTCGCCTGATCCTCGAAGCTGATGCTGGAAATGGTTCCAACGAGTTGATCAATCAAATTCGGCAAACGAATAAGGCGCGCGAGAAAGAGGCCGAATTTTGCGTCTTGGCTGTCCGACTTGATTTCCAGCGCGGATTCAAAAGCTTCTTCAGCATAAAGGCTTTCGTTCGTTGTCAAATGGGTTTTCCCCTGGCGGATGTAGTCGTCGATCCCGGGCGCGTCATCGTCATTGTCTTCTTTGGCGCCGCAACTCATTAGAGTTATGGATAAAAAAATGAGGGTCAGGTAAAAGGCGTGGCGAATTGTCATTGTCGGATAATACCTCGCATTTATTTTTGTTCATCGTGAGATCAAAAACAGTCCGATAACTCATAGGGGAAAAGACGCCAGGTTGCAATCCCTGGTAGTCTGATGACGGCGGACGGCGTTTTTGCTATGAATATACCAGTCACGCGAGAAAAGGAGATAGCTATGGCAACAAAGAAAGCCACGCAGACAAAAAATACGTTAGAGGCTGGATTCGGGAAACGCGACATTACGCCGAAGATGCCCTTTCCCATGGCGGGCATGGCCGGGAAAAAGGAACGCCTGGCCGAAAGCATTCGTGATCCCTTTTACGCTCGGGCGCTTGTATTTTCCGACGGAAAGACAGTTGCCGCCGTCGTTTCCACGGACCTTTTGTTAACGACCAAGCCTTTGCGCGTGGCTGTTGAAAAGGCCGTCGCCGAAGCCGGAATTGAGATCGCCGGATTGATGATTTCCGCCACGCACACGCATTCCGCCCCGGGCGGCTACTGGGATACGGAGTCGGCGTCCCTATTTATGGGAAAATACAGGCCGTCGATTTTCAAGGGTATGGTCGAAGGGATCGCCGGGGCCGTGATCGATGCCGTGAAGGATCTGCATCCGGCTCAATTATCTTACGGTGTCACGCAGACCGAGGGACTCAATTACAACCGCCGCCACAAAGACGGAAACATCGACAGATCAATGGGCGTGTTGAAAATTTCGAGATCGAATCGAAACATCACGGTTATGACTTTCGGCGCGCATCCGGTGACCGTTGCATTTCGTGAAAACAATACGGCCTCCGCCGATTATCCGGGTGAACTCATTAAAACAATCGAGGACGACGGGGACCACGGCATGTTTATCGTTGGTCCTGTCGGCGCGGTGAACGTCTTTTTCCCCGAAGGACCGATGGACATTAATGTGCACTTGAAAATCCTGACGCGCCTATTGCGCGAGCAGGTGGATATTGCCGCGAAAGACGCCGAGCCGATAAAAGGCGACGATGTGGCTTTCGCCGTCGGGGAAACGTCGGTGGAAGTTATTTTGCCGAAATTGTTGACTGCGGACAAAGCCTGGCTGGATATTTTGCTGTACCCGTTGCGAATGTATGTCCGACGTTTTGGAAGGCGCGGTATTGGGGAGCGAAGCGTTGCTCGCGTGCCTGTTGTGCGCGTGGGTGAACTGGTCTTTACGGGTTTCCCTGCGGATATGGGGCCCAGCGTGGGTTTTGCCGCGCGAAGGCTTATCGAACAATCAGGGCGGAAAACATTCTGCACGGCTTCTCAGACCGACGACTACGTGGGCTACGTGCACATGCCCGAAGAGTACGAACTCTTCGAGTGGGAAGACAAAGAAGCCCGGTGGATGTGCATCTACGAAAACGGCATGGGCTTCGGCGGTCGGCAGGTAGGCGTGAAGCTGATCGAGGCGTTTAAAAACGCTCTGGATAGGTTTTAGGCATCATGAATACTATCAGAGTCGGCATTTGCGGCAGCGGAGGGGTCATCCCGAATCACGTCGAGGCGATTCGTCGAGTTGACGGCGTCGAGGTCGTATCGATATCGAGTCGCAGTCTGGAAAATGCGCAAAAGCGCGCAAAGGAATTTGGCATTCCAAGCGCCTACGACGATCACCGGCGCCTGATCGAGTCGACCGACGTGGACTTGGCGCTCATTGCCACGCCCAATTATCAGCATCATGAACTGGTCCTGCGCGCTTTTGAGGCTGGCAAACATGTGATGGTGGAAAAGCCGCTGGCCGTGACTTATCAGCAGGGTGAGGAAATGGTCGCGGCTTCGAAAAAAAGCGGACTAAAACTCATCTACGCCGAAAATCTTCCCCTGGCCCCAAAGTTCGCCAAGCTGGTCGAAATGACTCGCGCTAAAGCTTTTGGCGATGTATATATGGTTCGCCAGATCGAACGGCACGCCGGACCCTACTCGCCGTGGTTTTTCCAAAAGGAAACTGCCGGCGGCGGGGTCATGATGGACTTGGGCTGCCACAGCATTTCCGTGGTGCACGAAATTTTCAAAGGACAAAAGCTCAAAAGCGTCAAGGCCGTGCAGCGTACTTTCACGCACACGCAAGGCGACGTGGACGACTTTTTTCTCCTTTGGATGGCTTATGCGTCGGGCGCTATGGGCGTTGTGGAATGCAACTGGTGCCACCAGGGCGGCATGGATTCGGTCACCGAAGTTTTCGGTAAGGACGGCAACGGCTACGCGGACCTGATGAAGGGTTCGGGGCTTTTGTCATATGTGAAAAAGGAAAAGGTCGGCGGTCTGTGGAATGCCGACGGATGGCAATGGCCCATGTTCGATACGGTTTATGAATGCGGCTACCAGGCGCAAATCGAGGCGATGAAAGAAACCATTCTCAATGACGCCCCTCCCGCGCAAAGCGGCGAGGACGGCTTGGAAATACTGAAGATAATGCTCGACGCCTACGACGCTGCGAGGCAATGAATTATGCCGGTTCGGGATTACTCAACCATGAGAAAATCCACCACCAGATCGGTATGCGGGTACATGGCGAAGATCGGCACGCGGACCCAGCAGTCGCAGGCGCCTTCGCCCTGCAGGAAGTACGAAAACCATAAATAATTGCCTATCAGGTCCGGCGCGATGTCAAATATCTGTCCATGCGCCGCGCACCCGCCGGAGGCGGTGAAAAGACCCAGAACCATATGCGTGTCGAAGTTAAGCATCGATATGGAGTCATATTCATTATCGCCGTCGTCCATGCCGATGAAGCGGTTCCAGTCACCTGCCGTACGGATCACGAAACTGTTCTCCGAATCGATCAGGCAGTTGTTTAAAAACAGGTGACTATAGGATTCTTCGTCTCGCTCGGCGCTGATATCAATCGCGTAGAAATTCACGGGGAGATCGCTTTTCGGTATGATGGCGAACATTGGAAGAGATACATAGCAGTAACAGGGGCCGCCGCTTTCCACGTTGTAACTCACGTCGACGGAATTATCTCTTTGATAGACGCTTAGGATTTGCCCCCAGGCCGCGCATCCGCCCGCGCCGGTGCTGACGCCAACCACCATATTTTCCTCAAAGTTGATTTCGTACCAGAATTTATCGCCGAAAATGTTGCCGACGAATTCGTCCCACTCGGTTTGCGTGCGAATGACAAATTCCCGACCATCTTCCATAAGGCAGTTGTTCAGGTATAGCGGCTCGAAGTCGAGGAGGAGATCGTCGTCCACATCGTCGTCCACATCGTCGTCCACATCGTCGTCAATATCGTCATCCACGTCGTCGTTTGTATCGTCGTCGGGCTGTGGAATATCGCAACTCTCCATAATGCAGGCATACCAGAGAGCGCAGTTTTGCGTGCCTTCCCAGCATTCGACGACGCACTCCCAGGGGATTTCAGGCGGCGATGAATTTTTGCATGCTTCCATCGCCTGGTCGTGCGTGAAATCGAACAAGGCGTTGTCGCACTGATCGTAATATTCGTTAATCGTATTTTCGCATCTCTCATCCCAGGATATGTCGTCATCCGCGTCATCATCAATGTCGTCGTCGCCGTCATCATTCACGTCATCATCCGTGTCATCATCCGCGTCATCGTTTGAATCGTCGTCATCGGCGTCGTCGTCATCGTCGTCGCCGCCGCAGGAGATCGTGAAAAGAAAAGCCAGCGTCGTCGCAAAGACCAACATGAGTCCAATAATGTTCCTCATTTCATCCTCCACTTTTTCTCAGTTGGAAATAATAATTTTATGAGTCAATAATATCACGTCGGGAACCGGATCTCAAAGTATTTCGCAGCGAGTGAAGGAAAAAAGCTCAAATTCCAGTATAGTCCTCGCAGCACTTTCTTAAATGATTGAGATAAATTTGAAATTGACGCCGCTCATAAGAAAAAGACTCCAAATCTTGGCGATGTGTGCGTTTATCGCAAGTTCCATCGCTTCAATGGTTTGGTGGAACGCGAAAACGAGTCCCGTGCTCGTGGGAAGGCCTCACCCTGTGCTGGGTCATGTCCTGGATTCTCATCAATATCCCGATGCATTTGATCCACTGTGGCATATACCAAAGCAACCTCCGCAGTTTCGCCTGGCTCATTATTTCATGGACCTGTTTGGGCGAAGCTACGAGATTATTATTTCTGTCCAACTCCTTTTCTTTTTAGCGCTTGTCATGGCCTCCTGGCGGATCGGCTCCAGGTTGGGCGGACCAGTTGCCGGAAGACTTACAGCCCTTTTCGCCGCTTTCACGCCTGTCCATATGACCGGGGCGCTCATTTTTGACGATCATATGCTCAACATGGCCCTGGTCGCCACGGGCGTGGCATGCCTCGTCGAGGGAAGGGGGTGGCGGCGGATTATTTTCGCCGTTCCGGCCGGTTTGTGTTTCGGCCTGATTTTGCGTTATTCCTTTATCTTTTCCAATGGTTTGATTGCGGTGGGGTGCGGCATTTTTGCCCTTTGCGGGATGACTCTTGAAGGACTGTTGTATCAGGGGAATGAAGAGTCGGATGCTCATGATTCGAAGGGGTTTTGGCCAGGACTGATGATAGCTTTTGCTGCCTGCGCCGTACTTGTTTTGGCCACTTTGCTTCCATCTTTAAACTGGGATGGAGGCCTGCTAAACACTCCGGTAAATTATTATCTTTCCGAAGTGTCGGCAGGGGCGGCATCTCCCGTGTGGGTTGATCCGGTTGGTCTGTTGACTTACCCTGACTTGATTTTTCGTCATCAACTTGGTCCTTTCCTGTCCATGGCGGTTTTAGTTGGTCTCTTCGGTTTGCTGCGCAACAAGATTCCAGGGCGTTATTCGCTGATCCTGTGGTTTTTCGGCCCACTGATAATTCTTACAATTATTTCCAAGAAGAATTCTTACTATGATTATTGCGCGCTGGTGGCCGCTTCGCCTTTGGCGGGCGTCGGCATCGCTTCTTTTTCCAATAGGAAGGGGTGGTCAAGGGCTGCTGGATTGTCTGTTTGTGTCATTGCCGCATACAGCTTACTGCGTCTTTTCGCATTCTCGCCTGCGCCGGCCACCCTGATGATGCGTTATCTGCAATCCAGGCCGCGCATTTTTCTCCAGGAGCCTTATCAATCTTCCTTTGTACGCCAGGATGATATCGTAACGGTCTCTAGCTTGATAGAGGATGTCGCCAAATCTCATCTTCCGGTTTGGATCGTCATGACCGAAGATGTCGCCCTGGATGTGCTGGAGGAATGGCGTTACGGGATTTTGATGAGAAATCCTTACTATCGCTTCGATGTGGTGAAAGACGGTTCATTATATGCGCCAATATCGACGAATACATTTTTCCTTCTATCAAAGGATCCAAGCCTTGGCGGCAAGCCGGTCGGGAATTTGAAGCTCGATGAGTTGCTGGTTGGAAAAGGCAAGACTCCGCCGAGCGAATCACCTTTTCAAATGGGGAACATTCCTGTTGATCTCAAGCAGGATCTGCAAATAGTTTACGAATCGAGGTATTGGATTCTCTTACGGGCTGTGTCTCGGAGTTTGGGGAATCTGCCATAAGAAATGGCTATGCATGGAGGATTTCCTTATAGTTAATTTCCGTGGCGCTTTTGAAGCTTTTCTTCTTCAAATTTAATATTGCCGTCCATCAGACTTTGGAAAAGCTCGGCGATAAAATCGGTGTCCAGATTTTCCTTTTTAGCCCACGCCGTGCGTGTTTCCACGATTTCGCGAACGCGATCGTCATCCAGAAAAGCACGGCCTTCGGCAATCTTCACTTGCATAATTCGCCGCGCCAGATCGCGCCTCTTCGCGAGAACTTGAATAAGCCTTTGATCCTGATCATCAATCTCACGACGCAATGCGGCCAGTTTCTTAATAAAAGATGCTTTCATGACTTGTCCTTTATTTCATGGCCGACATCGGCGGCGGCGGCGCAGCCGGATTCACCATGGAAAGAGAATGGGTATCTCCGGTCATATGGCCTGCGCCTTCGGCGAAAATCCCCCTTGCATTGAACAGTTTCCGGCCACGCAAAATCACGCGGGCCAAATCATATACTTTTTTCCCCGAAGCGTTTTGGGCCTCCAGGAAAAACACCATGACGATGGTATCCACGGCGATTTTGTGCCCGGTGGCGTAATCCACGGTGTCCACAAAGGGATATTGAATCGCGAAATTCTCTCGCGAATAGCGATATATGTGCTCTGATCCCGCGACCAAAACGCTGCCCTCATCCATGACGCTGCCGGGCATCATGATCGACCAGGTCAGCTTCGCCTGACGCAATTCATCCGGCCACTGGATGGGTACGACGATATCGCTTTCGGGAGGAACTTCCGAAAAAGGCGGCAGGTTTATGGTCATGATCTGCTGCGAGCCGGGCGGCACGGCAAAGTTATAAAACTCGCCGTCGCCCGTACCCATGATGTCGCCGCTTCCGCCGTCGCCCTCAATATGCGCCTTGACGCGATAGACCCCGGGCTGGTCCACATCGATGATTCGGGGCGGGCCGAAACCTCCCAGGGCATTGGAGCGACCCTCGACAATTTCGACAATGCCGTCCGGCTTGGTCACGGTGAATCGAACATCGGCGGGGACGGTGGGCATGACGGTGCCGCCCAAAACCATCTTGTCGCCCACCAGATAGCTTTCGGAAGTGTCCATGCCGATGAAGTATTTCTGCTCACGCCCGTTGAGCCACGCCATCGCATGGCGACCGGGCTTGGAGACGGAGTTGCGATAACTTCCCGGCGGCAAAACGACGATGGAGGCGGTGTAGGCGTCGTAATAGTTTTTTCCGGTCACTTTATCCTTGAGCACAAGTCCCGACATCACGCGGTATAAATCGCCGGGCAGATCGCCGTTGGTTGAAGTGTTGATCTGCCCGCCGTAGGGATTGGGAGAAACGATCCAGCACGGTCCCTGAAAAGAACCGGCAAAAGCCAGCGACAAAACCGGAAAGCCGGGACGGATGACGGAAACGTAGGTATAGGCCTCAAATTCGTTGTCATCACGAAAGAGGAAAGGCGAAAGTCCCTTTTTGTTGGACCAAAGAATCGGCAGGTGGTCGGCGTGCTTTTCGTTGACTCGAAAATACGCAAAACTGTCTTCAGACCACTTGAAGATATCGGGAAGGAAGATTGTTTTGCGTCGCTTGGGCGTGATGGGAAAATCGAATCGACGTTTCTGTGGATTGATGGATTGCACGAAGCGTCTGGCGAGTTCCTTCGATTTTAACTCCATGGAATGCACGATGCCCACGACGCTTTCAAAGGGGTAGGTCGTGGCGATAAACAGCGTGTCGCTTTTGAAATAGGGGAAAATATAATCGAACTGGCACATGGTCTCCTTTTCAAAAAGAGACGATCCGCCCTCCACGCCCGACTCGTAGCGCTCGAAACCGCCATAATCGGGCAGGTCGGGATTGGGGGGCTGCAAATATGTGCGCCCTCCGTGCAGTTCGATTTCTGACTCAACCGGGGCGATTATGCCCGCCGAAGTCTGCGCGCCGTACCAGAGCACCCCGGAAGATTGGCGGTAACGGGCGGTGATCAAAGAGCGATATTCTCCCGGTTCATCGAATACCATCGGCGCTGCGCCCTTGGGGACAAAGTGCCCGAAACGATCCGACTGGCCCGTGAATGTCGCGCGGCGCGCGCGGTCTGAGTCGGAATTGGGATAATAGTCCACCTCAATAACGATGTCGGCGGGAACGGCGGGGTTAACGTGCGCCGCCGCCGGAAAACGCGACCCGACCAGGTAGTTTGTTCCCGGCTTGACCGGCGTGGAAAAAGTCAGGGGCATGGCTACGGTGAATTTATAGGCTCCGCCTCCGCTAAAGCGCCGTCCGAACTTATCGAATATTTCGCCGGTCATTTCCAATTCGTATTCGCCGGTCTGGCGTAGCTCCAGCGGGAACCCCGCCCTATCCAAACGCGGACCCGACGGCGAAAAACCAACCATGTCGCGCACGCCGAGATTCAGCTTCTCGCCATCCGGCTTAGTCAGAATCGCCTTCGCGCCCCCGGATTCAAAATCCATGTAATTCATTATCATCGTCGGAACGGTTTCGTCGCCGATGAAAAGGTCCGCCAGGGAAATTTCCGGGAAAAGAGCCGGGACTCCCGGATGAATCTGATAGCGGCCTGGGTATAACAGAAAGGGCGTCGGGAAGCGTACGCGATTCAAAAGGCCGACTTGCCCGGCGTCCTCCTGGGGCAAAAGCCCTGACTGACCGTAGGCGTCGATGTCATGGAAAATCGTCCAGGCCATGCGCGGCGCCTTCGGATCTCCAACTTTGATTTCGGGCAGAACCTGCGCGTAATGCATAAACTCATAAGGCTCGCGAGCCTCGACGCCGGCCAGAGCGCGCCACCATCCGCTTGGCCCTGCTCTTTGGGCCATGTCGTTGATCCACTGGTTTGTTTGATACCCCATATGCCCGATGTCCACGGGTGTTTCGGAATCTTTAAGACGCACAAAGATATCGACAATGGGACGATACCAGGCGTGTGGAATATCCAGGGGCAAATCGATTTCAATACTTCCCTGCAAGCGCGTTTCGCCAAATGACGGCGGAAAAGTCTTTAAGCCCTCAAAAAGACTCGCGCGGCGGTTGCCAAAGGCGCCGACGGGCATAACGCCCTCATAAAATGACACCGGTATGCCCGCAGACGTGAATAGAGATGAAACGGTCGTCGCCGTCATGCCGCATGTTTTGCCGTTGGCGTCGTAAACCGGCTCTCCGACGATGACGACGCTAATTTCCTCGACGATATCCCTGAAAGGTTTTAGAGGACGCAAATCAACCCGCAGATCGAAATCCGCCGTCCATTTCGTTCCGGGTTGCGCGTCAAGGGAAGAAATGCTGACATGGCCCTCCCAGGGATAGAACACATCCTTGGTGACGCCGAGCGCAAAAGTGAGCGCGTCATGATCGGCTACGCTTTGATCGGAGCATGAAACGCCGAGCAGTGTGATCATTGAGAGGGTCGGAATCAAAAGCGCCCATAATGATTGATGGCGGCAAAACTTCACCATGCTATCTCCACGAGCTTGTCGTGCGGGAACAGCTCATTAAACGCTGCTTCCTCGTCAGGGAGAGTGTCCATGTACTCGGCGAGCCGCGCCGATTCATCCTGGGGAAAAACATCGGGAGCTTTCAAGCGCATTTGCTCCACGAGCGCCAATGCATCCGTCTGCGGTTTTTGACTAAGAGCCAGCGCATGACACGCTCCGCATGAGCGCTCAAAATTCAGTTTGGCTTGCCTTGCCTTTGCCTGCGTCGCCTCGGCGGGAAAAGACGCCGCGTAATGCTTTGCGAGATGGTTTTTCAACTGCTCACGCCAATCGGTTCGAAAAGCGTAGGGCGAATTTCTCGCGACGCGGTCGACGATTAAGGTCCATTCCTCGGCTGTTCTCGGCTTGGCCTTGATAAGGTTCTTTCCATGACAGCGCAGGCATTTTGCCCGAAAAAGCCATTGGTCTGAGATCGAAGCTTTTGACGCGACGTATGCGGCGAGTTTCGCGACGTCTTCATCCGATAGCTTTGCGCCGTTAACATTTCGCATACGGTTGACCGTCACGGACCACTGATCGGCGGATTTGACGAAATGAAATGGGCGATAAGGGCTGTGGCACTTGGAGCATCGATCCTTTTGCATCAAGGTTGTCGGCGTCGGAAAAGGATTGCCGAAGGCGGCGACGCTCAATCCGAAAAACGCGAAAAAGGCAATCCCCGTTGGAATCATGACCAGGGCGATGAGAATTTGCTTAGCCCATAGGGCAACCGGGATTGCAGGCCGCGCCTCCAATTTTCGCCAAGAGGGCGCAACGCGACCCAAGAGATAACGGATAGTGAAAAACACGGTCAGAAAGCAAAAGGGTAGGGGTATCAGAAAACCTTTATGAAGCAGAAATTCCGCATCGACGTAATAGCGCTCGTACCAGAAGTACCAGGGGAGAATCGCCCGGCTCGCCGTCAGGGCCAAAACGTAACACGCCGGCGCCAGCGCCAGCGGGAGGGCAAGCGCACTAAGGGCCAGTGAGATCAGGTTGGCCGCCGGAGAATATCGTGTGACTGATTTTGGGTCAGCGCCGTTTGTCATGCCGATAAGTATAGCCAATGCCATTGCCGAAACAAAGCTCTTCTCGCTATGACCCTGGATACCCTGTAAGCGAGGACACTAATGAAGCGCCCGGCGACATGTTTAAAAGCAGTGTTCGCCCTGCAGCCGCCTTCGCGACGCGCTTGCGCAAACAACCGCTGCTGATTTTAGTGGGAGACAGACTGCGTTACTTCCCGTCCTTGATACCTTTTCTTAGCTGCTCCTGGAATGTTTTTCCGGTAATGGCGCGGTGCTGCGCTGCGAGAAAGTGCCCCGTGAAATTCTCGTAAGACGTTGCGAAGGATTCGTTCAGCAACCGCCGGCTCAGTTCCAGCGAATCTGGGTTGAAGGGCATGAACTCGCCGATTGTTTCTTGCAGGACTTCTTTTTCGTCGATGGCGTGGTACACCTTGTCGACAAGGCCGATTTGCCGAGCCTCTTTGGCCGGGATGTTTCTGCCGGTGAGAATACAGTGCTTCGCGCGCCCCAGGCCGATGTACTTGGCGAGGCGGAATGTCGCCAGGCCGGGGATGAATCCCATTTCGACCTCGTTGAAACGCAAAGAGGAATTTGTTTCGGCCAGCCTCACGTCGCAGACCAGCGCGAGTTGCACGCCGCCGCCCACGCACGAGCCTTCGATGACCGCTGCGGTGATCTTTTTCAAACGCTCCAGCGCTGTGCAGACTTTTTCCCACTTGCTGAAACCGTGGATGTCCAGTGGCTTGTCCGGGTCGAAATCCTCCAGATCAATCCCTTCACAAAACACGCCGCCGGCGCCGCGAAGAATAACGACCGAGGCTTTGGATTCGTCTTCAATGAAATGGCAGAGGTCGAGCAGTTCTTTGACCATCCGCATGTTTGTTTTGTTGCCGACCTCCGGTCTATTGAGCGTGATCGTTGCGACGCGGTCGTCGTCTGAAAATATCAAGGTGTCGTAGTCCGGCATGTTCAAGCCCCCCCCCTCGCCTATGAAGCGCCGAGTGAATGTGATTCGCATCCATTGTTAATTGCAACGCGTGTTTCGCGCAAGGCTGCCGGCGCGCCGCCGCCCTGATTTCGCGTCGCGATCCCTATGAGCCTTTTATCGTCTTGCCTTTTGACCCCTGCGATAGTAAAAAGTCGTGTCAGAGCCAGTGAACGCGCACCCGAAGCCAGCAGGAGACCAGTGAAGAAATTTACGCTCGAAATGAAGGTCGGTGTTTTCTTCGTGCTGGTGTTTATTATGGTCGCCTGGATTTCCACGCAGCTTGGCGATTACGATTTTAAGAGCAAGTACGGATTGAAACTGTCCGCGGTATTCAGGTCTTCGGCCGGTATTTCCGAAGACACGCCCGTCAACCTTGCCGGCATCAAGATCGGCGTCGTCACGACCAAAAGCCTCGACAAAAACAAATCGCGCATCATCTTCCAGCTTCTGACCGACACACTGATTGCCGAAGACAGCCACATCTCCATTCACACCTACGGTTTCCTCGGGCAGAAGTATCTTGAGATCGTGCCGGGCAGCAGCAAAAACTATCTTATCAGCGGCGGCGAACTGAGCAACGTGGATGACTCGGGGGATTTTACTGAACTGACCTCCACGATGAACGACGTGGCCGAAGACGTCAAAGCCGTGACCGAAACCCTTCGCGCCGTCCTTGGAGGCGACGAGGGAGAGGATCAGGTCAGAGGCATATTCACCTCGCTCAACACGATTACCGGCGTCGTGGCCGAGACGCTGGAGGCCAACGAAGAAAAGATGGACCGGATCATGGCCTACATCGAAGCGTTGACCGCGCAGATGGTCATGATTACCAAGGAGAACCGCGAGAGCTTCAAGCAGGCGATGACATCCATGCCCGCCATTGCCGAAAACCTCGGCAGGATCAGCGGCAACCTGGCCGACATCATGGAATCGAACAATGAGGATATTTCCCTGACGCTGGCCAACCTCGTCGGAGTTACGGAGAACCTCGGCAAAAGTCTGGAGGCGGTTTCCAATATCGCGCAGAAAATCGACGACGGGCAGGGCACTATCGGCAAGCTGGTCAACGACGACGAGACCATCGCCGGTATCAACGATGCCATTGAGGGCATTAACGATTACCTGGAGCGGGTTCGGAAACTTCAGGTCGAGGTGGCCTATCGCGGCGAGTACCATGTCACGCAGGAACAGGGAAAAAGCTATTTCAATATCAATATCAGACCCTCGTTCGACAAGGTCTATATGATTGGGCTGGTCGATGATCCCATCGGGCGCAAGCGGCATACGCTCACCGAGACAAAAACCACCACCAATCCGGGCGCCGCGGATGAGGATGTCACCGAGGAAATTCAGGAAAAGGACGTTACGACTTCGGAGCTTTTATTCACCGCGCAGATTGGCAAACGCTGGCACAATTTCCTTTTTCGCGGAGGCATCATCGAGAGTCACGGGGGTGCCGGAATCGAATTTTTCATGTGGGAAGATCACATTAATCTGGCTTTCGAGATTTTCGATTTCGATACCACCAACAATCCACATCTCAAAACCTGGGTCAACGTCACTTTTCTGGATCACTTTTTCCTAACGGGCGGCGTTGACGATTTCATCAATAAATTCGACGATCCGCGCTATTTCGTAGGCGGCGGCCTCTTCTTCACCGACCGCGATATTTCTATCCTTGCCACGCAGATTCCCTCGGGCATGACTGGGATGTAGCAGGTTAGAATTTAGAAGTTAGAATCAGCCTGCGGTGCTTAAACGACTCGGCGGCGCCGACGCGATTTATCCCTCATCCTTCATCCTTCGCCGAATCATATCCAGTGCGTAATAAGCGGTGAGCATGCGAACATGTTCCCGGTTTCCGGGGAGGCGGCGTTTTTTGTGCATCGTTCCTTCTTTCACAGCCAAGGCCCAGTGCACTGTTCCGACGGGCTTTTCCAGTGTGCCGCCGCTGGGTCCCGCTATGCCTGTGACAGCCACGCCGATATCGGCGCCGGAAGCGCGCCTTATGCCTTCAGCCATTTCGATGGCGCACTTTTCAGAAACAGCGCCATGTTCCTGCAACGTGGATTCGCCAACTTGCAGTCGACGGATTTTTGCTTCGTTGGAATAGGTTACGCATCCCTCGATGAAAAAATCCGATGATTCGGGCACGCCGACCAGCAGCGAGGCGATGAGGCCGCCCGTGCAGCTTTCCGCAAGAGCCAGAGTCTGACCGTTTTCTTTCAAGCTCGCCGCGACGGTCTGCGCCATATTCTGACCGTCTTCAGAGAAAATATGATCGCCCATTAGATTTCGCAACTCGGCCCTTGCATCGGCCAGAAGCTTGTCGGCGTTGCTTTCAATGCCGCTTCTCAAACACAAGGTCAGCTTGATCTCGGGAAAATTCGGTCCGTAGATCAGCATGATCGACGAATTCGGCCCCGGCCAGTCGCCAAGGCGTTTTGCGATTTCCGACTCGGACAGGCCGAAGACGCGGATGAACTGCGTGAAATATCGCTCGCCACTTTTTTTAGACAGCCAGGGCAGTACGAACTCATCGGTCAGAAACTTCATTTCTCGGGGCACGCCGGGCAGAAAGGCCGCTTCGCCTTTTTCGCTTTTGCAAACGAAGGCGTCCGCGGTGCCCATGGAGTTCGACCAGATCGCGGCATCTTTTGGAAAGTGCGCTTGCAACTCGTTGGTCTCCGGCATGGGGTGACCGAAACGCGCCCACAATTCCTTGATTCGATTCAGGGATTTTTCGCTCAATTCCAAAGGCTGATCAAAAACGCTTGAAGCCGCGTAGCGTGTCCTGTCGTCCTTCGTTGGTCCGAGGCCGCCTGTCACGACGACAAGTCCCGTGCGCGCCAGCGCGGCGTCCAGGGCATCGGCGATATCTTTTTCTTTATCGCCGACAATCGTCACCCGCGCGGGACTCATCCCCACAGTCGCGGCGCGCTGTGAAAGATGCGATGAATTGGTGTCCAGGGTGGTCCCCAGGAGCAACTCTTCACCCGTCGCCACGATTTCAAAAACATGATCACTTATTTGCTTGCCCATTTGACTCCTTGTGAACCGACATGGATCGCCAATTCTTCATTTTGTGCCTTGAGAAAATCTTCCCGTCAATGCGTCGAGCGGTCGATGGCCTGAATATCTCGCCGCCGGCGCCACCCGAGTTGTAGATAATTGCGTTTTTAGCGCAAACTTAAACCGGCACATCAAGGAAACGAGGATGGTTTGATGTAGGGGGGCAAATATCAAAGTTGTGCAATATGGGCAAAGAAAATGTTGTTTTCATTTGACCGGGCTTCTGGTATTATTCGCCTCCACTTAAGGTGAAGACATTGAGCGATGCAATAACAAAACCGAAGATCGTTGAACGCAGTCCGAAAAAAAGGGTATCAAACGGCGCAACGGCTGAGTTGTTTCCCGATACCAGACCAGGCGAAGCGCAGGACGACGAAGAAATATACGATCCGTCGTCGCAGCTTGATGAGGCCGGGCCTGTGGAGCCGAAACCCGAGCCGGTTCTGGAAAAACCCGAGACCGTGCCGTCAATTTTCCCCGGTCGGGATCCGGAGTTCTCCCGACCGATATTCACCAGGAAAAGACTGCTGCCGGGAGAAGTTGTGGACGAGAGGGCTAACGAAGGCATCGCCAAGCCCCACCATGCGCCTTTGGCCCCAAAGATCAAACCCAGGCGCCTGAACACGATGACTCACGTGCCGCCTTCACCGCTGCCCCTGAAAAAAGTCGAGACCGGCATTCTCGGCCTGGACAACCGAATCGGGGGCCTATCGGTGGGGTCTTTCAACTGCGTTTCTGGGATTGAAGCGGTCAATCGTTCCCAACTCATTGCTCACATTGCTGAGCGAGTGGCGGCGCAGGACGAGCGGGTGCTGGCTGTCATCTCCCCGCATGAGGAGTATTTCTGGACGACGACATCGAATCTCATGGTGCGTGTGAGCGTGCAATTCACAGTGGATGACCTGACTCGCCTTGTTGAGGACGCCGGCAAGGTGGATATGCTTGTTATTGATCCGCTGCATTCATTGCAGACTCCACCGGAGCAGGAGCGCATTGCGGCGATGGATTACACTGTCACGCAATTGGCGATCTACGCCCGGCGCAAGCGCATGACGATCCTGGCCGTGCCTCATCCCGTGGATCGGGCTTCGGGTCACGAAGGCGTTTCGCTGCATCCCTGGATGTTTCGGGAAATATCCTGCCTGCTGGAACTGTCCGAATTGATTCTGATGGTGCGGACGCACCGCATGGGCCGACAGGAAATTCTGGCCTACCGACGCGGGATGCAAAACCGCATCGGCGGTCTGCCCTCCTTCGTCATTCCCTGGAGTTAATCTCTCGCGGCCCCTTAACGCGGCTTTTTGCTAATCTTCCGCCATCGGTAGTCCGCCCCAGCGTCCCAGCCAATAAGCGTGCAGGTAGTCGGCGCCGTTGTGCCGCCATTCGCTTTCGCCCTGGGACACTTTCATGGGACCATCCTTCCAGAAGCACGAGGACGAGCCTTGCCGGAAATAGGGCTGCGCGTAAAGACCCTGGTGTCGTCCTCCGTATTCCCAGTCAAGCTTCCAGAAGAGTGATGGAAGCGGCGAAGCGCACCAGCCGGGATTGATGCGAAAATCGATATCGAAATCCTCTTTGGGATAGGGTGTTTCGCGCAGTCCCCAAACAGCTTCCGCCAGCACATCGGACAAGCCCTCTTCGATATTTCCAAAAGCGTATCCCGCAATGGGCCAAAGGACGTAACGGATTTTATGCGCCAGGCGCATGCCCCAAATCCAGCCCGATTCGTAAGCCGCCATTCTAGACTGATCGTCCATCATCATGACGATGAGGTGCTGCGCGATCATGGAAACTGTGTTGAGGTGCTGACCGCTCCAATCCGAGACGCCCCAGACGTAAAATTCGCCGTTTCCGATCCGTATCCACATTTGCAGAAACTCGCTGTATTCGGCGTCGAAGCGCGTGCGATATTGCTCGTCGTCCGTGGCCAGGTAAGCGAGGCCAAGCATAATGAAGAGGTCGAAATCGCTGCCGTAAACCACATTGCTATTTTCCAGCAGCGAAACGGAGCGCTCACCGATCTTTTGGCGTATCTGATCGTAATCCGGGTGTTCGCTCAGGAAAAACAAGGCTGCGGCGTAGGCGTAGCTGATCCCTTCAAGCATGTCGTTATTGCCGCAGCATTGCCAGTCGAGCCAGTCGAGATCATCGACGCCCTGATACCATTGCCCGTGCTGATATTGAACAGGATGAGGAGGGGCGGCGTCTTCCTGGTGCAGGCGCATCGTGCGGGCGAACATGGTGGGATCGTCGGGCATATCGGGGAGCAGAAACATGGCGTCCAAAGAATTGAGCGCGTTGTCCAGGGCTTCCGGCGAACCGGTCAGATCCCAACGGTATAGCTGGCTCGCCACGTAGGTTCCGGTCCAAAGGGAGGAGTCGTAATCGGCTTTGTGCTCCGGGGGCTGCGTGCCGGTTTTCCACTGGGCGATCATTCCTGAAGGATTGATGAAAAGCTCGGGCATGTCCTGGTCGAAGAGCGTTGCTTTTTCGCCAAGAGTTTTGGAATAAGCCCTTGCGCGCAGCATGGTTTCGGTCATGCTGATCTCGTCGATGATTTTATTGGGCACGCGCAGCGCGCCTGGGTTTTGGCGATACCAGTCGAAGTCGGTGCGAAAATGCGGGTAGTAATGAATCGCTTCGTCGAACTCCGGTCTATCTCTATACTCATCGTAAAATTCCAGGGCGTGATAATCGCCGAGCGCCGCAAAGATCAGGTTTTTCAGCGCTTCCGGCGGCGGCGTGTGGGATGCGTACCACTTGTCGTCGAGAATAAAGATCGGCGCTTCAACACTCGACTCAAGGTAGGTCCAAACCTCGTTGCCGCTGGCCAGGCCATTCGGCGTGGAGGCGTACGCGCCGGCGGCATCGGAATCTCCGTCAAATTCGGCCATGCTGTAGAAACAAATGACGGTCTCCAGTTGCGCGTCCTCCTCCGTGCGCACGAGCTCCCCCGCCGATTTGATGAAATCGACGCGCTGCAATTCGACGACGGCTTCCAGGCCTCCGTCCCTAAGCGCGGCCGATCCCTCCCAGCCGGAGTGCACTTCGTATTCACCGAAACTTAAATCGTCATACATGACGCTGCGATGAAAGTTTAAGGCTTTTTCGGTGCGGCGAATTTCAACTTTGCCGCTGAAAGGTCCGAGTTCGTCGTCGTTTCCGTGCACAAACCAGAGG
>CAZQAE010000040.1:17535-49686 GCA_964591275.1 uncultured bacterium | reverse complement strand
CGCCGCCAGAAGGACCTGATGGTTTAATGTGTTTTCGAAATGGTTGAGCAGAATGTAATAGAAGGCGAGAGCGACCAGAAAAAAAGTGAATATCGACTGCCCGAAGGCCAGAATGAATATCGATTTCTGTACTTTTTTTAGATCTCTCCAATTCAAGTTGACGCCGAAGAGAAAACCAATCCAGAACAGCGCGATCGTGGTGACGGGAGAGAGTTTTTCGACAATACGGTCATCGAGTATGGCCAAACCCGTTGGCCCCAACAAAATGCCGAGGAGAAGATAGGCCATGCCGCCAGCGAAAAATCGTTTGAAGAAATTGGAAACAGCACCAGGCCGTTCGATAAGACGCGATCCGAATATGGCGGCAATGCCGACGATGATTAGGCCGATGATTGATTTCATGCAGCGCCTTTTAGTCGCTGAGTCGGATGAAATGCCCCACGGGCACCGAAAAAATAATGCCTTTGCTGAGGCTGTCGCTTGAGGAAAGGATATCCTTAACCACAGCCGCCAATTCCAGCACGACATCGTCTTCGACAACGGTGAACAGAGTTTTGTTATAACCAAGTTCGCCGCGCCAGAGATCTCGAAAGCCCGAGAATATGGAAAGGCGATCCATAACGGCTTGGCCCATGCCCTGGCTTTCAAGGATCGTAGCCGTTGTTACGCCGACTTCCAGAAGACCGGTGAGGACGTCCTGCAACATGTCGGGTTCATGGATGACGATAAAAACAAGCTGCACGCGATGCTCCTAGTGACGGGAATCGACATCTCGGATCGCTTGGAGAATATCCTCCTTAGACTGCCCCGAAGAGATGAGCTTGTTGAATTCTGCGTCTTTGAACAAATGCGACAGGCGCGCCAGAATTTGAAGGTACTCGGTGTTGTCGCGCTTGGGACCCATCAGTAAAAATACTTTATCCACGGGTTTGTTGTCAGGGGCTCCAAATTCAATGGCGTTTTTGAATCGAACAAACATGATGATCGGTTCGGGGATTTTTTCAAAGTAGATGTGTGGAATGGCTAAGCCATTGCCCACTGCGGTCGATGTAATGTCTTCCTTATGTGTGAGTCTTTCGCAAAATTCGCCTTGCGTGTCCCCTGGGATGCATTGATGTTCACACAGCCATGCGGTGATTTTGTGCAGCGCATCCGACTTGTCGCTGACTTCAAGGTCCAAAAGGACGAGGTCGTCGCGTATCAATTTGCTGATGTACACCATGACAAACTACCCTTTATGCGGTGGATCGTGATTTGGCGCCAATTAGCATTATCGAATAATAGCGCATCAGGTCCTGGTTTGAAAAGACTTGTTTTGCCGCAGGCTTTATTTCCGCGTAAGACAATTGGCCTCGCGGTTCGCCTCTTTCGACGATGTCGGCTTCTTCTTCCTCATTTTCCCTTTGGCGAATGATAAAAACTGTGTATTCGGCCATAGCCCATGGCCAGGCGTCTGAGCCACAGAAGGATCGGCGTGGCGATGACGGTCGGCAGATCGCCGCGACGCATGCCTATGCGCCATGCCAGAAAAGTGGTGGCGTCTTCGCCGAGCAGATAGGCTGGAACGAATGAGAGGGGAAGAATAAAGACAGGGTGCAAAACAATGCCCATGAGCAGGTATGCCGGCCACAGCGCCATAAGTGTGTACTTTGCCGGGTATAGCAAGCGCTTTAATCGACCGTGGGCGTCGTGCCACCGGGAGCGATAAACTCCCGAATTATAACCGCCTCGGTAGGCGCGGCGCAGGTAAGCGCGAATGTTGTCCGGGTCCTTATGATACAATATGGATCGGTCGCCTATGGTCGTTTTGCCGCCGCTTTTGAAAATGCGATAGACCAAATCCAAATCCGCGCCAATGCGACAGTCCTCGTCGTATCGGCCCATCTTCTCGAAGTCTTCACGCCAAAAAGCCCATGCGCCCGTTCCACGTTCCCCTTTTAGAACCAACTGACAGGCCGCTTCGTAAAGGTCATTGAGGTGGCGAACCAGGACGTTGTCTTTGTCGGTCCAGACTTTTCGACCCAGGTTGATCGAGCCCATAACCCCTGGAATGTGAAGATAGCGGAGTATCTTTTCAATGTAATCAGAGTCGTAATATCCGTCGGCTTCGCCAAATAGCAGAATTTCTCCCTTGGCGATCTTTGCGCCGGAGTTGCGCGCCACGGGGACGCCGCCATTGACTTCGCGCCTATGGTAGACAACGCCATCCATGGCCTGGACAAGGCTCTTGGTTTCGTCGGTGGAGGCGTCGTCGCAAACAATGATTTCAAGGTTTTTATAACTTTGGCTTTTTAGGGACTCAATGCTGCGGGGCAAAGTGGAAGCGCAGTTGAAGCTGGCGATGATGACGCTGACAAGGCCCTGGAAGGGATTCACCTCCACCTCCGGGCCCGGAATTAGCGGTTTGGGAAGGGATGTCATCAGCTCTTTTTTACCTCGTGATAAATCGATTCCAGTTCATCGACCTGGCGGTCGATGTTCCATACACGCTCAACGAGTTTGCGTCCCGCCATGCCGATCTCGATGCGCATATCCCGGTTCATGGCGAGCTTTCCAAGGGCTTCGGCCAGGGCATCCACGTCACGCTCCGGCGTTAGTAGACCGTTGACATTGTGCTCAATGACTTCTGGTATGCCTGCGTGGTGCGTCGCCACGACCGGCGTCGCTGTCCCCATGGCTTCCTTGAGGACCATGCTGATCTCATCCTTGCCGCCATGCCGGTCCGTCACGGAGGGCAGGCAAAAAATATCCGCCTGTCGCATCTCCTCGGGCAGCTGCGCGAAAGGGACGCGTCCCGCAAAGGAGATGGCCTGGCCTCCGGGTATGGTGGAGGCGAGGGATTTCAGTTCGCCGCGCAGCGGGCCGTCGCCGATGATTTTCAGGTGGACGGGAATCTGTTGCTGTATCACAAGACGCGCCGTCGCCTTGATAAGATACTCAATGCCTTTCTTTTCCACGAGGCGCGCTACGGTGAGAATGACGAGGCGGTTTCTGTTGGGTTTTTCGTACACGTTGAATTCAGACAGGTCGATTCCCAGACGATAAATCCGAATTTTTTCTTTAGGGCAACCCTGGTCGATCAGATCCTTTTTCATATCCTCAGAAAGAGCAAGAAATAGATCGCCTTCGGCAAATAATTTTTCGTAGCGCTTTTTCCACTTGGCCGCAGCCGGTATTTCAAAAACGTCCTGCCCGTAAAAACTGGTTATTAACGGGATGCCGAGTTCGCGTTTGGCATGCAGAGCGTAGTAGCCGGTTTGAGCGAAGTGCGCGTGGAGGATGTCTATTTCAAGTTTTCGAGCATGCTGGGCGTAAAATCGAAAGCCTCCGATGAAACGGCGCGTCACATCTTCTTTCATGGCGTTGATGAGGCCTTCATCTTCGATGGCGATGATGTCTTCGGCCGGGAACTGATCGAGATGTTTTGTTCTTTCGCAAAAGAAAAAAGGTTTTATTTTCTTATGGCGTTTGTAGATATCGTAGATGAATGTTTCAGTTTGCCTGAGATAAGTATCCCGTATATGCGCAACGCGAAGCATTTTTAACCTCATGAAAAAAAACTTTTTACGGATTCGATGACTGTTTCTACTTCCTCATCGGTCATTTCCGGAAAAAGCGGGAGGCTAATTATTTCTTTTGCCAAAGTTTCAGAAACGGGAAAATCACCGGGCCGATATTTCAAATACTTCAGAGCCGGTTGAAAGGGCAGGGGGATGGGGTAATGAATCTGCGTGGAAACGCCGGCATCACGCATGTGGCTCATGAAGTTGTCGCGAGCGGCGAGGCGGACAACGAAGAGATGAAATACGGAAGAAACTTCCGGTGAATCTTCCGGCCATTGGAGCGGCAATGCCGAAAAAGCGTCCTGGTAGGCTGCGGCGATTTTCCGACGTCGTCGGGTCCATCTTTCAAGGTGACGCAACTTGACGGAAAGGATCGCGGCCTGGATTTCGTCCAGACGGCTGTTGACGCCGCGCATCGAGGCTTCGTATCGATTGCTTTGCCCGTAATGACGAAGGATACGCAAACGTTTGGCGGTTTCATCGTCCGCAGTGACGGCCATGCCTGCGTCGCCGGCGGCGCCCAGGTTTTTGCTGGGGTAAAAACTGAAAGCCGAAGCGTGCCCGAATGTTCCGACCATCTGGTCGCCTATTTTTGCGCCGTGCGCCTGGGCGCAATCCTCGATGACGAACAGGTCGTGGGCATTGGCGAATTTCATAATGTCATGCATGGCGGCCGGGCGACCGTAAAGATGCACGGGAACAATAGCCGTTGTATCGGCGTCAAGGGATTCCGGCAGTTTGCGCGGATCAATGTTCCAGGTTCTTTCGTCGATGTCGGCGAACAGCGGTTTGCAGCCCGCATCGATAATGGCCATGGCCGTTGGAATGGCGGTATTGGCGGCGGTGACGACCGAGTCGCCTTTATTGACTCCGAGGGCTTTGAGGCACAGCCGGATGGCGTCGGCGCCGTTGCCCACGCCGACCGCATGATCGGCGCCAAGGAAGCTGGCAAACTGTTTTTCAAAGGATGTAAGCCTGTCGCCGAGGATGTACCAGCCGCTTTCGAGACAATCCAATACGGCTTCGTCGATTTCCTCTTTGATGGATTGGTACTGTCGGCGTGCGTCAAAAAGGGGGATCATGCTCTCTTTTTACTCCGGATATAACTATTGCGCAGATTTAAGGCTTCTTCGCCGGATGTGAAAATGGTGAATTCCGGGAAGGCGCCTGCGGGAACGTTTACACAAGGGTAGACGCGGCACTCTTTGCCCAGAATCGTTCCGGGGGATGTGACGGAATTGCATCCCGTCTCCGTGTTGTCTCCGAGGATCGCGCCCAGTTTCCGCCGTTCCGTATCGATTCTTTCGCCGGAAGGTGTGCACAAAACGACCGTGCCGGAAACCATTTTCAGATTCGCCAGCTTCGTGCCCGCGCCCAGGTTGACGTTTGCGCCCAGAATGGAATCGCCGATATAAGCGAAGTGTCCCGCTTTGGCGCCGTCTAGCATTATGGAGTTTTTTATTTCGGTCGTGTGGCCGACAACGCAATTATCGCCGACAAAGACATTGCCTCGGATATAGGCGCCCTGGCGGATTTCCGTTTTCGCGCCGATAACGCAAGGGCCTTTGATCATCGCCCCTGATTCGATTACGGAGCCCGGGCCGATGATGACGCGGTCGTCGTTGAGGTAAGCCCCTGGCATGATGACGGCGGCGTCGGGTTCCGTAACGCCGTCAATTTTCACGACGATGGCGCCTTTTTCCCCCGAGGGGAAGATTTCCATGTCGCCATCGAGATCCAGCTCGCCTTGAAAAATGACGAGAGGTTCGGTGACAAGGCCCATGAAGCCTTTGAGAGGCCAGTCTTTTTCAAACAGAGATTTGGCGTATCCGGAAATTCTGTCGAGGGCAGTCCAGACTGGTTCGTCGGCGCAAAATAGCTTGGTATTGCTTATCTTCGCCGGATCAAAGAATAGATTTGCTTTCAATTTGATTTCTCCCGAAAATATCGGAAAATTCCTTGTGGATTCAATGGGTGATTTATGGTTTCCCCATGGCTTTCAATGCGTCTTCGCAATGATTGAGTGTTTGGTCGATGTCCTTTTTCGTGTGCGCGGCGGAAAGGAACCAGTTGTGATGAGGATGGAAAAAACTGCCGCGTTTGGTGACCTGCGAGCAGAAATTTTGGCTCTTGCGGAGGTTGGGATCATCTTCCAGGACGAGATAAGGTATGGACGCGGGCCCGGTCAGTTTCATCGGGTATCCGTATTTCTCGCCGAGCTTCTGCAATCCCGCATTGAGCATTTTTCCCATTTTCATCATGACGCCGATTCCTTTTTCCTTTTCCAGGATATCCAGCGTGGCCATGGCCGCCGCCATGCACATGGAGCCGAACCAGAAGCTGCCGGTTAAAAAGACACGCCCCGCAGCGGCCTTGTAGTCCTGGCGTCCGACCGCAGCGGAAATGGGATAGCCGTTGCCGATGGCTTTGCAGAAACAGACTATGTCTGGCGTGAAATCGAAATAGTCATGAGAACCCTTTATGGACAGACGCCAACCAGCGCGTACGTCGTCGATGATCAGCAGGGCTTCGTGTTCATTGCAAAGGCTCTGCACCGCTTTCCAGAATCCGGGCTTGGGCAGGACGCTTCCCGTGAAAGTTGGGTGGTGATAGGGGGTCATGATGACGCCCGCGATGTCGTCGCCGTGTTGTTTAAACAAGTCCGCCAGTTGATCTTCACGATTCCAGTCGAAGTAGAGCATGTGTGAACGATCTTCATCCAACAGTCCGCCGTGCCCCGGCGTGCACCAGGCGTGCGAGCCGTGGTAGGCTTCCCGAACCATGACGATTTTGCGTTTTTGCGTATGCTCTCTGGCGACTTGCGTGGCCCATGTCGTCATATCCGAGCCGTTTTTCCCGAACACAACCCAGTCGGCGGACGAGACCAGCGAGGTTACTCGTTTCGCCAGATTAAACATGTATTCGCTGGGATGATTGAAACAGTCGCCGGTTTCGATGGCTTTTTTCGCCGCCGCGTTGACCTTATCGTTGGCGTATCCGACGACCATCGGGCCGTAAGCGCACATATAATCGATGTACTCGTTGCCGTCCACGTCCCAATAATGGCTGCCCTTTCCGCGCGCGGCGTAGTAGGGGTAGCTGCCAGGGACAGTGATGGCGGGGTTTTGATGCCCATAAATGCCCTGCGGTATCAAATCCGTGGCGCGGGTGAAAAGATCAATGCTTTTTTTGAAGGTTCTGGATTTATTGATCGCCGTCACCTTGGAGCTTTTTGTTTTGGCGCTTTTCCTTGTTGGGGAAGTCGCCTTCGTAGCGGTTTTTTTGACCGGAGTTTTTGTGGTGGATTTCGATTTGGTTGTTTTTTCTTTAACTGATTTGGCGCTCATGCATCGCTCCTTTTAATTCAGATAAATGCCCAGTCGGTCGAGGGCGGCATTGAGATTGTCGATGATGGGAATATAACCTTCGACACGCAGATCCGTTGTGCCCATCAGAGCCATAGCGTCCAACTTGCCGGAAAAAAGGCCATATGCCGTTTTATAATTCTTCAGTTCCAGGGTGACGTCGGGGTCGGTCGCTGAGCCTTTGAAGGGAAATAAATGACCTTCTTTGATAACGATATGCGCAGCCGGTCCGTTTTTAATTCTGAACTCGGCAATTCCGTTTCTTGATTTTTGGATAATCGGGCGCACCTTGGGGTCGTTTTCCCCGATGGCTTTCAGGCCGAAAACAGCGGTGTTTAAGAGACATTTGACGTGAAACTCGAAAAATTGTTTGTTTTTTAGGTCCACATCACTTGGTTTCAGGCAATGCTCCATCCGTTTGGACAATTCGGTAAATCCCTTGAGCAGGCTGATATTCCAGGCACCCATCCAAGGAATGGCCAGACTGAATTTTTTGCCAAGAAACATGTTGTTGAGTTGTTTTGCGGTCGGAAACCACAAGGCAATGGTCGGCAGGGTCGTTACGCCCCGAATATGCCGCGCCTTCCCGTTCGAAAATTCGATGTGAGCGCCAATGCCGCCCGGGCAGGAAAATTGAATGACGTGATTCCAACCTCGGGCTATTTCCATGGCCTTTTTGTCAAAATTCAAAACATCCTCAAGGTTTTGCAAAACCGTTGAGACGTGCAGATGGGCAAGGACTGTCTGATCAACCATTGAGCGGCTCCTGATATTGAAAGTTTGCAGAATAATTTCAATCAAACGAAGCTTAAAACGGGTTTTCAAGATAATCAAGCGTTGCTAGAGTGACGGCGCAGAGAATTTCCTTTCATAGACAAGGCGTATTTGAATGGATCGAATAAAAGTCGGCATCGTTGGATTGGGGCGGATAGCTGATATGCATGTGCCTGGCTATCGGAATCGCCCGGACGCGGTCATCGCCGCCCTTTGCGACGCTGACAAGGAGAATCTGCAAAGAAGATCCCGTGAATGGAACGTTGAAAAGATTTATGAGAATTACGAGGATATGTTGGCCGACGATGATATTAATCTCATCGAAATCCTCACGCCGCATCACTGTCATTGCGATATGGTATGCAGCGCCGCGCAGGCCAGGAAGCACGTTTCGGTGCAAAAACCGATGGCCGTCAATGCCGATGAATGCGAAAAAATGATTCAGGCCTGCTTCCACGCCGGAGTGCAATTGCGGGTTTTTGAGAATTTCGTTTTCTACCCGCCTTTCGTGCTGGCGAAAAAACTCATCGAAGATGGAGAAATCGGCGAAGTATTGACCGTGCGTTTCAAGCTGGGTGCTTTGACCGGCGGCTGGCATGTGCCGCTTTCATCATGGATATGGCGATTGGACAAAAAGAAGTGTGGCCCCGGCCCGACCGTCTTCGACGATGGCTATCACAAATTTTCGATGGCTGTGGATTTGTTTGGACCAATCGACAAGGTCAAGGCGTGGGTGGATTATTCGCTGGGAGCCATTGATTCTCCGGCCATGGTGTCTTTTAACTTCAAAGACAGCCCAGTGCTGGGATATTTTGAAACGAGTTTCACGCCGGGCGCCCGCATCCGAAGCAAGTATTACGGTGCCGATGAACGGGTTGAAATTTGCGGCACGCACGGCACAATTGATATCAACCGATTCACCGGCAAGCTTTTTGACACGCCGCCGCTCGTCGTCCACAGCGGTGGGCAGACGAAGTGTTACGAAGACCTGCGCTGCGACTGGCTCGACAGCTTCGTCGATTCCACTCACCATTTCCTCGACGCTTTGACAAGTTATCGTGCGCCGAAATTGTCGGGCCAAACAGCCAAACACGTTTTGCAGGCGGCGATGGCTGCTTATGTTTCATCGCAAGAAAATCGTTGCGTCTCCCCCGACGGCGTCACCGGAAGGGAATTGGAATGAGGATCGCATATTTTAAGGCAATGCTGCTTGTCGCGGCGGGTAGAGCCATTCTCTTTCTCCCCGATGGCGCGTTGGCGAAACTTGTTGCCATGGCCGCATTCCTTGTTGGTTTGGCGGCGCCGTCATCCGAGATAAACGAGACGCTTGGGGAAGTGCGCGTCATTTTTGAAAAGGGCGGCGAGGGCGCTCAAATCGCCAGGAATATGTTGCGCGTGGGAAGCCGGCGCAGAATCCGGATGCTGGCCCGCTCGGTCTTTCTATAATGGTTGCTTTAATTTGGCTGACAAATTTCAACTTTGAGTCCCAATAGCATGAGAAAATCTGACACATCTATCGGCATTGCGATCATCGGAGCCAAAGCCCACGCTCGCGCCTGGATTGAGGCTATTGCATCGTGTCCGGATCTGCACGTGGCGGGATACTGGGATCCCGATGCGCGGCTTGCCGAAGATCTTGCGCGGGATGTTCACGACGCGCCCGTTTTTGAAGATTTCAATTCATTGCTTCAGCGTCAGGATGTTTTGGCGGCGGAAGTGAATCTGTCGCCGGCGGAAGCCGTCGATGTGGCTGGGCGATGCCTTGAGTTTGGAATTGCCGTTGGACTGCGCTCCACGGCCATCCGGTCCTACGAGGATGTCCGCACGCTGATGGCCAGGAGAAAGGGCAAAACGGCGATCAGACTTTTTGCGCCGGCCTTTTATTATCCGCCTGTGGATCTTGCGCGAAAGACGCTTCAAAAAACGGTTCTCGGAGACATTCAGACGATGAGAATCCGTTCCATTCTCGGTCGCTCCAGTCGCGCCGATGATGTGATTGTCGGCGACTGGTTTGACGATGCTCCGGATTTTTGCACGCCGCAGTACGAAGCCTTGCCGCTGATGTATCTTCTCGGGGATGTCAGAAGCGTCCACGTTTTTAAAAGCGAGGGCGCGAGCGTCATGACCTGGGTTTCAGACCGGACGCCAGGTGGCAGTCGCTTCGGCGTTTACGAAGCCGTCAAATCTTCCGGGCTGATTGTTCGAGGACGGCTCGATCCGTTGGATGAATCCTACGAAATCGCGGGGACTGACGGATATGCTTTCGGGGGCGGACTAACCGGGTGTTGTGTGCAGCGGCCCGCATTTTCGACATACATCAGGAGCGAATATCGCGCTCCGATGGCCGAAGTGGATGATGACCCCATGCAATCCTATCGAGCGGCCATTGCCGATCTCGCCGATATGGCCAGAGCGCGCACGCGAAAAGTGGACAGCATCAACTGGATGCGGCTCCTGGGAATACTTCGGGACGCGCTGGGGCTGGCCGTCGAGACCGGAGAGGAAGTCATGCTGGAAGATGTAACGCCGTCCGACGATTAAAAACCATCGATTCATTGCCCGCATCAACAGCCGCATCCACCCGAATCGTCATCATCATCGTCGTTGTCCGCGAAGTCATCGTCGTTGTCGTCATCCACCAAGTCATCGTCATCGGCGTCGTCGTTGCCGGAATCATCATCAGAATCGTCATCAAATGTGTCATCGTCGCTTGCGTGGACGATGATATAATCCGCCTGGTTGAATGTTTCTCTGCCGCCGGGACCCGTGGCCGTCAGGCAAACGGTATAAACGCCGGCTTCTTCATAGATGTGCGTGGGTCGGCCATCCGTCGAAACGGCGCCGTCGCCGAAATCCCACTCGACCTCACTCGTGCATCCGGGGATGCCTGAATACTGGGGTAAAAACTGCACTTCCAAAGGCGCCGCTCCTTCCAGGGGCGTAGCGCTGAACTCCGGCGCGGACAAATCGCACGGCAAAGCGTAGGTCATGGCGTCCAGATCGAATCCGGCGTCGGCGTCATCGGGATCGCCGTCGCCGTCGTCATTGATACGCACATAGCGCGTCTGCGCGACGCCCAGGTCGAAAGAGGCTGTGCCCGAAGCGACGCCCAGGCTGGTCCAGGGCCCCGTCCAGTTCTCCGACGTGAAAACCTCGTAAGATTCGTTTGAGTCGCCGGCTTCCACGATGGTGAAATCGTCGCCTTCGCCGTCGCGGATCGGTGCGCGATCCATTGTCATCATCACAATAAAACCACCGACCCCCATATGGAAGGGGACATCGTCGGGGGCCCCCAGGGCCATGTAGGGAAGGCTGTAATTATTATGCCGGTCGTTCGGGTCGGCCATTTGGACTGCCGGGATTTTGTAGGCGAATCCTTGAAAATCGAGCGTGGGTTCTAGGTAAAAATCTTGCTCAATCGAATCAGCTTCATTCGCCAAGATCAATTCTTCAGATTCCTGGGCCGCGTATCCGGGAGCAGATATCATTAATTGATGAGAATCGGGCTGCAAAAAGCGCCAGTAATCGCCGACGGGGGATGTATTGTATATTGGCCAATTATCATTGGAAGTAAAAATGATGGATTCAACGGATTCGCCGGTGACGGCGTCGCGGATAACGCCATGTACCCCACGGCGAGTTTGCTCGGCGAACCAGATCATGGCGTCGCGGTTTCGCTCGGAGTATACGTCAATCATTTCCGTCGGTCCCGGTTGAAAGATCGTGAGTTCCACTATGCTCGCCAAAGTACCGTTGGAACCGTAATAGCTTTCCTCGCTGATGCCGTGTACTTGGTACCATTCGTACCCTTGGGTGATCTCCATAGTCATATCCGTCACGCGCTCACTATAGCCGGTAGCCAGTTGGACAAAAGAATCATGGTCCGGGGAGGGGTGCGTGGCCGAGGGCAGGGTATCCCAAATGTAGTTGAAATAAACGGCGCCGGAATGGTAGCTGAGTGAAGAAACAAAGTTTTTTCCCAGCGCCAGATTGACCATGGTTTGCGTTTCGGGTTGGCTGGCGTAGTTGGGCTGGCCTGTCCATCCCGGCTCCCAAAAAAACGGATGATCCCGATTGCAGTCGCAACTGTTGGCATTGGTGCGTTGTCCTTCGGCCACGCCGTCGGGATTCACCATGGGAACGAAATACAGTTCGTGATCGTTCAATAATGCCGTGATGGAGGATTCGACGCCGTAATTGTCCAGGCAGTAATGGATGAAGTTTAAAATCACTTCCGTCGCGATATTCTCATTGCCGTGAATGGAGCCGTCGTACAGAATTCCCGGTTCGGTTTCATCGAGCGTCACATTATCGGAAAGTTTGACCAAGAGAATGTCGCGACCGGAAACGGATTGGCCGATGACTTCAACGCTCAATAAGTCGGGGTGGGCGTCGGCGAGATTGTCAAGAAGCGTGGACGTCTCTTCCGGTGTGTGAAATTCTCCCTTGGGCGGATGCGCGGCGATGACGTCGACGGATTGCGGGTGTAGCCCGGCCAGGATCAGCGATTCCAGTTCCGAGGGCGTTGTGTCCGCTACGATCGTATCGCCGATTCGCGTAATAATGTGGATTTTATACTTGTAAAAAATCCTCATGTCCTCTGGGGAGGAAATGTCGAATCTGGCTTCAAAACGTTCCTGGGACGCTATGGCAATGGAAGGGAAGCACATCGCGCAAAATAGAATAATGAAAAGGAAATGTTTCATTTAATTTTCTCCGAAAAATTGCATTAGACGCTCTCGGTCAGCAGGTGCTAGGATGGGCGTTGCGGGCATTTTGCATGGGTTATTGATTTGGCAATCCTGGAAATCATCAGTTTTTGTTTCACATTCGTTCTGGCGCTTATCACAATGCGCCGAATCATCCTAACTCTTGCGGCGGTTTTTGTAAAAAGCTCTCCGCGCTCAAAATCGGCGATGGAGCCTTTGATTATCGCGCTTGTGCCGGCGCGCAATGAAGAAGATGTTGTGACCCGTTGCCTGGACTGTCTGCTCTCTATCGACTGGCCAACGGAGAAAATCCTCATTGTCGCAATTGATGACGGTTCAACGGACGGCACGGCGGCGATCATCGAGAACTACGCCAACGCGCACGCAAACATTGAACTGCTAACACGCACCGAACCCAATGCTGGAATAGGGAAAGGCGCGGTTTTGAATGATGCCCTGGAGCGTTACGATTTCGGCGATTTCGTTTTTTTGCTCGATGCGGATTCGGTCGCGGCGCCAAGTGCCTTGCGCATTCTTTTCAGCGCGATGGACGCACGGAGTGCAGGCGCCGTGCAGGGCGGAATGTTGCCGGAAGAAAGCGCCAGAGGTTTAAGCGCATTCCACACTGTCGTTGAAAGCCTTGTACATCAGGGAATCACGATGACAGGCGCTGATCGCGTGGGCGGGACGGTTTCGCTCCTCGGCAGCAATACTTTGATTTCGCGAAAAGCCCTCGATGCGCTCGGAGGCTTTCACCCGAGCGCGCGGCTGGAAGATATTGATATGACAATGGCTATGGCTAATGCGGGGATGAAAATTGTCTTTGAGCCGACAGCCGAGTCAACCATTATCCCACCGCATCGTCCAAAAGAAGCAGTTACGCAGCACAGGGCATGGTCTCGTGAATTTTTTCGCATTGCGGTTTCGCGATTTTTTGAAACAACTTTTGCCAGCGCCGGTGTGTTGCAACGAGCGGACCGGCTGATCTTCGCATTCGGTTATCTGGACCGACTTTTCATCATCGGCTACGCGGTTTTGGCCCTTATTTCCTCAGCGACAAACGCTGGTTTTGCACCCTGGTGGTTTCTGGGGGTCGTTTTTGTCATTCCGGCAATTCAATGCCTTTTCGCCATGCATCGCGCACGCAAGCCGCTTTCAGATTACGGAAGGCTTTTTGTGATGCCTTTTGCGTTCATGGTCGATCTCGCCGTGCATTGCATGGCTTTTTCGGACGCACTTTGCGGCAAGGGGCGTGATTGGCAGCGGAGCAGGGGAAAGGCCGGGAGAGTATGAGTAGCGTACAATGCTGCGCGATCATTCTGGCTCATAACTCCGGTCCCGATCTCAAGGCATGTCTAAATCATCTGGTCGCGGCGGTTGAGGCAAAAGATATCATCGTTGGCGACAATGCTTCGACGGATGGTTGCGCCGATGACATGCCCGATGGGATTGAAGTCATTCGATTCGACAAAAACCTCGGATATTGCGCGGGGATGAACCGTTTGATGGCCGCTGCCGCGCGGCGGGGCGCGAATTATTTCCTTTCGCTCAATCCCGATGTGAGAATATCAAAAGACAGCCTACATATCCTGAAAGGCGCGCTTGGCGACAAGCAGGATGTCATCGCATATCCCCGAGTATTGCGTGACGAAGAATCGGAAGTGCTGGATGGCGCCTGGGGCGAAGTGACATGGCGACACCTTGCGGTGCGAATGCATGGGGAAGGGCAACAAGACGGCGAAACATGGCGTCGTCGCGCGCATGTACTCAGCGGACACGGCTGCTGCTTTTTTGCTCGTCTCAAACCGCTTATCGACCTTGGCGGTTTTGACGAAAAGTTTTTTGCGTACCAGGAGGAAGCGGAACTTGGTCTGCGGCTTCGAAATGCCGGCTTAAAAGTTGTTTACGCAGGCGGAGCCGAGGTTCTGCATCGGGGGCCGCATGGCGACGATGCCAAAATGAGAAAGAAGCTTTACTACCTTGCGCGAAACAGCGTTCTGCTGGTAATGAAACACGGCGATATTTTTGCTAAAATGAAGTTTGTCTTTTTTGTTTCGGTGGCTGGTCTGCTATATTACGTGCCCAAATCCGTTTTCGGCTGCTCGATCTCCCGTGCGGCTTTGCGGGGTTGGCGGGATGGCTTTGCGGGGCGAACCGGGGAGATCTGGTCCATTTAAGGAAAGGGTTAAGGCATTAAAACCGAGGTTCTCATTATCGGCGCCGGGCTGGCCGGTTTGACAGCGGCCAGTGAATTGCTATCGACCGGGCGCGAAGTCCTTGTTGTGGAAGCGGCCGATGAGGTGGGTGGACTGGCGAGAAACGTGGTCGTTCGCGATTACATTTTCGATATCGGTGGCCATCGTTTTTTCACGGAAAAGGAATATCTCAGACAATGGCTCAGGGAGCTTTTGGGCGATGAGCTGATCATAATAAAACGCCGCAGTCGCATCTATCTGAATGGACGTCTCATCGATTATCCTATCAGCACAATCAACGCCTTTTTTGGCATGGGCGTCGGACGCTCACTCAATGTGCTGGCGGGATATATCAAAGCAAGGATGAGTGCAAGCGGCCCGCAGGAAAATTTTGAGCAATGGGTGGTGGCCCGATTCGGTCGCCCTTTGTATGACTTGTATTTTGGGCCGTATACCAAAAAGGTATGGGGAAGGGATCCAGCTCAAATCAGCGCGGAATGGGCTGAGCAGCGCATTCAATTGTTGTCGCTCACGCACGCAATTTATAAATCCCTTGTCAATATTGGCCCAAGGCCCAAGACTTTCGCCGCGCATTTTGATTATCCAAAAAAAGGGATTGGACGTATTGCCGCAGCGCTGCAAAGGAAAATCGAGGCGAAAAACGGAAAAATCATTTGTGGCCGCTCCGTTAAAAAAATAGCCCTTGATCAAAGCGGGCGCTTTCAGGTTGAAACGCAAAACGGAAGCTCGTATGAAGCCGCGCAAGTCGTTTCTACGATTCCGCTATCGAAACTTGCATCGGCCCTTGGTGAGCCATTTCATGCTGGGGCCTTGGAATATAGAAGTCTTCGTTGCGTTTTCCTGATTATCAAACGCCCGAAAGTCACAGACGATACGTGGATGTATTTTTCAGGGCCGGGCACAATATTTTCCAGGCTGCATGAGCCGAAGAATTGGTCGGCGGCAATGGTCCCTGGCGAGCAGACGAGCTTGTGTCTCGAAGTATTTTGCGACGAGGGCGATGAAATATGGAACATGCCTTCGAGTCAGTTGCACGATCACTGCATCAGGGATTTGGAAAAACTTGGGCTGCTCGCGGGCGGCGACGTTGAACTGGCGACGGACTTGCGCGTCAGTGATGCCTACCCTGTTTATCTCGTAGGATACGAGAAGACGCTGGATGGGTTTAAAAAAATGATACAAAAATTTCCGGGACTTTCGATACTCGGACGGACGGGCGGCTTTCGATATTTCAATATGGATCAGGTCATTGATGAAGGCATCCGATTTGCACGCGACTATTAGACAAGGCGGATAAAGGGTGGGGCGAATCATTGCTTCAAAAAATCCGAGCCGTCTGACGGTTCTGCTGGCCGCTTCCTTCCCCCTGGCCTACCTGGTGGGTTTGATCGCCTTTTCCGGTTATTCAGATCAATCCAGCCTGACTCTCGAATCCCTTTTGGCGGCGACCAGCGCATGCGTCGCCTGGCTGATGATCGCCATGATGGCGATGGATTCCCCGAAACCGGGAATGCGCCTGCTGACCCGGTTGCTGGAAAAAGGGCCGATCATCGAGATTGCTGGAGTGGCGATAATTTTTGGCCTGTGGGTTGTCGTTGCTTTGACGATGATGCCTTGGAACGACGAACTCAGCAATATCGAGGCGTCGCGTTACCTTTTTCAACACGGCTTCAAAGCGTATTTCAACAATTACACCGAGGTCAATGACTGGCTTGGCCCACACCATCCTCCCTTCCTGCCTCTCGTTTACGCCGGGATATATTCCGTTTTCGGCGCAAAAATTATTGTTGGCCGTCTGTTTGGATGCCTATGCGCTCTTGGCGCATGTTGTCTGGCCTACCTCTGGATCAAGCGACAAGCGGGTCGGCGCATGGCCCTTGTGGCCTGCGCCCTGTGTCTGTCCTATCCCCTTGTATGGTTCAACGGCGCGTCCTCAATTCTTGATCCGCCGTTTTGGCTGATATTTACAGCGTGCCTGCTGCTTTTTGACAGGTACATGGAGTCGCGAAAAGCACTGGATGGCTTGTGGTGCGGCCTGTGCATCGGCGTCGCCGTTCTTTCGCGCTACAACGGATTTTTGCTGCCGCCGATATTTCTGATCCTGATGCTATGCGCTTCGCGTGGTCGCAGAGCCTTGAAACAAATTGGCACGTGGCTGGTCCTCATCGGACCGGCGCTGATACTGCTGCCGTGGTTCGCCTATGCGGCGTGGACGGGATCGCTATGGATTCAGGCGCAAAAGCTGGGAAGCTTCGTTCTCGTCATGGTGATTCCTGACGGCGGTTTCTTTTATGTGCGCAATTTCCTTGCGCCGTTAATCCCATTTATGGTGGGCCTATGGAATATCCCGCTTTGGGTATCGGGCTTTTTTAACATTGCGCGCAATGATCGGGACATGGCGAATTTGCGTTTGGCCTTGGTTGGAATTATTTACGTGGCATTTGTGCTGATCACTCTTCCCAATCCTCGATACCTACTGGCTGTGGCGCCGTCGCTGGCCATTTTGCCGGCAGTCAAAGTGCTGGAAGCGGAAGACAAGGAGGGCAGGGGCCTTGAGCTTCTTATCTTCCTGTTGGGCTTGTCTTTGATCCACGTTGCGCTTGTCCTTCACCAGACGAGCCTCGGCGAAGTCTATTTCTTTTATTAGAAACCGATGAAACGAAATGGGGGCCGGAGCGGTCTGGTAAGCCGGGTCTTGTTCCGCGCGTCAGCCCCCCATGTGCTTAAACGCGCGGCGACGATCATTCATCTAGGACGGTCGTTGCCAACCATCTCTCGCGGTCAACCCGGAAGCATCGGACGGGCCGCCCTCAAGCGCTTCTCGATTAGACCTTGCACCAGGCGGGGTTTACCTCGCCGCCGGTTTCCCGGCTGTCGCGGGTGCGCTCTTACTGCACCATTTCACCATTGCCTGTGACGCCCAAAGGCATCCATCGGCTGTGTAATTTCTGTGGCACTTTCCCTAGGGTCACCCCCGCCGGCCGTTAGCCGGCGCCTTGCCCTGTGGAGCCCGGACTTTCCTCCCGCGAATAAATTCGCCGGCGACCGCCTTGACCGCTCCGGCACTGTAAAGGTTATCTTTATAAAATCAGAATGTAAATTAAAAACCAGCTAAAAAAATATTTGAATTTCTCTTGTGTGAAAGGGCATGCGGTATGATGCCTAGCCCAGAAGGCCATTGAGTTAAAGAAGTTTTTTAGAGAAATTTGACAAAATCCAGGCAACAGGTGGCGGATTAATCAAAATCCTTGTGTTCGTCCATGGCTTCGTTCGCGAGTTTGTCGGCCACTGTGTTTTTTTCACGGCGGATGTGTTGATAGGAGACGCGCTTAAAGTGTTGCTCTTTGAAACGAACCATTCGCCCCAGGTCTATCAGGGCCGGGTGGCGCGTTTTATAAACACCCGTCAACTGCCGCACAACGAGTTCCGAATCCATTCGCACTTCCAGATCCTGCGCGCCGGCCTTTGCCGCTTCATCGAGGCCAAGAATGAGGGCCATGTATTCCGCTTCATTGTTGGTGACGTGTCCCAGGTATTTCTTGTATGCGCCGACCATGACCGCATCCGTCGTGGTCAAGTAAGCTCCCGCCCCGCCCGGACCCGGATTGCCGCGCGAACCGCCATCGGTGAAAAGGATCATTTTCCCCGTGTCGTCATTCACGATTTTACGCGGTTTGGCTTTTTTTATTTGTTTTGAATCGAACTCGGGAAGAAGAGACTCGGCGTTTTCGTTAAGGATACTTCTGGCTTCGCCGATGTTCATCCCTGCCGCCTCTGCGATTTTTCTGAGGTGGATGCTTTGTGCGGCGGCTTTTAGGAGAAGCCCAAGTTTTCTTCGCTTTGCTTCATCAACTTTCGGTAAGTTCATTGATTCGCTTCTCTCCCGCCCAGTAGAGGATACGCTGGCAACTGGGGCAGAATATCAGTTCCTCGTTTCGTTGCAGTCGGTTCACCACTTGAGGCGGGATGGACATATTGCATCCGGCGCACAGAAAGCCGTTGACTTTCACAATGGCGAGACCGCCGCGAATCGTTCGCAGGTCCAGGTAGCGGGCGATGAGATCCTTGTGCAGGTCAACTGCCAAATTCGCTTTCTTTTTATTGAGTTTGTCGATTTCGGCGGGGATGGCTACGAGGCGGTTTTTGTGCTTGCTGGCTTGTTGTTCGATAACGCTGGTGGCTTCATTATATTGCATGGTCGCCTTTTTGACTTCCATCTCAACCTGGTCCATCTGCTCCATCAGAAGGAGAATGTCCTCTGAACGCTCATCGTTCGCCTTTTCGATATTATCGATTTCTTTGAGTAGGGCGGCATATTCCGTATTGGTTTTTATGTTCATGAGCTTGACCTTGTCGTCAGAGATGCGCTTTTCAGCATCTTCCAGCTCAACTTCCATCTTTACCCTTTTTTTCTGGTACTCCGACAGGTTCTGCTTATGGCTCTCCAATTCAGCCTGGGCAATAGTGATTTGTTTTTCAATTTTGGAAATTTGCTTGGGGATAAGCTTCATTTCCTCTTCGAGTTGGTCAACCTGGAGATCCACCCCCTGCAAAAGTCCAAGAGCTGCGAGTTGTTCGACGAAAGTTTTCAATTTTTTTACCTTCTAAATGGATATGAACGGATTTTTTTCAACGTTTATAGCATGCACATTAAGGTGCATTGATTGTTTCCCCAGTTCCTTTTCCAATTGCGCGGCCACCATTTTGACAAAATGAATTTCCGAGCCGAAATGTCCGATATCCAGAACCGGCAGCCCTGATTGCTCGGCAAATCTGGCGTCGTGATAACGAATATCGCCGCTGACGTAAAGAGTAGATTTCATTTTTGTGATTTGTGGCAGAAGAAAGGCGCCTGCGCCAGTGCAAACAGCAACTCTTTCCACCGGTTCGTCCAGCGGGCCGATTCCGATAATATTGTCGAGCTGAAGTCGCTTCTTGAGTTGCTCGGCCAACTGCTGCGGCGACTGCGCCAGGCGCAGATCGCCCAGCCGCGCCACGCCGTGCCGTGAGCGTGCCTGATGCAATGGATAGATGTCATATGCCACTTCATCGTATGGGTGCGCTTTGATCATCGCTATTATGGCTTCGGATAGAAATTCGCTTTCCACCAGCGCTTCCAGGCGGATTTCTTTTTCATTGGCGAGTTGACCGACCTTTCCCAAATAGGGGTCGGTCCCTTCTTGCGGCAAAAAGGTGCCCGTCCCATCGATTCGAAAAGAACATTTTTCGTAATCACCGATGACGCCGGCGCCCTGTTCGAAAAGCGCTTCGGAAACATCGTCAATTTTCTCCGGCGGCACGAAAGTGACGAGCTTGAACAATTTTCGCTCAAAGCGAATTTTCAGAGGCCGTAGGTTATTTAATTCCATAGCGCCGGCGATGAAATCATTGAGCCCGGTATGCGCCCAGTCAGCATTGGTATGATAGGACGCCACGCAGATGCCGAGTTTGACGGCTTCCATGACGGCGTTTGCGCTTGGGTCTGACGCCAGGAGTTTTGCGAGGGGTCGGTAGATGAGAGGATGATGCGTGATCAGTACATTGGAGCCGTTATTCGCGGCTGAGTGAAGGGTCTCGATGGTTGCTTCCAAGGCGATGGAAATGCCTTTTAGCGGTGCATCGGGGTCGCCCACCTGGACTCCGATGGGATCGTCTTTGTCAGCGAGGCCCGGCGGAAATAAATGGTCGAGGATCTGAAGAACGTCATGGATCTTTGTCATATTTTCAATCAAGCCGAATTCTCGCGAGCAATGGTCAAATGCGTCTGCCGCCGTTGCATGTCCCGCCAACGCTTCATTTCCTTGGCGGCGGCAAATACTTTGGGCCCAGCAGGATTCGAACCTACGACCAGCCGGTTATGAGCCGGCGGCTCTACCAACTGAGCTATGGGCCCGCTTGTGACCGCTTTGGCAAGCGTGCCCTATATACTTTGCGTGTTGATGTGTCAACATCGTGACGTCAATCTCTGAAAGATCGCAGTTTTTTGCTGCGGCTGGGATGACGTAACTTGCGTAATGCCTTGGCCTCGATTTGTCGAATGCGCTCTCGGGTTACGTCGAAATCCTGGCCAACCTCTTCAAGCGTATGGTCGGATCGCTCGCCGATTCCGAATCGCATTCTTAATACTTTTTCCTCTCTGGGCGTCAAGGTCGCCAGCACCTTTCTGGTTTGATCGGCGAGATTGGCCTGCAGGACGGATTCGGAAGGGCTGGTGATTTTCTTGTCTTCGATAAAATCCCCGAGGTGGGAATCTTCTTCTTCGCCGATCGGGGTTTCCAGGGAAATCGGCTCTTTAGCGATTTTGAGAACTTTGCGAACCTTGTCCAGCGGAAGGTCCATCTTATCAGCGATTTCCTCCGGCGTCGGTTCGCGACCCATTTCCTGCACCAGATATCGACTTGTTCTAACCAACTTGTTGATCGTTTCGATCATGTGGACGGGAATGCGGATCGTCCTGGCCTGATCGGCGATGGCTCTGGTGATCGCCTGGCGAATCCACCACGTGGCGTAGGTGGAGAATTTGTAGCCACGCTGGTATTCGAATTTGTCGACCGCCTTCATCAGGCCGATATTCCCTTCCTGGATGAGGTCCAGAAACTGCAAGCCCCTATTCGTATATTTTTTAGCGATGGACACCACCAGCCGCAGGTTCGCCTCAATGAGTTCCGTTTTGGCGATGGAGGCCAATCGCCTTCCCGTCCTCGCTTCGGCGACCACCGCGCGAAGGGCCGGGAATTTTTGCATGGCGTCGCGCTCCGCGGTCCTGATCGCTTTTTCCGTTTCCTTATAAATCGGTTCGTATCGAAGAATGAGTTCGCCTTTGACTTTGTTCGATTTGCAGGCCTTGGCGAAATCCTTTGAATTCTTTTGCGCCATGCGAAACATTCTTTTCAATTCGATATGAGGCAGCTTGGTGGACATTTGGATTTTTACCAGGTCCTTCTGGTATTCTCGGATCCTTGTATTCAGAATCAAATGATGGTTGATGATTCTATCCACCACGCCTTCGTGAATATGGATTTCCTCAAGGTATCGAAAGGAGGAGTTTTGAGACCGGCTGATTTTCTTTTTTATGTTGCTTCTTTCAACTTTCGTCAGTTTTTTCTTAGCCAGAAGCGCCATTTCATTTATGGTTTTTTCATCCAGGGCTTGAATCTTAGTGATGTTGTTGATGACTTTCTGCATGAGACGATCAGTGTTGGTGACTTCCAGTTCGTCGTCCAGTCCCTTGATGATGTCCCGTAGTTTAACTTCGCCTGCAGCAAGTCTTTTCTTGATATTCATCATCAGTCGCGCGGTGAGGGGCGATGAAATAATGGCGCGCAGGGCGTCCTGATTCCCCTTTTCAATGCGCTTGGCGATTTCGACTTCGCCCTCGCGGGTCAGCAGGGATACGGACCCCATTTCCCTCAAGTACATTCTGACGGGATCGTTGGTCTTGCCGATGGAATCGGCAATGGCGTCATTCTCTTCTTCCTCATCGGCTTTTTTATCTTTTACAGATTTGGCTTTAGAGACATCGTCAACGATATCGATGTCCAGCTCATTGAGCATGATCATGACGTCGTCGATTTGTTCGCCGGAAAACAAGTCCGCCGGAAGCTGTTCGTTGACCTCGTCGTAGGTCAGGAAACCGCGTTGCTTACCGAGGAGGATGAGTTGCTTAAATTCGTTTATGTCTTTTTCTTTTGGCATCCAATCGACTCCTTGCGTCATCAGGTTCGTTGGTCGCTTAACAAGTTTTTCATGGTTTCTCGCGAGCGGCGAAGATCGTGAGCTTTCTTGAAAATCTCCAACGCCCGGCTTTCATCGCCGGAGTGAAGCATAGCTTTAGCCGTTATCTCAAGTTCTTTGATCTTCGTGTCTATTTTCCGGCATCTGATATGGGATAAAAAATCGAAGAAAGCCTGATCGGCGTCTTTGTCCTCAATGCCGCTGGTGTCCATTGTCCAGCCGGCGATAAGGCTTTGCAGTTCCTGATCTCGAATTTCTCCAATCACCGAGGCCATATCAAAATCGCCGTTGTTCTGGCTCGATAGCGCCAGATTACATATCGTGTTTACCAGAGACTTCAGCGCAGGATTGGATAACTCCGTTTCGACATTTTCTTCAATGAAACGTGTCGCCAGCCGTGGGAAGTTTATCAGCAATCTGACCAGTCTGTTTTCAGGATCGTCCATGCCTGTTGCCGGTACGTTTCCGGAGCGGGGGGCGGGGCCACTTTTAGGGAAAGGTTTGCGTCCTTTGAGAATTCGTTGTCTCAGGGCGGATTCAGAAACACCGGCGCGTTCCGCGACGGTTTTGAACCAAAGATTCTGCAACACGGCGTTTCCGATTTTCAAAAGGATCGGGGATAGTTGATCAACGGCCCTGGTTCTTCCCTCATTGTCCGATGGCAGGTCGGCAAAGGCCCCGTCTACAACGAAGGAAATCAGGGTATCCGCTTCGCTTATCAGCGCCTCCATTGCTTCCGGCCCCTCCTTCTGGAGAAATGAGTCCGGGTCTTCTCCTTTTGGAAGAACAACGCAGTGTGGTTGGACATCCATGGGCAAAAAGAGTTCCAATGCCCTTCTCATGGCTTTTTGGCCGGCTTCGTCTCCGTCGAAAACCAAGAATGTGTTGGAGGTGATGCGCATAAGGCGCCGGATGTGATTTTCGGTCAAAGCGGTGCCGAGAGAGGCAAGAGATTCTGTGAATTTGTATTGATGCAGCATAATCACATCCAGGTTGCCCTCGCAAAGAATCAGGCGGTTTTTCTTCCTAATTCCTTCCAAAGCAAGATCGATGCCGTAAAAGTTGCTGCCTTTATTAAAGATTGGGCTCTCTATCGAGTTGATATATTTAGCTTTTTCCTCACCGCTGAGAATGCGACCGCTGAAACCTATCGTCTTTGACGCCGAATTTCTGATAGGGAACATCAGTCTGGCGCGAAAGCGATCGTAGAATCCCCCGGATTCTCTTTTTGCGATCAGGCCGATTTTTTCCGCATTTTCCAAGGAAACGTGCTTTCTCTTGAGCTCCGATAGGAGCGAATCCCAGGAATCGGGCGCCCAACCGAGTTTGAATTTTTGCGCTGAATCGATGGAGATACGCCGTTCTTGAAGATATTGACGCGCCTGGGCGCCCATTTTTTCGTCATGAAGAAGATGTTGGTAGAATTTGAGGGCGACATCGTTGACTTGAAATAGTTGTTCGCGCGAGACGCCTGAAGGCGCCGTTCCCTCCTCCATTGTGATTTCGACACCGCAATGCTCGGCCAAAGAGCGAAGGGCTTCAGGAAAACTCAAGCCCTCAAGGTCCATGACCAGAGTGAAAACATCGCCGCCTTTCCCGCATCCGAAGCATTTGAATATCTGGCTCTCGGTATTGATACTGAAGCTTGGCGTCTTTTCATCGTGGAATGGACACAGTCCCACCCAATTGCGACCAGCCTTTTTCATCTGGGTTCGTCGCATTGCGATTTCAAGGATATCCGCCCGGCGGCGAATTTCCTCTACCTTTTCAGGAGGAATGATGGCCATTTATCCCAATTTCAAGGTCAGTTTATGGTTTAAGATCTATGATGTTCATCGCCTGATCGAAGAAATGCGTGACGAAAGGCGCCAGAAACGATCCCGACGGCGCATTGCCGCTGTATAAAACAGTAAGAATTACCCCGATGAGCAAAGCTCCTTTTGCGGCGCCGAACACGGCACCCAGAGTCCGATCCATGCCGCCGACTTTTAGCTTTTTGGCTCCTTTTGACAACAAATGACCGGCTGCGGCGAAGGCAAAAATGATGATGAGGAAAATGATAAGAAATGCCGCGAAACGGCCAAGACTTTGCGAGACGCCTAAATTGGATGAGACGAGGGAGCCGAATCCTTTGTACATATTCGTGGAAAAAAAGAAGGCTACAATAAAGCCTAAAAAGGTCAGGCATTCGTTGAAAAAACCCTTGACGAAGCCCTTTCCCGAAAAAATCAAAATGACAACCACGATTACCAGATCAACATAAGGCATCGGCATATCCCGGATCGGTGTTAAAAAGTTGTCAAGACTCAAAAGCCTCATCGACGAGCGCTTTCACCAATTTTCCGTCGGCTCGTCCCTGAAGCTTGGGCATGATGGTTTTCATCACGCGCCCGATGTCGCGACGACTCGTCGCGCCAACTTCTTTTATCGTTTGGGTCAATAAGTTTTTGATTTCTTCTTGCGTAAGAGCCTGGGGCAGATAAGACGCCAGGATTTTTTCCTCGGCGCTTTCCACGTCTGCGAGGTCGTTCCGATTCGCCGCACGATATATCTCTATGGCCTCGCGTCGTCGTTTCATCTCGCGCCGGATGACAACAATGGCATCCGCGTCGTCGAATTCATCACCTTTGTCCAGTTCGACTTTTTTTAGTTCTGATTTGGTCAGCCGTAGAGTGTTCAGAAGGACTTTGTCGCGGGATTTCATTGCCGCGACCATGTCCGACGACACCTTCGTCAAAATTTGTGACAAATTATCGGGCCTCAAGCTTACGGATTTTTTTCAAAAGCCTCTTTCTGGCAGCGGCCGCTTTCCTCTTGCTCCGAACGCTAGGCTTCTCGTAATATTCCTTTTTCCTCACTTCGGAAAGAATGCCGGCTTTTTCACACTGACGTTTGAAGCGCTTCATGGCGCTTTGCATGTTTTCATTCTCGCGAACGCGAATTCCCGCCATTGTTGAATCAACCTCCTTGATGTGCACCAATAAGTTGCAACACTAGTCAAAACCAGTGAATCCACCTCGAAAGATGGACGCGGAAACTTAGTTCCAATTGCCGCTATTGTCAAGGCGAAATTCCATCGATTTTGCTGATGGAGAAATGCGCCAATTCATCGAAGTCATACTGAGAATTATTAACGGGCGCCGAACATTATGATTGCTTCATATTTCTGTTATTTCCACGCAATAAACGCAGAAATTCATCGTGCAGATGTCCGTTAGTGGCGACAATAGTGTTAGATTTGAGGCTCAACTCGCCATTTTGGAAATCAGTGACTTTGCCGCCGGCTTCATGCGCGATTAGCGCGCCGGCCGCGAAGTCCCAGGGCGAGAGGCGCAATTCCCAATAAGCGTCAAATCGACCGGCAGCCACCCAACACAAGTCCATGGCCGCCGAGCCAAGGCGTCGTATTCCCTGGACCTCGGGGGCAATCACGCAGAAATTGTCCAGGTTGTTATTTGGATTGCTTCGACGGTCATATGGGAAACCGGTGACGGTGACCGCCCCCAGGGGTTTCGTAATGGAACTGACATGGATCGGATTGCCGTTGAGGAATGCGCCGCCGTTTGCGGTCGCTGTAAATGTTTCGTTGAAAATTGGCGCGTGTACGACGCCGACAATCGGTCTGCCTTTATAGGCTAGAGCAATGGAGACGCAGAAGATGGGGATTTTATGGGCGTAGTTGTTGGTGCCGTCAAGGGGATCTACGATCCAGCACAGATCGGCGCCGGTATCTTTTCCCCGTCCTTCTTCGCCGAGAAAATCTGTTTGCCCAAAGGCCGAAAGCAGATTTTTCATACATAAGGATTCCGAGGCGTGATCCGCGTCGGTGACAATATCGATCTCGCCTTTGAAATCAATCACCGATTTGCCGAATCGATTGCGCAGAATCTGTCCCGCGTTGATGGCGGTATCGCACGCGGTCTCCAGGTATGGCGTCAGATCACCGGGAAAAGACATCTAATGTCAGCCTAATAATAACGTCAAATTAGCGAAAACAGGCAATTTGTCACAGCGAGGAATTTGCTAAGGAATTACCCCGTGTTGACGATGCATATCTCAATAAAGAAAGGTCCGTGATCCGTCTCGAAGGGAAGGGCGATGACGGGCCCGCTTGTCATATGTGTGATCGAGTGCCCTTGCCCCACGATGACAGACGGGATGGCCATATCAAACCTGATGTTTTTTTCCGAAAGGGTTTTCTTGGCTCCGCCGGAGACCATGTTCGTGATTTCACCGACCGCGTCCGTCACTTCATCGGTGATCTCAGTAAACTCTTCCATCAGCATATTGGATACGACTTTGAGAATGCAGGAAGCCGAGAAAGAAACAGCGATAGAGCCCTTGGCCTGTTCGCCGGCCAGTCCTATCAAACCTGTCACATCGCCCTTGCTGGTTTTGCTCCCTTTTATTGAGGGCTTTCCGGCCCGGGCATCGGTCTGCGCCATCGTTTTTAGGACGTTCACAATGGCATCAATGAATGGGTTAATATACTCGACGTTCACAAAAACACTCCCGCTTTTTTTGATTCGAAAAAACGCTCTGATCAATCTCCATTTATATCGGGTTTTTTTTTGCCGCGCAATAGCACCACATTAAAACGAACTATTTTTGCCGTCACATCCAACCCTCGATGACGCCGACGGCCTGTTCCATAACGCGCCTGTGTAAAGGACGTCTCTCCCAGTCGTAGGCATTGATTTCAACGCAATGCCGCAAATCCTGTGAAAAGATGTCTTTCATTTGAGATGCGATCTCTTCGTCATACACGACCAGATTGCTCTCGTAATTGTAGTTAAAAGCCCGATTGCAAATATTCGTGGAACCGATCGTGACAAACAGGTCGTCTGCAACGATCGTTTTCGCGTGCATGTTGGTCTGTTGATACTCGTAGATTTTGACGCCGGCTTTGATCAGGCGAGCGAAGTTTTTCCCGGCTAAGAGCCTGCTGGAGTACAGATCGATTTTGTCTCCTGAAACCATCACTCGAACATCCACTCCACGTTCGACGGCCTCCATGAGGGCTTTCATCGAGTCGAAATCGGGATTGAAGTATGCGCTGCTGATCCAGTAATATCGGCGACTGGCCGCAAGCGACAGAAGCACCATTTCCCTGACTTTGCTCCAGCGCTTTTCATCGGTGCGACCGACGGACGCGGCCAATTTGTCGCCGATGGGCCTGGGCGCAGGGAATAATCGCACATTTTCCAGGGTTAGGCCTGCCGACCTTTTCCAACTGTCGATGAACATGGATTGAAAATGGGAAACAACAGGACCCTGGATCCGGCACTGCGTTTCCCGCCAGTGGTTCGCGTCTTGAGCGTTTCCGCGCCATCTGTCATCAATGCCGATTCCGCCGGTAAACGCGATGCGCCCGTCAACAATGAGCAATTTTCTGTGCGTTCTGACATTGCCGTGCATCATTTTCGCCCAGGTCGGTGGATTTTCAATGGCCAGTTGAATTCCCGAATCTATCATTTCCTGCTTGAAGTTTTCTGTCATTTCGTCGCCGAAATAATCGACAATGACTCGTACGGCGAGCCCGGATTGTGCTTTTAATCTCAGAGCTTCTGAGAATTTCCGGCTGATTTCGTCCGAACGAAAGATATAGGTTTCCAGATGGATCGTCTCTGCCGCATCCGCAATGGCTTTTAACATAGCGGGAAATATCCGGTCGCCATTGAGTAGGATTTCAATGTCGTTGCCGCCGATGAGGCCTTCGTCGGTCACCGTGGCCAGCATCTTTTCAAAATCCGCGTCTTCAATCGCTTTTCCGGTTCGGTAATAACCCCACTGAATGGCGGCGCATGAGGAAATAAGAACCGTCAGCGCCAGCAAAAATATGCATGGGTATTGGACTGGAAAGTGCGTCACGAGAGACTTCGCGTGGCTGCGATATCCAGTCATGGTTGTTTGTGCGCCTTCGTAAAAGTTGGAAATTTGAGTCGTCGATTGAATACAGTTATTCAGGCATCTTTTTCATGCCGGGAGAGGCGGGACCCGGCATATGAGACCTTTTATACCCTTCAGGAACCGAAAAAACAGACAAGTCGAACTTTTGTTTTTTTATCATGTGCATGGTCAATGTTGTCGTCACTTTTTGACCCTGGGCATCGGTTACCGTTTGTTGGCGGACAGGAAAGCCGTCCAGAGTTGCGATGGCGTCAAATAGTTTATGGATTCCCGGGGATTTTGTGTCGCCCATGGAAGCCCGGAAAATGTTGATCAGCAATTCCGGTCCGACGCCGGCTTCGTTTGTGATCCACCATGTTGTCCTGGATGTTACGCCCGGAGCCGTGACCGTTTGGACTTTCAATTCAATCTCTTGACAGTTCCATGCACCGATTTTTTTAGTCCGGCCAGTAATATGATAAATATCGCCAGGTTTTGCCGTCGGATTGGAGGTGATCGAATCATAGGCGGCAAGGGACCGCTCGGCCATCATCCTCATGTGCTCAATCGGCAGTACTGCGTAAGTGCGCGACGCAGGATGCAACAGGAAGGTCTCTTTTGTGTCCGGGCGGAAAATGAGGACTTCCTGCCCAAAAGAATCCTTCTTCAGTTTTCCAGCCCCGTACCATGTTTTAATAATGCCGTTGCGCGTGGGCATGTCCGCTGGAGCGATGGTCTCCAGGTATTCTTCCATATACCATCCCTGAGTTTCCTGCGCCCACGTCGCGGATACGAACAAAAGGCCGAGGGCAACTGTTAGGGCGAGAACGAGACCGGTGAATTTTGTCATTTGGAGCCTCCAATCAAAACCTTGAATTCGCTATGCCATCCCCACCGGCTTGTCAAGGAGTTCGGGGCGGTAAGGCGTCTCGGATTTTGTTTCCCTGATAACTGCGAGTGGTTCGTTGTTTTTTCCCTAAGGAACGAATTACTAGCCGATTATCATCTTTTCCGCGACCAATCCGCCCGTTTGAAATCGAATTAGGCGGCAATTTTCAATTTCCGGGTGGATTTTTTCATGGACCATAAACTCTGCCATAATCTCGCCGATGGCGGGAGCCATCATGAATCCGTGCCCCATGAAACCGTGGCATTGTATGAAGCCTTCGACGCCTTCAACGGGTCCCAGAATCGGATTGGTGTCGGGAGTGATGTCATAATATCCGCCCCATTGCCGCAAGACTTTGACCGCGGAAAGGCGTGGAATCAGATCGACCATGGCGCGACTGATGGCGGTGATGAATTTGAAGGAGGAACGATAATTCTCGGCCATTCCTTTCTCGACTCCCAGGCAGGCGTATATCTCACCTCGCATGGTCTGAGAAACGAAAAGGCCGCTGTCCATGGGCACGAGGTTGGGCCTGAGAAATGGACGTAGAGATTCCGTCACCAGCGCCTCGTGTTTTTCAGGATAATTGGGAAGATCGACCCCCGCCATCGCTCCGATGGCTGGAGCCCATGTTCCGGCGGCGTTGACGACAATCGAAGTTTCGATTTCGACTTTTTCGGTGGCGACGCGCCGGATCTTTCCGGATTGAACTTCGATATTCGTGACGGGATTATGCGTGATGAGGGTGTTGCCGTGCTTTTTTATTCCCTTAGCGAAGGCGTGTGCCACGGAAAAGGGAAACAAGACGCCGTCATTTGGATTGAAGGAACCGGCGAGTACATCATCGGTGTTGATGTAGGGACAAAGGCGATGTATTTCGCCAAGGGTCATCATTCGTGTTGGGGAACCGTGTTCGTTTTGAAGCTTGACGCTGGTTTCGAGTTGCGCGACATGCGAGTCGTTTTTCGCCAGAAAAAGATATCCGCCTTGCCTGAACCAGACATTTTCACCGGTCTCGGAGGCAAGAGACTTGAACAAGGAGATTGAGCGTTTCATTATTTCGATGTTTCGCGCGCTGCTCCATTGCTCGCGAACCCCGCCGCCGCAACGTCCCGTTGCGCCGCCGTTGAGATGTCCCTTTTCCACGACCACCACGTTTCGCCATCCCAGTCGGCCAAGATGCCAGGCCAGCGAAAGACCGATGACTCCGCCGCCGATGATGACCGCTTTGGCTTTCATTTTTCGCCCTGCTCCTTTTCGAGGCCGGCAAAATATCCGAGCGGCGTCAGCGACAAAGGGGGGCGACTGACAAGAGGCGCGGCATCGGCGATATCCTTGTCTGTTTCTTCTGCAATGATGCGCAACATGGCGCCCACGCACATTTTCGCCTGGCAAGCTCCCGTGCCGACGGCGAGATAACGCTTCAGGCTCTCCAGGTTGTCGTGCCCCGCGCGAACAGCCTCCCTGATTTCAATTTCCGTAACATCTTCGCACATGCAAATGAAGGTTTTAGGCATGGGACGCTCCGGCAAGTTCCTGCAAACGTAATTTGCGAGCGGTCGTTTCGCCTGCGTCGCACGCCGCAGCGGCCGCCGCCAGACGTGCGGATCGAATGATGTCATCCGGTTTATTATGCCCGGCCATCTGCCCGGCGACGTAAACCCCTTGCGCCGATGTGCGCCCGAAGTTATCCATGCGCGGTCGGAATGCCCCGATCTCTTTATCATATCCAACATGCACTCCGGCTTGCCCGGCGAGTTCGTAGCGGGGCGCAAGCGGCGCATCCACGGCAAGAATGTCGCATTTGACGCTGAAAGCGTTCCGGGAGTCGGGACCGGTGATTTTGACTCCCTCTAGTTTCTGGCGTCCCGAAGCTTGCGCGATACGAAATCCATGCAGAACCTGCACGCCTTTTTGTTCGAGGCTGTCCATAGAGCCAGTTGGTGTTTCTGATTGTTGTTTTTGCGTGGCGATGCAAGCGACATCAATGTTAAATTCATCGAGACGATTGGCAAGAGATTGAGCGAAGGCGTCGCAACCGATGACGACAGCCTTTGATCCGGCTCGAACGCCGTAACGCGCAACGAGCGATGAGAGAGATCCGGCCCCGAAGATTCCGGGAAGATCGTTGTTGGCAAAGGGAAGAATCTGTTCATGCGCCCCGCACGCCAGGATGTGTTGTTTCGCTCGGACTTTCGTTAGACCCCTGGAATCACGCAATACGAAAAACCCTTCGGAATAATATCCTATGACTTCAGATTCGGGCATGAATTGAATGTTTGAGCTATCGATGAGCTTTGCATGTTGCTTTGCCCATGCCATTCCGCTTTCAAACTCCTGGACGCTTTCCATAAATCCTAGCAGATGGCCGCCCGGTTTCATGTCATTATCGACCAGCAAAACGGAAAGGCCCGCATCAGCCGCTTCCAGCGCGGCCGTCATTCCCGCCGGACCGCCGCCGGCCACCATAATATCCGCTTCGATGTCTCGAATTTGCCTTTGATCGGCGGGTATGAGGTCGGGGAGTTTGCCAAGACCGCTAACGCCACGCACGACGGATCTAAAGCCTCTATTTAATATTTTCGATCCGGTGAACATGCCGTGGTAGTCGAACTTTTTTGGAAACATGATGTCCGCGACGCTCAGCAGATCAAATGATGTTGTGGGAAAACCGGTTTCACGTTCGACTCTCATATCATCGCAGCATAAGACGCGGTTGGATGGCGTGTTGGAAACGCCGTCGATTCTGAGCAGGCTATTGCCGTCAACGCTTGAAAGACTGAAGACGCCACGCGGCCTGTGAAACTTCATGCTTCTTGAAAAGGTTTTCAGGCCCGCTGCCAGCAGCGCAACGGCAACCGGTTCGGATGAGAATGCTCTGATACGCGCATTTTCAAAATTGATTGTCAGGCGCTTGCCGCGCTCAAAGCGTCGCCCGGGACGATCACTGATTCTCAGGTCGGAGGTTTTGCCCATTTTTGTGTAGATTTATATGACCAGGGCACAACCACT
>CAZQAE010000040.1:0-17525 GCA_964591275.1 uncultured bacterium | reverse complement strand
TTTGGATAAACCGATGGTCCGATTATAATAGTTCGCTAACCGATTTGGCCTGCGTGAAAAACAGAAGGTAATCCGAGCCGCCCGCCTTGCCGTCAGTGCCGCTCATATTAAAGCCGCCAAAGGGGTGAGCGCCGACCAGGGCGCCGGTGCACTTTCTGTTGACATAGAGATTTCCCACATGAAAGTGCCTTTTGGCGTAATTGATCCGATCACGGTCGTTTGTATAAATAGAACCCGTCAGGCCGTATTCGGTGGCGTTGGCTAGTTGAATCATGTCTTCAAAACCACCGGAGAATTTCATGACGGTTAGAATGGGTCCGAATATTTCCTCTTGTTCCATTCTGGCGCCGGGTTTGATGTCTTCGAAGATTGTAGGCTCCAGAAAGTAGCCGCCATTTTGCTCGATCATTTTTCCGCCGAGGCTTAAGCGGCCTTCCTGCCTGCCGATTTCAAGATACTTTTTGCATTTTTCAAGGCTCTGCGTGTTAATCACGGGTCCCATGCCGGTTTCAAAAGACCTGGGATCGCCGACCTGGATTTTCCTGGCATGGTCCAAAAGTAGAGGAAGGAACTGGTCGTAGATATCGGCGTGGACGATCACTCTGCTACAGGCCGAACATTTTTGACCCGCGAACCCGAAAGTGGCGGCTGATGTTGCCGTCGCCGCGGCTTGTATGTCGGCCATGTTGTCGATGACCATTGTGTCCTTGCCGCCCATTTCGGCCATGACGCGCTTGATCCATATTTGTCCGGGTTGGATTTTCGCCGCCTTTTTAATGATGCCCAAGCCCACTTCTTTGGAACCGGTAAAGGTGATGAAGCGGGTGTCGGCATTTGTCACCAATTCTTCCCCCGCTGTGCTTCCCGGGCCGGGCAGGTAATTGACGACGCCCGGCGGCATGCCGGCTTCAACCAGGGCGTCAAAGGCCATGCGGCCGACCAATGGAGAATCACTGGCTGGTTTTAGAACGACGGTATTGCCGGCCACAATGGAGCCCGCCGTCATTCCCACAAGGATCGCAAAAGGGAAATTCCAGGGAGGTATAACGGCGCCGACACCCAGGGGAATATAAAATAATTCCGAGTGCTCACTCGGAACCTGCGTGATGGGCGGTATTGTCCCCTGAAGCTCCAGGGCCAAACGGGCGTAAAAATCGCAAAAGTCGATTCCCTCCGCCGTATCCGCATCGGCTTCAATCCATGGCTTGCCGGTTTCCAGAACCATGGCCGCGGAGAACTCATGTCGCCGCTTGCGCATGATGGCCGCTGTATCGAAAAGCAATTTTGCGCGGCGTTTCACAGGCCAGTCAGACCATGCCTTGAAGGCGTCTTTTGCGGCGGCGATGGCTCGTCTTGCGTCCGCGGCATCGGCTTTGGCGAAGGTGCCGATGATCTGTGAGGGATTGGCGGGATTATAACTGTTAAAAGTATTCGTTGCGGCAATTTCCTTGCCGCCGATAACCAGTGAGTGTGTTTTGCCGAGTTTTGATTCGAGATTTGCGACAGCATCGGCAAATGCCGCTCGATGGGTGGGATCGCCGAAATCAGTCAGGGCTTCATTGTGAAAATGTTTCAACATGGCGCGATTACCTCCAGATCAGTTTTCAAGACATGGATGACGACGCCGGATTATACAAGTAGTAGCTTGGTCTGAATAGGGGGCCTTACCCAGGGGCTGTTAAAAGGAGACGGGACGGATTTATGAATGCGGAATTGCGAATGCGGAATGCGGAATGAATATGAGCAATGAGCCAATTATTTCACTCCAAGCCCTTTGACTTGGTGCGTTTTCGTTGATTCAATAAATGACAAACTCGCCTTTGCCTTGACGAACCAGTTCCGGTTCCTGGCCCAGGAAACTGATAATCGTTGACGGTTCCGGGAAGATATTGCCAGCGTCGATAATCAAATCCACATGCCCGCCTAAAACCTGAATGATGTCTTCCGGATCGGCCAGGATTTCTCCGCCGTGCACGTAGGCGCTCGTTGAGATGAGTGGTTGTCCCAAACCCTCAATGATCGCCTGGCAGATCGCGTCGTTCGGAACGCGAATGCCGATTTCCTTATGGCTGTATTGCGTCACGCGAGGAGCGGTTTTTTTGGCGTCGAGGATAAATGTGTAGGGGCCGGGAAGAAGCCGCTTCATGGTGCGGTACGCCGTATCGCCAACTTTGGCAAATTCAGCAATGTCCGAAAGGTCTTTGCAGAGAAAGGAAAGAGGGCGCAAAAGGGATTTTTTCTTCAACTGATACAGTTTCTCAATCCCGCGTTTGTTTTTTATGTGCACGCCGATGGCATAGGTGGAATCCGTCGGATGGACAATCAATCCGTTGTTATTGAGGATATCAATGGTTTGACGGATTAGCCGCACCTGGGGATTTTCCGTGTTGATTTGAAAAACCTGTGCTTTGGACATTTCCGGCGCCCTCCATTACGCCTCGAAACGACAGTGTATGGGGCAGATTCGGCATCTTTGTCAAGGTTGGCTGGAAGTTTTTTCGTCCGGGGACGGCGTTTCGTCGGACCGAGTCCGTAATGCGACGGGGTTGCCTAGTCCAATCGTCAGGTCGGCGTTTCCCAATAGCAAGGTGATATCCGGTTGCTCCTCGGCATCGCCAAAATAAATGGCTTTTCCCAGGCCGAGAGTCGGTCCCTTTTTGTTGGATACCGTCGTATCGAAAACCGTTCCGTCGGTAACGACTTTAATAGTTGGTTTTGCCAGCGGATCCAGTGTTAATGTCATATTTCCGCTGACCATGCGGACTGCCAGAATCGGCGATTTTTCGCCGGCCACAACAATGTGCAAAAGACCGCTATCCTGCTGGACGACGGTTGATGCGGCTGTTGCGGGGATATCTATATGCGTTTGGGATTCTCGCGTTTTAATGTTGAGTGCGCCGGTATTGTTGATGGCCGTGATATTGGGAGGCGTTTCGGATTGGATATCGATTGAGCCCGCTGCTTCTTCCACCCAAATGTTTGCGTGTTGGGAATTGAGTTTCAGGTTTGTGTCGCTTGGCGTCTCCAGCTCGATGTCCGTTTTGCGTAAATTTGCCTGGAATTTTTTGTATTCAATGTCGATCACGGCTGCGGAATCCATCTGGCTCGTTGTTAATTTTATGGAATCGAGAGCGGAGGTCACGGACTGCGCCGGACTGATGCGTATAAATTTCGTCGCCTGATATTGGATGGCTTTTTGTCGGCTTGTGACGACGCGTATAAGTCCTATGTTGTTGTTGATCGTCAGATCGGAGACGCCGGGCAGTTCGCCGTTAACGGCTTGCTCGTGGAAGGGGCCGACGATAAAATAGCGCAAGTAGGCGTAACCGCCTCCAAAGATGAGAAGGGTCAAAACAATTAATATGAGAGCGAATTTTTTCACCAACTCCCCTTAGTTGTGCTTTGAGGAACAAAACAAGAGTTGGCTCATTTGTCAATAATTATGAGCGAATCTGCTTGTCGAGACGCAGTCGCAATTCTTGCAGCCCCACGTTTTTCAATGCCGATACAAATGAGCAATGCGTTTCAGAGCCTTTGAAGCTTTCGGCGCAATTTATTTTCAATTGTCTGTTCTCGTTGGATTTGAGTTTGTCAATTTTTGTGAAGGTCAGTTCAATCGGGATGTTGTAGTAAAGGCAGTATTCCATAAGTTGCGTTTCTTCTTCAAGAAGACCGCGCCTGGAATCGACCAGGACGACTACGGCCTTCAAATTTTTGCGATTTGCAAGATAATCTTCGACCAATTTCCGCCAGGAAGCCTTTACGGATTGGGGCACTTTTGCGTAACCGAAACCCGGAAGGTCGATAAATCTGAAAACGTCGTTTATCAGGAAAAAATTAATCAAACGTGTTTTGCCAGGCGTTTTACTGATTTTGGCCAGTTTGCGGTGGTTCGTCAGCGCGTTGATAAGGGTCGATTTCCCCACGTTGGATCGACCGCAAAAGGCGATTTCCGGAATCTGGTCCTCCGGGCAATCGCTCATTTTCGCGGCGCTGAGAATAAATCGGGCGGATTTGATTTTCATGGTTCACAACCTGCCTTTTTTTGCCATCAAGGACGTGTGCAGGATATGGGGAAATAGGCCCAATTTACAAGTCTGCTAATAAAATTTCTGAAATTGGAAGAGGAAAACAATAAAAGGCTGCCGCAGCGCAAAAATCCAGTGCCGCCGACATTGCGCGAACCACACGCATATGCTAACTTCGAAATATATTGAGGGCTTGAAATTGTGGGAACTAAACCGGCGCTCAAAACACAAATTCCGTGAAATCCTATCAAAAACGTCGCATTATTTATTCTATCGGGCTTTTCGTGGCCCTGTACGTCATTTTTTCACTTTTGATCGGAACGCAATGGGTTTTTCAAGTTTTTCTTTTACTCAACAACCGCACGATCACGCTGGACGGCAACCGGGATGGGCACGCGGATTATTGGGAGCATTGGAAAAATGGAAAATTGCTTCAATCGGAGTGGGATTTAGACTATGATGGCAAGGTGGATTTTATAAACAGGTTTCGGGACGGTGAAGTTTGGGAACTTGTCCAGGACGCCGATTACGATGGATATTTTGAATACCGTGAGCGGTGGGTGGAAGATCGCTATTTCGTTGAAATCGATAAAACCGGCGATGGCGTCTTCCACGAAATAAAAACCGGCGATGGTGAAAATACATTGGAAGGCCCTGGCGGATCTTCCGGAGGAGTGCTCGAATGAAAGACCGGGATGACCAGGAGGTGAAAGCGGTCGAAGACAAGGGACAGGAGTTTGATCAACAGGTCGAGCAGGATATCCGAATGCTCAGGCGCTCCTCGCGCTGGTTTGCTTCCTTTGGAATTCTTGCCTTTCTTCTTCTAACATGCCTGGTGATTTTTTCTCTCTTCGATCAAAGTTTTTCTATCGATCTAGGAACCCCATATGTCGATATCGGGTTCGTGAAATCCACGGGCGCAACGATATACACTGAACCGGGCGAGCAGGGCCAGAGTCTTAAAACCATGCCGCAAGGAGCCGGTCTTTTCGTGCTGACCAAAGCGGATGATTGGTTCAAGGTTCAAAGCAACAACCTGATCGGATGGATGAAAAAGGACGATCTTGAAACCAAATCGGATAGAGAAAAACGCAAGGCTATCCCGCGGGAGATGCCCGTTCGCATCTCGGACGTCAATTGGTTCGTCGATGAGATTGATAACTTTACCATCGTGGGGCAGATCGAGAACTTGACGGACAGGCCCATTGAAAGTGTGAAAGTCATCGTGGATTTTTATGATGCCGACAGCAATCTCGTTCACAGCAAATCCAGTTTGATAAGAACAAACACCTCCTTTCGGATCGGCCATCCACAAAACTTCAACCTATCCGGAAAACACGAAAAGAAATATATGGGTGTTGACTATCGCATCGCCAACTGGCGTTAAGGCGATATGAGCGATGAGCCGCGTGAATCCCACCATCCTATCCGTAAAAGCTCTTGTCGGGTCAATTCGCAGGAATCTGGAAGGCGACTTTAGCGGTGTCCATGTCCAGGGCGAGATCGTTGGGCTGACGCGCGCTGCGTCCGGCCATATCTATTTGACGCTCAAGGATTCCAGCGCGCAGATTCGGGCGATGATCTTTAAAACCAATGCTCGCTTTCTGAAATTTCAACCGATGGATGGGATGGAGATCGTTGCGCGGGGAAAAATCAGCGTTTATGAACCCCGTGGAGAAATGCAATTTGTCGTCGATAGCATGGAGCCTGTCGGCGACGGCGCGCTGGCTCTCGCTTTTGAAAAATTAAAAAAGGAACTGGCGCAAAAAGGTTGGTTTGCCTCAGAACGCAAACAAGATATTCCCGAGTTTCCGTCATGCGTCGGAATTGTTACCAGTCTTTCCGCTGCGGCCCTTTACGATGCTCTTCGAATTTTGCTGGCCAGGCAACCTGGGCTCCACATTATTGTTTCGCCAACCCCGGTTCAGGGCGCGCAGGCACCGCCGCAAATTGTAGCGGCTTTGAACAACCTGGATGAATCGGGCCTTTGTGATGTGATTATTATCGTCCGCGGCGGGGGAAGCCCAGAGGACCTGTGGGCTTTTAATGATCCGGTCGTCGTCGAAGCTGTTGTGAATTGCAATACCCCTGCCATCAGCGGCGTCGGGCACGAAATTGACGTGACGCTATGTGACCTTGCCGCAGATGTGCGCGCTGCAACGCCAACCGCCGCAGCGCAGGCCGCCACCTTTGATCACCGACGCCTTGATGTTGAATTGTTGGCGTCCACGAGGCGGCTGGCCTGGGCGGTGAGTCGAATCATCGAAACACGGCAACAAGGCCTGGATGAAATGAGATTCGATTTTGTGCAAAGCGCCGTCCGCCAGGTTTCGTCGCGCAACCTGGAGTTCCTGAACCTTAGAGATAGATTGTTTCGCTCGCAGCCGCTTTTGGGATTAAAGCAACGACGCGAATCTTTGCGTGATAATAATAAGCGCCTTATCCATTCCATCCGTCGCTTTGTGAAATCGAAAAATGATTCGCTGGCGCTCATGACTCAGCGGGCTCCCGGATCCGCAACGCGCAAGATCGCTGAACATGGAAGACGTTTAGAGTTATTTGCCCGGCAACTCGATAACTTGTCGCCCCTGGCTGTGTTGGGTCGAGGTTATGCCATCGCGCGAGACGCCGAAACAGGCAAAGTGGCGCGCCGAGCTCGCGATCACCCGCTGAACTCACGCCTGGAATTGATCCTGCGGGAAGGGTCGTTGGCCGTCAGTGTAATAAAGGGAAAATAAACGCGAGTCTGGTTCGACTCATTTATAAACAGCCATTGACTCATCGAAAATCCTTGGAGGCTGGCAATGAAACTTCGCACGGCGACACTATGCATTTTCGCGCTGCTGATGTCATCGACGACACTGCATTCCTACGGACCTGCCACGCATATCGGCGAGGCCGTGCGTTATATCGAGATGCTCGAAGAGCAGCCCCTTGCCGGACCGAAGGGCGATATTGCGTTGCTGTCGGACCCGGAGATTCTTCCCTATTTTAAGCTTGGCGCCACTTTTCCAGATATTGGCCGCGTACTTCCCGGCTTTTGTCGTGATTCGCACGATGAGCCTTTTGGATATTATTTCTTTGAACAAGGAGTTGAGGAAAGCGCCCAGGCTCCCTGGAAACAGGCTTTCGCTCTTGGATATCTCTTGCACATTTGCGGCGACATATCGGCGCAGCTTTTCGTGACGCAGCGTTTCGCGGTGCTGGGGAAGTGGGGCGAACTGTCCGTAATCGAGGGAGTCATGGATGATCACCCTGGCGGAGAAAATGAACTCCTGGTCGAAGCCTGGTTGGAAATCGAATTTGCTGATTTATCTCAGTATGTCTACCTGTTGAGCTTTTTTCTTCAGGGAACTCGTCTCGACGAGGTTTTGGATTTTTATAACACGAGTTTCACCGATTTTTGCGGTGGGACCGCTATGGGCGACGTCGATATGGCGCAGCAGCGATTGATCGTTGTCCAAATGATGAGCGATTGGGTCGAGTTTGCCGAAAGCCAAAATGGCGACCCCTGGCATGATTTGGTGGCCGCGTGGCGAGCGGGCATAGGCCTCGACGGGCAAAGTTTGATCCTGGACCGGCAGTCCAGCCTCATCAACGAGCGGGAATTGACGCGACTGCTGGAAGGGCCGACTTTCAGCGATCCCGATTTTTGGAATTTGTATCCCGATCAATATAAAGAGCTTGGCCCAACGATCCTGCGTGTGTTTGAACCGGGAGAAAATTGGTATGACGTGTGGCCGACATGGAGCGCACAAACGATGAGTGCGGCTTCCATCGGATCGCTGGCTCATTTTCTGCCGGATTTATTTCATCCTGATGCTGATGTCATCGTTTGGGATGTTGCGTGGACGGACGGGGAGGGCGCGCCATTAAGTGAAGTTGATGCCATGAACCTGCCGGCGCAGATTTGCTGCGAGGTGGAACTCTATGCGACATCTGAAGTTGCGAGGACGGTTAGCGCGCGCATCAGGCGACATATTGTCGGCGTCGATCCTGGCGCCGACCCGATTCTCGGTTCTGAATCCGTTTCTTTTGGGCATGACCCCTACGCATACAGTACAACGGATCTGGCCGATGTGCGGGTATGCGTCGATCCTGGGGGAACGACCGACGACGCGTGGGGCTACGTCATGGACCTTGTTACTGCCTCGTATCCCGACAAACCATTTTTCACGACAAACTTCGGGGCCTTTTACGCCGTTGGCGAAATCGACATCCTTGGCCTGACGAGCTACCAGACAATCTACGATACTTACGAAAAGTGGCCGCGTTCGATAAGGCTGACCGGGCAGGAATTTGCGCTGGGACAATACGTGTTGCGCGGGAAAGTCGTGGATGCGGCGACGGGTTTTCATGTTCCTTTTGCGCGGATTCTCATCAACGAAACGGAGAGTTTGGAAACAAACGCAAACGGCTATTTTGAAATTAGTGGTCTTGCCGAAGGGCCGACGACAATCACGCCGACTCTCGCTTCTTATTATGTCCCGCCGGTTGCAGGGTACGTGTTTGAAGGCGCTGCCGGCGACAACCTCTACGTTGAAGCGGCGATGGACCCGCGCCCGGAAGTGATCGCGCCGGGCGCTTTTTATCCAAGCAATGCAACGTTGCCCGTACAATGGGAAGCCGGAGAGCTTGTCGGTTCGCCGTATTATTTTTCAGCCGCCGTCGGCACGGATGTTATGCAAGATGACGTGGCGGCCTGGTGCGGCGTCGGCAAAAATTTTCAGGCAACAATCGATTTCGACAGCCCGGTCGCAGACGGCGCAATGATTTATGCGTCCGTGCGGGTTAGCGACGGAGATACGGATTTCCCCATCGGTTTTTCAGGCGGTGTCGTGATGGACGGATCGCTGCCGGAGGAACCGGAAATTGCCATCAATCCACATCGGATCACGCATTCAGGAGACACTGTGGAAATTGCCCTGACTTCGGTGGATGAACATAGCGGGATCGCCGGATATGAGATCGCGGTTGGGTACGGCGACGAGCCGATAATGCTGATTGACTGGAAGGCGGTTTCATCCGTCGCCGAGCTTCTCATTCCCGAAATTCCTGAAGATGTCGGCATAATCGCAGTATTTGGCCGGGCGATAAACGGTGCCGGATTATTTTCGACAATCTCGGCTGTCAGCATGCCGGTTGCGCCACCGGGCGATGACGACGCGCAGTCTGATGATGATTCCGGGGTGGAAGACGATGATGATTCGGGTTCACCAGACAGCGACGACGACGACGATGACGACAACGGCGGTTGCTGCGGCTGATATCAGAACATGTAGGTGATAGCGAATCCCAACTGCAAGGCCATCATCATCAGGTACATATGCGTCCAGGAGATGTGGTTTTCCGTTTTGGCGAGATCGTCGGGGTCGCGAAGTATCAGGTAAACCGTATAGCATCCCCAAACCGATAGGCCGATGCCGAGGATCGTCAACAGAACGGGGTTGCCCGTCAGGATGCCCCAATGAACGCCAAGAGGGATGAGCGGGAAGGGCAGAACGAAAAAGGGTGCGATCATCCAGGCTGCGGCTTTGGCCCCGTAGCGGACAGGGAGGGTGCGGCAACCGGCTTCGGCGTCGCCTTTCATGTCTGAGAAGTCCTTTGTCGTCGAGGCTCCGAGTAGGAAAAGGCCGAAAATCATTCCAATATACCACGGCTCAAGGGCGAATATGCTTTTAACGCAGGACCATCCCGCGACTTTTAGAAAGACGCCGCGCGGAACGGCGATGGTGAAGTTTGCCAGCCACCCGCGTTTCTTGGTGCGAAAAGGTTCGGCGGAATAGGCGTAGGTGATGAAACTTGTGAGAACGACAATGATGAAACACTGCCAGTTGACCAGGAAGCTTAACCAAATGGCGAAAAAGCCAATGATTGCGGTAATGACCCATGCTTCGGCAATGGAGATACGCCCGCTGGGGATGGGGCGTTTCGGCTTGTTGATGCGGTCGTTGACGACGTCGGTAATCTGATTGAGCGTGTTGCTGGCCACGTTGAGCATGGCGGCCATCAACGCGCCGACAATAGTGTACCACAGGATTTTGAACCAATCCGGTTCCATATATTGTGCGAATGCCCATCCGGGATCGACCCAGTTGCTTTGCCATTTTGGGTCGGCGCCGAGCGCGGTTATCGCCCCGGAGATCATTCCCAGAGCCGGCGGGAGAAGAGTGAAGGGGCGCGAAAATTCCCAGTACAGTTTCAGGCGATCCACAATGCGCGACATTTTAATACTCCCTGTTTTCCAGTGCCTGAATGCCCTTTTTAATGGGAATGAGGATAGACGCAGGAATGACCACAAGCACAATCGCGCAGGCTAATACAATAATAGAAACTTGCAAGGCGGAAAGGCTGCTTCCATCGCGAAAAACACGCATCATCAGTTCTACGGGATAGGCTGTGACGCCGATGACGAAAATGATCAGCGCCAGGGAGATGGACATATAGATGATGCTGCTGACGCCGGTCGTCATTTTGGCGACATTCGTTTCCGCGAAGTTTGGATAAATCGCGCCGACGCCAATCGCCAGGGCGGTGATGGCGACCGAAATCATTCCCATAATGACCACGGAAAAGATCATAATAAAAGCGGGCGTATCCAGCAAAAGATTCGATAGAACAATCAGGATTTCGCAAACGATGAAAAGAGGAATCGCGTAAAAACGGAATTTTCCCCACACATAATGCTTTAAGGATACCGGCGCTGTGCGAATGATCCAAAAGGCTTTTCCTTCCAGCGATATGGCGGGCAGAACAAAGCGCACGCTGATGGCCGATAGCACGAATCCGGCGAGGCCGAGGTTGAGGAAGGCGATTGTGGTGCGAAGCGATCTGGTGATGCCGGCGAAGCGATCCAGATCCAGCGCCTTGAAGTTGAATAAATAAACTACCACCAGTGCTAATAGAAGCATCAATTGCGTCCACTGCGTGGTATCGCGGAAAAATGAACGTATTTCCTTAAGGTAAAGTTGCTTCGTAATGGCGTTACGGGAAAAGGCTAGGCGGGAAAACACAGCCTGGATGAATTTTGTCCCCGTCAAGGTCAATCGGCGTCCCTCCTGGCTTTTGGAAAAGGCGTCGAGATAGGCTCTATTGGCGACCCATGTGCCGACGACGACCGCGAACAACCCCCATGACAGCATGGTCAGAAAAAAGAAAATGCCGTCCTGCCCAGTTTTTCCGTTCAGCGGCGCCAGCAGTGCGATGGAACCCCACGAAGAAGGGAGAAGCGGCGAGTCAGGCGTTCTCAAGGTGGCAAAATACTCCGCGAAACCATGAAAGAGATCCGGGTTGAACAATTGTTCCGGCTTGATGAAACGAAAGAGGAAATATAAGACGACAACCAGAATGACCGCGAGGATGATGAGGATGTCCTGCATTTTGCGTGCGGGAAATGCCTTGACAAGGATTAATGTTATCAGGCTTCCGAGGGCGATGGGAAAAATCTCAAAGGCAATGAGAACGCAAAGCATCCAGGGGTAAAAATATAGCGGCGCTTCAAAGACGATGCCGCAGGCCAAAAAAACCGGAAGGCCGAATAAAATAACCATCCAACCGGTCATGACGAAAGTTTGACAGAAGCGAGCCACGTAGATGCGGCCATAGCTTTGCGGTGCCGTGAGAAGGATCGGCAGGTCGTTGTCCAGAAAAAATGTATTGAGACTCGTGATGATGCTGGAAAAAGTCAGTATGGCGAAGAAAGTCAAAAACAAAAACTCGACAAGCTTGTGAGCCAATAGGGAGCCGAAAGGCTCCTCGCCGGCGAGTTTCTGAAAAAATGCCAGCGAACCGTAAAAAAGTGCTCCAAGAAATACTAAAGACAAGGTGAAGAAAAAAAGGCTCTTTAAGCGTTCGGTTTTGCCCGGACGGGTGAATCCGTTTCTGAGGATCCATCCCTTGGCGATAACGAGTCGATAAGTGTCGCGCATAGGGTATCTGTTAATTCTCTAAAATACTGGAAATATCCTGATCCGATTCCTGTCCGGTAAGACGCAGGAATGTTTCCTCAAGCTTTTTCATCTCGCCGGCCTGATCTATTAGCTGCGCCACGGAACCTTCAGCGATGATTATTCCATGGTTTATGATAGCGATATGATCACAAATCTCTTCGGCGACGTTGAGCGTATGCGTGCTCATAAAAATCGTTGTCCCGGCGTCGGCCTGCTGCCGGAAAATCTTTTTGACCAGCTTTGCGCCGCGTGGATCGAGGCCCACCATCGGCTCGTCAACGACAATGACTTTGGGCCGATGCAAAAGCGCCGAGGCCATAATGAGTCGCTGACGCATTCCGTGCGAATAGCCGGAAACGAGTTCCCCTGAAACGTGGTCGATTTCAAAAAGTTTGAGCAGATTATTTCCACGATCTTCGATGTCGTCGCTTGCCATGCGATATAGGCCGCCGATGAAATGCAGAAATTCCATGCCGGTCAGTTTCTCATAAATATAGGGCCGGTCGGGAATGAAGCCGACATGGCTTTTGGCCTCGGCATGGTTTTCACGCAGATCAATGCCATTGATTTCAATGACGCCGGAGGTCGGCTGCATCATGCCTACGAGCATTTTTATCGTTGTAGTTTTTCCGGCGCCGTTGGGTCCTAAAAAACCAAAGAGCTGCCCGGCCGGGACATTCAAGTCAATGCCGCCCACCGCCACGAGGTCGCCGTAATGCTTTTTCAGCTTTCGTGTTTTGATCATGAAGGAATCAGACATTGAAATCACCCGACAAAATTTTAGAAGACAGCGAAATGAAAAGGCACGCGCTTTATTGGCTCATCATTTCAATTTCAATCACTCATGATATCAATTTCCAGATTGCCTATCATATTGAGTATCGGTATTTGGGCGTCCAGATCGCCCGAGAGAACCTTCAAATGCGTGGCGTCGGCGGGAAACTGGCCGAAGGTCGCGTCCAACGCCAACCACTGCCCGACGTAAACAGCGTTCCAGGCATGGTAATAAAAGCCGTCTTTGAAATAGACCAGACCGACTTCTATTCGTGTCGGGATGCCGACGACCCTGGCCAGGGCTGTATACAGCGTTGCGTGCTCGTTGCAGTCTCCGCGCTTGATCTCCAAAATATCTCGCGCCGACGGTATGGATATCAGGGGCTTTTTCTCAAGCGTCTGATAAACCCAATCCGAGATGGCTCGCGCCGCCTTGAGAGCGTTTTTTTCTTTTGCGACAATTTCAAAAGCCTTTGCTCGTATGGCCGGATCATTTGTCTGAATAGTGGGAGTTTCCTTAAGAAATTCCTCGAATCCTTCTGTTGGAAGCGGAATGGTAGCCGGGGAATCGGGGCTTTTCTCAATGCTGATGTCGACCACGTTCCCGGTGAGCGTTTGGCGATGATCCTCAAAAGAGTAGTCCGCCAAATCTATGCCGCGCAATGCCAGCTTCAGCGAGCGCAAGCCTCTGGGGTTCTTGATTTTCTTCTTCGTTTTCACGGCGACCTGGTCTATCAGGTCCGTGGGCGCGCCTTCGCCCCACCCACTCGTTAAGGCCTGCTTTTCCGTTTCGACTTTCGTCAGGATGCCCGCCGCCTCCTCGCGCAGCGTTTGTCCCTTTTCATCAACCCAGGCGTCGATGATTATTCCTGAGTAGCTTGCGCTCAAGTGATAGACGGTGGCGTCGTCGGTTTCGGACAGTTTTACTTTTTCGACAACTTTCAGTTGCGTTTCCGTCAGATTGAAAGAAGTCGGATCGAAAAACGGTACGGTCACAACTTGTCCGACTTCCAGTCCCTTGCGCGCGGCTTCGGCGAGCATCGTTTCCGGCAGAACCGTGTTCGGAGGCATGTCAATGACTTTGTATTGCATGGCGCCGGCTGTCTTGATTTCGAGATTCAACTTGCCATTTTTTACGCGACCGAAAAGCTCGAACTTGATAGTGTCCGACAACATCGAAAAATCAATGCTCAATAGGTGATTGTCGAGGTCAGTGAGAGTTTTGGAAAGCATGCGGACCTGCGCTTCCGTGCCCTGCGCCATGATTTTCAGCCGGCTCTCGCTGCTAATGATGTATCCAGCGGTTTCCTTGACCGTTTCCGATTTCGCGTAACCGATTTTTGTTCTCTTGCCGCTCTTTTTATTCACAAAATAGATGCCGGACCACACTTGCCCGCTTTGCGCGGCGATGCGGCTCAATGTGCCCAGATCTTCAGCGCTTTGAACGGTGAAGGCCGGCTGGCGCAACACTAACAAAGTGGTCATCACGCAAAAGAAAACAACAATGGAATATTTGGTGAGTCGCGCGACCATGAAAACCTCAAATATTAACTATTTTTAACTTGGCGCATTTATTAGGAGTCCGTCAACTGTCGATATATTGCAGCCGTCCGATCAACCATTTTTTTAACACCGAACTCAGTTTCCACCATCTGGAAGGCTCGCTCAATCCTTTGCGCGGTTATTTCCCTATCCTTTAGCGTTTTTAAAATATTGGCGGCGATGGACTCGGGGCTTTTGCTGTCGGCCAGCAATCCGGTTTGGCCGTGACGGACGATTTCGGGAATGCCGCCGGCGCTCGTGGCAACGACGGGCGTTCGCGCCGACATGGCGTCGAGGATGCTGGTGCAAAGACCCTCCAAATGGCTGGTCATGACGAAAAGGTCGAAAGCGCAGTGAAGCCGCGGTACATCCTCGCGCTGTCCAAGAAAATGAACCTGGTCGCTGATTCCAAGATCGGCGGCTTCGCGTTCCAGGCTGTGGCGCAGGTCGCCGCGCCCGGCCAGAAGCAACCTCGCACGCGGCTCAGTTTTAAGGACTTTTGGAAAAGCTTTGAGAAGGTACGTGTGCCCTTTATGGTCAACTAGGCTAGCGATGTCGCCGATGAGGATGGAATCCGCGGGCAGGGACAATTCGTCGATAATTTCCGCTCTGGCATTTGGGACGCGCTCCGCCGTTTCAACACTGCTGTGGACAACGCTGATTTTTTCTCGGGGGATTTGTCCGGCGGCCAGGACATCGCCGATGGCGCCGCTTATCGCGATATAATGATTCGCTCCATGCAGGTACTTTCGCCGGTTGAAAAAACTGGAGCCGGGAGCGAAATCCACGCGTCGCGTGACCACGAGAGCCGGTTTCGGGCGAATTAATTTGGATGCAAACCAGGCCAGCGTGTGATCGTGGCTGGACTGCGCGTTGAGAAGAGAAAATCCGTGGTTTTTTATCAAACCGGCCAGTTTGACAGTCCCTGAGGGCGACCCTTCAAATAAGGGTTGGACCGACACCGTCGGCGTGCCGAGTTCCGCCAGCTTTTTATTCAATAATGATCCATCCCGCACGCACACCGTAATATCCAGCCCCTTTTGGATAAGCCCCGGCGCGAGGTAGCATATTTGCTGCTGACCGCCGCGAAACTCCTTTGATGTGTCCAGGATGAGGTATTTCATTTTTCTTCATGAACGCGAGGATTGTAAACACGGATTCTGTTTAATTCGATAATCCACAATTTTCCATCAAGACAACCGGTTTTACGAAGAGTGGGAAGGGCTTGAAGCAGTAACGTTTTCAGATTCGGCAAAGTAGCCAAACGAGGTCGCAAAACTACGATGCCACTAGTATTGGCGGGTGGAAATCGTAATGGGTTGGAAAAGTCAAGGTCGCAAGTGATTAATGCGCGTTTTTCAGTTCGGCATACCAAATAAATATCTTCGTCGGGAGCCCCGGAAAGGTTTTGGGAATAGACGGTTCGGGCATCCACGCCTTGTTCAGCAAGGATATCCACCAAGCGTACGTCAAGGTTCTCGTCCAGCTTAACTTTCATGCAAGGAGTTTTCTGATACCAGAGGGATTACGTAATCCTGTGTCATTTCCGCGGCATAAGCCAGGGCAGCGCGAATATCGTCTGTCGTGAGTTGGGGATAGGCTGCAAAAATCTCCGATTCCGTAATCCCTTCGGATAGATTATCAAGGATTAGGGAAATCCAAATTCGCGTGCCCCGGATGCACGGTTTGCCGAAACAGATTTCGGGGTCCACGGATATGCGTTTAAGTAAATTTTCGCGAGTCACTAAAACCCCTCCTTTTATTTCAGGGGCGGCCTTCCGTTTAGGGTCACAATCTTGATTCCCTTACCCCAAAGGTAATATCGCCGGATTCCGAATTAATGTCCAGATTTATTCCGATAGGCTATGGTCTGAAGGATTGCTTGGCTCCGCCGCCCCCGGCTGTTTTGCCGCTCATACCTCATACTTCATACTTCATACCTTGCGCGTCACGGCGTCCACTCGTCTGCGCCGATGTCCCAGCCTGGGCCGTAGGGGCGCGCGTCGCCGTCAAAATCGAAATCGGCAAGGCCGCCATCATACCAAGGCAAAGGATCGATGCCGGTATCGATGCACGGGCTGATGCTCTGAAGATGAAAATCGTCGCCGTCTGGATCGACAAAAAGCGGATCGCCGCTGATGTTGCCGGAGGCTTCGTCGCACCCGTCCCAGGTGCAGGCATTGACCTCGGCGGTTGTATTTGCGTCGCATTCATCAGAGCTGCCGTCGTAAATCATGCAATCCATATCCGCGCCCCAGATGTCGTTGTTCACCAGCGTCGCAGCGCCATTGTTGAACACGCCGCGGCTTTTGCCTCCCGACCCGCCGTCGATGGTGTTGTTCACCAGCGTCGCGGTGCCCCAGTTGCTCACGCCGCAGCTGCCGTCGCTTCCCGACCCGCCGTTGATGGTGTTGTCCGCCAGCGTCGCCGTCGTCGTGCCGTCGTCGTTGTACACGCCGGAGCTGAAGCTTCCCGACCCACCATCGATAGTGTTGTTCACCGGCATCGCCGTGCCGTAGTCTTTTTTTACGCCGTAGCTATCGTCTTCTCCCGACCCGCCCCAGATGTCGTTATTCGCCAGCGTCAGCGTCGCCGTGCCGAAATTGTAAACGCCAGTGCTGTAGTTTTCTTCCGACCCGCCGTCGATGGTGTTATTCACCAGCGTCGCCGTGGCGTTGTAGTTGTACACGCCGTAGCTGGGCCCGTTTCCCGACCCGCCATCGATCATGTTGTTTGCCATCGTCAGCGTTGCCGTGCCGTAGTTACGCACGCCGAAACTCAAGCTTGTTCCCTCCCCGCCGTTGATGGTAAAGCCTTGAATCGCCATAGGATTTGCATCGGCTGCCTTTCTTCCACCCCAATCATCATCATCGCATTCATCGCCAGCCCACGGGTCTTCCTCGCCAACTAACACAGCCGTGGACCCCTCCGCGATTATCGTCGTGATATTTGCATGCATCTCCCTGGTCCAGCCGGCGGATTCGTAACCGCCGAAAAGGGAGACCTGCATTTCCACATCTTCCGTGTAATCACCCTGAGCGACGAAGACCGACTTGCCTGCCTGCAGCGCCAGGGCTGCGCCTGCGTTGATTGTTAGCATGGGGGTCGCCATTGTGCCGGGATTAGCGTCGTCGCCGGTCAATGCTACGAAAACGCCCGTGTCGTCACCAAGTGTTACGTTGGGGGGGGGGGGGGGGGGGGGGGGGGGGGGGGGGGGGGGGGGGGGGGGGGG
>CAZQAE010000039.1:0-50228 GCA_964591275.1 uncultured bacterium | reverse complement strand
ATAAACAAATGAACATATCCGCGCCACACATCGCGTCCCGTCAGGAACAAAAGGATTTTAGCCCTCCATTTCAATGGGGGGACAATGCGTCAAACGATCTCTTCATTTCGTCCCATCGGGACGATTGAGATCAAACCGATTGGCGCAGAATTCAATTCAATCCGGATCGCACAATCCGTCGCAGTACTGGACGATCTCGCCGCTTAGCAGAAAATGGATAGACTGCTCTAAATCGTGAGGCAGGTACGGGACACTGCCATGAACACCATTGTCACCCAGTGGCGGTGTGTTGTCCTCCGGGGGCGGATTCGCCAGAACCTCTTCCACCATGTAGTACTGTTCGAAGACCGATTCGTTCGTGGGGGATGTGACAGGATCAAGGCCGGGAATCGAATAAATCGGAGGTGTCATCTGATTGATTCCGATTGTCCTGGCCAGCAATTCACTGGTCATGTTGGGGACCTGGCAGTCGCCGATGGCCTCTTGTAACAGGACGGTGCGCCCGGTGGGTACATCGGGAAGAGGGTCTTTGAACAACAGGTGGGCCAGGTTGACCGGGTCCGAGTGGTCAAAAAGGGTTTGAATGATGGCGATCCCCATCTGCTGCAAAAGAGGATCGGGATATAGCACGTCCATCACCAGTTTGATCGGCCACCAGTTTGAAGACCGGGGAATCATGTTCATCCAGCCTGCGCCGGGCACCGCCATCACGCCCCGTTCGAATCGGGGGGAGAGGGCCATAAAGGATGTGCCCTGGATGCCGCCGAGACTCCCGCCCACATAGTATACTTTTGTTTCATCGATCAGGTCGTTTCCTCCGATCTTGACCTGGGGATCCTGGGCCAGATCCCCCATAGCCAGTTCAGTGAGGGTCAGGTTGTTGATCAGCGATTGCTGTAGCCGATCAGTAATCAGGGTGCCCCGATTGATATCGGGTAATATTTCCTCAATGATAAGGTTCAGGTCGCCGGAGGAAAGACCGATCCAGTCCGTGGCGATCATGATGATTCCTGCTTCCTGGGCCAGGGGTTGAAGGACATTCACGCTTGTGCCGCCTGTCAGGTCGCCCCGCCCGTTGCCGAACAAACCATGCCCCCATACCATCAAAGACAACGGCTGGCCCAACTCTGCCTTTTTCGGGATGATCATCGTAAACGGGAAAGACATGTTGGTCGGCTGCCTGATCGGGTGGTGATCGGCGTCGTATTCGAAGGTCTGTTCCGTCGTTAAGAAAGTCGGCACTTCGAAGGTCCCGATCACGATTCGGGCCAGGTTGGAATTGGGATCGTCCTCAACGGACTCGATGACATAATCCAGGCCGGTTCCGAACATTTCATCCAGTGCCTCCTCGCGCATCGACACCACGGACCCCAGGAGATACTCCTGGCTGGCCACCATGAAATCAAAGGTCAATAGTTGCCTTTCTCTCGCGTACCCATGCTCTTCCAGGAACTGAAAGATGGTCTCGTAGTGCGGGCGCACGTCCTCGATCTCCTGGTTGGTTACGGGGATATCATCACGCAGCACCGCGAAAGCTTCCGGGGAAGATAACGGGAGATCGTCAGTGTCGGTCAGCGCATCGGTCAGCACCACCACGTGCCGGTGCCCCATTTTCATCGGTTCCATCGGCCTGATGATGAGCGCGTAGCGGTTCGGGTACAGCAGTTTGCGGTTCATGTCCATTTCGGAAATAAAACGTACGCGGTCGCCGGTTTCCATGTCGAACAAAGCGATGGGCGTACCTCGCACCAGGGATTCGTCCAGGTGGTGTATGTCGGTCAGGTGTTTTGCGTGGATATCCTTGCCAAAGTGAAGCAGGATCGGTCCGGCCGGAGAGACCCCGTCAGCCGTATTGGGTAGATCCATGTCGATGGGAGTCACGCCATCGGGGATCGGCAGTGCTTCTTCCGGGATGGCCACGCGCACGCCGGTGGGTCTTGAAAGGTCCTCCACCTGGAAAAACGCGCTGGGGTAAGGCAGCAGGCATACGTCGGATGAGGCAAAGGGATTGCATCCTTCCACCAGGTCCAGCGTGATCGGATCCACCGTATCGTCGTCAACATCATCATCCGTCGTGTCATCGTCCGCAGTGTCGTCATCGTCCACATCGTCATTCACGTCGTCGTTGACATCGTCATCGACATCATCGTCCGCGTCGTCATTGATATCGTCATCGGCAGGCGCATCGCACGAATCATCGTCGTCGTCATCATCCCCGCACGAAATGGAAAAAGAAAGAAAGCAAACCAAGAGCAAAGTCCAAAAAAACCTCGACGCGCGCATTTCGACCTCCCGGTAAATCCCGGCGGGGATTTAAAAAAGACAAACAGCCATTAGCAAGCGATACGAAGGCGGCGATTCATTTCTGCTCCACGCCGCCGTCCCGACCCTTTATTTTACGAGCTTTCGATACCGGTTTCGCCGGTTTCTATACAGGTCGCCGCCGGTTTCCTTTTTGTACCAGGTCTCGTAGTCCTGATAGTTGCCGGTGAACCACCGCACCCTTTGCTCTCCTTCAAAAACCAGGAGGTGCGTGCAAACCCGGTCCAAGAAAAAGCGGTCATGGCTGATAACCAGGGCGCACCCGGCAAAATCCAGAATGGCGTCCTCCAGCATGCGAAGGGTGCCCACATCCAGGTCGTTGGTCGGTTCGTCCAGGAGCAGAACATTGCCCCCCACCATCAGCGTCTTCGCCATGTGAAACCGGTTGCGCTCCCCGCCGGAAAGATTGTCCACCGTCTTCTGCTGACTCGAGCCGCTGAAGCCGAACCAGGACAGGTATTGGCGCACAGGCACCGCCCGCTTCCCAACAAGAACCTCGGCGCCCTCTCCGCCGAAGGCCTCCACCAGCCCCGATCCGGGTTCGATGGACAATCGCTCCTGGTCCACATAGGACAGCTTCACGCTGGAGCCGACCCGCACCTCTCCCTCGTCAGGCTTCTCGTCGCCCGTAATCAGTTTGAACAAGGTGGTCTTGCCGGTCCCGTTGGGTCCGATGAGCCCAACCACCGCACCCTTCGGCACCTGGAAGTTCAGATCGGAAAAGAGAAGGTCGTCGTACCCCTTGGCGACGCCGCTTACTTCGACAACCATGTCCCCGAGTGGCGGACCGGGGGCAATCTGAATCACGTTGCGGTCGCCGTCCTGCAGGGCGCTGCGCTCGGCTAAGAGTTTTTCGAATTCGATCAATCGGTTGCGCGTCAGTTCGGATCGGTTTTTGTTGCTCATGCGGATCCAGGCCAGTTCCCGTTTCATGGCTCGTTGGCGCGGGCTTTCAGATTTCTCGCCGTGCATCAGCCGCTCCAACTTCTGTTCCAGCCAGGCAGAATAATTCCCCTCATAGGGAATGCCGTGGCCGTTCTCCAGTTCCAGAATCCACTTGGTGATGTTGTCCAGAAAGTACCGATCATGCGTGACGATGATGACCGTCCCCGGATAATCGCGAAGCTGCTCTTCCAGCCAGCCCACCGTTTCGGCGTCCAAGTGGTTGGTGGGTTCGTCCAGAAGGAGAAGGTCAGGCTTTTCGAGAAGGGCCTTGCACAGGGCCACACGCCGTTTTTCGCCGCCGCTTAGGGTGACAATCTCCCGCTCGTCCTCAGGCAAGCACAGGGCGTTGGAGGCGATATCGATTTGCGTATCCAGATTGTAGGCGTCCGCGGCTTCAAGCTTGTCCTGCAATTCGCCCATGCGTTCCAGGGCGCGCTCCATCTCGTCGGCCTCCATGGGCTCGGCCATGCTATCGGAGATGCTGTTGTATTCGCTGAGCATCTCCTGGGTTTCGCCGAAGGCGCTCTCCAGGGTCTGCCTCACCGTCAGGTCCATGTCCAGATCCGGCTCCTGGAAAACAATCCCGGCCTTGAAGGTTTTGACGATCTCCGCATGGCCCTGAAAATCCTCGTCCAATCCGGCCATGATTTTTAACAGCGTTGACTTGCCCGCGCCGTTTTCGCCCACTACGCCGATTTTTGCTCCGGGATAGAAGCTCAGGTTGATATCGCTTAAAACCTTCGTCTTCCCGTAGAACTTGCTAAGCCCCATCATGTTGAAAATGTATTGGTCGCCCATCGCTATGGCCTCTCGTGAAATGGAAAGTTGAAAGTTACGCGTCACTCCTTGCCTAGTTTCCACCAAAACCCGACCGGCGACAAGCCTCCAGCTTCCAACTGTCAATGACAAACCGAGTGGTGACGCACGCACGGCGCAATCCGGTCTTGAAACAATTCACATTTTACGACAAGCTGGTTGGCCCCGGAGCGCCGGAAAAATGAATTCACCATTGCAACAGAGGACGACATGAAGCACGAACGTTTCAAAGGATGCATGACCGCTCTGGTTACTCCCTTCGGACCGGAGGGCGTGGACTACGCAGCCCTTCGGCGACTTGTCGTCGAGCAGATCGAAGCTGGCATTGACGGACTCGTGCCCTGCGGCAGCACCGGCGAAGCGGCCACGCTTGGCGATGAGGAACGCCGGGGTATCGTGCGCGCGGTTGTCGAAGCCGCAAGCGGCGCCGTCCCCGTGATCGCCGGAACCGGAACCAACAGCACTGACTCGTCGATAAAAAGATCATTGGAAGCGTGCGAAGACGGCGTCGACGCGGTGATGCTCGTGGCGCCCTATTACAACAAGCCCACGCAGGACGGGATGATCCAACATTTTTCAGCCGTCGCGCAGGCCGTTGATTTGCCGGTCATACTTTATAACGTTCCCGGACGAACCGCCTCGTCCATCGCCCCGGCCACCGTTTTGAAACTGGCTGAAATTGACAACATCATCGGCATCAAGGAGGCATCCGGATCGGTTGAAAACAGCATGTGCATCTTATCGGCCCGACCGGATTTTACCGTCCTTTCCGGTGAAGACGGCCTCTATTTGCCACTGCTGGCCGTGGGTGCCCATGGATTGATTTCCGTAACATCGAACGTGATGCCGGCGCGAATGGCGGCGATTTACGACGCCTGGACCGAGGGCCGCCGCGACGATGCGAAGGATTTGTTTCACAAGATGTGGCCGGTGATCCAGGCCATGTTCTTTGAAACCAATCCGATCCCGGTCAAGGCCGCTCTGGGGCTGCTGGGCAAAATCGATCCGGCGATGAGATTGCCGCTGACGCCCATGACCGGCGCCAACCTTGCGCGGCTCGAAGATGTGCTTCGGCAGGCGGGATTTTTATCCGGGAATTGACGCCGAACATTCGTTGACTTAGTGTACGGTTCGTGGTTTGTGTACCTTTGTCCAATGGAAAATAAAGGAGAATCCGATGGCCGATCCACGTATTGCGGAACTAGCGAAAGTGTTGGTGGAATACTCAACGAATGTGAAAAAAGGCGACTTCGTTGTTCTAAAAGGCATTGGCGCCGGAACGCTGCCCATGCTCAGGGAACTGCACAAGCAATGCCTGAAGCGCGGGGCGATACACGTGGAATACCAGATTTCGGATCCGGACATGGAAAGGGATTTTCTCAACTTGGCCAATGAAGATCAGCTCAAGCACTTTCCCAAACTCCAGCTCGATCTGATGAAAAAAGCGGATGTGTTCATCGGCGTGCGCGCGCAGGACAACACCATGTCCATGGCCAACGCGAACCAGAAGAGTTACGTGACCAACGCCCGCACCATGCACAAAATTCTCGACCAACGCGTGAACACGACGCGATGGGTGGTCACGCACCTCCCCACGCACGGCGTGGCGCAAGATGCGAAGATGAGCCTGGAAGAATTTGAGGACTTTTATTATAACGCCACAATCTTCGATTACGCCGGCCTGAAGAAACGCCAGGAGAAGCTGGTGCGTCTCATGGAAAAAACGGATAGGGTCAAAATTAAAGCGAGCGATACGGACCTGGAGTTTTCCATCAAGGGCATCCCGGCGATCTCCTGCTTCGGCGACCGCAACGTGCCCGACGGAGAGGTTTTCACGGCGCCGGTCAAGACCAGTGTCAACGGCTTTTTGACCTTCAACACGCCGACGGTTTATCAGGGCAAGGAATTTACCGATATTCGCCTGGAATTTGAAAAGGGCAAGATCGTCAAAGCCACGAGCCCCGGCATGGACAAAGCCTTAAACGACATTCTGGACACGGACGCCGGAGCGCGTTACATCGGCGAATTCGCCATCGGCACAAACGCGAACATCCGCCAACCCATGCGCAACACTCTCTTCGATGAAAAAATCTTCGGGTCCTTTCACTTCACCCCGGGCCGTTGTTACGACGAGGCGCCCAACGGCAATCCCTCGGCGATTCATTGGGACATGGTGAAAATTCTCACCGGAGACGGCGACATTTTTTTCGACAACAAGTTGATACACCACAAGGGCATTTTCGTTGCCAAATCACTGCTCGATCTGAATCCGCCGAAAGAGCGCCAGGCCGCTGAAAAGTTTCTTTTGCAGCAGGCCGCAAAAAAGAAGAAATGATTTTTTTACAAAATCAGTGAACGGAGCATAGCGGGGAGCGGCCCGCGCGTCGCCTCCCGCTGAACCGAAAACCATGAAAGTCCTTGTCACAGGCGCCTGTGGATTGGTCGGTCGCGAGGTCGTCGTTAAGCTTCGCGAATCGGGCCACGAGGTGATCGCCTCCGACCTTGGCGAGACATCTCCCGATGAATTTTGTGAGCTTGGCATCGAATACCGACCCGCCGACATCACCGACTTCGACCAGTTTCGACGCGTTCTTAACCATGTGGAAGCCCTAATCCATTGCGCTGCAATTTTCGATCTTGGCGCGCCTCGCGAACTTCTCGACAAGGTCAACGTCGCTGGAACGGAAATCGTTTGCAGCGCAAGCGTCGAAGCCGGCGTTCAGCGCCTCATCCTCGTGAGCACGGTCGGAGTGTACGGCAGGCAAAAGGACGTTCCCATTTTCGAGGACGCGCCGAAGAATCCTCATAATAACTACGAACGCTCCAAGTGGCTGTCGGAACAAACGGCTTTCAGACATCACAGTCAAAGTGGACTGCGCGTGAGCGCATTGCGTCCGACGCTGGTTTACGGACCCCGCGCAGCCTATGGGCTGGCAATGTTCGCGACGCTCATGTCCGTTATTCGAATAGCCAGTCCCATCAAGGGCTTCCCCGTGGTTGACGGCGGTCCGCTGACGCACCTGGTTCACGTGGAGGATGTGGCCAGGGCGACTGTATTTCTGCTTTCCCATGATGACGCCATCGGCCAATCCTTCAATGTGGCGGACCATGCCCCCGTCAGACTTGAAAACGCATTCGATGTTTTTATCAAGCGATTCGGTCTCAAACGCTATGGAACCCTTCCATACATCCCTGCCGTGTGGAAACCGCTCATCATGAGCCTCGGCAGCCTTCCGGGTTTTGCCGCCACGCCGCTCAACGGAATAATGAAGAAAACATGGCGGAAACTCATCGACAAAGGCGATATCGTCGATGTCCTCAAGCCTCGCTTCGATTTCGATTGGGTGGGCTACGGTGACCGCGACTTTGTTTATTCCACCGAAAAACTGCAAAGCGCCGGCTTTGTTTTTAAGCATCCGAACTTCTTCGTCGGATTCGAGAAAACAATGGACTGGTACATGGACAATCGTTGGATACCGGATTTCAGGCAGGGGGAATTGTCGAAAACGCTACGATAGTGTATGCTTCTCAGTTCCCCCTTGATTGGGCGTAATTTTAAAAACAAAAGATGAGACAGACACTATGGCAAGGAAGGTTTTCGAGGTCGGAGGAGAAGTGGACAGTCGGTGCGGAAAATGCAAATCCGTACGCTCTCACGTCGTTATAGCGATGGTGGACAACAAGCCGAAAAAGGTGGAATGCTTGGCGTGCCACGCGGTGCACAATTATCGTCCCCCAGGAGCGATTAAAATCCCCCGGGAGATGATTGACAAAGCGACCCGGCAATCGAAAACACGCAAGGTCACGCAGCTTTCGCTCAACGAAGAGGATGCCGTGAATTATTCACCCAAAGGGCGATACGAAACCGGAATGGTCCTGCGTCATAAGAGTTTCGGCCTGGGCCTTATCACCCGCGCAGAACTCAGAAAGCTGACCGTCATTTTCAGCGATCAGACGCGCCACTTTGTCCTGACCCCCTGACAAGGCAATTCGTTTCCAAATGTCAGTAGTTTATTTCCGCCTTTTCCGCACTAGCGGCAACGCTAAATATGCGGACAGAATCAGGCACAGCAATCCCGAAATACAGAATCGAAGAATCACCTTCGTGGGGCGATAGACAAATTTGACGGTATAGCGCCCCGGTTCCGGCAGCAAGGCGGCGAGCTTTCCGCCGCTTTCGGTCAATTCACCGGAATGAACCGTGAAATCCTTGTCGTAGTTCTGATTCACCGTCAGAAGCCCGCCCTGCTTCACATCCACTTCATAAGACAAGGCATTGCCTGCAATCCGATAGCCAAGCACCTTATTTTGCGCTTCGTAAAAATACGCTTCACCCCGGTAGTGCGCGTACGGTTTGAGGCTGTCGTCCGGCATCACCCAATAACGAGGCTCAGTTTTTATCGCCAATTCAAAGGGCTGCGGGCAATCCATCGTTCCCGTATGGCGCAACATATTCAGCATCGGATCAAGACTCTTGTATTGATAGCGATCCTGAAAAGCAAAAACCCCGGCGGCTTTGCGCCTGAAGAAAATCTCCTTATAAGCGGCCGCGACAGGCCAGTTTTCATTTTCAAGAACATCGACCGGCGCCGGCGCCGTCCAATAAAAATCGCCGGCTCGCTCAAGCTTCGGAAGCGAAACTTCATAGGCGCTACGGTAATAGGCCCGATGACAAAGAAATGGAAAAACAAGTATTAGAAAAGCGCCGACAATCACCGGCGTCTGTAGCCAGCGCCTGTTGATTTTAGCCAGAACCCAATCGACCGCGCCCCCGCTCATCAGCGCCATGAAAAAGACAATGAAAAAGCTGAAGTGCTTAAACGGGTCATGCACCAGATCGAAGAAGGGGATTCCGCGAACAAACAAATGATGAAAATCCAGGGGCAGGTTCGGCCCCAGGCAAATCAGCGCCGCGATAAACAATGAAAGCAGAAAGGATGCGAATCGTCGCCGATAAACATAAGCGCCCGCAGCAAAGCATAGGAAGACAGGCCACGTGATGCCCAGGTATCCATAAGTCGATTTCACTTTGTCCGGGCTTGGCTCCGCCTGCTTTTTGCCATTGATGGATTTCGCCAGTTGAGTCAGAGTATAGAACTCATCCGGTCTTTTTTCTTCGACTTCGCGCTCTTCGAATGGGCCTTCGGTGACCAGTTTCCAGGCCTTGGCATCGCGAATAAGTTCGAGCGAGGATCCGATTCGCCCGTAGCCGACGCCAAAGGAAATCACCAGGATGACGCCAACGGCGATCAGGGCCGGAGCGCAAGGGCGAATCAGATTGCGCGTAAGGGAAAGTTCGAAGAGATAGGCCGCGAATCCCAGCGCAACGCATACGCGAATCCAGGCCGGAACAAGTTCGTTAAACGACAAGGGAAGCGACACGAAAACCAGCAGGGCCAATGCGACAAGATTGATCCTCAATCGCCCGGTATTTTCCACCTGCGTGTGGTTAATGTAAAAAAAAGCGGATGTGATAATCAGAAAGTACAACAGCGGCGCAATCAGATGCGGTCCGGACAAAATAAGAAGGCCGAGGATAAGTCCGGCGCCGGCAATCTTTGATGGCGATGTGCTCGCGCCGAGCGCCAGGTACATGACGATCGGGCTCATCATCAATAAAATATTAGGCTGCCCTTGCAGGGCCAGCGCAGGAAGCCAGCCGGAAAAAGCGAATGCCAGCGCGGAAAAGAATGCGCCGGGGGCTCTAAGCTTTAAAAATCTTCTCGCCAGTAAAAAAACTCCCCACGCGCCGATCCACGTGGCGAAAACAATGAGAATTTTCAGGCCAACGAGCGAACCGAAAACAAGCGCGGGAATAATCAGAGGAGAAAAAGCAAGGTTGGTCGGATTTTTTATCGCCGGATAACCGCCGTCGCAATACGGCGACCATAGCGCCGGTCCGCCAAACTCAACGAGCGCCATGCGCGCGTGTTCAAACTCATATAGGGTTCCAAGCGCCCGTGACTGCCTTTTTGCATCTGCGCCCGCGAACCCGTCCATCCTGGAAAAGATGGGCAGGCAAAACATCAGCACAGCGGCGAAAATGATCCATGGAGCAAAACGGTCCAGCATTTTTTCGGCGCCGACCTTCTTGAAATTCTCGGTCGCAATCATCGTTTGAGCATCACCCGCTTGAGAAATCCGGTCAAGGATCGCGTCATGTCGTCTGGATGCATTTTCCGCGCAAGCCTCATAATCCGCGCCGGGCGCAAATAAAATCCGCGATACATCGCGTTGCGGGCGCGGACCAGAACTGCTTTTGGCAGAGCGCCGAAATCGCTGCCGTTCGTGGAATCGTGCGGGCCGTCGCCGACTTCGCCAATCCCCGCCAGCGGACTGCCCATGCGCGGAGCGTAAAGATTGATCGAAAGATATATCGCATCGTCGAAGGTGTCGATGAAGCGTTCCAGTTCTTTGAGCGTTTCAGGCGTCTCGCCGGGCAGCCCCAGCACCAGGTGCGCTCCCGCGTCCATCCCCGCGCGTCGAATGGCTTGAAATACATCGCGGATTCTGCCGGGCGTGTATCGTTTTCCGGCCCGCCGAAGGATTTTCTCATTGACGTGCTCAACGCCGATCTGCACGAGGCGGCAACCGGCGCGCGCCATCCGCTCGATCAAGACGTCGGTTAGGTTGTCGATTCTGGCGTAACAATGCCAGTCGAAATCGCGAGCCGCCAGCAGGTCGGCAATCATCACGGCGTGCTCACTGTGCGCCCCGAATGACATGTCTTTCAGAAAAATCTGTCGAAGCCCAAGCCTTTGAATGAGATCCAACTCGCGGTCGATTCCATCGGCGCGCCGCCTCCTGTATGGAAGCGAGCCGGAATTGCAAAACGAGCATCTGTGCGGACATCCGAAATCGGTCAGCAGCTCGGCGTAAGGGCGATGTTTTTGCAGCGGCATTCGGTAGGCGCGCATGTTGAAAAGCTCATGGCACGGCGTAGGAATGTCGATAAACGAAGTATTGACCGACGTCGGCGTTGATATCCCCCGCTTTGACCTAATGGCAAGGCCCGGCGCTTCTTCCGCTCCTTCGGCCAGATCCAGCAGGCGCGCGATGGAAAAATCGCTCATCGCCGCGTCGATGCCTTTGTGATTTGCCAGCCATTTCGCCGGCTGCGGCAGCACCACCTCGCCGCTGACGACCTTCAGGCGTGCGGGGATTTTGCGAATAAAGTCGAGGTCTTCATCCGGGCACGCCGCTCCCACGAGCCCCACCAACAGATCAACCGGCTCCCTGATAAGGCGGGCGGCTTCATGAGGATTTAATTCCTGCGCAATGGCGTCGATAATCTGGACATCAAAATGCTCAGCCAGTACGCCGCTTTGAAATAGAAATTCCGCCGGATGCCACGCGTAGCCCGCCTTTGATACGGAAGTGCAATAGTAATCCCGCATGACAGGCAGACGCGCCGGTGGATTGATGAGTAGGGCTTTTGGTTTCACGACACCAGAGTATAAAGAATGGCAAAAGGTTTGAATAGGATTTTCATCGGATCAAAGCCGCCCGCTATTATTTGGCGCGCCATCGTCGCGCAGCGCCTACTTTTTGCCTTCCTTCTCCAAAACAATTTTGGCTGCGGAAATGCCGGAGCTTAAGACAGCGGACTGCCCGCCGCCGGGATAGGTCCACGCGCCGGCAAGAATGAGGTTGTCGATGGGTGTTTGCTGAGGCAATCTGCGCAGTGTGCTGTTTTCCGGAATGTTGTCCCATCCCAGAATTGAGCCCAGGGGATTCAGGGAAAACGCCCAGTTTGTCACCGGCGAACCGACTTCGAGAATCTCAATATTGTCCGACAACCCCGGCAAAAACTGCTCAGCGCGTTCGATGTATATTTGCGCGATCTCTTCTTTATAGGCGCGGTAAGCGTCCATTCCTTCATTCCATTTCCATGTGTCACCCATGTCGAATGGAAGATACGTTGAAATGACAATAGTGTTCTTGCCTTCCGGCGCCGCTGTCTTGTCCAGTTCCGAATAGTTGGCGATGATAAAAGGAGCTTTCGCCGGATTGCCGTCGTAAACGTACTGAAAGCTTTCGTCCTGGTCATTGGTTTCGTTGGCGAAAATCTCGTGAGAGCCGTTGAACATTTCCGTGTAGTCGTGGTTGACGCCCATGAAAAACTGCGTAGTGGCCACGCCGATCGGCCACTCGTCGAAATCAGCCGCGTAGTTGGCGGGCAGATGCTCGGCGCCGACCATTTTCAGCATTGTGTCAGGCGCGTTGGCATTGGAGATGACGTAGCGCGCGTTGAAACAGGCGTCATCCTTCGTTTGCACCTGCACGGCGCGACCGTCTTCGATCACGATTTTCTCTACGAGGGTGTTGAGTTTAATGACGCCGCCATTTTCGCGGATCACCTCGGCGAGCGCCTCTGAGATAGTGCGGGAACCGCCTTCAAAGTAGTAATAGCCGTCATAATGGTACCCGTTCCACATCGTCAGAAAATACACCGCCTGCAAAGTTGAAGGTCCGCCGCCGATGAAAGTGCATAGCTGCGTCCACAAACCAATCAGGTCCTGGTCCTCAACATGCTGAAGCATGAAATCCTGCAAGGTCGAATCCAGGTAGCCGAGAATTTTCAGCGCGCCGCCGATGTTGGATAGGATTGTCACGAGAGCGTCCAGGGAAAAATCTTCCTGAATTTCCATCAAGGCCGCCATGATAACCTTGATCTGGGCCATTTCCACGAACATCGATTCAATGCCCTGCGCCTCGTGCGGGAACATCTCTTTAAGCATTTGCTTGTATTCATCCACATCCGCCGGAACCTCAACATCCATGCCGGGGAATACGGCCCGATAAATGTTTGGCTCAACACGAATAGGTTTCACGCGGTCGAGAACGCCCAATTTTCCAAGTTCGCTTTCGTTGTCCAAACCACCCATGGCATGCAGGGAAGCTTCGAAATTATAATCGCCCCGTTTGAAGGTGGTCATATAACCGCCGACCTTGTATTGCTTTTCGAGTACGACGACGCTCAGGCCCGCTTTGGCCAGAGGCACAGCCGCAGCAAGGCCGCCGCCGCCGGCGCCAATAACGACAACGTCGTAAGACTCCGTAATAGGGCATTCCACGTTTTCCACGTACTTGTGACACGCCGTGCAATTTTGCTCAGTGAATGCCAATCCGACGTGACTGTTGTTATGGCACGTTGCGCAGTCTGAGTTGGCATGAGCCGCTTCGCGCCGCGTTGCGCCGTTTGAGCCATGGCAACTCGAACATTCTCCCGGCGCGAACGCGCCCATGTGCACAGCCGTATGGCAGGCTTGGCAACCAGCTTGTTTCCATCCCGCATGGTTTTCGGTGAGTATCGTATCGGAGCGCTCGGGGCTTGCGGAAGTCACGCCGTCCACGGCGTCATCATCTGCCTGGTCGTCATCGGCGTCACCGTTTGCGTCGTCGTCATCCGAATCGTTGTCGTCATCGTCGTCCCCACACGCCGTTATCAGCAGGGCCGGAATTAGTATCCATATCAATGCAAACTTCGTGATCCACCGCATCGAAAACCTCCGAACATGACTTTAAAATTTTTCAAACACGCAACGATGAATTTAGACGGAATTTAAAGAATTGCCAATGCTTGATGCGCACCGGATATGCGAAACTGCTAACTGGCATCAATCGCATCGGGCATGCCTGTCATCCCATTTCCCTCGCCCTTCCCGCCTCTGGAGATTTTAGACTAATATTCGCGCACCATGTTTTGGCAATTAGCAATTCCTTTTGCGCAGCGTAGTTTGAAAACCTGCGCGCTGCTGATTTTGCTGACAGTCCTGCCGGCCTGCGTGAGAGCGCCAGTATTGAAGCCCGCGCCGGCAGACGGGATAAACATCGTCCGCGATATCCGATATCGATACGCCGACGAGGCCGATGCTTTCAGGCACTGCCTGGATATGTATTTGCCGACGCAAGGGGAAGCCTGGCCGACTGTCGTGCTGGTGCACGGCGGCGGGTGGATCGTCAACGACAAGAGCATCGTCGCCAACGTGGCCGTCGCCCTGGCGAGACGCAGCATGGCCGTAGCGTGTCCCAATTACCGGCTTTCGCCCCGCGTTCAGCAGCCCTATCACGCGGCGGACGCGGCGAGCGCCGTGGCATGGGTAAAGAGAAATGCCCATCGTTTCGGCGCCGATGCGGATCGTCTGATTCTGATCGGATACAGCTCCGGCGCGCAGCTTGCGGCGCTGATAGCTTCGGACGCCGGATACCTGGCTCGCCACGACATGTCGCCGGATGAAATCAAGGGCGTGATCGTCATTTCCGGCGCTTACGACTTTGAAAACACTCCGCTCATTTTTTGGCCCGTATTCACTTCAAAACCCGAGATGTGGAAGCGCGTGTCGCCAATTCAACACATACGCAAAGGCCTGCCGCCGTTTCTCATTTTATACGGCGAAAATGATTTGACCTGGCCCGGCAACATAGAAACGCAATCGCGCAAGTTCTTTTCGGCGCTCAAGGCTAAAGGGGCGACGGCGCGAATCATGCGGATAAAAGATCATGACCACGACAGCATTATGGCTCATATTGGCAAAGGCCCAAGCGACATTCTTGAAGCGATTGTTGATTTCATCCATGAAACCGTAGGCATGTGATTTCCTCACTCTGATCGCATATGGAAAAATTCAAGAGTTGCAGGCCTTGCATGGCGAAAAAAAATGAGTCATTTTATCCACCTTAGCAGGCATCCACTTACAAACGAGGAGAACACCATGACAAAAACTCGCAATATCCAAATACTTTGGCTCTTCGTTCTTGCCTGGTGCGCTTTTTCATTCGCGGTGCTCGGGTGCGGTTTCAAAGAGCCGGAAGTCAAGCTGAAAAAGGCGAAGGTCAAGGCCGTTTCGGTGAACAAGATGAAGATGATTTTCACGGTCAGCGTTGACAACCCAAACAAGATGGATCTGCGCGTCAAGCGGGTTGATGTCATTGTAAAATTATTCGGCAAAAAAGTGGTCGGCGAAAAAATTGACCGCGCCATTTTAATTGCGAAGAACGAAAAAACGAGTTTCGAAGTCCCCGTGACGATCCGCTTCAAGGACTTTATTGATCCGGCCATAAATACTTTGACTAAACAGCACATCGAGTATTGGGCGCTTATCACCATCAAACTCGATACCCCTGCCGGCGCAATAAAAATCCCCGTTGAGAAAACCGGAGCCATCCGCATTAAGGACATCAAAAGTTTCCTCAAAGGCAAAAGGAGTTCGGTGACTATCGACATTCCGGTTGACCTTGGCGCCATAGAAATCAATGGATGATCGCCTAGCAAATTTCCAACACAAGGAGCGTTTATGCTGCCAGAGATTTTTTTAAACGAAGAGCAAAAGTCTTTGCGCCACGAAGTTCGCAAATTCGTGAAAAACGAAGTGCCGCGCCAGCTCCTCCTGGATATGGATGAAGATAAGATTCAATACCCCCGGGAGTACGTGGAAAATCTCGGGCGTCATAATCTCATCGGATTGCGATTTCCCAAAAAGTACGGAGGTCGAGGATTGAACTGGGTGGCCGAAGTCGCCGCGCTGGAAGAAATCTCCGTGCTCGGCGCCGCGCTGGGTTGCGCTTATTCCATGCCTTCCATCGTGGGCGAAGCCATCAACACTTTCGGCGCCGAAGAGCAAAAGCAAAAATACCTCCCGCCCATCATCAAAGGCGAAATCATCTCCGCCGAAGCCCTGACTGAACCTCGGGGCGGCTCCGATTTTTTCGGCGCCACGACCAAGGCCGTGCGCCAAGGCGATAAATATATTTTAAACGGCCAAAAGCGTTTCGTCGTCGGCGCTGAAGGAGCGGATCTTTTCGCCGTCTATTGCGTGACGAATCCTGACGCCAAGCCCCACAAACGCATCAGCATGATACTGGTGGAGCGAGACATGGGCGTGCGCGTGGAGCATGTTTACGGCCTTATGGGAACGCGCGGCGGCGGAACCGGGCGCATCATTTTCAAAGACGTGGAAGTTCCCGTGGAAAACATCGTCGGCGCAGAAGGCGCCGGGGCATTGATTTTCAACCAGATGATGATCCCCGAGCGCATGACCAGCGCCGGCGGCTCCCTGGGTTCTGCTCGCTCCGCGCTGGAAATTGCCACCCGGTACACCAACCGGCGCGCGGCCTTCGGTCGCAAGATCCGCAAGTTCCAGTCGGTCAGCAACATGATCGCGCAGGGGATCACGCAGCTCGACGCGGCGCGGGCCATCGTGTACGGCGCGGCCATGACCGTGGACCAGGGACTGCCGCATAGGCGCATGGTTTCCGAAGCCAAACGATTCGCCACCGACGCTTCATGGGAGATTGTCAACATGGCGATGCGGGCCATGGGCGGCATCGCCTACACCAATGTCTATCCTATCGAGCGCTACGTTCGCGACGCCAGGCTGGTTCAGATTTGGACGGGCACGAACGAGGTCATGGACCAGATCATTCAGCACGAATATTACGAGGAAGTGCTTTCGGAAAAAGACGGCGCTCGCGATTCGGAAGCCGACGCAAAAGACGCCGCCGTGCAGGGTGAAAAAATCTACACCGACGACGACATGTGGGATGGCTGGGAGTAGTTCGTCGTCCCTGCGAAAGCCGATTTCCATTTGAAGGGGTGTTTCAGGTAGTGCAGGCCGACCAGGTGGCGAATTGGCTTCGCCGAACGACCTTTTCCTATAGCGTAGGTCGGTCCAAACGCCTCCTCGAAAATCGACCAGTCGATGGCCTTGGAAAGTTGAATCAGGGGATGCGCCAGGCTGAGACACTGATTCAGATCCGCCTGAAACATCTCAGAGTGTTTTTTGCCGAGGTTTTGCTTTAGTAAATCACCGGGTTTTGGGGGTTAGGGACACATTTCCTAGTGATTTCTACAGCACAAATACGATGATTTGTAAAGTAATATCAATGACTTATGTGCTTTTTAAGTGACGGCGATTTGAATTGGGCAAAAATTTATCAATCACTAATGCACAAAAACAAATGGAAAATATCTCTAATTTTCAGGACAAAATCCAGTTGGATCAGCTATCAAGAGCAGGATTTCCTATTACTGCCACGTCCGTCGGAGCAAGGGAGTGCCCATCCTGAGATGCGGTACAATCGAAACGTAAGATATCGAAATATAAGTATCGCCGACAAACTGATGAAAAATGCAATAACTGTGAAAAGGTATTCAGGTATCTTTTCGATTTGGAACAATAATGAAAATGCAATTGTAAAAATACCGGCATCAACAACAATAATGGAAGATGCAAATAACAACTCCTCGTTTATGTAGCTGAAAATAAAAAATTGCTTTTCCACTTGATTCTGTTCTGGAACAGGGAAAATATCGCCGATTATTAAGCTAATCGCATCACAAGAACCGCTTGCGACTTTTCTGCACATCGCATCGTATAAAATATTTAGAAAGCCTGCTAAAGCTACAAAAATCAAGAAGAGCGCTACGCTAGTACTGTTTTCTACAATGATTTCATCAAGTTGCATATCATCTCCAAATTTAATAATAGCCGCAAAAATTACTGCAACCCCGCCGATTAAATTCAGGTAGTGCCTTGCTGTCATAGATCGCAGACCGGTGAGGTGATTGTAACGGTCGTGGAAAAACTTCAACACTTCTGCTGGCTTGATATCTTCAATAGATTGTTCTGTCACTTTTATCTCTGTATGATTACAAAGACTATTGGATTTTTTGGAATCAGAATGAGAACTTTCTTTTCTATTCTTCGTATTTCCCGACATGTCCTTTCCTCTCTACAATTACCCAAATATTTCGTGACACAAATATTTCGTGACAGGCACTCGAAAAATCCTTGGATAGTGAGAATTGTGACAATTGGTTTCCGGTCAATTTCTGTCTCCCAATTCCGCCTTGTTTTCCACTTCTTTTTGCTTGCCTTCTTGCGTCGAGTTTTTGCATCCGCGTCCCTTTTCTTGCATTGATGAAGAATACCATGAAATGTGGCGATCAACAAAGAAAATTTGCGCCTTATCCAATGGGAGGGAATTATTGTTTTATTCCAGCGATAAATTCTTCTTGATTGCATTTTGCTCCGATTTTTTTGTAAAAGAAAGGAGCATTAAATCCCTCACGCAAAGCGATTGTGAATGGGAGGATAGCCGTGAACGACAGCCCCTTTGAATTGCATGATGACACGCAGGCCGCCGAGAAAAAATTCTGTCCCTTGATTCAGGGCGACTGCCAGGGTTCACAATGCCAGTTTTGGGTCAGCGACTTTATGGAAGATAAAAACAAATACCGAATGGACTGCGCGATTCCCATGATCGCCCTGGCTCTTACCGATGAAGGCTTGCTGAAGGCGGGTAGCCGCTAAGGCTTCGCTTCCTTCAAAAATCATTCATCAGCGAAAGCCCCTGCATCTCGCGCGAATTTCATAAAAGTGGCGAAGACTTCGCCTTTCCTGCCGGGCGTCAAACCCAGACCCACGGAGTGATGATCCCCGCCGGGAATCATCAGGTAAGTTACTGGAGCGCCGATCTCTTTCATCTCCCTGGCAAAACGCGCCGCCTGCGCCTCACTGGTGAGAGGATCGCGGTCGCCGTTGATAATTAGAATAGGCGGCACATCCTTCCTGATATGTTTAATGGGCTGCGCGTCACGGAAGTTTTCCTCTGATCCCATAACCTCGTGCAGAATATCTTCGTCGAGGAGATTGTCTTTTTCAAAATCAAAAGGACTGCTGGTCAGCAGGGCGCCGCGAAGTTTCAAAGGGTCAAAGGCCGGTATGTTTCGGAACTCTTCGTCAAGAAGAATCATTGCGGCGATGTGCGATCCCGCCGAACTGCCCGCAATGAAGATTTTGGCCGGATCACCGCCGTACTCGGCGATGTGCTCCACGGTCCAATTCAAGGCCTTGACGCAATCATCCACGAATACGGGATACATAACCTCGGGATATAGGCGGTAGTCCACGAGGACCGTCACGAAGCCCGCCGAATTAAAAGTCTTGGCGAAAGATGCATAAAGTTTTCTATGACCACTATTCCAATAGCCGCCATGGATGAATACGAGCACGGGTGCCGGTTTGTCACCCATCGTGCGAAAAACATCGAGCTTGAGCATATCGTTGTCGCTGCCCGCGTAGGGTATGTCGAGGACAGCGCCTTCGTACCCGGCTCGATAATTGTAACCATCAAGCCCTGCGTCCAGGAGAGCCCCGTAATACTTCACCGGCGCACCGCATCCGGAAACACATACAAAAAGAAACAAAACAAAGACGGCTATCGCAGAAGCTCCGCAACGAGTGACTCGATCCTTGAAATCTTTTTCAGGCGAATTTTTTTCCATCATAGCATTAGTTCCCTATTTTTGAGCGCCATTCCATAGCACCGAAGGCGACGCTGAGTTTATAAACATTCTCAACAACGGCAACCCCTAGAGGCTATCCTCATAGCGTCATTTTCTTCGCTACCGTCCTATGCTAGTATTTTTTGGTCGGAAATGGTTTTTCTAAAAAGGATTTTTCCAATGCAAAAATCAAGAGTTTTAATGGCCCTTTTAGCGATCTGTTTTCTTGTCGCAGTTTTGGGGACGCCAGGCTGCGGGGATGATGACGACGATAACGACGACGCAACGGATGACGATGCGGACGACGACATCAACGATGACGCCGATGACGACCTCAACGACGATGCCGATGATGATGTGAACGACGACCTTGATGACGATACTGAAGTTTATGAAGGCACGCACCTTCTGCCCGGCCCCGATGAAGAGGGCTACGACGCACTGCTCGAAGAAAAAGCAAACCGCCATGATCGCCAACACCTTCTTTTCAACTGCGCGGGCAACGGCGTCAGTTCGGATGTGAATATTTCCCTCGCCAACGAGGCCGACCGCCAGTTGGTTGAGGATTTTTTACGAACTACTGACAGTTGGGACTTCGAAACCTTCTCCGGCGGTCGAACGCCCTTGGACGTGCTGACATCGCACGAAAAAGTGGCCGGGCTTTACGGAGGCGTGGGAATCGCCGCCGACGCATTTCGCTACGGCGTATTTCGCGATCAGGAATATCCGCAAGAGGAGATCGACCGAGCCAAGGCCTTCTTGCTTCGCAGCATCAAAGGGCTTTTCGTGGCTGCTGAAATCACCGGCGTTCCCGGCGTCATCGCCCGTGGGTTCTGCCGCACTGATGTCCCCGGCGCCTGCAATCCCGAGACGACACCGCTTTTCAACGAGTTTGGCGACCCACTGCCGGCGGAAAAGGACAACGGCACATGGCGAGAGGACAACTCCGACGACAACCGCTTTGCCAATTATAAATGGGAAGATTCCTGTAGCCGAGACATGTTCATCGGGTGGGCGACTGCCTTCGGCGCCATATGGGAAGTCATACGTGACGACCCGGAATTTGATGAAGCCACAAAAGACAAAATCCAACTCCTGGCGGGGCAACTCGGCAGAAGCCTGATGGTGGAGCGCACCGGCGGACCGGGCAGTCTCGGGCAGGCTTTCGACCTGGAAATTTTCGACGCCGACGGTCGCACAACCTTTCACGGCTATCTCAATGAAAATGCTTTTGATCGATTCTACGTGGCGTGGTTGCCGCTCAAAGACGGATTTTACGCCATGATGTCCCTGGGCATCGTGGCCGCGCTAACCTACGTGTCCGAAGACCCAGTTCTTGAAGACTATTTCTATAACGAGCTGATCGGGGAGCGCCATTTCGCCGATATCGTTTACAATCAGGTCGTAGGCTTTAATCTGGGTTATATAACCAACTTTAGCGGCACGAACATGGCTTACGCCGGCGCGCTTTTGGCCCTGCGCTACATCACCGATCTCGAAGCGCGGGAAAAAGTCGCCTACGCTACCGAAACGCATATGTATTTTAATAAGCCGCCGTTTCTTTCCCGACAGCCCGTCGACTATTCCTACAGCCTATACGATTTCGTATATGCCACGGCAGTCTCCGGAGAATCGTCCTATAACGAAATGACCGGAGCGCCGGACGCGGAAGCCGTCGCGCGCGGCGTGCAGACGCTTATGGATTTTGCACAGCCGCCCTATTGGGACGCCGAATTCATCAATTGCGACGAGGCGGAAATGGAGTCGGGCGATTGCACGCTCAACGATGGTTCCCACTGCACATACCTGGGTGAAGCCGGTCGCAAGGAAACTCCCATCTGCGAGGAGCCTGTACCTCATGCCGTGAGGCCGCCCAGCAATTATCACTGGCGCTCGTGCCCATACCGCCCAAACTCCGAGGGAGCCGGAGGACCACGTATGATACCAGGCGTGGATTTCCGTATCGCCTACTGGTACGGACGCTGGGTGAAATAGAGCATGCATTGAAATATTTCAAAATCGAGGAGAATGACATGAAAGGCGCCAACGGAATGAAACTGGCTATTGCAGCCTTAACGATGATCTGTCTTCTATGCTCAGGCTTGTGGATAACGGGCTGCGGGGACGACGACGATGACGATAACAATGACAACGCCATGCCCGACGACGATGCCGCGGATGACGACGCCGATGATGACGTGGACGACGACCTTGATGACGATACCGAAGTTTACGAAGGCACGCACCTTCTGCCGGGCCCCAATGAAGAGGGCTACGACGCGCTGCTCGAAGATAAAGCGGACCAATATGATCGCCAGAACCTTCTATTCAACTGCGCGGGCAATGGCATCAACTCGGATGTCGGCATTTCCCTGGCCAACGAAGCCGACCGTCAGTTGGTCGAGGATTTTTTGCAAACCACCGACAGTTGGGACTTTGAAGACTTTTCCGGCGGTCGGACGCCCCTGGACGTGGTGACGGCGCACCAAAAAGTTGCGGGGCTTTACGGAGGCGTGGGAATCGCCGCCGACGCATTTCGCTACGGCGTTTATCGCGACCAAGGCTACCCGCAAGAGGATGTTGATCGCGCCAAAGAGATATTGCTTCGCAGCATCGAAGGGCTTTTCGTGGCTGCTGAAATCACCGGCGCTCCCGGCGTCATCGCCCGTGGATTCTGCCGCATTGATGTCCCGGGTCCATGCGCCGGCCAACCGACGACGCCGCTTTTCGATGAGTTCGGCGATCCACTGCCACCGGAAAAGGACAACGGCACATGGCGAGAGGACAACTCCGACGATAACCGCTTTGCCAATTATAAATGGGAAGATTCCTGTAGCCGCGACCAGTTCGTCGGCTGGATTACTGCCATCGGCGCCATATGGGAGGTCATCCGGGATGACCCGGAGTTTGAGGAAGCCGCCAAGGACAAAATCCAACTCCTGGCCGAGCAGATCGGCCGCAGCCTGATGGTGGAGCGCACTGGCGGAACGGGCAGTTTTGGGCGGGCTTTCGATCTGGAAATTTTCGACGCCGACGGCCGCACGACCTACCACGGGTTTCTTAACGAAAATGCCCTGGATCGAGAATATCTTGCGTGGCTACCCATAAAAAATGGATTCAATGTCATGATGTCCCTGGGCATCGTCGCCACGCTGGCCTACGTATCCGAAGACCCGGTTTTGGAAGATTACTTCTATAACGAATTGATCGGAGAGCGCCATTTCGCCGACATCGTTTATAAGCAGGTCATAGGCGTCAACCTGCACTATCAAACGAACTACAGCTCCTCGAACATGGCCTATGCCGGCGCGTTATTGGCCCTGCGTTATATCACTGATCTCGAAGCGCGGGATAAAGTCGCCTACGCCACGGGAAGGCACATGTATTTCAATAATCCACCCCTGCTTTCCCGGCAGCCCGTCGACTATTCCTACAGCCTCTACGATTTCATTTACGCCACGGCTGTCTCCGGTGAATCGGCCTACAATGAAATGACCGGACCGCCGGATGCGGACGCCGTTGCGCGCGGCGTGCAGACGCTCCTCGATTTTGCGCAGCCTCCCTATTGGCAGGTCGAATTCATCAACTGCGATGCGAGTGAAATGGAGTCAGGGGATTGCACGCTCAATGACGGTTCCCACTGCACTTACCTTGGCGAAATCGGTCGAAACGGAACACCCCTTTGCGAAGAACCGGTGCCCCAGGCAGTCAGGCCGCCCAGCAATTATCACTGGCGCTCCTGTCCTTACAAACCCAACGGCGACGCAGGCGGAGACGGCATGAATCCCGGCGTCGATTTTCGCATCGCATACTGGTACGGGCGCTGGGTGAAATGAGGTTAGAAGCCAGAAGTTAGAAATTAGAAGTCAGAAGTCAGGAGTTGGAAGCCACCACTTCGTTTTATTCCTCAGACGCGGGTGGCATGGACAAGTCGCTGTGAGCGGCAGCAAACTGCGCTTGTCCGTGTCATATCCCCAGGGAGAGTCCCATGAAATGCATCATCAAATTGAAACTGGCGATTGCGACCTTTACGATGATCTGCCTTCTATGCTCGGGCTTGTGGATAACGGGCTGCGGAGACGATGACGACGACAACGACGATGATCAGGGCGCCGACGTGGCGGCGGAGTGCGTCTCTTTTTGCGAACGTATCGTCTATTGCTCGATGCAAGACATCCTCGGTGTTTCATCAACAGACGAGTGCCACCAGAAATGCGATGAAGTATCGGCGACAATTGCCAACTGCGTGCTGGATGCTGGGGGATGCGAATCCGCGCGGGAATGTTTCGACGCAGGCGATGACGACGCCGATGACGATACAACAGGAGATGACGACGACACGAGCGAGCCGCCGCTGGACACTTTCCAGTGCAGCGACATCGGCCTGCCCGCCCTGGACTTCATAGACGCCGAAGTGGACCGCTCCCTTTACGCCATAGCTGCGGATTTCACGGTTCCGACCTTGCGTCTTGGCGATTGGAACTTGAAGGAAATATGGACCGGCTGCGAAAGCTATCTCATAATTCCCGACAAACCAAAGCAGTGCGAAGGCTGGTCCAGAGAGCTTTGGAGTCGCGACGTGGACACGCTGCTGGAACGACTTCCGGCCAACGTGCGCGTCCTGTTCGTCGCGCAAGACAGCGATGAAAGCGAACGCCTGGATTCCTTATACGCACTGAAAGAAAAAGTGGACGAGTACGTGGGCGAACTGCCCGCCGACGAGCAGGACCGGTGGTATCATAGAATTATTTACATAACGCAAAAGGCCAGGGAGATCGAAGGCTGGCTTGGTCCAAATCTGTTCAGCCCCAAGTGGGGTTTTGGAATCGACCGCTTCCAGCGCATTCGCTACATCGGCAGTTTTGCGGACTGGAGCCGCTACGACATTGAGATGAACTGGTTCGCTCCCAATCTCTCGATGGCCGCCAATGAACCCGTCTATTACAACTTTGAGTTCGAGCGGGACCAGGCCATGCAGGAAGAAAATGCCACGGTGGTCAGCCTATACCCCGGCGACGCTTTTAGCGGGACGCAATTCGTTGATATTGAACTGCCAGACGCCGAGGCGATGGCAAGCTTCGATACGATGTCTTTCGATCTTTATCTGGGCTGCGACGGCAGCGGCGAATTCGGCACATGCCCGGCCTGGGATTACCTCGTTTATTTATATCTCTGCGACGAAGGCGACCCGGAAATTTGCACAACGGAATTTGGTCGCTGGATCACCACCTATCATCGCGAAGGCCGATGGGTGCACGACGCCAGCGGGCTTTTGCCGCTCATCGCAGAAGGCGGCACACGTCGATTCGCATTCGAGACCTCGCAAATCTATGAAGTGAAGCTGGATATCCGCCTGTCGAATCAATCGAAACCGGCTCGCGCCGATCAATCAATCTATCTGTTTTCCGGCGGTCCATTCGACAACGATTATAATGATAAATACGATCCCATAGATATATGGATTCCCGCCGACGCCGCCAAAGTCGAACTGGCCACGGTCATCACCGGGCATGGCATGAGCGATGGCAGCAACTGCGCCGAGTTCTGCAATACAACGCACCACTTTTTCGTCAACGGCAGCGAAAACATGATCGATTTCCCCTTCATTGGAAACAATGCGGGGTGCATGGATCAGACAGCCCAGGGCACGGTGCCCAATCAATACGGCACCTGGTGGTACGGACGCAGCGGCTGGTGCCCCGGCAAGGAAGTCCCCGTGCTCATGACCGACATCACCGCGCAGGTGACCTTGGGCGACGACAACACCTTCGAGTACGAAGGAAATTATGAAGGGGGCCCCTTCAACGAAGGCGGCGCCAAAATCCGCATGAGATCATGGGTCGTCATCTCGAAATAGTTGTAAGAATTTAGAAGCAAGAAAATAGAAGTCAGATACCTCTTGTGCAGCCTTGAATCCTCCACTTCACGATGCCGGCGCATTGCTCCGGTCTCAAATAACAATCATAGGCAAAAGCGAAAATTGGTCTGCGTCTTGCAATAATGCATGGCGGAAGGAGGAAGAAATTCAGAGGCAAAGAAAATGAAACCGCGGGCAACAAGACAAAAATTTTGGGGTATCGAGGAAATTGAAAAATGAAAAACCTTCTAACACTTCTTGCGGTCGCTGCCTTTGCCTTTAGCATTATGGCCCTAACGCAAACCTTGCCCCCCACTGTGCAACTCGTTGTCAACGATGTGGTTCAGGACTTTAGGCCGGAAAAGAAGGTCAGACTTGCAGAAACGCTGAAATACCGCCTGGACGCTGCCAATAAGGCCAGTCACAAGTAGCGCCGGGCTTTTTCGAGGCTGACCATAGCCTCCATAGATTCCCTTCCTTGGCCGAAAAGACGTTTAAGATTGCCCCAAAACGTCTTTTCGGCTTCGCATTTTAAAGGTTGATAGGGAAGGAAATAAGGAGGAATTCGGCTTCATCGCGCGACTAAAAGCCCGTCGAACAAAAAGTAATATTACATTACCCAACTTCCGAAATTTTCTAAAGAAACGACAAAAGAAAGAAACAATGATTCCGGCTAATCCAAAATCATTACGAACTGAAATTCAGTGTTTCTTTTTGTAAGGGGCACGCGCCGAGTTCAAGGCCACTACGCTGACGAAAGCTCATGCCTGAGACAAAGCGACCATCCACAAGGCGTACGCGGCGAGAAAAAGAAGTCCGTATATCAAGGCCGGACGTCGGTAAAACTCACGGTTTTTCCCAAAGGCCTTGAAAATAAACAACCCGGCGAAGATGATCCAGCCAAAAAAACCGGCTAACGCCGCCAGCGACCAGGCAACGCTCGGACCAACTTTCTTTGTCAGAATTGCCATTTCTTTTTCATAAGCTTTGCGTCCGGCCTCCGGGTCCTGCAAATTGGAGGCGGCAACTTTTAGAGCGACAAGGCGGGCAATGTTTTTGTCGCACCGCGCAATGATGTCTTTTCCCGGCTGAACAATCCATTTGGCGCCGTAAAATCCGCTTCGCAAAACCCGCCATGCGCGCAGAGCCGTTTCGTTGTCGCCCTGCTTTTCGGCGCGTCGCGCAATATCCTCCAGGCCTGTCACGGCTCTGGCGACCGTCGGACTGCCCGGCAAATACCAGTGCATAGACCGGTCATAGGCGGTGATAGCCTCAGTGATATTCCCATCATCGAGATAGTTTCGCGCGAGGCGATCCTCATGAAAACCGCCAACTGCAACGCGGACGACAATCATCGCCGCAACCAAAACGCCCGTTAGAATAATGTAATGCCTTGCGTGCAATTGAAACTTCCCGCAATTTTGTTTTGCTCGTTCATCCTGATACCGACAGTCTTTTCTATCAACAATCAGATGATATCACCACTCCTTGACGCCCGGCCAGTCCTTAATCCGGCATGCCTTAATAAATGGCGGCAGCATGATCAGGCCGATAAATGCAAAAATCAACTGATCGATAACACTGAACAGAACCCCCAACGACAGCAATGTTTCCGGTCCGGCAAAAGGCGCGAAAAGCCTGATGGTCGTCCACTCCCGAACGCCCAATCCCATAAAGGTAAATGGCAGGCTCCCGGCCAACATGATGATCGGCGTGTAGGTGAAAATCTTCTCAGGGGGAATCGGCACATCCAATGCGGTGGCAATCAAACTGAAGCTGACGATCTGAGCTAAAAGCGTCACCAGGCCCAGCAGCGTGATCGGCAACAGAGAATTTAAAGAAAGGTCGGCCACGGGTCGCATTTTATACAACTGCCGCTCGAACCATCCGGCGCGTTTTGCTTCCGTGGTCTGCGCACTGACGAGATAATTTCGCCCAATGACGACTCCGATGATGATTCCGCCAAAGAGAGTAAAGGCCATCGCCGAAAGCATTATGTGTCCGGCTCCGAGAAATCCAATGACGGAAAGGTAAAGCAGAATGGTCGTGTTGACGATCAGAATCAGCCCATGAGTCGCCACGCCAAGAGCCACGGGCACACGATGTTGAGCCGACAAATAGACAGCTCGCCCCAGGTCGCCCGCACGTAATGGAAGCGCAGCCCGTAAAGGATATAGGGCCAATTTAACGAAAGCGTGTTCTTCAACGGGAATGCTGTAGCCGATTTCATCATACACCGTACGCCACTGCCACGATGAAAGGCCGAGATTGGCGGCCAGAGATATGAAAAGCGAAAGCGCCAGGGGCAGTTTCCAAACGCCGATGGCATTCTTGATGACTGCTTGCGCATCCAGGCGGTTTATCAGAATCCCAAAAATAATAACCGACACAACAACGCCAAGCGCCCACCACAGCACTTTGCGAATTTCGATTTTCAAATTACTCCCCGATTAGAAAATTCTACACTCAGCATTAATGAATGTCCCGTTTTGTCTGTCAAGGTCGCTCTTTTAAGGCGTTGCTGATAATCTCCGAGGCGGTTATGTTGTCTGCCGTAATTTGTTGGGTGAACAAATGTGCGGAATAGCAGGAATAATCCATCGTGACGCCAGTGTGGTTCAAGAAAATGAACTGCTCGCACTGGGAGAAGCGTTTCAACATCGCGGCCCGGATGAATCCGGTCATATTATACTTGGCCGCGCCGGACTGATGGCGCATCGTTTCGCGCTGGAGGACATCGCGGGTGGCCGACAGCCTTCCTCTTATCGCCATATCACCATTGTTTGGAACGGTGAAATATTCAACTGGCGCGAGTTGGCTCAAAAATATGATCTGCCTGGCCAAAAAGGCGATACGGCGCTGCTGCCGAGGCTCTTTGAAAAAATCGGGCCGGCGATGCTGCCCGAACTCAACGGACAATTCGCCCTGGCCATATGGGACGCGAAAAACGAGCGCCTGACGCTGGCAAGAGATCAGGCTGGAATTCTGCCCCTGCACTACGCCGCGCGTGCAACAGAATTTATTTTTGCGTCGGAGCAAAGAACATTGCGCGGCTTTGGTTCTTTGCCCAATACGCCTGATGAGCAGGCTGTTTCGCACTTTTTCCGCATGGGCTTTTTCGCGGCGCCGCAAACGCCTTTCGCGGCAATCCGTCAGTTGGAGCCGGGATGCGCCCTGGTTGTCGATGGCAACAAAACCAGTCACATCCGATTCTACAAACCGGCTCTCACGCAGGACTTCGACGGGAACCTCCAGGATGCCGCCCGAGAGTTGGCGCACCTGATGGACAGAGCCGTTAAACGTCGCCTTTCAGCCGAGTCGACGCAGGGACTCTTCCTTTCCGGCGGCGTCGATTCGGCCCTGATCGCAGCGACTTTAAAACAGCAAAATGTCCATCAACCTATTTTCACAGTCGGTTTTTCCGGCGACGGCCCCCTCGCCGGGTATCACTTCCAACAGGGTTTTGAGAAAAGTTCGGAAGTGTTTAACGAGTTCGAAGCCGCGGATGCCATCACGGGTCATCTTGGTTTAGGATCGACCCGGCGAGTCAAGGTCGCCCGCCGAAGTCTCACGGAAGATTTCGCTGAAATTGTCGGGTGGCTGGATACGCCCAGCATGAGCATCAGCGCCCCACCCCTGTATTTTCTCACCGGCGAAGCCGCCCAATCTATCCGAATCGCCCTGTCGGGCGGCGGCGCCGACGAACTTTTCGCCGGCTATGCGCACCTGGACCCGGCCCGGTATAAAAACGCTCCCTCCATCATCGACCGCTATCTCGAACTCGTACAGGTCTTTTCGCCGGATGAACTGCGTGCTATCGCATCGCCCTTCGCGGATGCGGCGGGCGACGTTCGCGACGCCCTGCCCCAATCGGTTGCCGACGCCGCCGATATTGGACCTCGCGCATTGCCCTTTCTTCTGGCGACCGAAAGACTGGGACCGCTGCCGCAAAACATACTTCAAAAAAATGACCGCATCGGCATGCGAATGCCGCTTGAAATGCGCTATCCATTTCTCGACAACGAGGTGGTGGCCCTGGCGCAAAGACTTCCTGACGAACTTCTTTGTGACGAAAACGGAGGCAAGCCGGTCGTAAAGGCCGCGGCGCAAATTTTAGGATTGCCTGAAAAGATCGCCAATCGCCGGAAAATCCGTCTACAGGCGCCTTATGCGACATTTCTGGCCGACCCGGAAGTGGAGAACTTCTTTCGCCAAATTATTGAAAACCCGCCGCAATTCGCTCAAAGACCATACGATCCGACAAAGTGCGTCGAGTATCTGTTCGGTCCGGGCAAAGCCAAAGTCTGGCGCCGCCCGGCAAAAATACTTCTTTTGGCCACGTGGAATTTATGGGTGAAAAAAAGCTTTCAGCCGATCAGTCGCTAAAATCCGTGTTTGAGAAGAAATTCCTCGGTGACAACGCCTTCGCCCTGCCCTTTGGTCGCCAAAAAGAATTTTTCGACATACTTGCCGATCATGTCGGATTCGAGATTGACTTTATCGCCGGAGCGCAGGTCCGGGATGTTGGTGCCGGTCGCGGTGTGAGGGATGATGCCCACGGAAAAAGTGTCGCCTGCCACGGAGTTGACGGTCAGGCTAATCCCGCTGACGCACACGGAACCTTTTTCGATGATGTACTTTGAAACTTTCTCCGGCGCCCGAACGTAAATCACAATGAAGTCAGGCGAGCGCTCAATTCTTTCGACAATCCCCACGCCGTCCACATGCCCCGCCACGAGGTGCCCCCCGAGACGATCTCCCAGGCGCATGGCGCGTTCCAGGTTTAGGCGACGGCCGATTTTCCATTCGCCCACGGTGGTGCTGGCAAGGGTTTCCTGGCCGACATCCACGCAAAACTCGTCACGTCCTTTTTCCACCACTGTCAGACAGAAACCGTCCACGGCGATAGAATCACCGATGGCGACCTCATCCAGGTCGATGGCCGTTTTCACCACAAGGCGCCGCCCCGTTCCCTGCGGCGTTATTCTTTTTACCGCGCCAACATCTTCAATAAGTCCCGTGAACATGAATTGCCCTCACTCCCCAAAAAGTATGAAGTATGAATTCATCCCGCATTCCTTTGACCACTAACCACTGAAATCAACTTCGCCTTCGACGAGAATGTCATCTCCCAAGCGACGCAACTTCATCTCGCGCAGTCGCCAGGCGTCGCGCACCTCATCGACGCCCAGTCCGCCTATTATCCCTGGCGCGTTTTTTCCGCCGAATATTTTCGGCGCGATGATCAAAAATACTTTATCAACAATTTTCGATTCCAGGCACTGCCCCAGAATTTCGGCGCCGCCCTCGACTGTCAAACTGGCGATTTTATTGCGCGCCAGTTCCGCCGCCAAGTCGTCGAAATCTATGCGACCATCTTTTGAATCAAAAACCAGGAGCCGACAACCCTTGTCCTCCAAAGCCTTTCGCTTGCCAGGATCGGACATGGAGGTTGTCGCAATAATTGTTTCGCTCGGCAACTCCCCGCTAGCGATTTTTGAATCGAGCGGTATGGAAAGCCTGCCATCCACAACAATGCGAATGGGGTGTGACACTTTCTTCCGCCCTTTCAGGCGGCATGTCAATTGAGGATCATCCAGGAGAACCGTCCGGGCGCCAATCATGATCGCCTGATTGAGATGTCTGAGTTTGTGCGAGAAAACAAGAGATTCGGGACCACTGATCCATTGGGATTTGCCCGTTCGCGTGGCAATTTTCCCGTCGAGGGTCATGGCCGCCTTTATCACAACCCAGGGACGACGGCGCGTAATGTATTTGACAAAGGGACGGTTGATCGCCTCACACTGCGACGCCTCCACGTGATCCATGATCTCAACACCACGCTCACGCAGATAGGCCAAACCACGTCCTGCCACACGGGGATTGGGGTCGATCATGCCAACAACCACGCGGGGAATGCCTTGCCTGACGATAGCTTCCACACACGGTGGAGTCTTTCCAAAGTGGGCACAGGGTTCAAGGGTCACGACCATCGTCGTATCGTGAAAATCCACACCTTTGCGACGGGCTTTTTTTATGCAATCCACCTCAGCATGATCCTGCCCCGCGCCGTGATGCCAACCTTGCGCAACGACCCGTCCGTCTTTGAGCAAAACAGCTCCCACGAGCGGATTCGGATGGACGAACCCCTCCCCTTTTTTTGCAAGGCGAAGGGCAAGGCGCATAAGCGCCGTATAATCCAGATTTGGAAAAGTCATACGATTGAATGAGGTTATCAGGTTTTCTTCTTGCTTTTGGCCTTTGTTTTTACTTTCACCTTTTTCACGGCTTTCGGCTTTGTTTTCACCTTGACTGCGACCGGCTTCTTCTTTTTCAGCAGACCTTTGAGTTCATCCATGAAATCGTCCAGGTCGTTGAAAGTGCGGTATACGGAAGCAAAGCGCACGTAGGCCACTTGATGCAGATCGCGAAGGTGCATCATGACCAGATCGCCCACGACGCTGACGGTCACCTCCTTTTCGCCCAGTTCGCACAGGTGAATCTCGATTTTGCTGACGACCTCGTCCATCTGTTCTCGCGATACTGGAAGCTTTTCGCAAGCCTTCCAAATCCCTGAAATGACTTTCTCTCGCGAATAATTTTCCCGCCGCCCATCCTTTTTCACGATCCATGGAAATATCTCGCCGACTCTCTCATAGGTCGTAAAGCGTCGGTTACAGGCCATGCATTTGCGCCGACGGCGAATGACGGCGCCGCCTTCTCGATAGCGGGAGTCCATAACGCGATTTTCAAGCGCCTGGCACCAGGGGCATTTCATTGTTGTCCGCCTTTCAAAAAAACTATTTCCATAAAACGGCAATCGAAACCATCAAAACGGCAATCGAGTCACCGAATGTCGATACCTTCCTAACGTCAAAGCAGGCTAGGATGCCTGTTCGCCGGATCGTTTCTGCTGGTCAATCATCTCGATGCGCTTTGCGTGACGACCACCTTCAAAAGAAATGGCGATAAACGAATCGAGGATATCCGTCGCCAGTCCCGTGCCTATCACGCGACCGCCCAGGCACAGCACGTTGGCGTCGTTGTGGGCGCGGGCCATCTTCGCCATATACGTGGTGGTGCAAACCGCCGCCCTAATTCCCTTGTGACGGTTAGCCGCCATGCTCATCCCCAGTCCCGTGCCACACACGAGAACGCCGAGAACAGCCTCGCCGCTTTTCACGGCCCTTGCCACCTTGTGCGCGTATTCCGGATAATCCACTTTTTCGTCAACCTGCGGACCAAGGTCCAGAACCTCGAAGCTCGCGGCTTTAATCCTTTCGATCACAACGGCCCTCAAGTTAAGCCCGCCATGGTCGAAGCCAATTGCTATCTTCATGACTGCCTCCTCCAAATTCATCTGCAAAAAAACGCTAAATTGTACGGGCAATTTACCACAACCCCACATATTGACGCAATAGCGCCTGAACCGCGTCATTGTCCATCTGTTGTTTGACAAAAAAAAACGACGCGGCCGCTCATGACTTTTAATTTTTTCACCTTTGTTGACCCGTCAATGGGTCTGTGATATGAAAATATGACGAGACAAAAGCAACCACTTTTTACAACAAATCAACAAAAAGCGCGCCAGTGCGCATCGAAGGAGGGAGGCCTGTTGTGAAACAGGAAATCAAGCACGGTCCTTCTTTCGCCAGCCTGTTTCTCGATCTTGAGCCGGGTGAAAAAATCCGAACCGAAGCCGGAGCCATGGCCGGCATGTCGTCGAACATGAAGATTACGACAAAGGTTTACGGTGGATTCATTCGCGCGCTGATCCGGAAGTTTTTGGGCGGCGAAAGTGTTTTCCAAAACACCTACACTCCGGACGGCGAAGCGGGACAACTCATTTTATCGCCATCGAAGCCGGGTGAAATCCGGCACGTCACATTGGAAAATGGCAAGCCCATGATCCTGCAGGCCTCGGCTTTTCTGGCCGGCTCGCCGGACATTTCCATGAAAACGGCGTATGGCGGCCTGAAATCGATGATCAGCGGCGAGGGGCTCTTTTTACTGAAAATGGGCGGACAGGGCGACCTGTGGTTCAACGCCTACGGCAACATCACCGAAATCGACGTGGACGGCGAGTACATCGTTGATACCGGCCACATCGTCGCTTTTGAAGATGGTTTGAAGTTCAAGGTCAAGAAGGTCGGAGGACTGAAATCCATGCTGCTTTCCGGCGAGGGTTTCGTCATGAAATTCAGCGGCCAGGGCAAACTCTATATCCAAAGCCGCACGATTTCCTCCCTGCTTGGCTGGATCACACCCATGCTGCCGAGTTAGGAAGGAGGAGGCTAATATGAAAATCGAGATTCAAAACCGTCCGGCTTACGCCATCGCCGACGTTCACCTCGAACTGGGCGAAAGCGTTATATCCGAAGGCGGCGCAATGGTGAGCATGACAACCGACATCACTGTCACGACCAGCACCATGTCAACCGGCGGCGGCGCCGGCGGCCTGCTCAAGGGCCTCAAGCGCATGCTGACAGGCGAGAGCTTTTTTCTCAACAAATTCACTTCTTCGACCGGGGGGCACGTCAGCTTCGCGCCAACGCTTATCGGCGATGTCGAGCACATCACCCTCGACGGCACAACGAATCTGGTGGTCCAAAGTTCAAGCTTCATGGCCTGCTCCGAGGGCTTGTCCATGGACACGCAATTCGGCGGAATGAAAAGCCTGTTTGCCGGCGAATCGCTTTTCTGGATCCAGTTCAGCGGCAGCGGCGAGCTTTTGCTCAACAGCTTCGGGGGCATCTTCTGCAAAGAGATCGACGGTTCATTTATCGTGGACACGGGCCACATCGTCGCCTTTGAGGATACGCTGGAATACAAGATAAAAAAAGTCGGCGGCCTTAAAGCCACGCTGCTTTCGGGCGAAGGACTCGTCACCGAGTTTTACGGGAAGGGGCGTCTGTTCATGCAAACGCACAACGCCTCGGCTTTCGGCGGTCTTCTGGGACCCAAACTTCCGCCTCGACAAAGATAGAGAAAGGGGGAATTGATGAAATACGAATTGACCGGAAAACCGGATTACGCACTCGCTGAAGTCACACTGAATCAAGGAGAATCTATAACTGCGGAAGCTGGCGCCATGGTCGCCATGAGCGCCAACATGCAAATCGAGACCAAGGCCAAAGGCGGATTGCTCGGCGGCCTCAAGCGCATGGTGGTCGGCGAAAGTTTCTTTACGAATAATTTTCATCCCGAAGGCGACGCCGGAACCATCAAACTCGCGCCGCGGGCGCCGGGAGACGTCGAGGTCCTCGAACTGAAGGGCGAAAGCTACATGATGCAGTCCGGCGCCTACCTGGCGCACGTGGGCGACATTGAAATCGACACAAAATTCGGCGGCTTTCAAAGCTTCTTTTCCGGCGAGGGTTTCTTTTTAATCAAGGTGTCGGGCAACGGCCTTGTGTTCTTCAACAGTTACGGCGGACTGAAAAAGGTCAGCATCAACGGCAGCTATATTGTGGATACCACGCACATCGTGGCCTTTGACTCAACGATCTCCTACAACGTCGAAGCGGTGGGCGGTCTCAAAGCCACCTTCTTTTCGGGCGAAGGGTTGGTTTGTCGCTATACAGGACAAGGCGACCTGTGGATACAGACTCGTTCCGGCCCGCAATTCGCCGGATGGCTCAATCCATTCCGGCCCGTCAAATCGTCCAAGGACTGACAGACCCAAACCGGAGCCCATACGGGCTCCGGTTGTTATTTCCACTAATTATCAGGATTGCGTAAGTTTGGCGCCGACTTAAGGCTTAACTTTTTCGGCCTTTCGAAAAGAAAACAAATCTTCGAGTCCCGCCAGGAAATCCTTGAAACGACCTTCATCACCTTTTTGAAAAGCGATGATCTTTATTCCGGAGCCATACGGATAATCGAAATTGTTCGTGTCGCACTCAAAACACGAAACAACCTTTCCCATGCATGTGATGGGTTTCTCCAGGCGCACGTCTTCCAGCGACAGCGTAATATCTTCGCCGATATTCATGAGTTGTTGGGAGCGGATGTACATTCCACCGGCGGAAATATCTTCCGTGGTGGCGTCGATGAGTTTGAGGACATCATCGGTTTTCACATGCATGAAATAGCGCAGACGACCATGCTCACGCTTGTTTTCAGCTTTTTCAAGCTCATTTTCAATATAATCCTTATATTCGCGAGGGGCTTCTTCGAAACGAAGCCCATAGAGATATTTATGACGGGATACTTTTGGAAGCTTCCTTCTCCAGATGACCTCGCAAGGCAATTTTAAGGCCGCCAGATTCGGCAGTTGAACCGTGACATCAACTGGCGTCTTCTTTTCCAGGCCTTTATTGCAAGTGATTCCGATTCCCAGGAGACTGAAATCCTGGATATAACCGATATGTTTCTCCCCGGAAACATATAATTTTGACAACACGATACGCGTCAGTCGCTTCTGTCGGCGCATTTGCTCAGCCATTTTCATAACTCCTGCATTTAAATTACAATCACACCCAATATTCAGGATATTGGAAAACAGGGGAAAAATAAAGAGTGATCTGGATTTATTTTTCGGCGTTTTTGGAAAAGGCCAAAATCCGCGATTGGATGCTTGATTCCAAAAACACCAAACAAGGCGAGCTTTTATTTTCAAGATTGCCGACGCACCGGCCAGGCCAAGCGCCTATGACAATGCTTTGTGGGAAACGGTGATGCTTAATAAACACATATCCAGGTTTGTTCTTTCAAGAAATGCCCATCGCGGAACTTGGGAAAACCTAACCTGTTGCCTTTGCATTTTCCGTAACGCAAAGTATTTAAGCGATTTGGTTGCATAAGGACCATCGCCAAAAGGATAAATTTGCAGGATGAGAAAAAGCCTTGAATAGGTATTTCAAATTTGCTCGCACAGGCATGGAAACCCTGGGGGAACTGCCGACCTGGTTTGAACATTCAAGCATTTTCAAGCGATCTATTGCCGTGATCATTGCGGCACTTTTGTTGACCTATAAGTTTTATCAATTCCACCAAATCGTCATCGCTCCCAAGATCAGAATTCTCCTGAACACACTGTCTGGCACCACCAATAAAAGTGCCGTGTATAATCTCATTCATTTCGACACCTTGCTGCTTGTAGCAACCATCCTGGCGATAATCGCAGGCATAGCTTTATTAACAGGCCGCCCTCACCGCCCAGGCATCATCTTCAGAAAACTGAAGGGACGCTCCTTCCTGACATTCGGCATCTTTGCTTTTCTTTTTAGTGCGCTTCTTCTCGGAACTCCGACCATAATTTCCAACCTCTTGTTCACGTATTACGGAGAAGACGGATTACTTTTTAAAGCGACGACTCTTCATCCCGCTTATATTCGCGAAGCCTTAATCGCGGCATTATGCTTCAGTATCTCATTTGCCGACATCACTGTTCGCTCAGGCGCAACTCGGTGGTGGTCGTACCTATTTTTCCTCGTCCCATTATTTAATGTTTGTCCCTTGCTTTGGTGGAACGGATTGGCCGGCTTACTTCCTTCTCGTTGGTGGTCCGCAGTAAAGCCCCTTTTTATTGCGGCGAGTTGCCTTACCCTGGGCCTTACCCTGCCAGTTGCGCAGCCCATTCGACAAGGATTCCCAGTTCACTCCGTTTTATCTCAACAAACTCTAAAGGATAACATTGGATACTCCGTTCATCGAATTCCCGGCAAGCCCGAAGTATTCATGCGAAGTGGTGAAGCCCTAACAAACCTGCTTCGATCTTCAGACGGAAAATGGACCGTTACGAATGAGCTAAATACTGATTTTCGATGGGATCACGCATCACTGGATCCAAAACGTAATAAGGTCTACATATGCGACGGAACTACTCGAACTCTTCATATCTATGACTATCCGACTTTGAAAGAGCGCGACGCCTTTGTTTTACCGCTAGGCGCTTTTCCCATTCGATCCTTTGATCTTCTCCACGCATTCGATGTGGAAAATGGGATTCTTGTTCTTGCTGACAAAGAGGGCTTCATTGTCACAATCAATGTCGAGACATTTGAAGTAATAAATTCCACATTTCTTACTGGGGAATCAGAGATTTGGAGTGTGCAATACGATCCTGTGAACGAGGAACTTATTGTACTTCAAAATCACAACCTCATGGCGCTTTCAATTTCCGACTTGAGTTATATTCGTTCCAAATCCTTTGAGTCGGTCGCCTATGACTTTCTTATCGACAATGATTGCCAAAGAATCCTCATTTCTTTCCCGAAAAAAATGAGCGTCCTGGTGCTGGACAAAAATTCCTTTTCAGAGATTGCCGAAATGGAAGCGCCGGCGACGGTGCGGAAAATGGCGATTGATCCAAACCGGCGCTTTCTCTTTTTGAGTACCATCCACGGCGTCATCGAAATTCGGAATGCAGACGATTATCAATTGTTGCGTCGGGAACGCATCGGCCTTTGGATTCATTGGCTTGAAGTTATACCGGAGTTCGGCGAAATCGTCATTACGATGGGGGATATTGATAGCATTGTATGGTCCTATCTTTCACCCAGCGAGGATGCAAATCTGTTGGACGGAATTCTCTACACGTTTGAGAAGATTTTTCGGAGGTATTCCAGTCATTTCCCGGCGGGACAAGCCCCTGAACCTCTGATAAGACCCGTTGAAAATCCATTGATGCGTAAAGGAGCGAGAGTTGTTCTTGTTACTCCCAATGACGAGGCCTATCGCCGAAACATGCAAGTCAAAACAGAAAGCCACGCCGTTTCTCGTATGACTATTATCAAGGACCCGACAGCGTATGCGCAATTCATCTCTCAAAATGCACATGAGACATATCTGGTCATATTTGACACGCAAACGAACGACCCCAACAATTCATTCGCCAACTCGGCCTCGGAACTCATCCAATGGACCGAAGAGAACCACCCCCAAATTGAAATTCTCTATCGCTTTCGAGGCAAATGATTCAGTGACCTAAATATGTGTCCCCAAATATCAACCCAACACGAATTTTTTCTTTGTTGATCACCGGATTTTGTGTTATCCTCATAAAATCAAGAAAAGGGACATGGATGCAAAAACTCGAGGCAAGAAGGCAGCAAAAGAAGAGTGGGGGGAAAGGCGGAATTGGGAAACAAAAATTGACCGGAAACCAATTGCCACATTTCCCACTAATCAAAGGATTATTGATTAACTGTCACCTATTTTCCAGTCACCTATTTTCCATTTTGACTTTGCGATGATTGAAAGACTTATCAAACGAAGCCCATCTTTTGCCCCATTAATCCTGTTTGTGTTGTTGCTTCCTCTCCAAGGATATACATTTCTCAAACTTTCGTTGCTACAAAGAAAATTGTTTCTCAATTCATGGTTCATCTTATTTTTTCTCTTTTTTATTATTCTGCAAATCGGTCTTTTTTTTCTCCGACAGATATTGCGAAATAACTATGTAGCCGTAATGACTGGCGCCCTCCAATGGCTGTTCTGTTTTTTTTATTTTTTTCCCCTTGTCTCCCTTTGCATTTACGCGTTCTTCATTAATTCGTTCGGTGCAGCCTTGATCAGCATCGTGGTTTTCTATTTGGCTTATCGATTTCGCCTATTTTTTTTGGTACATCGAACTTTGGTTATTAATCATCTTTCCTTTTACTTTTCTTATTTAGCTTATTTATCCGTCATTCTTGTCCTTTCCTCCTGTGTTAGCTTGGTATTGCTGCCTCATTTTTGCACTTCCTTTGTCGCATTTTCACAAAACCAGGCGAATACACACTTGGTGGATCGAGCCAAAAATACGTCTAATTATGATGTTATTGCCCTTGATAAAGGTTCCAAGGTGTTCGGTTTTTCCGATGGTGGAGCACTCTTATATGAGTGGGAATCATCAAAATATGTGCAAAGACTGAATATAAACACTGTCCAACCGCAAAGAGCGATATTTAATCCCGCCACCCGAAATGTTATTATCACTAGTTTCACCACCCAATCCCCCTCTGTAATTCGTTACCATCTTGCCACCCAAAAAACTTTTCAATATAAATCTTCTGCTTGTCAATGTGCCGTGGATATAACAAACAGTATTTCCGAAACTGAATACTTTGTAGCTTGCGAAGACACTGGGAAAATATTTCAGCTCGATGTAACCGAAAATGAATTGACATTATTTCATGAAATGAAATTTGTACATTCAATCGCATATTCCCCTGATCGCAAAATGTTATTTGCGATTTCTTTGACAGGTGATTTGCGCGCCATTGACACAGATAACAGCCGAATAATTTCGAAACGATATCTTTTTCTTATGCCCTGGCGCATATTCGAGTTGGATGGCCGGGATGTACTGTACGTATCTCGATTATTTTCTGATAATGTAATCGTACTTTCGGGTGAAACTCTTGAAAACAAGGGCTTGTTCGAGACAGGATTGTCGCCAAGAGATATGGCTTATGATCTGGAAAACGATGTGCTGTGGATTGGAAACTATATAGATGGAACAATATATCGAGTGGATATGCTGAAGAATACGGTTTCCGTGCTGTTTGCCGGTCCCAAGTTGCGAGGAATATATTATGAAAAAGAAACAAAAAGAATTTATTTTGCCAGTTTGTCCGGTTTCGGCTACTTCGAAAAAGAAGACTGGGAAAAAGCCTATCAAAAACCGAAAAATGCGCCCCGACAAATTTCTGACTTTTTAAAATGTTTATTGAAAGGTAGCGGCTTTGACCATTTACAGAAATATTTGGGCACAATGAGACATATTTTATGGTGAGGGGCACGACTTGGTTATACCAGAGGAACATTGAAGAAGCCCGCTTCCAGAAAAGCATAGAATTCCAGTAAGCACTGACACATCAGTGTGAGTAGTGCTGTACCCCAAGTTTTAATGCCAATACAACGTGCTACTCCAAAATGCTGAGAAAACAAAAAATGAAGAAGTAATTCGTCACCCCTTATAAAGCACCTAAGTTACTGATAATGCTAAATATTTCGGTAATATTACGCTACAGATATCACCAGGAAATGGCCATAATAACCCCCAAAATCTGGTGATTTATGAAAGCAAAAAAGCCGCCTTCAATCATCGATCTTTTCCGAAAACAACCTCAACCAGATTCCGAGCAACAAACATCCCCTTTTCATCCTCGCCAAAGAAATCGACTGGTCGCTTTTCAAGGATGTATTTGAACCGACCAACGCACTAGGCGACAACGACACATGCGGTTGCGGCTGTTCATAGGGACAACTGATAAACTCCAATCAACGCAAATTTCACTGAGTCGCCAACACCGGCATTTTCAAATGGAAGCATTTAGCCAAATCTGAGATTATTGAATGGCAGCCTCATATACGTTCACAAAATCCTTCCCGCAGTTTTTGAGCGTGATTTCAATTCTCAGCTTTCCTGTTATGTAGGCGCGGGCATCGACGACGCCCACCTGCGTCGCGCGGCAGTCCGGCTCAAGGGGGTGCGTGAAAGACTTGCTATATGCTTCCCTGTTTTCATCATCCCATACACGCACCTCAATTTGCGCTTCGGGAAAAGACTTTTGCGAATCGTTGACGATGTAGAGGGGAGCACGCAGAGATTCGCCCCGCCGATATTTGTCTTTTGGAAGCAAAGCGAAAGCATACACGGGCCGCAGGGCATCGGCCATTTTATAATAACTCGACTTTGGACGTCGCCAGTAATCCACAATAGACCACTGAATCGCCGGATTGGGATCGACAAACATAAAGGGCATGACGCCACCGTTCGGATCGTATTTCAGCGCGCGGATACGGTCGATGTAATAGCGGTTGATCTTGGATTGATAATCCTGCGTGGCCTGGATGTATTCTCCGAGCGTTTTGTAATGATCCCGCGGCGTCCAGTGATCCATCAAATCCAGTTGCAAACTGTGGCGGTCCTCCAGAGTCTTCCAGTCAATTTTTCGCATATCCTCATTCATAAACCGTTTGCTGTTGACTTCATCAGGAAAACTCTGCGCTCCAAATTCCGTAACAAACCCAAGGCCCTTCCTGACAAATTTCAGGATCCTGTCAAAAGAGCGATGCGTCCCCATGATGCGGTACCAACCTCCGTAAAAGTGCAGGTCGGTTCCCTTTTTTCCCAAAAGCGCCATCTCTCCCGAGGAGCGCACAACTTTGCGCGTGGAATCGAATTTTTCGATGGATTTTTTATTGTGCTTATCCATAACGTCCCGGTTCCACGAAAAAACAAGCATTGAGAAAAGCGTCCCGGCAACGGTGAGAGGATTCTCCTCATCAGTATCCACAACGGAAAACGATTCATTGTGGCAGCACCAGATCGCCACGCAGGGGTGGTTGTACAGCAGCTTCACCATCGCCCTGCCCTGCCGGATCACTTCATGGAGAACTTCTTTTCGATAAACCCATTGCAATGGCATATCCTGCCAAAGAAGCATTCCCGCGCGGTCGGCCGCCTCATAAAGCATGGGGTGGCTGATGTGCGCGTGAACGCGCATGATGTTCATGTGGGCTTTGGCGGCGAGTTGAAAGTCCTTTTGAGCCGTCTTCTTTTTGGCGGCGGCAATGCGCGTGTCGATCGGCGGCAGGTTGTTGCCTTTCAAGTACAGGCGCGTGCCGTTCAGATGACAAATCCAATCCTGGAATTTTACGGTGCGCAACCCCGTCACGCCGTCCCACTGGTCGCACAGTTTTGCCTTGCCGACGTCGATGCGGACTCTAACGCGATAGAGATTCGGCCTGCCCAAATCATGCGTCCACCAAAGCTGCGGCTTCAGAATCGTATGGCGAAACACGAGTGAGTTATCACCCGAATGCAATTCGATGCCACGCACGAAGGACTGGCTGTCGCCCTGGAAATTCTCCGGTTCATAAGTCGTCGTAACAGTCGCTTTCAGATTTTTTTCGGCATGGATGGTCAGGCGCTCCATCTGGTGCGCGCCCTGTTCGTCGATCCTTTCCGTATGAATCATGTTTTCCGTGACATGCGCCTCGCCGGTCTCGCACAAAAAGGGGGGCAACCAAATCCCCCCGGGGTTCGTCGCCGGATCAAGGCAGTCCCAATGAGAAAAAATGCCGGTGATCATCCTTTTATCGGTCTTGTCCTTTTCATCCGGGCAATCAACTTCGACGATCAGTTCGTTTTCCGCCTTCAAATCCGCGGTGACGTCATAAACCTGCGGTTCGAAATATCCCTCGTGCGCGCCGAGTGTTTTGCCGTTAAGGCAAACGGCGGACCAATAAAATATGCCGGGGAAACTCAGGTGAACCCTGCGTCCCCGAACTTTGCGCCAGCTAAAGCGCCGGCGATAGACGACCTTGCCGGCGTGAGCGCGCAATTCGGGATGCTGCTGCCAGTGGGAAGGGACGGTGATCCGTAAAGAATTCGAAAAGTCATAGGCATCTGAAAAACCATTGACGGCAATTATTTCCCAAGGGCCGGACAACTCGCGTTTTCGAAAATCGGGCATAGGGCTTGCTCCAGTGCGGTGAAGTGCCGGTTATTTTTGGTAGATGACATTCAACTGTCAAGAAAGACGCTGAACAGCGGAAACAAACTCCGTTTATAACGAAAAAGTTTGCCTAACCATTGGAAACGATCCAAGCTTCTTTTCATTGTCATGCTTCATGGAGGGCAACTCCGTGGGATTTCGCTTGCTACGGCCTGACCCGTTTTTCACTTTTCGGCGGCGCGACACACGGCGACCACACGTGGGGAACCATCCAGGCCCCCGATCTTGATAATCCCGGTTTCCGGCTCATAAACTCCTTCTCCGGCAACAAGGTCTATTTCGATATCATCCGATATGAATAACCGCTTTGATCATCGCTGTCCCCGAGGATATTTCGTGGATTTGGAAGTGTCTTGCTCTAGGCGCACTCGGGGTTATTCGCCGTTATACACCGTGACTTTGTTGCGCCCTCCCCGCTTTGATTCATACAGCGCATTATCGGCCTGTTTAATATACTCGTCGACTAAAGCGATGTTTTTGAGATGGGCAAAACTAACACCGAAGCTGCAGGTGACGGACAAGGAGATACCCTCGGATACTTCGAAGGCTTTTTCTTCGATCATTTGACGAGCTCGCTCCGAAATAGTGAAAATGAACTCTGGATTTGCATCCGGCGCAATGATAAGAAATTCCTCTCCTCCGAATCGGCTCACGATGTCGCCACGGCGATAGGCTTCTTTCAACCTTTCGGCAACGCCCTTGAGAACTTCATCCCCTGCATCATGCCCGTATTCGTCGTTGACCCGTTTGAAATGATCAATGTCGGCCATGATGAATGCGGTGGGCATTTCAAATTCGACAGCGCTTTGAAATCGGCTTCGCAGTTCCTGAACAAGAGCACGCCGATTCGCCAGACCCGTCAATGGATCGGTCCGCGCTATTTCTTCCAGTTGGCGATTCGTTTCCAAAAGCTGCGCTTCGAGATCAACGATACGTTTGCCCGTCCTTATACGAACGGATAGTTCTTCAGGATCAAAAGGCTTAATGACGTAATCATCGGCGCCTTTGGATATTCCTTCGATGATGTTTTCCCTATCGTCCCTGCCAGTGAGCAAAATTATGTAGGCATAAGCGGACTCTTCCCTTTTGCGAAAGCGTTCAATCACTTCAATCCCGGTCAGTTCGGGCATTTCCCAATCGATGATGGCTATCCTTGGAGCCTCGGGTTTCACCAACTCATCCCAAGCCTGCCGACCGTCGCTCACGGCAATGACTTCATATCCCCACTTCTTTAGAAGCCCTCCCAGAAGGGCCCGAGAGGTCCGGTCGTCTTCCGCGATAAGGATTTTCATAAATTGTTTCCCTGCATTAATTTTCTCCACCATCGCACGCCAGCACTCAATCTCAAGCGCGATTCTGCGCTAGGATACGCAAGTTCTAGGCCAATTCAATAAGGATTTACCTGATATTCATCTACGGGAAACAGCCGTCCTGCTTGCTCCAACTCCGCCTGTTTCTCAATGGCGCAATGAAATGCCCGATTCAGGGTTTGGGATAATATTTGCCAATGAATGGGAGATCAGATTCTTGGGCCAAATGAATAACGCGCATCCTTATTTTTCTACAATAACGGCGCTCCCGGCATTTCCCTTCACCTAATTTCCTCGCCGTTATCAATAATCCATGCTTCGTTGAAATGGGCCCACCCAATCGTTTCTCGCTGATGCGTGTAGGTGACCCAGATCGTGCCGTCGAATGGAGATTGCGCGATGGAGGGATAGTGGTAACTACAGTTTTCACCATCGCATTCATTGTTTATGTCTACGGTCGAGGCAAATGTTTCGCCGCCGTCGAGACTCAACGCAACGCTCAGTGGAAAACGCCTATCGGGGCTGTCGTTGTAGACCACGACGACGTGCCCGTCGAGCAGCAGAACCTGATCAATAGAAGTGCCGCTATTGGGAAGCGCCGTGAATTTGCTGGGGGACCAGGTGAGTCCTCCGTCGTCGCTGGTCGTGCGCATCACGCGGTTAAAGGGGGTTCCGTCGCGCGTGACGGCGGTAACCGTTCCGTCATCGAGAACAATAAGTGAGGGCTGAATCTGCCCGGCATGGCCCAAGTAATATCCGAGATTAAAATGAGCCTCTTCACTCCATGTGGCAAAATCGTCGGTAGAGCGCATATATACAGGATAGGCTAGGCACTCGTTATACAGCGGCAAAAGCAGCTCGCCATTTTTAAGCCGCACCGGCTCGTTGCGAACCATCCAGCAATAATTATCGCGCAGCATCGTGTCGCCTGACCATGTATCTCCGCCGTCTTCGGATGTGACCATTCTGACTCTGGACTGGTTCCAGCCGTCGCCGAAAATGGTGACGAAAAAGACGTAAAGCACGCCGTCCTCTCGCACCCAAATGGCGGGATTGCCCTCGGCGCGACCAGGATCGTCAAAGAGAACTTCCGGCCAGGTCCATTCCGTTTCGCCAGGAGCAAGGCGCGACCACACGAGCCAGGAATCCGGCGATTTTTCCCGCTCGCCATGATACCAGACAGAGGCAATAGTTCCGTCGGGAAGGACGGCGACCACCGAGCCATGATGGTTGCAATTCATCTGCGGCACGCCGGTGTCGACCGGAACGCATTCCAAGGAATTAGGCGGCAGGATCAAACCTTTTTCGAAAAACGGGTCTTGGTCCTCCGGTGGAAAAGTTTCGCCTGTGTCGTCATCCGCGTCGTCGTTCACATCATCATCCAGATCGTCATCCAAATCGTCGTCGCCGCTGTCATCATTGGCGTCGTCGTTGGCATCGTCGTCGTTGGCATCGTCGTCGTTGGCATCGTCGTTGCCGGAGGAGGCGTCATCGTCATCCTCGCCTTGGCAGGCCATGGCGAAGATCATGAAAATAGCCAGCACTATCGAAAGCCAAAGCGTAAATTTTCTTTTCATTTTGTCCCCCGAAAAACGCAGCTGTTTGGTTAAAAATCCGTTTTCATCACATGTCCTTTGAAATGAACTTATGGTAGCTCGCAAGCCAGTAAGCAATCAGATAATCGACGCCCGCATTGACGAGCGTGAGATCATCCGAACCGCATTGCTCGATCTGAAAGGGATTGCGCTGAAAGAGAAAATCTGTTGAACACTGCATATTCACAGGAAAAGCATCGGTAGCCTGATAATCCACATCCCCGATGATATCCTGCAAAAAAAGCGGTAAATCATCCACAAGATCGCTCAACAACACTGAAAGCGGATCCAAGGTGTACGTCGCCGGGTCTCTCGCATCGAGGTGGTATCGAAAGTTGGGCGCCGGCCTGAAATCGGACAGATCCTGCTCAAGCTGCGCTTGATATGGATCGTCCACCTCCTCGGGGATGTATGCGCCCTGGCTCATGAAAACATCGTTGAACCAGGGATTATGCGAAAGCCGCGTGAAAGTGTGGATCTGCGTCTCGAACAAGTTGAGCATGAATGCGTAGTCGTCGTCGCTGAAATAAACTTTGCCCAGGCGCAGGAGGTTGTACCAGTATTCATGCGACAGGCAATTGCCGTAGTATTCGGTATAGTGATTCATAAAAGTAATGCTCAGCAAGCGCATCAATACACGCATATCGTTTTTCAAAAGCTTCGCCAGTTCCTGCCTGATCGCGTCGCTTCCGGTGATGTGATAGCCGATAGTAAGCCAGGCTAGGCGAAATGGGGGCATGACGTCCGGGGCGTACCCGGTCGGCTGGCCAATTTCATTGAGGATCATCCAGTTCTGACTCATCAAAACCGTCAGAACATGCTCCACATCTTCGCGTATGACCTGACGCATCGCCTCATCGTCAACCAGATCGTAGGCCAGAGACATTCCGAAAAACCATCCGTTGTACATGTCGCGGCTGGTCTCTCCCCACCACCATTTCCCCGCGTCAGGTCCGTCTTCGATGTGTTGACATTTGCGCTGCTCGGATGCGTCGCACCATTCGTCGCCGGGGTAGATCAAAGCATCCTGATCAGCCCAATATCTGGCGATATAGCCCGGCGTTCCGGTGATGTGCAAATTGCCCGAAAGCATTGAAACCATGCGTTTGACGTTTTCCCTGGCCTGCTCATCGCCAGTGGCGTGATACCTGACAGCCTGGCTTCCCATGTACAGGCCGGTCCACTCGCAACTGTCGTTCCAGTCGAAATAGTGATCCACGACAGATCGCGTTTCATCCGTAAAAATTATTCTGACCGTGCCGCCGTGATAGGGCTGATGATTCGCCAGATGCCAATCATCGTACTCAATCGCCTTTTGCCTTAAGGGACCGGGAATTGGGCTTTCATCGTAATCCGGCGCTTCGATATTGCTTTGCGGCCACGGGGCGATGTAGTCGTCTTCGATGATGTCGTCATCCGCGTCGTCATCAATATCATCGTCCGCGTCATCATCTGCGTCGTCATCCGCATCATCGTCCGCGTCGTCGTCCACGTCGTCATCGGCATCGTCGTCGCCTGAACTGTCATCGTCGTCGTCATCGTCGCCGCATCCAAGGGCCATCCCCGCGGCAACAAGCCCGATCAGCAGGAAAATCCAAACATAGTTCCGGTTTTTCATTGACTTGCTCCAAAAGTCCGATTGTCGGTTTAGGAAAGTTATTTGAAACACTAAAACACACGGCACAGGTTCTTAAGCTCGCTCTGAAAGCTTGTTCCTTATACATTATTCGAGCTTGTATTTCTCGCGAAGAGTTTTAGAAAGCGCATTTGTCAGCCCAAAAGCCTTTTCAACCGTCAATTCTCGGTCCGGATTGATAAGGCAGCAGGTGGCCGGAGAAAGAAGGCTGCGGGAAAAAAGAAAGTCGCGGTCAATTCCGGCTTTGGTCAAAACCTTCCAAATCTCTTCAAGCCGCTTCACCAACAGAGGCTCGTTTTCTTTTTCATAGGGCTCAATGTTGGTTGGCGTAATTCCCCAGGCCAACGCGCCGCCGCGATCCAGAAATCGCTTGATAGACCCGGCGTAGGCCTGGAAAATTTCTCCGTTGGTGTAAACGTCCATCGAAAGGATGTCCATGTCCAGCCCAAGCAGAAAATCCCAATCCGGGTTCCCGCACAGGTGTACCCCGCGCGGCCGGTCCAGCATCGAGAAAAAATTTTCCATATCCTTGCGCGCGGCAACATCCGAGTACCCGGACAGCGCACTGAACAGAAGCTGCAATCCAGGCTCATCCACAAACATAAAGGCGTTCGGGTTCTTTTCCTTCAGGCGGGCGAGCTGCACATTGATTCGCTTGCTCATGAATTCAAACATGAAAGGCCGCACCATGTCATCGAAGAGGATCGGGCGGTCATTTTGATCCAGTACAAGGAATCCAAAGCTGATTGGCCCTTCAAGCTGCCCGCGTATCGCCGGGCGGTCGGAAAAGTCCATCGCCAGAAAGCGTTCGTAAACCGCGGAATATGTTGGGCTGATGTCAAAGAAATCGGGTTCGTCGAAATGGGCCAGCGTGTTTTCAAGCTCCAGCTCGAACTTCGCCATGTCAAAGCGGAGGGTACGTTTTTCCAGGTCGAGCACGATTCCGGGGAAATGCTCCGATGCCTGCACGTACATGTCCTCATAATAATTGAATCTTGGAAGCTGCGGCCAAAATGGGATATCCAAAGAAAGCGCCATCTCCAGAGCGCGGTCGATATCGACGTGCGGCATTACCCCCATGGCCGTAGTCAGAAGGTTTCCGGGAATCGCCATATGAAATTCCTTGTCGTCAATGAATTATTTCCTAGTCTTTTGCACCTTCGCTGACAGGATCATAACGTATTTTTGAGTTTTACGACAAATGAGATACAATAGCGCCGGGGCAAAAGGAGGTTCGTCACATTGCGTATCGTCATCGCCGCCATAGCGGCAACACTTCTGATTCTCGCAGCGCACCCCGCGCAGGCAATCAACGGATTCGTCAGCGAAATCGATGGGCAGCGAATCATGCGCCTTTGGGGTTCCAACTACGAAATGGGCTACGCGCACGGCTCGCTGATTCCCGAGGAGATCGTGCACGTTATTGAGATATATTCCATTCGGTCCCCGGAAGGCGACACGCTGGATTACGATTGGAAGCGGGACTACATCATGGAAACCTTCGATTTCCCTGAAAAGCTGCTGGAGGAATCGCAAGGCATTTTCGACGCGATGGAAGACTCCGGCATCTCACTGCATATGGAACTGTTGGGGCGGAACCTGGACCGGGGCGACCTGCTGACTTTCATCGCCATGCGCGACATCGCCGGTCTTTTTTGCACAACGTTGGCCGGATGGAACACGACCACCGCGACAGATCCTGAATTGCTTGGTGAAATGGCGGTCGCGCACAACACGGATTTTCGGCTTTACGCTTTTGATCCATTTTTCGGAGGAGATAAGGGCATCATCATCGCCTTTGAGCCTGACGACCCCGACAAGCAGCGCTTTATCTCCGTAACCTTTCCCGGCTTCATCGGAATCGTCTCGGGCATGAACGAATCGGGCATCGGCCTCACGACGAATCGCGGCGGATACGAATTTGACCTGTTTTCCGTCGATCCCCTCGACACGCAGGACATCGGCGTCTGGTCCACCCGGCAATCCCTGGCGCAAAAGGATTACAACGGCGACGAGCGAAACACCATCGAAGATGTTCTGGATTATTATGAAAACGTCCATCAATTCGGTTCCCTTCTCATTCACATCTTCGGCCCTGAGGATAGAAGCGATCCGCCGACAGCCGTGCAGGAAATCAATTATCATTCGCGCGTAGTGCGCTGGCCTGAAGATGATGAAGTGCTCTTTCCTGATATGGAACTAACCTTCAACTGGGAAGACAAGCTTTTCCCCGTCCGCGATTCCGGGCATGCGCTTCGTTACTTCATCGGCGCCAATCGGATTAATAACGAATACGACAGGCAACTTACGCTGGACAATCTCTGGGACTTCCTTGATTTCAATCACTGCGTCGCCCCCATTTGCCTCACATTTCATTCGGCGATTTTCAGGCCGGGGCCGCGGCAACTCGGCCTTTCGCGCTGGTCCGATTATGACAATGATCCAACCGTCAATCACACATGGCTGGACTTCGAGGAAATCTTCGACGTTGAGCCGATGGACGACGACGTTGACGACGACGTGAATGACGACGCCGACGATGATGTTGACGACGATCTGAATGACGACGCGGACGATGATGTTGACGATGATCTGAATGACGACGCTGATGATGATACGGATGATGATGACGACTGGCACGGCAACGACGACACGAATGACGATGACGACGATGACAGCGACGATGGCGATCCATCGTCCGGGTCCGACGATGCCGATGACGGAGGCTGCTGCGGAATCTGATTGATTCACATCAATTTGAAAATTACTTTTTAAAATCAGATTTGTTATAAGAGTACAAATGACGAGGTGGAGAAGAAAAGAACACTAAAGTGGATGAAGGAGCAGATATGCAAAATCAATTTTGGATTTTTCAAGCAAACCCAAAACATTTTGATTTGCCAGGCGCACTTGAAAAACTTGACGATGTAGCCTTTGCCGCGAACCAAAAATCAGAGCTTATGCAGAGCGGTGACACGGTGTTCTTCTGGGAGTCCGGCCCATCT
>CAZQAE010000038.1:37288-50312 GCA_964591275.1 uncultured bacterium | reverse complement strand
ATGAACTATCATCAACAGTTAATGGATATGTCTGATCTATCAAATAATGCAAATCTTTATGTCTCCTTTTCCCAATAGAATTATATGTTAAGTTGAGAACTGCAAGTTTATGTTCTAGAGAATTTACTCCATAATTTCCACCAGAAGCAATCATAATTCTTTCAACAAGGTCCTTCCAATATTTACCCCAGTATTTTGGCAATAGGACACTGTCTAAGAATTTAAGTGCTACTGGAGTTTTAGAACATATTTCTACTAACCACTTTGCAGCCATATTTCGGTGTTTTTTTTCGGAGAGAATGAGTGTTGCTACAAGAAAACGAACATACTCCCTGAGATGATGCGGATTATTTGTGATAAATTTACGCAGTTCGTTTTCCTTCTTAATCAATATCGACCAAACATACTCGTAATACTCTTCAATTTCTTTATGTTTGATTCCGTATAGCACATAATCAGCAACTAGTCCGCAGGCGGATTCAAGTGAATCAATAAATATATATTTTTCCATGTCTTTTAATGAATGTGGAGGTAGTGGCCGAGGTTGCTCAATACGCTCTTTAAAGTGATAAAATGCCCTGGTTATAATTTCCCCACGGCCTTTAGCTGTGTTTTTAATCAAATAGAGTAATAGGAATGTGGCACGTTCGATTTCAGCACTTTCATTTGAAAAAGTCATCTCGGAAATTTTCTCCGCAATCGCAGATGTCTTTTTCACCAAATTTCTTGGAAGATTATTGGATTGAGTATCTTGCAATAATCCAACGAAAGCCCAAGTTAATCCTTCATAGCCCCAAGAATACGATGAAAGTGGAATTGCGTCAGAGGTTTCATGGAGAAAAACCAAAGAGTTTTCAATGCTACTACTATCTTCTTTTGACCATTGATGCCATGGTAGAGAGGATAATCGTTTGCCGAACATTTCCCATTCTCGTGGATGGTTTAGTGTGTTTCTAAACTCAGCTAAATTAGCAAGGCTCATATTATTGTCCAATAGCCTTAAGAATGGAAACCACGCCTCAGAATAATCGTCAAAAAGAAGCGATGTCCCCTTGTATGTTTGCACTTTAGTTGGGTGTTCTGTTTTGCATAATTTCAGAAATTCAGGGACCAAATGCTTGTCACTTTCTTGCAATATATCATCGATTTCCGGGATCGCGTTTAAGTGCATACTCCATTCGGTAATTGTTGTTGGTTGTGTTAAAATCATTTTGCACATTTCTCTGTCACGCTCTCTTCTTTTAATAAGATTGCTTGGATGATTGCTGTCCGCGAATTCTTTTAGTCGCTGTTTTGTACCGCCAATGTCATATTTTAACCGAAATCTAAGTTCTGTTATTTCATTGAATGCAGGACAGTTAAGGAGATTCAATACATATTCTTCTTGCTTGCCAGGAGTCATGAAGTTAGTTTCTAAATCGCGGAAAATGCGCCAATAGTTATGGACGACATTATCATATGTTGTTGAGCGGTCTCCGAACTGTTTTCGGTAAAATTTGTCTTTAAAGATTTTGATTGTTTTGCTTAGTATTTTCAGTTGTGCACTATTTCTTCGTTTTATCCAAGAATTTACAACGGTATTGTTTTCGATGTCTTTTATTTTATTTGTGTAATCCGTAAGTTCCGCATCCTTGTAAGGATCATAGCCAAATCTCTCCTTGCCATATTTATAATGGTTATAATTGTCAGCTGTTGAGTACAATGATATCCACCTTAGAAAAATATCACCTGAATTAAAAGAGGATTTTGAAGCGGTTTTATAGTGTTCAAATGCCTCTTTGTAATTACCATTCATTGCACAAGTGTACCCTTTTTTCATTATCTTTTGAAAATCACTTTCAGCTATCGGTTCAGGATACCTTTCTTTATCCTTTGATATCTTTTGTGTTATTAATCCTAATCTTTCAGCGTCTTCCTCAATATACAATACAATTTCATCAGCTTCTGATGTCCCATACTTGCGTGCGATTAATAGGCAATGTTGGACAACCATTTTTGCTTTTTCTTGAATGATATTATTTGAAATATTATTATCTTGCTCCGCCATGTTCACCCAAGCCCATGATGTTAGGTGAGCAATTGTCTCCAAACTCTCGCCACTTGTTGCAGGTTCAACAATGTATTCTAGTGCTGTCCATAACCATTCTGAAACATCTATGGGACTATCTACATGAATTTCGATTAGTGAATCAACTATTCGGTTCAGCAAGATACCCAAGGAGAACCTATCTTGAGGAAGGAATAAGAATTTATCTCTTATCATTGCACTCGAACTCTCCGGCGTTTGTGAACCTTGAGACTTTTCTTTTACAAAAAGACCTTCATGTAGAGGATTTTTATTGATTATCTTCCATTTATCCTCACTGAACTCTCCACGTGCTGCGGCAATCCATATTTCATAGTCAAGAGATATCTTTAGCCAACCCTCAACGACTTCTGTGTGCATTTCGTCGGATAATATATCCAGAACATATTGTATACGGTCATGAAATGGTTTTATACTCATAATTATATTTAAAATATCTTCTTTCGAAACAAGACTAACCTCACCCAGGTTAAAAAACCGTGAAAAGCGCTCAGTGTTATCAAATCTATTGTTATATAAATTGAATGTCGCAAGGCTTATTCCGAGGCATTCCCAATGTTTTCGCTCCGCCCTGCTGGGTTTCTCGATAAGCAATGCCAAACCTCGAGGTTGTGCATTTTTCATATCTAGACTCATCTGTCTGTAGAGGTTATGAAAATCGGGATCTGATAAACTGTACCCAATAATCAAAACGGGAAACATTGTCAATAGTTGACGCACCCTGGTGACGGTCCGGGGACGAGTCTTTTCAATATCTTCATATTCAGATCGTGAAAAAACCCATGAATCCCTCTGGTTTCGATGTCCATGAATATAAATAAGTTGCGTTGTCTTCCTTTTATATTTGTGAATAGCAAGATCAGGATCGTTTACGACAGGAATCCACTCATTTTCATTCTTATCCAATAGTGTGTCCAATTGATTTGTCGTAATTATTGCTTCAGCGGTGTAGTGAAATAATGCCTCATGTGCTTTACTAGGAAACAGAACCTCATCTGGCACGAGGTTTAGTAGCATATTACGAAAAGAATCAACGCCAAGCGTTTCTTGATAGATTTCTGCAAGCCGCGGCGCATCATATAGTCCATGCTGAAGCCCTAAATCCTGCTCCCAACGGTTAATTAAATCACGCCATAATGGGACTCTTTCTGGAAGGCCCGTGTTTTTATTGATTGCGTTCTGACTGAAACCAGCCCCGATGACTAAAACTGGATGCCTATTTCCCTTCGAGATCATCCAATTAAGAACAGTTTCAGCATTTTCCCGATTAAATAAACCATCACGTTGGAGACATTTCAAATTGATCTCGCGTAAATACGCCTTCATTTTTTCTCATCTCGCTTTTTGTGGTTGTTGAGTTAACGGATTTGAACATGAAAATTCGGAAAATTCGAGACAGCCCCCTAAACATCTTTTGAATAATTTGAAATATGACAACACATTTCTAAACAATTTCGGACTTGGAATATCGACTTGCTTATTACCTTTTTGCGGTTGTCTTCTTGCGTCGAGTTTTTGCATCCGCGTCCCCTTTCTTAATTTTATTAGGATAACATAAAATCCGGTGATATACAAAGAATAATTGCAGGACTGGTTCAATGAAAATTGGGAACACCCTTTGCGTGGGTTCCCGATTTGCATCCAAGCCCCGCATCGGGGCGTCAGTTTGTAGCCCGGTGCGAAGCGCCGGGGAATAGATGTTGTTTTGAAAATTTTAAAAGCCCGCAACGGGCGACAGATTTTAATAAACGCAATTAGGGAATGACAACAACCCGTTTTTGTGTCGCCCTCTAAAGAGGGCTTTGTCTGATATATATGATAAAATAGTTTCCCGGCGCTGACGCACCGGGCTACAAACTGCCGCCCCGATGCGGGGCTAATCACGGCTGGAGAATTTTCCACCTGTGATTCCAGGGAAATTGGGAACACCCATTCGGGCGATTATTTACTGAGCGAAAATTATTTGGTTTTGCAAGGGCGTTTTTGATTGAGGACAGTTTATTTTTAATTGGGCGTCCTCAATTTTCTATTAACCAGTCAAAACTATTGAGCTTGGAAGAAGACATTTAGAACATCAGATGCAGATCCGAACTAGCTGCTTGTTTCATAAAATCCTCAGCCAGCATGACCTCAACACCTTGAATGAAGTCGTCTGGGCCGAGGTCGAAAAGATCGGCACTGGTTTTACATGCCAGGAATCGCACGCCCTCAAGTTGAGCCATCTCCAGCATGTCTTCCGGATATGCGATGTCCTTTTCTTCCATTTTGGCACGCAATTCCTGCGTTGCGTGGCCAACTTCGATCCCGGATGGATCAACGCCGGTTGGAAAGTAGCGCAGTTTTTCGAGGTGTCCAGGGCGTATCATGTGCAGCCCCTCGAATGTGAAGTATATCAGTGTCTCGTAACCTAAGCGCGCCGAGTTGAGCGCCAAAATGAGCAGACCAAAAGCGCTCTGCATGGTGAAGTTTGTGCATACCAAGGCGACACATTTTTTCTCAACCGGTTTGTTTTGCATCAGACTTTCTCCATATCAACTACTAAAGCTGACAGAAAAGTAATACTTGTTCCTTGCCAGTACACAATTTTACAGCGACATCAGTTCCCTGATGAGATCGTTGGCTGTTTCGTAACGGAATACCTCGGCGTACTCAATGCCGGCGGGCTCGCCGGTCTTTTGCGCCCATTGGCGGATGAACATCTCCAGCATGGGCCTATAGTTATTGCGGTCCATCATCGGCAACATATCCGACTCCATGCCGCAGGCTTTGGCGGACATGAGAAAATCGTCCACCATCATTTTTATCTGGCAATCGTGCGCGCACAGCGCGTCGATTTTCTTGTCGATGAATTGGCCGATGTCCACGAACTTCTCGGCGTTCATCGGAGATTTTGCGAAGTAATAACTTTCCGCCGTCACATGCGGCGCAAGCCCCTCTCTCACATGCTCGGGATGATACAGGGGCAGATGCGCGAAACCCGCCGCCTCCACCGCCGCCATGCCCACGGCCCGATGATCGGGGTGCGGTTCGTAGGGCGCCCACGGGTCAAAGGTCATCAAGGTATAGGGGCGGATCTCGCGGATAAAGCGCATGAACTTTTCCCGCAATTCGTTCAAGGGAGTATCGCCCAGAAAACCGTCAGGGTATTCGAGAAAAAATATTTCCTTTTTGCCCAGGATGCGCGCGGCTTCGTTTGCTTCTTTGTCGCGGCTGTCGGTCACGAGCTGCGAACTGTCCATCTCGAAGCTGCCGCGCTCGTTGTTCGTGGTGATGATTTCGTACACATCGCGGCCCTCAGCGGCGAATTTGGCGATGGTTCCGCCAGCGAAAAACTCCGCATCGTCGGCGTGCGCTGTGATAAGAAGGACCGGACCTTTTTTCATGATTTTCGCTTCGTGCATGGTTTTCACTCCTTCCCAGGTTCCACAAAAGGAAAGACATTATACATCACGAAGGCCCTGGCTGCCAGTTTCATCCAGAGCTATTTGTGCAGTAACGTTTTCAAAACGTTTTGAAAATCAGCCTCTCGGGAGGGGTGAAGGGGAAAGAATAAAAGGAAAGTCGGACAAAAGGAAGGCACAAATCCTGTCATTTCGACCGAAGCGCAGCGAAGTGGAGAAATCCCTCCAAAAATTTCGCTGTCGCCCAAATAATTGCGCCAACCGATTGCGTTAAAGGGATTTCTCGACTCGCCGACTTCGTCGGCTTCGCTCGAAATGACAGGGTTGTTGGGTTATTTTGGAGTTAAGTTATATTGTGACGCTCGCAAAGCCCCGTCGTTATTGGCTTTGCCAACATCGCAAATAGCTCATCCAAGAGAAAACACCCATGCTTCTATTTGCAACATAATGCTATTATTTATATATTTCTAAACGCCGCACCAATCGTGCCCGACGCCGGAATTCACCCATAATATCATTGACTTAGCACCGAAAATAATGAACGGCCCATCTCTTGCTTTATCAAGGAATAGAACAGGCGCACGACCTTAAAAGGAGTCAAACCATGACACGCAAAACGATCATCGCGACCATCGTGGCCATATTGCTCGCCGGACTTCCCGCATTCGGGGCGGCTGGCGATATTATCATCGGGAACTTGGAGCCCGGGATAAAAAGTGGCCCGGTCTTTTCCGTCGCCGCTCCGCCGGACGCGAAGAAAGTCACAGCATTTTTCCCTTTTGGCTTGACCAAAGAGCTTCGGTCGGATGAAATCCGCGGTCACTGGTCGGCGCGTTTAATTGTCTTCCGACAGATCCCAGCCGGTGTATATACGGTAATAATTGAGACCGAGCGCATTAATGGCTGCCTCCAATGGAAAGCAGTGAAATATTGCGTCGACGTCGAATCGCCCGAATTCGAGGTACACGCTCCGCAGGCCACGTATGGCGGTGAAATGCTGCCTGTCGAGGTTGATCCATTGGAAGGCGCAGCAAGCGTTTACGCCTATTTCCCCGGCAATCCGAAAAAACGGATTCGCTTTTCCATTGACCCGAATCGCGGGACTTATAAAGCAATGATTCAAATTCCCGAGCAATTTGAAAGCGAAAAGATCATCATACATATCGTGGTGCGCGATCTGGAAAACAATCGCATGGAGCGCGAAATTGAGGTGCACGACCTGGACTTGTTGGAGGAGCATGGGATTCAGCGTTGAGGCGGGTTTCGACAATGCTTGGATTATTAAGGCCAGCCATTGACAAGTTCGGCGTAAATGCTTCCGACGAAGGCTTCGGATTCGATCTTCAGGACCGTGTGCGATAGGTCCTCGGAAATCCAGATCGTGACTTTTCGCACTTTATCGACCTTGCTCTTCTTATCCTTTGAACTTGATTTTGTAATGCGCGGTATCAGCTTGAGCGCATTATATTGCCCAATGCCGATTTTGATCGTCTCTTTGCTGACGACTTTCCAATTGAGAATATGCGTTCGCTTGCCGTCAAACACGCTCACACTTTTTTCGTCGCCGACCTTCAACGGCTGCGATCTCATATGGAGCAATGATGCCAGGGGTCCGAAGATAACGTCCGGCTTTGCGGATTTGTCTTTGTAGTTCTTGTTTTTATCGAGGCGAAAACGCGTCGAACGGAGCTTGCCGGCCTCTTTATCCAATAGAATTTCCGTATCGAGATTGAAGTGGCCTTCGCGTTGGTGAAAGATGTAGCGCTGCGTGGAAAAATCCTCTTTCAGGCAGGTCGATTTGATTCGGTCCCGAACCTTCCAGAACAGATCGAGGTATTTCTTGCCTTTCAATTCGATCTTGATGTTGTAGCATGCCTTTTCACATTGACCGTTACGAATTTTGACTGTCGCATCGGCGGCGGGAATTCCCTTCCATCCAAATTCGTATTTGAGTGTTTCTGTTGAAAAGTCATGGGCAAAAATCGGCGACGTGACGCACAAGGCAAGCAAGGTTATGACGATTCCGGCAGCATAAGTTCGCATCAGTTAATATTCTCCTCGCGATAGCGGCGCAGTCGCTCAAGGCACGTTTCGGATTGCTTGGCCCAGGGCGATTCTAAAGTGAATCTCCTGTTGAGGTCCACATTTTTTTCGTAGGCGTCAATGGCCTTGTATAATAAATTGACAGTACGCTTTTCCAGTTTCATACGATACTCGGTGGCCTCGTTCGGCAAAAGGTCCTCGGGTAGGGGAGCGTTTTTCATGGAAAAAAACATGGACTCATATCCGTAGCCGAGTTTGTGCAGGCTTGCGGCTAGCCAGCGCCCTTCATACGTGCGCATGGAGCGAAGATATTGTGTTCGGGCCAGGAAAAGAAGATCGGTCTTGGCTTCCAGTTGCAGGCGAAGTTCGTCGCCTGCGCCGTTAAGGTGGATGGTTTCGTATCGGTCGAAATAGATTTCACCCAAATAAAAGTACCCCTTGGCGGCGAAGTACTTGTTTAGCGGCAATTTACGCCGCGAGAGGATTCGAAAATCCAGCAAAGCTTTGTCCAGAAAAATTTTTGCGGATTTTGAATCCCGGTTTTTATAAAAGGCGATCCCGCGACGGATCGAAACATCAATGCGGCTTATTTCCGACAAATTTGGCATGTCCAGCAGACGGTCCGCAAGGCCGATGGCCAGGGGCCAGCGCCCCAGTTCTTCCAGGCAGGACAGTTGGCGAATCAGAACTTCATCACCGGAGAATTTCGGTCCTGAAATTTCATCGAGGCGTTTGTAAGCGCGCAGGGCCAGTTCATATTCCCCCATTTTTTCATAGCATGCGCCCAGATTGAACAGGGCCAGCGATGCAACCTCTTCGCCATCGAATCGCTGGGTCACGGCGCTGAAATAGGATGCGGCTTCGCCGTAGCGTTCCTGGTCGAAAAGGGTGTTGCCTTCCTGGAGAAGCGTGTACGAATCCCAAAATTGAGGAGGAAGTTCGCCGGTCGGATCGACCTCAATCCGTCCCGTCCCCAGGTTGAATGCCTGATTCGGCTTTATGGCCTGTGTTGTTCGGGTTGCGCATCCGAACACAGCGAATACGCCGAGAATCAACAGCGGCCAGACCCATTTCAGCGCACCTTTGTTTGCCTTCATGCGCTGCTTTGCAACAAGATTCATTTCTTGAATTTGAAAGGATAGCTCACCGTCATGGCGGAGCGTTTGAAAGGTGGGAATTGCATGGTCAAAACGGCCTTGCGCAGGCACTGCTCCACGACTATGTCATTGACCGAAGATGAAATAACTACGGCGTCGGACACACTGCCCTGTTGCTGTATTGTGAAGCTGACAAGGACCGTCCCCTTTTGCGCCTCGCTCGGCTTAAGACCGCTATTAAAGCATGTACTTGTGGCTTGGCTGTATTTTGTCGCAACCATTTTAATGTCGTTGCCGCTCAGAGCGCCCTTGACCGTAACAGAGTTGGGCTGTGCGAAGGTATCAGCATAATTTATGGTTTTTTTCTCCTGGTGTTGGTAATCATCCAAAACACTGGATTGCGCCTCGCGATTTTTGAAGCTTGCGCTGAGAAAAAACAAGCCGCCGATAATAATGGCGAGAATGAAAACGGAGATGGCCGTGACTTTGGCCGTTGTGAAGCCGGTTTCCATCGTCGGAGCTTCCAAGGCCTCATCAACGTCCACGCGTCGAACCGGAGCTGTGGCAACGGTTTTCTTTGCGGCGGCCTTAGTCGATTTGCCCTCGTCGAAAGCGCGTGGACGGGACACGGATTCCGTTTTCTCGGCTTCAGGCTCCGTGGCGGGTATCGGCGTGGGAGGCTGGTCTGTGCCCTCATCCAATTCCTGGAAAAATTGTTCGGAGATTTCCGCCGACGGTTCCTTGTCTTCGGGGATTTCCTTCGGCTTGTCCCGCATAACTTTTTCGGAAACAACAGACTCATTTGTGACCGGCGCCGGGGCGGAAGGCGCTTTGGCGGCATCGCTTTCGATATAACCCGCCTCGGCCCGTTGCTTGGGAGATTCGGCCTTTTTCCATAGATTGGCCATTTTTTCTGCGTCTTCAATGATGTCCACGGGAAGTGCATCATCGAGGATTACAGTTTTTTGTAGTTCCGGCGGAAACACCTGTTCTTCGGGGATTTCCTGTTCGATGGCATCGCTTCCATCGGGCGCGGGCGTTTGCGCTATTGCCTCGATCGAGCTTGAGCCGAGACCACGCTCCACGATGTCCTCGACTTTCGTCTCGATCGCTTTTTCGATTTCCGGCGTCAGAATTTTGTCCAGATCAACTTGTGCGCGACTGATGGGAGCCGGAGCGCTGTCGCCCCTTAAGACCTGTTCAAATGCCACAGCGAAATCATGAAGATTCGCATAGCGGTTTTTTGGATTCTCCTCCGTGGCGTATAGCAGAACATCGCGAACCTTTTTGGGATATTTCCCGACGATGGGAACATCATCAAATAGCAGAGGTGGTTCCTGCAGAGTTACAAGTTTGTATATCAGTTTCGCAATGGAATAAACATCCGCGGAGGCATCCGATTTCAGGCTGCTTCTCACCTCGGGCGCCCGTTTGTCGATATGATCCATGATGGAAAATTCATGGGGGGACAAAGCCGGCAATAGGGCAAATAAAATCCCGGCGTCGGCGACGACAATTCCGCGCGTGGCGATAAACATATTGCCTGGCAGCAAGTTCAGATGGGGTATATCCCATCCTATCGCCTGGGCGGCCTGCGCCGTGGCTTGAATGATACGCAATGACTGGCTGGGCGGTATTCCGCCGGTTTTTTCAGCCTGGGGAACGGATTGCTTCAATCCGTCGGCCAGCGTCGGTGCCTTCAGATAGGGCGTTTTTATGTAATAAAAGCCGTCCGCTTTTCCCGCGGAAAGTGTGGTAACGACATTCGCGTGCTTTACATTCAACAAGCGCTGGATAACAGCGTCAAGTCTTTTTGGAACATCGGGGTGCGCGATGAGCTTCGGATCAATTGTCTTCACGGCGCAAATTCGACCGCGATTGTCTTTGACCTGATAGACCCGGCCAAAATGACCTCGACCGATAATCCGGTCAATGGCAAATAGGTTCTGAATTTTCTGACCGACGGCCCACGTTTTCTCAAAGATGCCTGACTGGACCTCCAGAGAATCCGCTATTTGCTCCAGATTGTCATCAGCGAGAAAATTGTCCACGAAAAGGACCTCATGCTCTCTGAAAAGTGTTTATACCTGAACCTCGTGGCACAACTATACGCATTACGACCACGCCTTCATTGTGTATTATGTCAGGAACTCAAAAAAAATCTATGGGTAAATTTCGCCATTTGCAAAGGAAATCCGCCGTTGGACGGCGATCATCATTCAGTTTTTTATGTGCTAAATATAAGACAATCAGTGAGCAGCAATGTTATTTTTCAACATGCGAAGTGTCAGGGCTTCTTCCCGCGTTCGCAACGGCAGGATACGCCAATGCCGCCGCGACGATTATAGAAAGCCTCGACGGCCATCCATTTTGGCTTGACGCGGTTGAAAAGTTTGCCTGCGAGATGAGCGACGATCTGTTCGTTAAAACCCTTATAATCGCGAAAACCCTGCAGATACAGCTTGAGCGATTTAGTTTCAATGAGATGCGCATCGGGGATGTAGCTGATCTCCATGCGCCCGAAGTCCGGTTGCTGCGTCACCGGGCACAGGGTGGTGAATTCGCTGCAGTCCAGGCTGATGGAAATCGCCTCACCGCTCCAGGGAATCAATTCCACCTCGGGTATCGGCCCCGCGACAGCCTTGCCCAGGTACTTTGGTACATATTCGCCGTTTGTCATATTACAATCCACCACGATCAATCATAGGCGCAACATCCGCCGCTCAATTTACCGTCTTCCCAGGCGTCTTCGTCATCCGGTTCGGATTCAGAATCGCCGGGCGCCAAAGTTAATGGGTCATCGTCATCAGTCATCTCCGTGTCGTCATCTTCCTCCACGGGGTCCACACATTGACCCGACTCTTCATCACATTCAAGAGGAAACTCACATGGATTGCCGCTGCCGACGCATTCATCAGTATCTTCATCGCAGATTTCCACGCCGTTGCAGAACAATTCGTCGTCCGGGCAAAGCTCTTCGGGTGTCGTGGAATGTGCGCACGCATCCCACTCCTCATCGCACGACTCCAGTCCGTTACACCACAATTCATCATCCGGGCAGATTTCTTCGGGCGTGGAGGCATGGTCGCATTGATCAAGCTCCTCGTCGCAGATTTCTGCTCCGTTACACCATAACTCATCGTCCGGACACAGCTCCTCGGGTGTTGTCGAGTGCACGCATTCGTCAAGATCCTCGTTGCAAGACTCGTCGCCATCGCACCATTGCTCGTTATCCGGGCATGTCAATTCGGGCGTCGAAGAGTTAATGCAATCATCGATTGCGTCATCACACTGTTCCTCTCCGTTGCACCACAGGCCGTCATCGGGGCAACGCTCCTCTGGCGTCATGGAATGGACGCATTGATCGGCGTCCTCATCGCAGGACTCACTATCATTGCACCATAAACCATCGTCTGGGCAAGTCAGTTCAGCAGACGATGTATGTGAGCAGGCGTCTTCGTCCTCATCGCAAAACTCTTCACCATTGCACCACAGGCCGTCGTCCGCGCAATCCGGCGTATCGCGCTGCCCACACTGGTCATTATCCTCGTCACAGAACTCCTCGCCGGTGCAGAAAAGTCCGTCATCCGGGCATTCGGGCGGATTTTGATGATCGCAATCGTCGATATCTTCGTTGCAATATTCTTCGCCGTTGCAATACAGAGCGTCATCAGGGCAATCGGGAGTGTTTTGGTTGTCGCAGGCGTCAATGTCCTCGTTGCAATATTCTTCGCCATTGCACCAAAAGCCATCGTCAACGCAATTGGGCGCGTTGCGATGATCGCATTGGTCTATATCTTCATCGCAATACTCTTCACCATCGCACCACAACAAGTTATCGCTGCAATCCGGAGCGTTTTGGCTGTTGCAGGCGTCGATATCTTCGTCGCAGAATTCCTCGCCGTTGCACCACAAAGCGTCATTCGGGCATTCGGGCGGATTTTGATGATCGCATTGGTCTATATCTTCGTTGCAATACTCTTCACCGTCGCACCACAACGAGTTGTCGCTGCAATCTGGGGCGTATTGGCTGTTGCAGGCGTCAATATCCTCATCGCAAAATTCTTCACCATTGCACCACAGGCCGTCGTCCGCGCAATCCGGCGTTTCGCGCTGTCCGCACTGATCATTATCCTCGTCACAGAACTCCTCGCCGGTGCAGAAAAGTCCGTCATCCGGGCATTCGGGCGGATTTTGATGATCGCATTGGTCGGTATCTTCATCGCAGTATTCTTCGCCATTGCACCACAACCCGTCGTCACTGCAATCTGGAGCGTTTTGGCTGTTGCAGGCGTCGATATCTTCGTCGCAGAATTCCTCGCCGTTGCACCACAAGGCGTCATCAGGGCAATCGGGAATATTTTGGGAATCACATTGGTCTGAGTCTTCGTTGCAAT
>CAZQAE010000038.1:0-37188 GCA_964591275.1 uncultured bacterium | reverse complement strand
CGTTTTGGCTGTTGCAGGCGTCAATGTCTTCGTCGCAGAATTCATCGCCGTTGCAGAATACTCCGTCATCCGGACATTCGGGGGGATTTTGATGATCGCATTGGTCAATATCTTCGTTACAAAACTCATCTCCATTACAAAAGACACCGTCGTCGGAACAATCCGGCGGTTCGGGGTGATCGCACTGATTCGTGTCCTCGTTGCAAACCTCGATCCCGTTGCAGTAAAGCCCGTCATCATCGCAAGGATCGCCGGCGTGAACGGAGCACAGGCCGCCCATGCATGTATCATCACCGTTGCAGAATTCGCCATCGTCGCAGACAACACCATCGAGGTCCGACCAACTCACTTCTGAAACCGCGATATCACAGATCTCACAAGGATTGTCCGGGTTCACTTCACCGTTCGTGTAGCAGACTCCGTCGATGGCGCATCCATCGCAATCGAAATACTTGATGGTGACGATGTCTTCCCGCGTGCTCACCGAAGCGGATTCGCCTGTAACGAAAATGGCGCCCATATTGTCCACGCCGATGGCATTGGCTTCATCACGCCCGCTTGATGGTCCATCGTAGTGAATGACCCATTGTTCATTGCCGTCAGAATCGTAGCTGATCGTTGCGTAGTCGTTCCCTGCGCCTTGAACCTGCGCGTACCCGGTGACGAAAACAAATCCAAGATCGTCCACCGCCACGGCGCTTGCGCGATCGTCATTCGATCCCTGACTGGTGTACCTGGCCGTCCACTGCTCATGGCCGTCGGTGTCGTAAGCCACAACAGCATAATCATTGTCCGTTCCGGGTCCTTCGGAATATCCGACGACGTAAACCTCTCCTGCGCCAGTGACGGCCATGTCCGTCACGCGATCCTCGCCGCCATAATCATAATATTCGACCCATTGCTCGGCACCGTCGGTGGAATATTTGATTGTCGTGTAGTCATCGCCGCTGGAAGTATTGCGTGATGTTCCCGCAACGTAAATGAATCCGGCATCATCAACATGGACGGCTGCTCCTCTATCATGATGATTATCCGAGCCGTTGAAACGGCGAATCCATTGCTCTTGTCCGTCGGAGTTGTACTTAACCGTTGTGAGGTCATCGCGGCTTGTCGCGCTTTCAGATTGTCCTGTGACGTATACATTGCCCAATGCGTCTACGGCGATATCCTGCGCGATGTCTTCCCGATGATCCGTATGGTCGTATCGCACCGCCCAAATCTGATTGCCCGTCGCAGAGTCATATTTTACTGTGGCGTAATCGTATTCCCGGTCCCAGGAGTAACCGGCGACATGGACGTCCCCGTTTGGTCCAAGCGCAATCGCCCTGGCGCGGTCCGGGTAGATATAATATCCAGTGCCGTCATAACGAGCACTCCAGGCAATGGCGCCGGCAGAATCGTATTTTACCGTTGCATAATCGTAGTAATTGAGAAATTCGATGGATTCGCCCGTGACATAGGTGTTGCGGTTTGCGTCCACCACAATGTCCATGCCCCTGTCATAATCAAATATTCCCGTACCGTCGTAATAGTTGCGCCATATTTGATTGCCGTCGGTATCGTATTTGATGGTCACAAAATCCGTGCCGATAAAATAAGTTTCCGCATAGCCGGTGATGTAAACACTGCCCTGATCATCCACATCCAGGGCCTTGCCGATGTCTTCATCATTGTCCGGACCGTTGAAGCGTTGCACCCACTCGGTTATGATGACTGTGATAAGTGGATCTACGTGCATGGGATAAACGGCCTCGGCGTCGTCGACGATAAGGCGCAGAATCGTTCCGTCTTCAGACGGCTCGATCTCCAGGAATGAGTCCTGCTCACGGTTCTCATCATCGACAACGAATAAATTGGCGTATCGGATTCGATCACGGTTCCGCGTGGAAAAAATAATCGCTGCGCCTTCATCTTCCAACCGGGCTTCCATGGAGCCGGCGACGGTTCCTTCGATGATCAGGAAACCCTCGCCTTCCGGTCGTCGCTGAATATCAAAACCCTGTTTCATCCCTTCGGAGGAATTGGCGTACCATTCTCTCAAACCATCGTGATTGTAGAGTAAAATCTCGTTTGCCAAGTGCGGGGAAAAGTTAAAGTCCGCTCCATCGACCCAATGCGGCGCCGGATCACCGATTCGGTCAAGCGTTTCTTGCCGCCCAAAGGCTAAGGTTTTATAGGACCACTCCCATGCATTGCTTTGGCTTTTCGCGCTGATCACAATGCCAAGATCATTAAAAACTACTTGTGCTTTTTTTGATGAAATGAGGCTATGAAAACCAAAATGGTTCGAGTGAAAAGCGTATGGGCTGCGCCCGGAAATCCCGTCGCCCGGGCCATGATTATCGGCATCAATGGCAGAATCCGGCTCAAGTGTATTTTGCCCATCGCCGCAGGAAAAACATAGCAACGCAATGAAAAGGAGAACAAGCGACTTGTTTTGCAAAATTATAGCCTCCTACCTCATGGTCTGCCCTTGAATTACCAATATCGGTCCTTCGGCAACGATGTTAAAGACCGCAGAAAATAATTTTCCAGGAACCTTCGTAATCCCTTACGGCACCCAGGAATTCTACTATATTGCGCCAGTGAAATCCACTAGCAATTTTATAACGCACAAGCCAAAATATTTTGTGCGATTGCTAAAGTTACAGTGGGACTTGAATATTTGCTTCGATAAAGTGCAGGGCCTTGCGTTTGTTAGAAGCGATAATCAGTGAAAGGACAAATCCAAATTTGCCATTTTACAATGTGCTCAATCGCTCAATTATCAGTGGTTTTTTAAAATTTTAATTCGCTTTGAGTGAGGTGAGCGTCTTTTTTTCAGTCTTTTCCATAAGAAGTCTGGCGATCACGATTGTGCGATGAGACTGACGAATGACTTTGTTGAACTTTCCGTCCAGCAGACTGTCCCACGCATTCTCATAATTTTGGTTGGCCAGTTCGATCAAATGCGAGCAAGTCATTTTTTGGTTGGAAAACATTAATTTCTCATCGCCCTCAAATACGGCTGGATACCACTGTCCGGCAACATGATGGTCCTGAAAAAGCTGGATTGTGGCTAACAGCATTTCGTCCGCGCTGTCGATGGCCAGGTTGGCGAGATGACGCAGTCTTGTCGAATCCGCCGCCGATTGCATTGGCGCCGTAATGAGAACTGCGGCAACGCATGCCGCAACGAAATACTTCGACATTTCCCCCTCCATTTACGGCGACCCACAAAAAGCCGATCTATCGACCGCCTTAAAACGCAAATAAGGAGCCAGAATGACAGGGAGAATAACTCGCAAATATTATCAATAAGTTACGGGGATATGGAGGCGATTTACCAAGGAAGAATGTATCGGTAAAATGAGAATATTTGTAATAGTTTTTTACAAAATCCCCAGGATTCCAACTTCCAACTTCCAACTTCTAACTTCTAATGCCTAAATCACTTTCAGTTCTTTGCCGATCTTTTCAAAGATATCCAGGGCTTTTTGCAAATCCTCTTTCGTGTGCGCCGCCGTGTTCATAACGCGAATGCGCGCCTGGCCGTGGGGCACCGTCGGAAAATTGATGGACATGGCGAAAATGCCCTCTTCGAACAAACGCTTGGAGAACTGCTGCGCCAGCGGCGCCTCGCCGAGCATGACGGGGACGATGGGCGTCTGTGTGACGCCGGTATCGAATCCCAGGTTCTTCATGCCCTTTTTGAAAAAGTCAGCGTTTTCCCAAAGACGATCGACAAGCTCAGTAGAGGATTCGAGGATTTTCACGGCCGCAAGGCACGCCGCCGTGTCCGCCGGAGTTGTCGCCGAGGAAAAGAGAAAAGGCCTCGCTTTTTGCCGGACGAAATCCACGACGCGCCGCTTGCCCGCGATCACTCCACCGACGGCGCCGAAGGCCTTGGACAGGGTGCCGACCTCGATGTCGATTTTCCCCTGCAGGCCAAAGTGGGCCACGATTCCCCTGCCTTTGCCCATGACGCCCTCGCCGTGCGCGTCATCAACCATTGTGATGCACCCGTACTTTTCGGCGACCTCGTAATATTTATCCAGCGGCGCCAGATCTCCGTCCATGGAAAAGACGCCGTCGGAAATCAGCATGGATCGCCTGTAGTTGCCGATATTTTCCTTGACGACGCGGTCGCAGTCCACCGGATCGCCATGTTTGAACACAAGAATTTTCGCTCGCGACAATCGGCACCCGTCAATGATGCTGGCGTGGTTGAGGGAATCGGAAAATATGCAGTCTTCTTTGCCGACTAATGGAGCGATAGCCGCCTGATTCGCGCAGAATCCACTTTGCACGAACAGAGAATCTTCAACGCCTTTGAAAGCGGCGAGGCGCTTTTCCAGTTCGACGTGCAGTTCCTGCGTGCCGGCGATGGAACGTACCGCTGCGGGACCAACGCCCCACTTTTCTATCGCCTTTATGGATGCCTGTTTCATGGCTGGATTGTTTGCCAGACCCAGGTAGTTGTTTGTGCAAAAATTGAGGACTTTGCGCCCGTCTACGATCATCCATCCGTCGGGCACGGAACCCATCGTCCGCAGATTGATTTTCAGGCCCTCGGTGCCGAGCCTCTTCATTTCCTCGTCGATAAATGCAAACTTGTCAGCCATGCCATAACTCCTTTTTTTAAAGGGTGAAGGATAAAGGATGAAGGATGAGTCGGACAGGCTGAACCCTTGACCCTGAACCCTTGACCCTCCTAACCACTGACCACAATTTAGTTGCCCCGATGCGGGGCTGGTTGCGGCCCAGAATGTCCCTCCTTGATCTATACCTCATACTTCATACTTTAACCCCATCCAGCGCCCTTCGCACAGCTTTGGCCAGGGCTTGGATGGTAAAGGGCTTCTGAAGGAAATGCGTGCCCTTGTCCAGAACGCCGTGATGCGCGATGGCATCTTCCGTGTAGCCCGACATGAACAGCGCCTTGAGGCCGGGCTTCAAGTCAAGAAGCTTTTTGTACAGTTCGCGCCCGTTCATTTTCGGCATGACCACATCGGCTAGGAGAAGATCGATTTCCCCAGAGTACTGCGTGTATTCAAGGTGCGCCTTTTTTCCGTCCGGCGCAACAATCACCGTGTAGCCCTGCCTTTCAAGAACAGTTTTCGACAAATTGCGCACTATTTCCTCGTCTTCGACCAGCAGGACTGTCTCCGTACCCGTGGGCATATCAGTGAGTTTGCTCTTCCCGGTATTTTCCGCCCTCTCTTTATGGGCAGGGTAGTAAATTTTGAAGGTCGTGCCAGCGCCCGGCTCGGAGTCAACATTGATGAAACCGTTGTTCTGCTTCATAACGCCGTACACCATCGCAAGCCCCAGGCCCGTGCCTTTGCCTACTTCTTTCGTGGAGTAAAAGGGTTCGAAAATGTTTTCGAGCGTTTCGGCGTTCATGCCGTGCCCGGTGTCGGTGACCGCCAGCATGACGTAGTCGCCGGGAATAAATCCCGGATGAGACTTACAGTACTCGTCATCCAGCGTCACATTCTGCGTCTCGACGGTCAGCTTGCCCCCGTTTGGCATGGCGTCGCGCGCGTTGACCGCCAGGTTCATCAATACCTGGTCAAGTTGCGTGGGATCGGCATTGATCCGCCAGAGCCTTTTGCCGGGCGTGAAGATGAAATCGATGTCCTCGCCGATAATGCGTCTGAGCATCTTCTGGGAATCAAGCAGAATATCGTTGGGCGCGATCACCTTGGGGGTGATAACCTGCTTTCGGGAAAAGGCGAGGAGTTGGGCGGTCAAACCGGCGGCCCGCCTCCCGGAACTTAAAATCACCTCCATGTTGGGACGAAGGGGATCATCCGCCGGCAGTCCCTCGATAATCATTTCCGAGTAGCCGTTGATGCCTGTGAGGATGTTGTTGAAGTCATGCGCCACGCCGCCGGCCAGACGACCGACGGCCTCCATCTTCTGCGCCTGGCGAAGTTGGCCTTCGAGTTTTTCTTTTTCTTTCTCGGCCCGTTTGCGCTCGGTGATGTCCTGGTTTACACCATAGAGATTGATTGTTTGGCCCTGTTTGTTCTTTACAATGAAGAACCGAACGGAAATGTAGCCGACCGTCCCATCGCCGTACAGCATCCGATGTTCGATTTGCCGGTTGAAATTGGGATCTGTGGTTTCAATGGATTTTGTTATTCCCTTCCCGACAAGGGCTGCGTCCTCAGGATGGACGAAGCGCTGTACGTATTCAGTCGACGACATCGCGTATCCGCCGACCTGCTCGGCTGTGGTGCGGAACATTTTGTAGAAATGGTCGTTGAATGTGAACATATCATTGACATTGTCGTATTCCCAGTGGCCGAGATGCGCCATTTTCACGGCGTCGGACAGTTGTTTTTCGCTCTTCCGCAGCGCCTCCTCTGCCCGCTTGCGGTCGGTGATGTCTTCGAATATGACGCAAAACATTTCAGATGTGTCGAAGGGTCGGTATACCTGACAATGATAGAGTTTCTTCGTGGGGTCATGATAGAGTTCGAACTCTTGGGATTGACCGGTTACCGCCACTTCGCCATAACGCTTTATCCATTTCGGCTCGGTTTCGGGCCACACCTCGTGAACCGTCTTTCCTTTCACCGCTTCGTTTTTTACGCCGGTGATTTCCTCGTAAGCTTTGTTTATGAAGACAAAACGGTAACTGACAAACTTGCCTTTTTCGTCAAAGACCGATTCAAAAAGCACGAAAGCGTTGATCATGCTGAAAAGCAAGGTGCCGGTTTCCCGCTCCTTTTTCCGCAACGCCTCTTCATTCCTCTTGCGCTCGGTGATGTCGCGGGTGACTCCAAGAATTCTATCCGGTCTGTCATCATCGTCTCGCAAAAATCCGGCGGATATCTCCGTCCAAACTTTTGAACCATCCTTGCGGATCTGCTCCAACTCCAGAACCCGGAACTTGTTGGGGGAAACACCCTCTTCGTCTTCCTTTTTTAACTCCTCAGAAACCATTGTCGCTATCTTCTCCAACGACTCAGGTGTCATGTGGGCGCTAAGTTCCAGTTTAAGCACTTCCTTGGGCGTATACCCCAAAATAACTTCCACCGCCGGGCTGATATAAGAAAAACGCATATCGGAAAGCCCGACAATCCAAATGTTGTCGGCCACGTTGTCGGCCATCAGACGGTATTTCTCTTCGCTTTGTTGTAGCGCCTCTTCCGCCCGCTTTCGCTCAGTAATGTCGCGAAGACTTATCAAGACCGACTCTTGTCCCTCAAACATATACCGTGCGCCGTTGATTTCAACGCCAATACTGGAACCATCAGGACTGATCATTTCTGTTTCGACGACGCCAAGATCACTCTCACCTGAGATATAAAGCTCGTGCAATTCGTCAATTCGGGCAAGTTTGTCTTTCGCAAATAGTATGGAAAAGTGTGAACCAACGATATCGCTGGAAAGACGATCAAGAATTTCGCAAACCCGCTTGCTGACAAATACGATGAAACCGTCTCGTAAAATGGCCATGCCATCACCGGTCGTATCGACCAGTGTTTTGTAACGTTCCTCGGAATCACGCAATGTCTCTTTGGCCTGCTTGCGGTCGGTGATGTCCTGAACGTTCACAACACGATAGAGGAAATTTCCGTCCTCGTCCTTCACTGAGTTCGCGTTGACCAGCGCGGGAAATACACTTCCGTCTTTACGAACGTGGTCCGCTTCAAAGGAATGATGTCCCTTTTCGTTTACTTGGCGGATAGACTCCGATATTTCCTTCCGTCCTTGGAGTGTATAGACATTGGAAACGGGTTTTCCGCTAAGTTCCTCAACAGTATAGCCGTGCATTTTTGCATAGGCGGGATTCATCAACTCCATTCTTTTTCCGTCCTGACTGCTGACAACCACCCCCCATTCGGCATGTTCGAATATTTGAGCCCATTTTTTCAGCGTTTCTTCTGCCTGCTTGCGTTCAGTGATGTCGCGGGAGACGCCCTGGATGGCAATGGGATTTCTTTCTTTGTCCAGGACCCAAGTCGCGTTGATTTCTACATCAAATTCGGACCCGTCCTTGCGGCGCTGCCGCTGCTCCAAGCGCACCGAATTTCCCCGATTGGCAAGCTGGTCGGCAAGGAGTTTTTCGATTTCAGCCATCGACCCAGGGGCGAGGAACCCCTCCGGCGGGAGACTCATGATCTCTTCAGGAGAAAAGCCGGTCATCCGCTCGACATAAGGGCTTATATATGAGAATCGACCGCCCAATTTCATCAGCCATATGGCATCCTTCGAGTTCTCCGCCAGCAGTCGGTATCGCTTCTCGCTTTTCCGAAGGTCTCGCCCGCGCTTGTCCACCAACTCTTCCATGTGTTCACGATATTGTCGGTTCTCGTCTTCCAGGGCTTTCTGGTTGGCGGCGTTTCGGACGGTTTTGCAGATATCTTCTCGGGAAAAGGGCTTGACCAGATAGTCGAACGCCCCCGCCTGCACCGCCTTGATAGCGGTATCCACCGTGGGCTCGCCTGTTATGATAATAACGGGGATAAGCGGATGATTCTCTCTTATGCCCTTGAGCAGGTTCATTCCGTCCATCCTGGGCATTACGATATCCGTGACCACCACGTCGAACTCGCGCTCTTTCAGAATTTCCAAGGCCTTTTCGGCGCAGTCCGCAGCGGCGACCTTATGCCCTTCCTTTTTCAGAAATTGCTGAATGCTTCTCCTGAAACCCTGCTCGTCGTCAACAATGAGCACCCTCGCCATCAGTCGTTCTCCTTATCGTCGGCGCCGGATGGCGATAGAAACCAGCCGTTATCGACGCGCAGTTCTAAGTGGAAGCGGGAGTACACCCCTTCTTTGCTTTCCGCCCGGAGTTCACCCTGGTGATCGCGCACGATTCCGTGGCTGATCGACAAGCCAAGGCCCGTCCCTTCATCGCGGGGCTTCGTTGTGAAAAACGGATCGAAGATTCTGTCCATAATCTCCGGCGAAATGCCCGCGCCGTGGTCCTCGACGCTGACCCGGATCCAGGCGATGTCGTCTCTCGTGAAGGTTTGTGCGGTGATTTTAATCACCTTGTTTTTATCGTATTTGGGATAGCGTTGGTTCAGGGCATAGCGGGCATTGGTGACCAGGTTCATGAGCACCTGCTGTATCTGCTGACTGCGGCACTTTAGCTTGGGCAGGTCATCCGGTATATCCACCTCGACTTCAATTTGGTCCTTCTCCAGCACTTTGCGCGTCAGTGATAAGGTGGATTCCACGATATCTGCGAGGAGGGCAGGGCTGTGGCTTTCCTTTCCCTGGCGGGAAAAGGCCAGCAGATTTCTTACTATCACCGCGATGCGCTTGCTCTCGCGAATAATCTCTCGTGTATTGACTTCCAAATCGCCGCCCGGCTCGACATCGTCGAGCATCAATTCGGCGTTATTCATGATGATGCCGACGGGGTTGTTTATCTCGTGGGCCACGCCTCCGGCCAGGGTGCCGATGGCTTCCAGTTTCTGGCGCTGCCGATTTTGCGCTTCCGTCGCCCGCGCTTCGCTCATGTCGCGAAACACCAGCACCACGCCGAGCACGTTGCCCTCATCGTCCTCGATGGGAGCGCCGCTGTCGGCGATGGGGTGCTCTATGCCGTCTTTGGAGATCAGGACGGTGTGGTTGGCAAGCCCTACAATTTTCTTTTCCCGCAGAACCTTTGTCGCCGGATTTTCAACTGTCTCGCGTGTCCTTTCGTTGATAATGTTGAATACACTAGTCAGGGACTGACCCATGGCGTTCCCCAGCTTCCAGCCGGTCAGGGCCTGGGCCGTGGGATTCAAAAAGGAGACCTTGCCCTCCACGTCCGTCGTGATGACCGCGTCGCCCACGCTGTTGAGCGTGGTGGAGAGCCATGTCTCGCTGTTGCGCAGCGCCTCCTCGGCTTTGATGCGGTCGGTGATGTCGCGAGCAATTTCCACAACACAAGTTACATTTCCTTCTTTGTCAAATACCGGTTCGCCCCCTTCCTCCCAAATTCTGCCATCCAGAGTCTGCACCGTTTTGTGTTCGGATTGCTTTGTTTGAAAAGCTATAAGGGTAGGGCAATTCGCACATGGCTTGGCGGGATCGCCCCAAAAGGAATAGCAGGGGTGGCCGAGCAAGTCTTCTGGTTGCTTGTTGACAGAGTTCGCAGCCTCTTTGTTCGCCCAGAGAATTTTCAATTCTTTATCGACCAAGGCGATATTGGTGGTAATGCCATTCAAAATTGCAGTTTTTTGTGCCTCGCTTTCCCGTAGCGCCTCCTCGGCCTGCTTGCGCTCAGTGATGTCCTGAAAAGTGCCGTACATTTTGACGCATTTCCCGTCTTGGCGAATCCCTCTCCCCATCGCCCGGCACCATTTGATATTTCCTTTCGCTGTTTTCAATTGTGCTTCGAATTCCATCGGAATGTTGTCTTCAATCAATTTTTTCATCGCTTCTTTCGCGGCGGACTGGAATTCCGGCAAGTAATGTGCAATGTGTTCATCGGGACCTGGGACCTGGTCCCCTGAATCGATCTCCGCGATATTGTAGGTCCCTTTCGTCCATTTCCCCGTCCGTGTGATGAGGTCTATTTCCCATCCGCCGATTTTGGCGATGTCTCCGACCTCGTTCAGCAAGGCTTCCCTCTCCTGAAGTTCCCTTTCCGCCCGCTTGCTATCCGTTATGTCCTGGACAGTCCCTTGTAAATTGACGACCTTTCCAGATTCATCTTGGATCGCTGTGCAAATGCCTCGCGCCCAAACGATTTCTTTCCCGGCGACAATTCGAAATTCCAGATCACAGGGTTTGCCTTCTCCTATCGCCGCCATCACCGCCGCGTTCCATTTTTTCCAATCATCCGGATCGATTGACTGATTGCGTTCAAGCCATGAAAGCGCGCCCTTTTCCTCCTCGCGGTGGAAAATACGGAACATCTGTTTAGACCACTTGGGCTTGTCGGCAGCGATGTCGTATTCCCAACTTCCCACCTGAGATATACGCTGGGCTTCCACAAGCGCAGCCTCGCTGGCTGTAAGCCGTTTGATGATCGGGTTGCCGATGCGAAAAAACAAAAATGTACCCACAAAAATGAGTAAACAAGATAGGACAATGGAGATGGTTGCCGCCTCAATGAAGGGTGTTCGGATCTCGGTCAGGTCGATTTTAGCCACAATGCCCAGGCCATAGACCCCAACTGGCTCGTAACCTGCCAAAACAATTTCACCCCGGTAATCCAAGCCGACTACGGTTCCCGATTTTCCGGACAAGGCTCTTCGCATGGGTTCAGCATATTCAGAAGAAATGTGAATGGATTTCAGGTTTTCCAGATCATTGTGACGATGGCTTAGAAGGAAGACGATCTGGTCAGCCTCCCTTTTTGCCAGAGTGAATTCGCCCGTTTCCCCAAATCCCTTGAAGTGCCCATGGGCTTGTATGATCTGGCTGAGGGTTTCTTTGAATGCTGTTTCGTCGAGTGATACTGTGTCTGCATGCTTTAGGCGATAGTGTTCAACGGTATGCCGTGCGATCGACTCAATAATCCGCGCCCTGCTTTGGACGGTGTCGCGAAGGCGCTCGCTTTGCTGAGCAAAGGCCGCTTGGTACAAAGTATAAAGCGTGATGGAGATGCCACCCATCGCGATGAACGACATGACAATGATGAGTGTGAAGATTATCCTTTTGTCTTTCATGGTTCCCTTCAAACTCCGGCAGCGCATTAGTCGTCGACTCGATCAACCCCACATTATTATACTACTCGGCCAGGGCGGCGTCGGCGCCTGCCGAAACTATTCGACTCCTCAATCTGATCCAGTACCTGATCTCGATTAGGATATTGATGCTGCTTGATTTTCCTTTTTCCCATTTCACTGAATACTTTGCATTGTTCGCCTTTGAAATTCAAGGATTATTCCGCAAGTGCGGTCGCTGATGGGGATTTACGACGAAGAAAGACGCCATATTACCCTGTGGAAATTTTTCGTTTCGGCCCTATTCGTTTTGACTCTTTCATAAGGCGAGACTAGCATACGGCGGATTTGCAATTCGCCGTATGGGATTACAATGATTGAACGATTGGATTACGAAGAAGTAGGATTCATTTCCGGACTCGAAGTTCACCAGCAACTTCTGACTGCGGAAAAGCTCTTTTGCCGCTGCCCGGCCGGACTCTACACGACCACGCACGATGGAGAGATTTTACGCCACATGAGGCCGACGCTTTCGGAGCTTGGCGAGTATGACGGAACGGCGCTCATGGAGTTCAAAACGAAAAAGGAGATTCTGTATCTTCTGAACCGGTTGAACGTCTGCACCTATGAAATGGACGATACGCCGCCCTTTCTCGTCAACCAGGACGCCATCGACATTGCCATCGAGCTATGCCTGTCGATGAATATGGACATCATCGACGAAGTGCACATCGCCCGAAAGCAATACCTGGACGGCAGCATCCCCACGGGTTTCCAGCGGACCGCCATCGTCGCCGTCAACGGCTGGATGCCTTTCAAGGGTAGACGACTGACCGTCACGCACGTTTCCATCGAAGAAGACTCATGCCGGGAGGTCAGCGACAAAGGACACCGGATCGTTTTTCGCACCGACCGGCTCGGCACGCCGTTGACCGAAACGGTGACCGGGGCGGAACTGCGCACCCCGCAAGAAGTGCGCGAAGCGATAACGCTGTGCGGCCTGATCGCGCGCTCCACCGGTCGCGTTCGCACCGGCCTGGGCGCAGCGCGGCAGGATATCAACGTCAGTGTCCGGGGCGGGCGCCGCGTGGAGATCAAGGGGGTGCCGCGCGCCGCCTATTCGGTGAAATTGACGCACAACGAGGCGATCCGGCAGGTCAATCTCCTGAAACTTCGCGACGTGCTTCGCGGCAGAGGCTTGGATTCGCCTGAAAACGTCCATATGCACTCAAAGGACCTCAGCGACATCTGTTCCTTTGAAGCGCTTGGCTTTGGCCGAGGCGCAACCGGCGACAATAGGATTTACGGCGTGCGAATCGAGGGCGCGCGCGAACTGGCGCAACATCCGACGCAGCCGGGCAAAAGCTTTCTGGATGAGCTGTCCGGTCGTATTCGCGTCATTGCCTGCCTGGACGAATCCCCGATCATTTTGTGCGGCGACACGCTTCCCGATTTTCAAGATATGCCGGAAATGCAGCGGCGCATGCGTGAAAAATTGGGTGCAAAGGATCGCGATGATGTATTTCTGGTTTGCGGACCGCAAACGGATTGCCTGACAGCCGCGGAGGAAATCCGCTTGCGCTTTTGCGATGCGACCGATGGGATTCCTATGGAAACCAGGCAGGCTCTTTCCGGTGGACTGACGACATTTGAACGGATACTTCCCGGGCCGGACCGCATGTACCCGGACACCGACCTGCCGCCCACGCAGATTATGCCAGAGCGCATTGAAGAATCGCGCCGTCAACTGCGGCCCTTGCCGTGGGAGCGCGAAAAGCGATACGGATCCTGGCGGGTTCCTCTGGAAACAACGCATTTCCTGATACGGCGGGGCGGGGCAGAGATCGTTGATGCGATCGTGGAAAAGACCGGCGCCGACGGGCTTGTCGCCGCCATCGAGATCGGACAGCGGGTCAGGGCTATGAAGCGAGCCGGCATTCCGATTCAGCGGCTCGACACGGAAAAATGGATCGAAGTCTTCGATTTATACACAGATGGCCTGATTCCAAGGGAAGGGATTCGGACCGTGGCTGCGCGTATGGCGACGGAGCCGGAACTGTCGGCAAGGCAGGCCGCCGGCGCTGAAGGCATCAACTTGCAGGGCGCTGAGAAATGGAACAGCGAAGTTGAAACCCTGATTGACGGTGCGGTAGACGCTGTCGCTTCAGGCGCGGACGGAAGGCTTACGCGCCTGATCACCGGGAAAGCGACCGCCATGCTGTCCGGTAAGGCGGCGGCGAAGGATGTCGCCCTGTACGTCAGGCAACGGCTTTTGGAGGGCAGGGCATGAGCATCCCCATGAGTGAGCGAACAGACCGCTTTCAGGGATATGAGGGAAAGTCGAAAGAGGCGCTGGAAAAACACGGCATCGGCGTCTGGTCCGAAGTGGAAATCATCAACGATGCGGGATCATCTTTCGTCGGAGTCGTGCTGCCGCGCAGCGAGACCTATGACGATTTGCATATCGTCGTGAAACTTTTTAACGGATACAATATCGGCATAGCGGCATCCCGGATCGTTTCGGCGCGGGAAACCGGATATCGAAAAGCCGTTTATAAAATCCCGGAAAAAGACTTTCCCTACGACCCGAAAAACAAAAACGTTACACTTTTGGGAACCGGCGGCACCATTGCCAGCCGCCTGGATTACCGGACCGGCGCGGTGATTCCCGCTTTCACGCCGGGCGAACTTTACGGGGCGGTTCCCGAACTGGCCGACATCGCCAATCTGAATACTCGAAAGCTTTTCGGCGTATTCAGCGAAAATATGGGACCGGAGCAGTACAAGGTTCTCGCCGTGGAAATTGGCAAGGAAATCGAAAAGGGCGTGGACGGGATCGTGATCGGGCATGGAACGGATGTCATGCATCATTCCGGCGCCATCCTCAGCTTCATGGTGCAAGATTCGCCGGTGCCCATCGTTTTGGTTGGAAGTCAGCGCAGTTCCGACCGTCCATCTTCCGATGCCGCCCTGAATCTGCGCAACGCCGTGCGCACTGCGGCTTATAGCGACATCGCCGAAGTCCTGCTGTGCATGTTCGGTCCCACCTCAGACACTTATGACCTTTTGCATCGGGGCACCCGGTGCCGGAAGATGCACTCCAGTTATCGTTCGACCTTCCGCACTATCGGCGCGACCCCCCTCGCCGCCGTGCACGTCGATAAGAATGAAAAAGGAAGCTACTTCGAATACATCACCGACGATTTTCTAAGGCGCGACAAAAGCCGCAAGCCGATCATCAACAACGCCTTTGAGGAAATGGTTACGATCCAATACTACTACCCCAACTTCAAGCCGGACATCATCGACAGCCTGTCCGACCTGGGTTACCGGGGCCTCGTGATCGCCGGGACCGGGCTTGGCCACGTCAATAAACCCCTTTACCCGGCCCTGCGAAGGGCCATTGAAAAGGGAATGACCGTGGTCATGACCGTGCAGACCATTTGGGGCTATGCGCAGATGTACGTGTATGACACCGGGCGAGATCTTTTGAACATGGGCATCATTCCGCTGGACAATATGCTCCCGGAAACGGCCTACATGAAACTGTGCTGGGTGCTGGGGCAAACCGACGATCCGGAAACGATACGCCGGATGATGCTGAAATCCATCAATCACGAGATTACGCCCCGTGAACCGCATAATGGTTACCTGATATTGCAGGGCGGATTGCCGGAAGTGGACGAATTTGTCTGTCGGCACTTAAAATAAGGTTATTCGAGAATTGCTGAGTAGGGATAGGCCCCCGCGCCTGCCCAACTCTATCTTTTCGAGCACAGCAAGGGTAGGCACAGGGGTTTGCCCCTACACATGGATCACCATTTATGTTGCACACCCGTTTCATAATTTGGCCTGGACAAGACGGCGTCACTTATCTTAATAATTATGCATTATCCGGAGGTTGTGGATGAAACTGAATGCAAAACTCCTGCTGACGATTCTTTGCCTGGTTCTCGCGGTGTTTTCCGGAGCGTGCGGCGACGATGATGATGACGATAACGACACCGGCGAAGGGAACGATGACGTTGACGATGATCTGAATGACGATGTGGATGATGACGCGGATGATGATACGGATGACGCTGACGATGATACGGTTGACGATATCGACGATGACATTGATGACGACGCGGATGATGACGTCGATGATGATTGCGATGCGCCGCTTTACCCCGATGTTCTCGTCACTGGGCACCGCGGCGCAACGGCCTATGCGCCGGAAAACACCATACCCACCATTGAAAAGGCCTTTGAACTCGGCGCCTTCGCCGTTGAAATCGACGTGCGGCACACTTCCGACGGCGAGTACGTACTCATGCACGACGACACCGTGGACCGCACGACAGACGGCAGCGGCCTCGTTTCCGACATGACGCTGGAGGAAATCAAGGCGCTGACCATCAGAACCTTAAATCCAAATTATCCCGACTTGCAGGTGCCCACGTTGGCGGAAGCTCTGGAAGCAATCAATAATGCCGGCGGGCAGGTCGATATGGACATGAAGACCGGCGAACCGGAAGGCGCGATTCAGGTGGTTGTTGACATGGATTTGGAGGATATCTGCTTCGTATATTCGAGCAGCGTGGACAAACTGGATCGCGTGCGCAGCGTCTCAACCGAGGTGCGCATACAACCCCCGTCGTCGTCCGTGAGCGATACGCAATTTCTCCTGGATTACTTCGATCCCGACCCGGAGCACATCGAACTGTCGAGCGGCGGTCTCACGCCTGCCAACGTCGAACTGATAAAATCGACGGGCGCTGTCGTGTTCATGGACGCCCTGGGCGTGCGCGATGTCATGTTCATCCTGGGATTGGATTGGGGATGGAAAAATATGATGGAAATGGGCGTCGAAATCATCCAAACCGACATGCCGGGCCTGCTATTGGAATACCGCGATAACCTGTGCGAATAATCCTTTAATTTTGTCAAATTCCGCGAAAGGAAATGGCGAAACTTAGCGCCATTTAAGCCGAACTCAATATTACTTATCGTAATGCTGCCGGTAGTAAACACAATATCCTCTTCGTCATTCCAAAAACCAAATAATTGAAATAACGCCACGTAATCAAAGGTTTATGTCATCACCAAGCTGTGGCACGTCCCTTGTAATACCTCTTTACAGCTACGCGGCGATTTGCGGCCTTTGTGCAGTCGCCCAGAACAGAAAGGGGGAGCACATGCTTGGTGTTGAATTTATGATGAACGCTTCGATCGCATCGGTTCTCATTGCCTCGCTGCTAATTCTTCGCAAACGCTGGAGGTAGAGAAAAATCGACTGAAAAATTTGTTGTGCCGAGATGCGTCTTGAAAAGTGCATGGGGACGAATGCATCCCGGCGCGCGAGTGCAAACGCCTTTTTGTGCGTGCGTGATGGAAAATACGCTGTAGTCGGCGTTCTGGTCCGTTTGGGTATCGCCGTTTTTTTCAGCGAGGGGTTTATAGAATAATTGGTGAGCTAAACCTTCATTACTTTTTGTAATGTAGTCGGAACTAGGGAAAGGTCGTCCATACAGGGATGACGCATTGCGTTAGATTAATATCTTAATAAAATCAATAAGTTAAGTGTGAATTTCAACTTGGCACACCCCATGCATTATCTGTTGTCAACAATGGCTCACAAAGGAAGTGAGCCGACAAAGAATGGGGGCAGATGATGTACTTGGAAATAATCGCGAATGTCTCGGTCGCTTCGTTGCTGGTGGCATCCTGGCTCATGATCCGGGCGCGCTGGAATTAGAAAGAGAAGGTATTTTAAAAGGCCTTTGAAATTAAGGAAATCTATTAAGGCGAATATTTCAAATCCGCCAAGGAGAAATAGAAGTAAAATGAATTGAATCCGCTGGTCCAATATCCTTCCAGGCTCCTTCTTGCACGCCGCACCTGAAGCGTCGCTTAAAAAAGCGGCGCTTCCCGCCTTTAAAGCATGGACAACATGTCTTTTTTTGCCTTATGGTTTGCTGGTTAGTTTATGACTTACAATCACTTTCCTGTCGGAAATCAAATGACTGTGGCCCATCGAAAAACTGTCGCGCTATTCATGCTTGTTTTCTTTTGCGTTTGCTGCGGAGCCGAGGCGGATGAGGACGGCGCAGGCATTGGCTTGCCTACCACGACAATCACCATCGGATCGAAACAATTGACCGTGGAAATCGCCTCCACGCACGAACAGCGTCGGGTGGGACTCATGCACCGCAAGTCCATGCCCGAAGACCACGGCATGCTATTCGTTTTCGACCCTCCGGAGCCGGTGAATTTCTGGATGAAAAACACATACATTCCGCTTTCGACCGCATTCGTGACTGACGACGGTGTCGTGGTCAAGATGGCTGACATGGAGCCTTTGAGCGAAAGGCATCATACCCCGGATGTGCCGGTGCAATACGTGATCGAGGTCAACAAGGGCTGGTTCAAAAAGGCCGGATTGCGCGTGGGCGCGCGCGTTGACATTGACCTCGAAAAAATCCAAGACGCCGCCGGGAAATGATCGGTTCCTCCAGGCGTCGTCACCTCATTATTCTGACAATTATTGTTCTTATGGCAGCGGCGGTTCGCATGACGCTGTTTTCCGGCCTTGTCGGTTCGGACGATCTTGTTTACTCGAAAAACGCCTGGGATCTGGGAAACGGCAATTATAAACCCGCAGGCGCCGGAGCATAGAATCTTCGTCTTTCAGACAAGGCCCTTCAGCGGCTTGCGCATCACTTGAGGCATCGTTAGAATCACGACAGAGCGTTTCATGTCCAAAAGGGGAAGGCAACGCGTATGGAAACTGTGCCCGGACGAATTTGCAAGGTGATTTTTTGCGGCCTTATCGCCGCTATTCTTTTCACGCAGACGACTGCCTGTTCCAAGGCGGGTATTCAGGCGACGGATGTGCTCAAAAACAACGCCGCGCACATCGCCATCGTCCATGAAACAGATAAGCAAGGGCAGCTCGTGACAAAATCCTATGATCATCCATACGAGATATCAGCGGGGAAAATGGGATCCATACTCGCATCGCTCAACACCTCGGAAAAGGTTTTTATTAAATGGGAGCCCAAAGGGCGCCTGCTGAATGAAATTGAAGTTAAGAGGATTGCGGCTCCCATGGCGCAGGCGCTGGCCAAAGCCGACAAGAATGAGTGGGTGTCTTTTGAGGTCAGTTCCAAGAGGCAGCGCTTGTTCTTCAAAACAAAAATGATGACCTCGGGATGGGTTTGGATCAAAGATGACAAACTGCATCTTGTCATCGGAAATTTTCGCTTCGAGGATGATCAGCGTGATACCGAGCCGTACCGCAGCGATCCGCGCTTGTATTTCTCCATGGAATCCAGTCGCATTGACAAAGGCGATTACAATGCTCCTCCACTGGTGGATAAGCAGCAAAAGCATTTGCGCAAGGAGCATCTCAACTGGACGGTTGTGGGCCTGCGGACTTTTATGCCGACGCCGGAAAAACTCGAAAAACCTGCGCCGAGCATGTCGCTTGAGGAACGGCTGGGGCAACTCAAACAGTTATTTGACAAGGGCCTCATTACGCCCGAGGAGTACGAGCTAAAACGAAAGGAAATCCTCAGCGAACTCTAGGGATTTATTAATAATGTTTACCCACCGACCAACTTTTGCCCATATCGACCTTGATGCGCTGGTTCACAATTTCAATGTGATCAGCGATCGGCTCGGCGATGGCTTGTCCATTATGGCGGTGGTCAAAGCGGATGCTTACGGGCACGGCGGAGCGCCTATCGCCGCCGTTCTCGAACGAATCGGCGCTGCGACATTCGGCGTCGCTTTTTGCGAGGAAGGCATTCGCCTGCGCGAGGGGGGCGTCACAAAACCCATTTTGGTGCTGGGCGGCATATACTTCGGCGAGGCCAAGAAAGCGGCCTATTACAATCTGACGCCGGTTATCATCAGCCGCCAAAACGCCCTGGACACGATCCAGCAGTTCAAGGATGTTGGTCTGAAGACAAAAGTTCATATTAAAGTCGATTCGGGGATGAATCGCATCGGTCTTCACCCTGATGAAGTGGACGAGGTTGTGGATATTATCCTCAAATCCAAAGTCCTTGAGATCAACGGCTTGATGAGCCATCTGGCCACCGTGACGCCCGATCTTGGAGAGTATTACTGGAAACAGGTTACCATTTTCCGCGAAATTGTGGATCGCCTGGAAAAACGGGGGGTTTGTCCGCCCTGGGTTCACATTGCCAGCAGTTCCGCCGTTATCGCCGCGCCCAGGCCGCCCTTCAATCTTGTGCGCGTGGGCGTCTCCATGTTCGGGGCTTCTCCCGGCCCAACTTTTTCTAAAATGCTGAAGGTGAAGCCGGTGCTGGAATTGATCACGGAAATCATTCATGTCAAAAGCGTTCCGCCCGGCAACCCGATAAGTTACGAAGGGACTTTCGTTACGAAGGCGGATACCGTTGTGGCCACAATTCCCATGGGATACGCCGACGGCCTCAACCGGAAACTGAGCAATCGCGGCGAGGCTCTGGTGCGCGGTCGTCGCGTCCCGATCATCGGAAACGTATGCATGGACATGAGCATGCTCGATGTCACTGCGGTTCCCGGCGCGGCGCCGGGGGACAAAGTGACGCTGATCGGAACGCAGGGCGACGAGATCATCACAGCCGACGAAGTGGCCCGGCATTGCGGCACGATTCCTTATGAAATTCTAACGAACATCAATCATCGCGTTGCGCGCATTTATCGAAAGGGCGACTCGAACGCCTCATGAGTATCTTTGCATTTATTGGCGGAATAATTCTCAGAAGCCTACAGGAACTTGGGCAGATAATGTTTCTTCTGGGTTCCACGCTCCGATGGATGGTTCGGCCTCCGTATCGATTCGACCAACTCCTCAAGCAGTTGGAATTCATCGGAGTGGATTCGATTTCCGTCATCGGATTGACCGGCCTGTTTTGCGGAGCGGTGATGGCGTTGCAATCGAGTTTCGCCTTCGGTCTTTTCGACGCAAATTCCATGATCGGCCCGACGGTGGCATTAGTGACAATGCGGGAATTGGGACCCGTGTTCACCACGCTGATGGTTTCCGCGCGGTGTGGATCGGCCATGGCCGCGGAGATCGGAACCATGCGCGTGACCGAACAGATCGACGCCCTGGACGTCATGGCTGTTGATCCGGTTCAATATCTCATTGCTCCGCGACTCCTGGCGTCTTTCATCATGCTTCCGGCGCTAACCGTTATCTTTGATTTTGTTGCTCTGGTGGGTTCCGCCTTCGTCACTGTCTCGCTACTGGATATTCCGCTACGACAGTTTTATGAAAACACCGTCGAATTTGTGGCATTGAGCAATTTCACCAACGGCCTTTATAAAAGCGCCGTCTTTGGAATCATTGTCGCCATCGTGAGCTGTTATAAGGGTTTTTATACGACCGGCGGCGCCGCCGGCGTGGGAAAAGCCACCACGGCCTCGGTGGTCATGGCCGCTGTGACCACGCTCATCGTCGATTATTTTCTTACCGCTATCCTTTTCTAGGAGACGAACCATAATATGAATAATAATATACCTGCGGCTATTCCGATCCACGGATTTTCCTCCTTTGCCTATATCCTCACCGGTCACACGTTGGCCATCGTCGATCCTGGAGCGCCTCGCGTGGCGCGCATGGCGGAAAAGGTCGTGACGCAGGAACTGAAACGCCGCCCTTCGGACCTGCGTTATATCATCCCGACGCATTGGCACATTGATCACGTTGGCGGCCTGAAGGCGACCTTCGACAAGTTCGCCGCCGATCTATGCGCTTCAAGGCATATCCGCTACCACCTGGGTGATGGCAAGCGGATTATTTATCCGCCTCTGCGTCGATTTCCGAAGATGATCACGAACAGAATGCATGTGATGGCGAATCCTCCCGGCCTCAGGGATATGCTGGAAATGGAAATTATCGCCATGCCTTTTCAGAAAAAAAGAGGCTTTCGCCAAGAGGTGGCGATTTATCTGAAAGATGGCGACTCGCTTCCCGGCAACCCCGATTGGCGGGTGATCGAGACGCCTGGCCACACGCCGGATTCGATTTGCCTGTGGCACGAAAAAAGCGGTTCATTGATCTCCGGCGACACGATATTGGGCGGCTTCAAGGGACCCATAGTCAACATTTTCGTCTGGGACGACGACTTGATGGCCGAAAGCGTCGAGCGTTTGAAAAAACTGAAAGTTCGCCGTCTGCTTCCCGGGCACGGTCGCGTCATCGAAGGCGAAGATTTGATGAAAGACCTGATTGTTATTGGTTAAAAATAATTCAGGGAAAACTGCTATAAAATTAGTTCAAGGAGAACGGCAATGTACGCGATGAGATCCATGTCGATTATTATGCTGCTTATTTTTCTTGTCTGTGCCGCGCTGATTTCCTGTGGCGGCGACGATGACGATTCCGATGATGAATCCGGCGCGCCGGTCGATGACGATGCCGACGCAGACGATGATACTGACGATGACGCCGACGATGACGCCGACGATGATACAGACGATGACGCCGACGATGATACAGACGATGACGACGCAGATGACGACGCAGACGATGACGCCTTCGACGCGCTCACGTATGTCGGCGATCTGCCTGTCCTTCGGCTCAAGGGCGATGCCTATGCGCGAGGTTACGGCCTGGGCGAGGCAATAGGCGGTGATATCGTTTTTCTTTACGAGGAGTACATTCTCAAATACGCCCTCGGACTTTCGCCGGAATACTGCAACATTTTCGAGGGGCTCAGGAACCTGGCTTGCGGCGTGCTCAAATATACCGATGAAGAACTGCGACAGATGGAAGGAATCGCCGAGGGCATTCGGGATCATTGGCAAACCGAAATCATGCTTTCGGACGGAACGGTTTTGGAGTTCAACAAAAACGACATATGCATCGCCAACGCGCTGGCCGATTTTGCACAGATCGCCTGTTCTTCCGTGTCCGCCTGGGGCGACATGACCGAAGACGGCGAGACGATCATCGCGCGCAATCTGGACTGGGGTCCCGGACCCGACAATCTGCTGGGGCAGGCAACGGTTGTGATCAGCGAAACGCCGGCAGATGAAAGTTGGAATTTTATTTCCGTGACTTTCCCGGGCTTTATCGGCTGCCTGTCATGCATGAACGGCGACGGCGACGCCGCGTTTATTCACGACACCGCTCGCTGGCACAGCGAAATCGCGATTGCGGTAGAGCCCAGAGTGATGATGGCGCGCCGGGCCTTATTGGCAGCGCAGGGTGCCCCGGACGACTTCGCCGCCTTTGAGGCCGTCATTGAGGCTGCGGACGTCGATACCGGCAACAACTTCCATTTCGTGCGCGCCGCTGTCGCGGGTGATCGGGCGGCTGCCTGTTTTGAAGTTGATGACAACGAAACGCATCCTGACGGCTTTGCCACGTTGCGAACGGACCTGGACGCTGCGGCGAGTGGAACGGATCTTCAGGAAGTCTTTTTTGTGACCAACAACCACCGGAAGCGCTATGGCGACCCCTCCGAGTGCTGGCGCTACGACTCGATGCTTGAATCCGTTGAGAACATCATGAATGAGCAAAGATCGCCGATCACGCTCGATGATCTGCATGAGACCATCAAAAAAGTGGAATTCATTGATCCTGAGCTGACGGTGCACACGATTCTCTTTAAGCCCTCGGAAATGACATTGAAAATTTTCCGTCTGGGACCCGATCACCTGGCATCGGAGGATGAAGGCGTCATCGTACCTGAAAGCGTGCTCTTTCCCTGGAATCAGTAAAGAATCTAAAGTGTAAAAATTAAGTCGTTTTGGCCTGCGCTTTGGTGACTTCCTGCCTTGCACGCACGCCGACTTCGGCGACAGTCCTGCCGAAGATATTCGCGGTGTAGAGCGTGCTGAGGTTTTCACGTCGGTTGAGTTCGACAATGTCGGGGGAGACTTCGGCGCGGCCTTTTTCAAAAAGGACCACGACGGTGGAAGAACCGGGGGCGAAATAGCCCAGCGGAAGTCCGCGCTTAACAAACATGCCCGGCTTTGGCGCGACCGGATCGTCGTAGAGATGCTCGCAATAGGACAAGGCGATGCCTCCGATGACCTGCGCTGCGACGGAAATCACCGCAACGCTTCCAAGCCCCGAGCCGCCATCAACGTCCGAATCGATAATGACAACCTGCCGCGCATTTTTCGACAGCACTGCGCTCACCGCGCGGATTGACCGTGGATTCACGCTGTAGTAATGCCCGTCGATTAAATATTGATCCTCAATGATGCCCGCGACCGGCGTGTGAAACCAATGATAGTCCGGCGGCGCCAGACGGAAAACCAGGCAGGTTCCGCCCTCGAGTTTCTTCACCCATTTGTTGTTATTCCCCAGAAATTCCGGCAGATCAAAAAAGCGGTTTTTGATAAAAAGCGTGTTGGGCTCGCGCAGGTCAAAAGCGATGAGCTTAGCGTCGCCCACCGATGTCGCGACGCCTTCGTTCGCCGGCATGGGCCGATGTTTTTCGTAATCTAACTTGCGCAAAAACAGCTGCGTACGGGTTTTGAACTGCGCCGGATCGCCGAGCACATCATCAAGCGCAATCCCGTTGGCTTTCGCAAAACCATTAACGTTGCTTTTGATGAAAGGCGCGCTGAAGACAAACCAGGCCAGAAGCTTCGTCATAAATTGCCCGGTCAGCGCGAAAAGCCATCCCGGCTTGCGTCGGCCGATATCCTCATAGAGCCAGCGGATAAAGCAGTCTCCGGCCACCGGCTCGCTGACGACAGCGCCGCTTCGACGGTCGATGTATTGATGCGGCGCGCTTGTTATCGACATCGTTTGAATCCTTAAGGCCATTGCGACAAACAATCTTAAACCCCGCGGGGTCAGTGAGCAAGGCAGATTTTGTATATGTCAGCACAATTGAAAATCATAAATCGACACGCCGCTAAATGTGGAGTAAATATATCTAGAACTAATTAGGGCCATTCCTGATGACCGGCTAGTGGATTATGACGCAAGACGCATTACCCGCATATTTGAGAGGCGGATCGGCCCTAAAAAAGCCGCCGCATCGCGGTAGTCGCGCCGGGCCGCTGGAAATTTTCTTCGCCGCCGCCTGCGTCTGGTTTTCTGCGCTTATTTATTTTGGCAACATCCCCATCGGCGGCATTTTCATTCTCCTTTGTCTTTTGGCCTTTTGCATCGGTGCCTTCATCGAATTGAAAACCGGCCATCGCTTCGCCTCCTTCGGATATCCGGCGCTCATGCTGGCCTTCAAATTATTTTTTTACGCATTTTTTGGGATTTTCTGGGCCGGATTTTGGAATCTTCTCATCGCGCTTTTGGTCTTGGTTGTTTTTATTGCCATGCTGGGGGTCTCCCGAAACGGCGTCGGCGCAGCTGTTGCCTGCATTGTTTTTATCGTTGCATTGCCTTCCGGAACGGCGCTTTGGCGGATGTCTTTTAATTGGGAAGGCGATTGCAAAAAGCTAACAGATGATGTTCTCGAAATGGGCGGTACCTTGTGGGATAGTCAAGAGCCTTTTGCACTGGCCTGCGACGTGGATGGTCAATCGGTATTTTTGAGCTCACCGCGAGACAAAGTGATCAGCAAAATCATCAACTCCGAGGCGCCTGAGGCGTTGACGCTGGAACGCCGGGACTCGGCTTTTGTGATGGACCTGGACTCGAAAAGCGGCTGGATCGTCGCTCTATTGGCCGGGCGCCGGGAGCTTGCGTATTACAGCACGCGTCCAATGGAGTTTTTGCGAAAGATTTCGACCGATTCGGTTCATTGTGATACTCCCATCGCCATTGGCCACGACCGGACGCGCGACAACACGCTGGTGTTATGCCGGGGAAATAGAAACATTATTTATGCCGATCTCTCATCTCGAAACGACGCTTGGAGTATCGAGGATGTCGCCACCCTGCCTTCGGGTATGGCGATCAGCCAGCATATGGAACGGGCTTACATAACGGATCTTTTCAGATCGGGTGTGCAGATTGTCGACCTGGATACAAATTTCCTGCTTGACCACATTGCGACGGGTTTTTCGTCGGCGGGAATCGTGGCCTCTCCTGGTGGCCAAACTTTGTATATTGGCAGGCCGCTGTCCGGGCGCATCGAGGCGTGGGACGCCGAAAGCAAAACGAGGAAACGATTCCGAGTCACTATGCGTGGCGTGGATATGTTGAAGACGGACGCAAAGGGTCGCTATATTTTCGCGGCAGCGCAAACCAAAGGAACCGTGGCGGTATGGGACCTTGAAAGCGAAGTCATATATGGTCCATATAAAATCGGCAAACCCATTCACGACATGGCTTATTGCTTCGCTTCAAAACGCCTGTATATCTCAACGCCTTGCGCCGTGCGCTTCCTCAATATCCTGATGTTGGAATGATGTAGGACCGCCTTTGAAGGATGAAGGTTGAGTCGGCCAGGAGATTCGGCGCGCCAATGGCTTTGCGTGCGGATCGCGGCAAGAATGAATGGTCTTGCAGTCTTGGGAAATTAGGGACGCCCATTAGGGCGATTTGTCGAGAGTCAAAAATTTATTGGTTTTACCGAATCGCCTTTCGTGAGCGAATGATTGCGCGGATTGGATGTCCCAAAATTCCGATTTGCGCTCGCCGCAGACGGGGAATCGCGTCCAAAAGCCGCTCCCGCACTGATCGCTGACGATGAACCCCTGGCCAATGTCTTAAAATTCGACGCGGCCTTCCGGTTGGTAACCAAGGTTCTTTTTGGCTTTGGCTATGTCCAGCAGGCAGGTGTATTTTTGCCGATCCTTGTCCACGGAGTAGTAGTATTTTGTCAGTTGCATTTTTCGCTGGAACCAGTTGACGACGGGCAGCATCGGCTCGGGAATGCTCATGACTCTGGAGCCTGCCAGGTCTGCGATGGTCGTTATCGGCGCGGTGTCCACGCCGCCGATGTTGTATATGCCACGGCAGGTTCGACCGAGAATGGCCAGCCGTATGGATTGGATCACATCTTTCATATGCAGGAGATTAATCAGGGGATTGAATCCCATGGTCTTGAAGATCGGTTTCGAGTCAAAGTAGGCGTTGAGCTGGCCGGCGATGTTGCGACCGATGATGTTGCTCATGCGCAGAATGACGATGTTCATCTTTTTATTGTCCATTAAACTGCGGCAGATCATGTCTGCGTCAACGCGATCCTTGATCCATTGGTCGGCGTCCGGATCGAAGTTGAGGTCGGCATTCTCATCGAGAAATACCGGATTGTCGGGCGCCAGTTTGTAGACAACATCCGAACTCTTGAAAATGAACTTTTTGATGTTGCCGTTTTCGATGCACTTTTCCAGCAGTGTTTTCGTGCCTTTGACGTTGAGCTGATGAACCTTTTGTCCGCGCGTCACGCCGGAATGAAAAGCCAGGTGCACCACGGTGTTGATTTTGGCGTTTTTGAAAGCTCGGGAGTAAAGGAGGTCGTTGAGCTCACGATGTTTGAGAATATCGCAGGTCTTGTAAGTAAAGCTGTCCGGCGGCAAGTCGTTGAAGAAATATGGTTTCTCATGGCGCGCCACGGCCAGAATGGAGCCGATCTTTTTGTCGCCCGCCAAGTGTAGAACCAAGTGCCTGCCGATGGACGTGCTTGCCCCGGTAATCAGTACGTTGAGTTTTTCTGGTCGCCTTGCCATGGACTAACTTTCCTGGAAGCCGAAGACGCTTTCTCGTGCGTCCAAACCATTGTTTATCATGTCTTGTACGATAATCTGGGCCTGGTCGGCGAGCATCCTGACTTTTTCCGGGTCCTTGACGGTTTCGGGAGGATACTCGTCGAAAAAGCGAATCGGCTTGCCGTAGTGGATGTGATACTGCGTGGGGAGCGGGACAATGCCGATAGGCCCCAGCCAGGGGAAGGTTGCGGTGATCGGGAAATAGGGAAAACCCAGCGCGCGTGCCAGGGGTTTGATGTTCAAAAGCAGGGGCGCCTGCTCTTCGGCTCCAATAACAGCCGTAGGAATTATCGGCGCTTTATGCGTGAGAGACAGTTCGATGAAGCCTACGTTGAATCGATAGAGTTGATAGCGCTGCGTGAAGCGTTTTCCGAGCGCCTTGGCTCCTTCGGGAAAGACGGCCACGATCTCGTCGCTTTGAAGCAGGTCGCGAAAATTGCGCCTCGCGCCGACGACCTGACCCAATCGACAGAAAAAGGTGTTCACGAAGGGCAAAAAGCCCATGAAGTTATCCACCATGGAGCGCAGTATTCGCGGTTGGTCCATTTTAAAAATCAGGTCCGAAGCGACCATGGCGGCGTCGATGGGCAGAACCCCGGAATGATTGGCGGCAATGATCGCTTTGCCCTTGAGCGGCACGTTTTCTATCCCGTCGCTAAGGACCCGAAAATAGTGTTTGTAGATATACTGCACAACGCACATGGCCAGGATCGTCGTTTCTTTTTCTAGCCCGAATTGGTCGAACCCGAACCCTGTGTCGTTGATATTGATGCCGAGAAAACGCTCGTAGTCTTCGGGCGGAAGAAGCCTGCGTGCAATGGCCAGAGCCCTTTTTCTCTGGGATTTATTCATAGTGCCTTATCCGAGTTGTGATAGCGTAATATTGCGCCCACCTATTTAATAGAATATTTTTCAATTTCCCACAATCAAAAGCGAGTTTTCCTGGAAGGAACAAAAATGTAGTTTTTCTATTAATAGCGCCGCCGGTCAGGGCGAAACTTCAGGACGACGTAGGCGCTTAAGCAGCGAAGCGCTGCCTTCCGCCCGATCAACGCTTTCGAAAGGTGATTCGACCGCGTGTCAGATCGTAAGGCGACAACTCGACCGTCACTTCATCGCCGGGAACGATTTTAATGCGGAATTTCCGCATCTTGCCCGTGAGATGGACCAGGGCGTTGTGGCCGTTTTCCAGCTCGACTCTGAACATGGTGTTCGGTAAAGACTCTGTAACTTTCGCCTGAACTTCAATCGCTTCTTCTTTCGCCATAGTAACCTGTTACCTTAATGGAAAATGTGATTCGGCCAATGCCTCATCAACATTGAATAAAAACGCACAAGCTCCCTTTGAGTATGCCGCGTTGCGAGTCGCCAACGATCACCTTTAGGTATCAACTTTCGGCTCACGCGAAACCTATCTACTTCATTTCACGGAAATAGTCGAGGTTATTTTGCTTTCATCGGCGGCGCCCGGCGCCGTAGAAAAGGGAAACGTTTTAAAAAAGGGGGGGATGCGTCAGGATTCTCTTTATTTGAGCAGATCGAAAACGAGCTTGTGTTCCGCCGTTTTCGCTTCGCCGAGAAGCTCGTAAAAAAACATTTCCATGCTGGAAATTATCACGCCTTCGTCGCGCATGCGGTCGAGTCCCAATCCGTGGTTGAGATCGACTCGACTGCCGACGCAATCCGCCAGGACAATCATGTCGTGTGCTCCGTAGGCCAGGCCCGAAAGCGCCGTCTGCATCACGCATATATGCGTTTCGATTCCGACCAGCACGACGGTTTCGACTTCGGATTCATCCAGGGCGTGGACAAAATCCGGCGCTCCGTAACATGAGAACACCGTTTTTGGGATCGGCCGATAATCGCTGGCGAGCAGTTCCCGCAGCGCGGGCAGCGTTTCTCCCAAACCCTGGGGATATTGTTCGGTGACGAAAAGCGGCACGCCCAAGCGCTTGCAAAAGGAAATGACCTTGGAGACGTTGGTCAGGATTTCCTCTTTATTGAAAATATGCTCAAAGAGCTTTTCCTGGATATCCACAATAACGACCGCCACATGATCCATAGGAGTGGTGGCTTCAAACTCCTGCATGACAAACCTCCCCGGCAATTCCATGGCTGCCTTTGATCGCGATATTAACAGATGACAGTGCTAAAGCAATATATTAAAATCACTTGGACTGACCGAAGAAATGGGTCATGGTTAAACAGCTCGGTCATGGATCAAAATGGAAATGCCGTCTTTAGCCGAAGGAAAAACGTGACTGCTCAAAATAAGGAGAATTTTATAATGACACGCTTAATCGTTTTGTTCATTCCAATGGTTATCTGCGCCCTTGGCCTCTCATTTTTCGCCTGCGGCGACGATGATGATGATAACGACGATGTCGATGACAATGTGAACGATGACGCCGATGACGACGTCGATGACGACGTCGATGACGATGTCGATGACGACGTCGATGACGATGTCGATGACGACGATTCTGATTGCCAGGAAGCTTACGACGATTCATTGGCGAATCAATGCGTGGAATATAGCACTTTCGAATATTACGGTTGCACCGAAGACAACATCACCGACCCCGAATGCTATCTCGCATGCGTGGCGCTGCTCGAAGACGACGTGTGGCTCTGCTACGAGGCAGAGCAGTGCCTGTTCAACTGCGCTGACGACGACGCCACGGGATGCATGAACGCTTACTACGGCATGCCGAACGAAGACTGCGTTGATTATCAGGCATACTACCGTAGCGCATGCGATCCGAGAATCACCCTCAATATGCGCAACTGCTATACCTTCTGTTACGAGAACGAAGAGGATTGCGACGGCTTTGTCGAGTGCGTGATGGGCTGCGAGGGCTAGGTTGATTTTCTGTTGCTTTCATTTGCATCTCGTTAGGGATGTGTAGATTTTAGCCCGCCGTTTCAACGGCGGGAATGTGGCGAGCAAGAATAATTTCGTTCCATAGTGACGATTGAATTTCATCGATTCATGAAGAGGCGGGACATCTTCAAGCGTCCCGATGGGACGCCGAGCGGATCGTGACTGATGGACAGCGCAGGCGTTGCGCTGAGCTACATTTTACTGCTTTAGGCGAGGCTTAATAGAAAAGTCGAGTCTGATTCCGTCGCCTTCCGGCGAAGCTCATAACGAAGCATCGATCGGATCAGTTGAGTAGCTCGAAGCATTTTGTTTCAGGAGCATAGGCGAAAATCTCGCCGGTGGGGATATTATAATAACAAGCGGTGAGCACGACTTTCCCGGCGGCCAGCGCGGCGGCGACGCATGGGTATGTTTTGAGGTTTTCCAATTGCGCCAGAGCGTTTTCCTTCGCCGCGACCGTGATCCTTTCAGCGGGACTAAGATCGGGATATTTTTCATCAATGTGCTGCCGGATATCATTTGCGCGTTCAAGCCATTTGTTGACAAGCGGCATTTTCATCCGGGCTTCGTCGTCGAAAAGAACGGTCATGGCGCCGCAGTCCGAGTGTCCGCAGACCATAATGTGTTCGACCTGCAATTCAACGACCGCCAACTCCACCGCCGCGCCCTCGGAAGTGCATGCGTCGCCGTAGGGAGGAATGATGTTTCCGGCGTTTCGCACAACGAAAAGATCGCCCGGCTTCGAATTGGTTATGAGATAGGGATTGATGCGCGAGTCGGAACAGGTGATGAACATGATGCGGGGATTCTGGCCATTGGATAGCTTTTCAAACAATTCCTTTTCACGAACAAAACCTCTTTCGCGAAAATGGCGCGCGCCTTCTTTGATTTTTTATTCATAAGTTTTCCTTGATGGCGTCGGCCAGGGAGATAAGCGGGTAGGGGTCAATGCCCATCAATAAATCGTCCTCGCCGAAATAAGATTTTTCGTTGCCATATATCTCACGAAAAATAATCCTCTTGACGCCGGCGCCCAGCAGAGTTTTCAGGCAACCGATGCATGGTTTGAAAGTACAATAGCACACGGCGCCTTCGAGCCGGATGCCGAACCGGGCGGCCTGGATAACCGCGTTGGCCTCCGCGTGAATTGTTCTCACGCAGTGCCCGTCTTTTAGCAGGTGCCCCACGTCGTCGCAATGCCGCGTCCCGGGCAAGGAACCGTTGTACCCCGTAGTCAGGATTCGGTTGTCCTTGACGATGACGGCGCCGACCCTCAGGCGATCACAGGTGGCGCGCGTGGAAACCTCTTCGGCGATGTTCATGAAGTATTCGTGCCAGCTCGAACGGGGCATTGGATCCTCCTGCTGAATATGAAAAAAGGGCGACCGCTAAGGGTCGCCCGTGACTGCCTTGAAAAAATTCACTAGCGTCCTAAGAGCAGCCGCCGCTGCTTTCGCCGCAACTGGTGCAACGCTCGCACGTTCCGTTTCGAACCATGGTAAACTGGTTGCAGCTCGGGCACATATTGCCGGTATATCCCAAAGCCTTTGATATACGACCCGGATCCTTGATTTCATGTTCGTGCAGGACATGGTCGGAAGGGGCGGCGGAGGCCGAAGCCGATGCCCTTATCGTCGGCGGCGGCGAGGCCGGGGCTTCTTTTTTCCTGGCCTTCTTTGCGCTACCGTCGCCGTTTTTCGGTTTGGCATTTCGACCAACTCTGCGATCCGGCGCGTTGGGCTTTTGGGCCTTGTCCGTTTGTTTCGGCGTTATGTCGCTGGCTTCGGGAAAGACCTGGTAAAAGACATCTTCTTCCACATCGTTCTTGCCGATTTCGGCCCATCCATCCTTGGGAGGTTCGTTTTTCGGATCATCCAGGGAGGGTTTCGGCATCTGCACGTGACCCAGGTCGTCTCGTTTCAAATATGTGATGGCCAGGTCTCTGAAGATATAGTCGATGATCGAACGGGCCATCTTGATCCGGTCGTGTCCCTGCACGACGCCGCTTGGCTCGAATCCCGTGAAGGTGAAGGCGTCCACGAACTCCTCCAGGGGTACGCCGTGCTGCAACCCGAGGCTGACGGCGATGGCGAAACAATTCATCAGGCTGCGAAAGGCCGCACCCTCTTTGTGCATATCCAGAAAAATTTCGCCGAGTGTGTTGTCTTCGTATTCACCGGTGCGAAGATAGAGCTTATGGCCGCCCACGGTGGCTTTTTGTGTGTAGCCGCTTCTGCGTTCGGGTAGGCGCCGACGCTGATTGAGGTAGCGAACCAATACCCGTTCTTTGACAATGGTTTGCCGTCTTTCCTCGCTTATCTCGGCTTCGAGAGGATGAGCGAGGGCGACGTTGGCGAGAGGCTGGCTGAGCTTGCTGCAATCGCGGTAAATGGCGATGCCTTTGAGCATGTACTTCCAGCCGTCCATATAAACGTCCAGAACATCCTGCACCGACGACTCCATGGGCATGTTCACCGTCTTGCTGATGGCGCCGGAAATGAAGGGTTGCACCGCAGCCATCATTTTCAAATGCCCGTCAACGGCGATGTAGCGCGTTCCCCTCATGCCGCATTTGCTGGCGCAATCGAAGACGGGCAGATGCTCCTCTTTGAGATAAGGCGCGCCCTCAAGGGACATCGTCCCGCAGATATAATTCTCCGCGGCCGAAATCTGATCTTCCGTGAATCCCAGGTGGAATAGCATGTTGAAATTCGGATTGGACAGATCCTCTTCCCGGACATCCAGTTTTTCGGTGAGGAATTTCTTGCCGACAACGTACGGACTGAAAGCATTTTCCAAACGGAAGGCGCTCAGCAGGGAGTTTTCGATTTTTCTGAGGATATCCGGCGTGAACCCCTTTTCCTTTAGAGATGTATTGTTGATATGCGGAGCGCCGGCGAGGGTCTGGTGACCGATGGCGTAGCTGACGATTGCTTCAACTTCTTTGTCGCTGTATTGAAGTTTTTTCAGGACGTTCGTAATGCCGCCGTTGATGATTTTTACGGATCCTCCGCCGGCGAGCTTCTTGAACTTCACCAGGGCGTAATCCGGCTCAATGCCGGTGGTGTCGCAGCCCATAACCAAGCCGATAGTGCCGGTCGGAGCGACGACGCTGATCTGCGCGTTGCGATAGCCGTGCTTTTCGCCAAGTTCAAGAGCCCTGTCCCAACCGGCGCGCGCGGCTTCCAGCAAATATGTTGGACAATAAACGGGATTGATGGACATCGGCGTGATGGACAATCCCTCGTACTCGCTGGGATTGGTGATATTGGCCGCGCGTCTGTGGTTTCGTATAACGCGCAGCATGGATTCGCGGTTTTCTTCATACTTTGAAAAAACGCCCAACTCCGACGCCATTTCCGCGCTGGTCGCGTAGGCTTCTGCGCTCATGATGGCCGAGATTGACCCGGCGACGGCCCGGCCTTCGTCCGAATCGTAGGGCATGCCCATGTACATCAGAAGGGTGCCGAGATTGGCGAACCCCAAGCCGAGAGTGCGGTATTGGTAGCTCTTCAAGGCTATGGATTCGCTGGGGAAGGAGGCCATGAGCACGCTGATTTCCAGCACGATGGTCCACAAGTGGCAGGCGTGTCGAAAGCCCTCAATGTCGAAAACGCCGTCATCGCCCAGGAACTTCAATAGATTGATCGAAGCCAGGTTGCAGGCCGTGTCATCAAGGAACATATATTCCGAGCAGGGATTGGAGGCTCGGATTTTCCCCCCGGCGGGGCAAGTATGCCATTCATTGATGGTAGTGTCGTATTGCACGCCGGGATCGGCGCAGGCCCATGCCGCCTTGCCGAGTTTCATCCACAAATCTTTCGTCGGAATTTCTTTGGCCGTTTGGCCGTCCGTGCGAAAAGTCAGTTTCCAGGTTTCGTCTTTTTCCAAGGATTTGAAGAAATCGTTGGTCACGCGAATGCTGTTGTTGACGTTCTGCCCCGAAACCGTCTGATAGGCCTCGCTTTCCCAATCCACATCGTATTCGCTCAGGTCCAAAGACAGGATGCCCTGCTTGGCGAAGCCCAGAATCCGTTGGATGTAGGTTTCGGGAATCATGGCGGCGCGGGCTTTTTCGATGGCCAGACGCAGTTTCTGATTTGTGTCAAGGTCGAAGTTCGGTTCCCCGCCCTCGCTTTCCGCCTGGCAAGCGGAAAGGAGATCGTGGAATTTGAGCTTCATCATTTTTGATCCGGCGACGAGGGCGGCGACCTTTTCCTCCTCGTGCACCTTCCAGTCGATGAATTCTTCAATGTCGGGATGATCGATATCAAGACTGATCATCTTGGCGGCGCGGCGCGTGGTGCCGCCGGATTTGATGGCGCCGGCGGCGCGGTCGCCGATTTTGAGAAAGGACATAAGACCGGAGCTTCTGCCGCCGCCGGACAGGGATTCGCCTTCGCCCCTGATGTAAGAGAAGTTGGAGCCGGTGCCGGAACCATATTTGAACAGGCGGGCTTCGCGGATCCACAGGTCCATGATGCCGCCTTCATTAACCAGATCGTCTTTTATCGACTGGATGAAACAGGCGTGGGGCTGCGGCCTTTCGTAGGCGTTTTTCGACAATTTCACCGTTTCGGTTTTGGGATCGAAATAAAAATGTCCCTGCGCGCTGCCGGTGATGCCATAGGCATGGTACAGGCCGGTGTTGAACCACTGCGGCGAGTTGGGTGCGGCGATTTGCTCGGCCAGCATGTAGGCGATCTCATCCCTGAAAGCCCGGGCGTCCGCCGCGCTTTCAAAGTAGCTGTTCTTTTTCCCCCAATCGGCCCAGGTGTCCGCCAAGCGGTCGAAAATCTGCCTCGCGTCGTTTTCAGCGCCTTTAATGGGTTCGCCTTCGCCGTCGAGGACCGAATGGCCTTCCTCATCGAGCATGGGCACGCCGGTTCGCCGGAAGTATTTCTGCGTCAGAATGTCCGTGGCGAGCTGTGACCAGGTTTCCGGAACAAAGACACCGTCACTTTTGTGAATGATGCTGCCGTCCTGGTTGCGAACCTCGCTGGATCTGTTGACGAAATGAAAAGATGCGTAGGAGCCATCTCCCTTTTTTGTGAAGCGCCTTATTATCTTCACTATCGATCCTCCCGGGGTGTCTGAAGAGAAAGTGAAATCAATTTCTCAAGTATCCCATTCCAAACTCGTGAAATCGCGAATAAATCGCTTTTGTTGTGTGGTTCAGAAATTGGACTACCAGATATAGTAGGTTCGCTGGAAAATAGCAAGAGGAAAAATTGCAAAAAATTGCCTTGAAATGCAGTTTTTTTATTCAACTATTTCAATAATAGAATTTATTGTATAATTACAATAAAACGATTGCAATTCCCATAACTGGACAAATCGTGTTTCATTTGATTCCAATGAGCGTTTTGCCAGTAAAGGGCGAAAAATCCGGGCAGTGGAAAAAGTCAAAAATCCTGCGAAAAAAAAACAGGAAATCGCTTATTTTTTAGGGTCTTGGGCCTTAATTCCTAATTTTTCACGCAAAGTTCTCATGGTGCGTTTATCAGCCCCTGGTTCGCGGCCTTCGGCGAGGTCGCGCATCGCTTCAATTTCCTCGGGAGAGAAGCTCCGGCTGCTCAATACCCGTTTTTCAAAGGCTTCCCAGGCGTAGGGCGTGACGGCTTTGACCATCTTGGCGATCACCTGCGAGTAGAGGCGGATTTCGAGCTGGGCATGGGCTTCGAGGCGAAGGTTCAGAAAGTGCATAAGGTTATGCAGATCCATTTGCCAGTAGAACTCGGTATAAAGTGAGAGGGGCAGGGCGATGCGGGCCAGTTCTCGGGAAATTCCGTCATCAAGCATGCCTTTATAATGCCCGTATGCTTCCCGGTTGATCTGCTCAAATTTGGCGATGAATTTTTCGATGTCTTCGGGCGGCACCGCTTTATTCTCGTCGCGGCCCTGCCGATTCGACTCACTTTGGTAGTGCACGTGCTGGGGATCCGGCACGTAAAACTCATCTCGCATGATGCTGTAGCGTCCGGATATCTCATTCATTCGGGCAGTGCGGTGCCTCACCCATTGCCGGGCCACGAAGATCGGCATCTTGACGTGGAATGTGAAAACGACCTGTTCCAGGGGGGAGGTATGCCGGTGGCGTATGAGGTAGTCGATGAGTCCCTTGTCCTCGCGCGCCGTTTTCGTTCCGGGACCATAGGACACGCGAGCCGCCTCGACGATGCGCGCATCGCTTCCCAGGTAATCCACAAGGCGGACGAATCCGTGGTTGAGGACCTTAAATTCCTTTTCGAGAATAGCTTCGGCTTCCGGGACTGTCATATGCGCCATGAGTGGCTCCTTGGTGTGTAAAAAACCTTTGCCCGATTCAAAACTAAACGCGAGGCAAGGTCAATAGACGACAGCGAGCAATGAGCAATGAGCAATAAGCAAGGCAGGGCAGGGAAAACCGCTCCTACAATAACTGCTCATCAAAAATGCCCATCCGTAAGAACAGTGAAGTTCTTCACCTCGGCGCTGACGCCGGTCTGGTTGTCGATGCTTAAAGTCCAGTAATCCGTGGGCTGCAGGCCATGCAGATCGACCAAGCCGGCGATACCAGTCTCTCCATTGAAATCATACTCGCGGAAAGTTTTATTGAGCCGCCACGAGGTCGGAGTCACCGCATCCGGCCAGGGCGTGAACGCACTGTGACTTCCCAGGCCCACCATTTGCCCGTCCGGCGCCGTCAGACCGAGATCGACGCTTCCGACAGGCTGCGTGGTCCATTCCAGCAGTACGCATACGCCTACTTTTGATATTGTCTGCGCCGCCTGGTGAATGTCGAGCTCCGTAAATCCGCTATCCACGTACTTCGGCAGCCATGGCTGATCCGGATCATCGGAAAAGGAGTCGGTGAGTTCCTGATGCCATGTGCCGGGGATTTGGCCCATGAGGCGGATGGAAATGTCACCGCTACCAATATTCGCCGTGACCAGGTCCAGCGTGCCGTCGCCGTCAAAGTCCGCAGCCGCAACCGAAGCAGGTATATCTCCCATGGTCATATCGGTCTTTTCGCCGAACGCACCGCCCCCCGTGCCCAGGCGGATGGAAATGTCA
>CAZQAE010000037.1:0-50524 GCA_964591275.1 uncultured bacterium | reverse complement strand
CCGATGTCCGGCAAGATGGCCATGTGCATAAAATGCCACGCGGCAGCCTCGGCCAAGGATTATTTGGCCGGCACGGAAATGCGCTAAATGATAAGGGTGTGCCGTCTCGACAGGGGACGGCACGCTTTCGCCATCATTCCTTGGGATGAAAAACGCCAATAGAGAGAATCAGGTTTTCCCATGAATCCATCGCTCAACTCGATCCTGGCTCTGGCCTTTCTGCTCGTTGGCGCGGCGGCAATCTTTCTGATGCTCGAACTCAAAGGGAATCCGAAGGATCGCGCAATCAACAAGCGTCTCGTCTGGATGCATAGAGTCTTCGGATACCTTTTTGTCGTCATTTTCATTTTCATGCTCTTTCTGATGGTCAAAAAGACCGCGGCTTTTCAGGAAGAGTTTTCGGCGCGGGCGGTGCTCCACATGGCGCTGGCCATCGCCATCGTTCCCTTGCTCGCGATCAAACTCCTCATTGTACGAAGGCACAGGCGCCTGAGTTCCGAGCTTTTAGGCTTCGGAGTGTCGATATTCCTTTTTGCTTTCGTGCTTTCGGGTCTCACGGCTGGATATTACTTCCTCAATAGCTCTGACCTCCGTTATACGATTCTCTCAGACCATGACCAGGATATGCTGGACGAGAGCATCGGACGCGAAATACTTTTCAGCAAATGCGGAAAATGCCACACGCTCGAAAAGGTATTTCGGCAGTTCAAAAGTCGCGAGGGGTGGACTGCGAATGTCAATCGCATGGCCCTGATCGACGCACCCAATATCAGCGACTTCGATGTCAAACAAATCATCTACTATCTGGAAAAGCAGCAGGGTGTGCGGACCGACTCCGAAGCCTTGAAGGTCGATGCTGAGATTGGGAAAACTCTGGTTGGCAGAAAGTGTTCCTCATGCCACAACCTTGAACAGGTCTTCGGCGTCGCCAAGACGGTTGAGGAGTGGACCGCGACAGTCGACGAAATGGCGGGCTATTCCGGCGATCCGAATTTCCTGACCGATGGGGAGAAATCGACCATCATCGAATTTTTGTCCGGGCGAAAATGATTGACGGTTTGACGATGACACCGGTAGTCTTTTTCTGCCTGATGCTGATTTGCGAAGCGGTCTTCCCGTTGAGGAAGCGCGTTCGTCCACAAAGACATCGATTTCTTATCAACATGACGATTACGGCCTACGCCTTTATTGCAGGCTCGCTTGTTGTGAAGCCGCTGGCGATGCACGGCACGCTGAAGTTAAATGTGCCGCAGTCTAAAATCATGATTGGTGTTTCGGCGCATATGGAGCCTGGAGACAATCGCTTGATCAAGCTCTTGAAAAAGCCTTTTACAAAGCCTATTGACGACTGGATCGCGGAAGACGGAGCCTATTTATTTACCAGAGATTCGGACGTCGACTCATCTGCTAAGGTTCTGGCCGGATAGAAAACATACAAATTCGTTTCAAAGGGATCGATAATGGGAGTACGTGATGACTTGGATTAAAACAATCACGCCGGAAAAAGCGGAAAACGAACTGGCAAGACTATACGATCTCATTGCCTCGGCCCGCGGCGGCATTGCCCAAATCCACCAGGCGCAATCGTTCAACCCGCGTGCCCTACGTGCGCATCTGGAAATCTATAAGGCCATTGTTTTCGCTCCTTCATCACTGAGTAGGATCATGCGGGAGCGAATTGGGGTTGTGGTTTCAGCCGCCAACAATTGTCGCTATTGCGCGGCGCATCACAGTGAAGCGCTTCAAAAACTCGGCGACGATGCCGCGATCATTGAAAAGCTTCATGACGGCGCAGTGCCGCAAGAGTTGCCGGCAGGGGAATTGATGATGCTGCGCTGGGCTTCGGATGCGGCTCTAAGGCCTTCCGATGCATCGCCGTCGGATATTGAGGAGCTTAAAAGGTGTGGTTTTGATGATCGAGGCATTCTTGATGCCGCTCTGACGGTGGCCTATTTCTCATTCGTCAATCGTCTGGTCCTTCTTCTGGGAATCGAGTTGGAAACGGACTATGAAAAAACGTGCGCGGACATGGACTCCACGCCAGCAAACTCGTCCAGATAAAATGCCCGGACGGTTCGCGTTCACTTTATCCTTTTTTCAGGGTGCGTACCGTTTCAACTCATTAGACAAGAGCCTCGGCCTGTTTAGGGAATAAGGCTGTATATCGCCGGAAGAACGTTGTAACCGGTGAACATATTCAGAAAGATGCCGATAGTCATGAGCAGGACCAGCACCGGAAGAAGCCACCACTTTCGTGTTTGCTTGATGCGCAAGTAAGCGTATAAGAAAAAATCCCGGCGATTTTTTATGACCGGTCTCGCGGATTTCTTCTGGCGACCATTCGTCTTGTTGTCGTGTTCATTCATGGTTTTTCCCCCCGATCAGCCTCACGTCAATCATACGACCCGGACCGGATGAAATCAATACACTAATGCCCATCTTCGCTTGCGGGCGTCACGAAGCTTTCATCGTCACAGTCAGCATCGAGGTAGGAAAACAAGCTCGGTTCCGTTTCCCCATTCATATATTCTTCGATCAGTATTTTAGAGTCATCGAGGAGTTCGCTGAAATAAGCGTGAACGATTTTCTCGTAATCATCCCAGCGTTCGACCCCGCGAAACACCCAGTAGATGAACATATTGGGTACGGCGAATTGATAACATCGGGCCTGCACGGTCCGGTCTTTTTCAGAACCCTTATAATTCGTTGTTTCGGACAGGCCGAGCTTGAAAAGGAGTTTTCCGGTCGTATTGGCTGCACTGTCTTTGCTCACTTTGTGAAAAGCGGGGGAAATTTTCTCAAAATAATGCGGAGGCTCTTCAACGTCGAAATGCAAAACAGGGGTGTGATAGGTAATTCCGAATTTCCTGTGGAAGATTTTGAGTTCGGCGATCACCTTGTCCATGTGTCCCGGGAAAAAAGGCCAGTCATAGGTAATCCCGTCAGCCAAGTTGTCGATGCCGTGTCGAAGGCAATACCCCAGGGTGCCGATGTGGTTGGCTAAAGCACAATGACCGCAATTCTGCAATGTGAAAAAACCGTACTTTCGAATATACCGCCATCGTTTGTGATTGGCGATCCACTTTGCCAACGGCGTCGTTTCGAAGATCCGGTGAATAAAGCGAACGTGCGGGAATCGGTCAGCGAGCCGCCTGGCGTTGTTGACGGAATTATCGGCGTTGTAAAAGCCATGCCGATCGTAGGTGAGAAGGTGGATTTCCTCGAAGGACTCAGTCAACAACGCCGCCGACGCGGTGGAATCGGTTCCGCCGGAAAACAGGACGGCTACCTTCGTCGTTTTGCGTTCCATTATTGTTTTTCTTCCAGTTGCCTGAAAAACCAACGAATCATTCGGACGTATAGGTGATAGAGCCAATTCATAAAGCGCCCCAGGAAGTTGGACACCGTGATACGCATACGATAAGGGAGGCACAAGACAATCGATAAAAAGATAAATCCCAGAACCCATTGAAAGAATTTTACCAAACGCTTCATAGAAGTCACCATAGGGGAATATCCACCATTGGTCCAGACGGAGCCGGAGTTCTGGAACGTTGGGCATCAGGAAAAACTTGGACAACTCTGCATTTTTGGGTGAAGCTTTATAGCGCTGGAATAAATTTTGTTCCTGGGTTAGAAAAAATAGTGGCCTGAAAACGAGACGACTTGTCGAGAATCCTTATGCCAAGCAAAAGACCTCATAGATTCTACCGCATCGCAACCGTGCTTGCGGCGATCATCGTTGCGATCCTGTTTATTGAATTCGGCGCAAGACAGTCCCTTTATCACAAGGCTCTCTACGATTCCTACAAAGTGACGAAAAGTCTTTACGGCGTCCAAAGCGGTTTCTGGTCGTTTAAAAAACGTTATGAGCAAGTGCAGTCTCGATCCATTTTGGATCCGATCCCCGTCGTCGAAGATCACTACAATCGTTATTTCGTCTTGCCGAAAATTTCCGGCCATTCTTGGGGATTTGCTGGGGCTGCGCCGCCGCCGGAGCCGCTTCACGGAGCAAAACGCATTCTATGCGTCGGCTCTTCCACCACGGAGTATGGGTACCCGCAGGAGTTGCAAACCCTGCTTGACGAGTCCGCTCCGGGATTATTCGAAGTCATCAATGCCGGCATCTCCGGTGCCTTCGATATTAATATTTTTATGAACTACGCCCTTGTCTGGCACAAGCTTAAGTCGGACATTGTCATTATCGAAAGCAACGTCAACAGTGCGCTGCGCAACCCCGCCCCCTATCGGATTTCAGATTCCCTGGCGCAACCGGTTAAGAATTTTGCGTCCATCAACCGCGGCGCCTATGTTAAGCGGGGCATGGCGTCTTATGCCTTGTTTTCGGGCGCGGCGCGATACCTGCTTACTCGCGAACCTCGTCGCCAGCACCCGAGTGAAGAAGGGCTGGAGGCCTATCGTGATATTCTCACCGCGCTGATAAAAAATATCCTCGGCAGCAACGCCACGCCAGTTCTGGCCACGTACGACTACGCCCTGACGACGAAGGAGAAGAAGGGTCGCTTCTCAAAGGAATTTTATGAACGCATCATCGTCTTCTATCGGAGCCTGGTTTATAACTTCACCGTTGAGGGCGCGCTGGAAACCCTCGAAGCCCAAAACGAAATCCTCCGGCAACTTTCTCACGAGTTTGGCTTGCCGTTGATCGAAACGGTGGGTGAAGTGCCGAAGATGGATGAGTATTTTATGGACGGCGCTCATCACAGTCCCGAAGGGAACAAATACATTGCTCATAAGGTTGCGAAGTTTATTCTGGAGCGGAAAATTCATCTCCGTGATTCGGCGGATGAAGCCGAGGTCCAGCAAAAGGCTCCGGCGGCTTCTGATTAACATCGGGGGGTATTGCGTCGCATACGCCTTGCTGGACGAGACGTGCGGCTTCCTCGTCAGGCAACCAGCCATTTGTTTTTGAAAGTTCACAGGCAACCAACCGCGCCCATAGGCGGTTGCCCTCAGCGTTCAAATGCCAATCGTTTGCAATAACGTATCGATCCTCCATCTCGTGGAAGAAATATTGGATATTCTTTGTGTTTTCCCTAGCGATTCGCCGCATAAAGGATTCCCACTCTTTGCCTTCCGGTCGATCGGAAAGGATGTAGAGAAGCTTGAATCCCGATGCCCTTTGCATGGCTTCCATCGCATCGAGTGATTGAGAAAGCGCGGCTAAGTCTACACCCCTATTGAAAATCTTGTCGTAGTTGAAAAACTGAATGCCGAATCGAAAAAGAGGAATGCGCCAAAATAGGGTGTTAATTAGCCATCCCCGACTAAAGATGTACTCATCCAAAGCGGGTGAGACATTCAGGTCATTATAGGTCATGTTTATGATGACCATGTCGGGATTGTAATCAAGCCCCATTAAACGAAAGATTTCGATATATTGGCTGAAATTGTACGCCGGGACGCCGAGGTTGATGGTTTCGTAAGAGGGCGCGCGTCCTTGCCCAAGGAGGAAAGTTTCCAACTGACGCAACTTCGTATTTTCAAAGGCTAATCCCAATCCGGCCATGTCGGTGCACCCCAGGCCAGCGATTCTAAATATTCCCGGCACCTTGGATACGCTGTGTTCACGATCTCGAAATCCCCTGCTGTTGAGCTTGAATGGGGCAACAGGGATGGCTTTGCGTTGGCCGTTATAGCGGACCTCGGCGTAAGGGATCATTTCGAAACGCAGAATCGGATTATCAGAGGTCCGTAAATAGGGTGCGTAGCCGCCGGCCAGAAAATGACCGGACAATGCGTTGGCGAAGATCGCCAAACAGAAAAGCGCTACGATAACAAGAACGATGCGCCTCATCCGAAATGCCCCTTTTCCCTTATTGGATTGGCAGGCACACAATGCAATCCAAGTGCTTGGTCTACCGACGCATGGTCATCTTAATGGATCGCCCGACATCAGACAATAAGACGGTTGTCGTCGATTCGATCATCATCGCCGGAAGAGGCTTCACAGCAGGTCTCCAATTTGATAATCTTTATTGTCATCACGTCCGCACCGGGCAGTAGGGAGCATTTTCACGATGAGATTGTTGCAAACGCTAAGCTACGTTGTCTTGATTGCTATGATCGTTTTGGTCCAATTTTCCTGTGGGAGTGACGACGACGATTCGCCGGCCTCCGAAACGGACGATGACGACGATACGCTTGATGAATTAGGCGAATGCGCCGTTGTGAATGTTGAGGTCCTTCCGCCGCCTCAAGAAAATATTTTGTCGCGTGAGATCGTTGTGCAAACCGAGATTCCGTGTTCACTGTCCGGGCGTGTAACAAGCGAAAATCTTCGAGGTTACGGTTCTTCGATTCCGGAGTTCTCTGCCGAAGGTACGGAACATCGATTTCGCTTTTATGGTCTTGCTGAAACATCGATATTTCATTATGTCTTTCACTTGGCTTCACTTCCTGAGCATATCGTCGCCCAAGGGGATTTTGAAACTTCGTCATTGCCCTCATGGGCGCCACGACCGATTTTGGTCGAGGGCGCGGATTTGGCGGACCGAAAAACCTGGATCGTTGTCACGGCCAGCGCCGACAGTCCCCCCATGGGCACATTCGCGCTTGAGATCATTGACAGAGACGGTCGCCTGCGCTTCTACGCTGAGCCAAAATATGGAACGCCCAAAGCCTCACCGGAGGGTGGGTTTTTTCATGGCGGCGATGAGATGACGCGGATTGGCCTCGATGGCAGCATGGACAGACTTTTTGTGACCGACCTCAATGAACCCTATCTTCAGAAGTTTCATCATTACTTTTACGTCAACTTTGAGCCATTGCGTTATATGCTGGTCTTTAACATGATCGGTTCGGGCGTTATGTGCGATCTCACAACGCCGACTGACATGGCCGTTGGCGACGGCGTTGCGGAACTCGACGAGGATGGTCATGAAATATGGCGCTGGTCGGCTTTCGATCACCAGGATGAGATTCCCCCGGACGCTATGGATCCGGTATCCTGCCTTCTTCTCTATGGCGACCTGGGGGAAGGAACCATCGATTGGACTCACGCCAATTCAGCGTTTCCGGTTCCCGATGAGGACGCATTTCTCATTTCGATGCGAAACGTCAGTCGCGTTGTCAAGGTGAATCACAATACGGGCGATATCCTTTGGCAACTCGGCAACGATCTTGATTTTACCTGGGAGGATGATGAGAGTATTGGGTATCAGCACGACGCGCAGATTATGGAAAACGGAAACCTGATTTTGTTCGACAATCACTTCCGGCGACTCGATGCGCCATGGTCACGGGTCATCGAGGTCGAATTGGATACGCAGAGCTGGACGGCGAAAATCGTATGGGAGTTACGTTTTAAATACAATATGACAAACGGGACGGTTGAGAAGCTCTCGAACGGAAATACACTCATATCGACGGGCGGATCGTTTCTGGTAATAGAAGCGGACCCCGAGGAGAATGAGGTGTGGCGCGCAACGTATGATCTGGGAAACTTCGGCGATTGGCCCGGCCCCGTCATTCATCGCGCCACGATTTATCCGTCCATATGGTTGGATGAATGAAAACGTCCAATACTGCGCATCCACTCCAACATGCGTGGAAAATTCTCAGTCTATCATCTTTGTCCACGGCCTTCGCGCTCGTAGGGGTGTTGTCTTTTTACGCTGAGCCTTGCGTTGCAACCTATGCGGGAACTTTCATTTTTCCGCTCGCCGCTATATTTGCCGGCATCCAGGCTCACAGGCGCGCACGATCCCATCGCCTGCGGTTTTTATTTCGCGCTTTTGCGTGGACCGGCATACTTTTTGGTTCCTATGTCGCCCTCATGGCCTTGGTTTTAATCGTGTACGCGCAGATATCCGAACACGTTCCGAATTTCTAAGCTCTGAGTCAATCGAGAATAATTTTCTGTATGTCGATGTCGGAGAAATTATAGGTACCTACGCCGTTTTGCGCGGCCTTGGCGATATGGATAATTTCACTGGGCAGTTTTCGCTGCCCGTTCCACGCGGCCAGGTTCAGCGCGAAGGCGTCGAGGGCGACGGGGTCGGTCCCGGCGATGACCATGTTCAGGCGGGCGAACTTTCCCGGGCCTCCGGGACCATTCGTCAGTAGCCCGCGGCTTAAGTCCATAACCGTCAACTTCGGCTTCAAAACCGTGTTGATATCGGCGATGGCCTGTTGAAGTCTCGCTTCGCGGTTCTCGTGCCAACGGCTTGGGTTTTTTACGACGCCCATCCAGTTCTTCATGCCGAATGAGACGTGCGTGAGATTGTGAGATTTCGCGACGGGAAGATTTATCAGTACGTCGGCGTCCAATACCTGCCGTGCGACGCCCCATTCCTTTAACCAAATCCCGTTGGGTATAGGGATGGTCCCGTAAGCCTCGTCGCCGTGGAGTAAAGAGAAAACCGAGTCTTGCAAACCTGTCAGGGTGCTTCGAAGGCCCAGGCGATCTCCGGGAAGCCGCGTGCCGTGATAGAATTTATCGGCCATCGTCACTTTCCGAGCGCCGGCGTTTAGGGCCATTTCCGTCACCGCTCGGATTATCCTGCGATCCGTCGTCGTTCCCCAGTTCTGAGGCTGAAAAAAATACATATTGGGTTTGCAGAAAACGATGTCGTTTTTTGAAACGAAACGCCGCATCCCACCGAGAATTTCAACGGCCTTCCTGGCGCATAGACCAGGATCGCTTCCCGTCGCCGTGACGAGGTCAGGGTAACCCTTTACCGCGCCGAGGGAGGGCAAACCGAGACACGCTCCCTGGGCAATCAACATACTCAAAAAGCTTCGTCGATCAATGCCGCGGTGGTCGAACATGCTTCGCCTCTTTCGTTGCCGTCCGGCTGTTTCGCGGATAATTTTCATCATCCTCTCGAAACGACTTTAATATAAGCATGTTAGATGCAGCGTTTCCGAAAAGCGAGAAAAACCTTTCGCGATTTCTTGAGATTCCGGTCACTGGCGAAAGCGCACTTTGGCGCGACTTGGCGCAGGTGGCGGGGCTGATTGCTCATTGTGCTGCGATGGAATAGAATTTTTGCGGTGCGTCGGTAATTTTTTATTCATACGGGAGGTGGGGGTATGTCCATTGTTGTGGTCGGTTCGGTCGCTTACGATTCCATCAAAACGCCTCAGGGCAGCGTGGAACGCGTTCTGGGAGGGGCCGCTTGTTATTTTTCCCTGGCCGCGGGCTTTTTCACCGATGTGAAAATTGTCGCCGCCGTTGGTGAAGATTTCGAACAAGAGCATATCGATTTGCTTAAAGGCAAGGGCGTTGAAATCAGCGGTCTGGATCGCATGCCGGGCAAGACCTTTCATTGGAGCGGCGAGTATTCAGGCGATATGAACACGGCGACCACTCGCGACACGCAACTCGGTGTTTTCGCGGATTTCAATCCGAAGCTCTCGGAATCTCACCGGAAGACGCCTTTTGTTTTTTTGGCCAACATCGACCCCGAACTGCAAATCAACGTTCTCGATCAGATGGACAATCCGAAACTGGTTGCGTTGGACACCATGAACTTCTGGATCACGGGCAAGCCGAAAGAACTTCAAAAAGCCCTCGGCAGAATCGATATGCTTTTTGTCAACGACGGCGAGGCCAAAATGCTTGCCGGATCGGACAATATCATGCGCGCGGCGCGAGAGATTCGGGCCATGGGGCCAAAATGCGTTGTGATCAAACGAGGCGAGTACGGCGCCATCATCTTTCATGAGGCGGGCATGTTCGCCGTACCGGCGTATCCGTTAGAGACGGTTTTCGATCCGACCGGCGCCGGGGACAGCTTCGGCGGCGGCTTCATGGGATATTTGGCGCAAACCGGGGAAGCGACCATGGAAAACATCCGCACGGCTGCAGTGTACGGTTCCACGGTGGCGAGCTTTGCCTGTGAGGATTTTTCTCTTCGCCGACTGGCCCGCCTGGCCAAGCCGGAAATCGAGGAGCGTTTCGAGTTCTTCCGGGAACTAACGAAGTTCTAGTGGACAGTGTTTAGTGTAGGAGCGACATTCTTGTCGCGATCAGTCGCGCAAGGGGCAATTAGGCAATAGGCCGGCTGGTAATTATTAAATTGGGATGGTGAAAATGGATACATTTTTCAACGCGAAAAGTATTGCGGTAATCGGCGTCAGCGCCAGGGCTGACAATATGGGGCGGCGCATTTTGATGAATCTGCAGCGTTACCATTTTCCGGGGGTTGTGTACCCCGTTGGGCCGTCAGGCGGTACCTTCCTGGGTCACTATATTTATAAGTCGGTCGAGGAAATCGGTCGTCCTGTTGAGCTGGCGGTTATCCTGACGCCGGCCAAATTCATTCCGGCCATCGTTCACCAATGCGGCAAAATCGGCATCCGGCGCGTCATCGTTGAAAGCGGCGGCTTTGCAGAAACAGATCGCCAGGGTCGAAAGTTGGCTGATGAGTTGCGTTGCGCCGCCGAGGAAAACGACATTCGCTTTCTAGGACCCAACGGCATCGGCACATCCAATCCCGCCGCTGGAATCTGCCTGGGATTTCCCGCGTTTCCGATCAACGCAGTCGGAGGGACTTCGATCATCACGCAGTCCGGCGGCGTCGGTCTGACTTACCTCATCGAGATGGAAGTCGAATCCATGGGCGTGGCGAAATTCGCCTCCGTGGGAAATAAAATGAACGTGGACGAAGTGGACCTGCTGGAATATTTCATGGAGGACCCGAAGACCTCGCGCGTGGTCTGCTACCTGGAAAGCTTTGCCAGGGGCCGAGAGTTTTGTGATTTGGTCGCCCGCTACGACAAGCCGGTCATTGTTCACAAGAGCAACGTGGGCGAATTGTCCAGCAAGATCGCCGCCAGTCATACTACGGCTATGCTTTCAGACGACCGCGTGGTCAACGAGGCTTTGCGTCAGCGGGGAGCGTATCGGGCCAGGTCCATACGGGGCGCCATCAACGCGGCGAAGGTCTTTTCTCTTCCCCCTATGACGGGTACGCGCGTGGGTGTCGTCTCCCGCAGCGGCGGGCACGCGGTCATCGCCGCGGACACCTGCGACAGGCGGGGTTTCACGCTGCCCTCATTTCACAAACACGTGCTGGAACTGGCGCAGCAACACGTTCGGGCCGGGGTCATCAAGTTACAGAATCCCCTGGACCTCGGCGATTTATTCGAGATGGACACCTATAAGAAAATTATGTCGGACGTCGTGATGCAAGAGCAGATCGACGGCATTGTTCTCCTTTTAGCCTATTTTTCGGCCAGCGAACCCAAGCCCCTGGAGGGATTGCTGGATCACATCAAGGAGATCGTCGAAAAGCATCAGAAGCCCATCGTCCTGGTGCTGCACACCTGGCCGGAGCTTCTTGTCCGCATGAAAAAGCGCTCCGCCTTTCCCATTTTTGAAACGGCTGAGGAGGCGGTTGAGGCTCTGTACACAAGCCATGCCCATCACGAGCGGGTCATGCGACGCAGCGAAGCGATTCCTCGCTTTAAGGCCGATAAAAAAACCGCGACCCGGATACTGGCGGAAAATAAAGGAGCCTCTCACCTTGGCGCCGCCGCTTATGACATCATCGAAGCCTACGGCATTGACGCCGCCAAAACGCGTGTGGCCGGCAGCGCCGCCGAGGCTGTTCGGGCGGCAAAGGCATTGGGGTACCCGGTCGCCTGTAAGGTTGAAAGTCCTGACGCCAGCCATAAAACCGATGTGGGCGGCGTTCTCCTGAATCTTCAAAAAGGCGCGGATGTGAAAAATGCCTTTGACAAAATTCGGGCTTCGCTGCTGGCTGCAAATCCGAAGGCGAATTTTCAGGGAGTGCTTGTACAGTCTATGGAGAGGCGGGGCCTTGAGTTCATCGTCGGGGCGCATCGGGATCCTGATTTTGGGCCGCTGGTGATCCTGGGATGGGGCGGCACGATTGCCGAGGCGGTAGGTCCGCCAATCATCCGCCTGGCGCCTGTCTCCCGAAAAGAAGCCTTTCGGATGATCGATAAGCTTCCGGCCCACAGAATCATCGAAGGTCTGCGTAATTATCCCGCAGTGGACGCACCGGCTCTGGCAGACATTATTATTCGCGTGTCTCGCATGATCGTCGATCTTAATGATCTGGCCGAGATGGACCTGAACCCGGTTCGCGTCTGGCGCAAGGGACGCGGAGGTATGGCGCTTGACGCTCGAATTATCCCGGTGAAATAGGAGTCGGCGTCATGCCTGTCCCTTTCGAAGCGATATGGAAAAGAACGGTCGCGTCATCGCCCTTTAGCGTCCCTGCGGGGTTGGCCGCTCCTCTGGGGATTTATCGTGACGAACTGCGGCGTTGGAATCGCAAGATCAACCTGGTCAGCTTCAAAACGGATGAGGAACTGGCGTCGCGGCATTTTCTTGACAGTCTTGCGGTCCTGCAATTTTTGCCTGCCGGAGCATCGGTTGTCGATATCGGAAGCGGCGCCGGTTTCCCAGGGTGCGTCATCGCTCTGGCTCGTCCGGACCTGAACATAGTTCTTATCGAGAGCATATTAAAAAAGGCTAATTTTCTGCGCCATTTGATCCGCACCCTGGCGCTTGGCAACCTCAGTGTTTCTCATGACCGGGCCGAAAACGCGGCGCCGGGAGCTTTCGATGTTGCTTTGGGCAGAGCCGTTGCCGCCCCCGGCGAATTTGTGTGTCTGGCCAAACGATTGGTTAAGCCGGGCAGGGGAGTTGTTGCGGTCTGGCTGGCAGAGGCGGATAGGGATCAACTGGCCGAATTCAAAAAAGTCACAACAGAAATTTACAGTCTTCCAGGAGGTGAGGGACGCCGGGCCTTGGCTCTGGTCACTGTCCTCTTGCCACAGACCGCTCCATCTGCTTGAGTTTTTTGCTCACCTCTTCATTGTCCGGAGAATGCTCGAAGGCCCTCTCGGCGGTTTGTCTGACGAGGTGGTATTTGTGTTCGTCCTCGAAGATACGCATGAGCGTGATGTAGGCCGGGATAAAGGTCGGTTTCAGGTTGATGGCTTTTTTGCAGAAGTGGATCGATTCAATGAGACGGTCGTATTTGTCGAGGAATTTATTACGATAAGTCGCGCGCGCCGTCTTGACCATAATTTCCGGATTCGTGTGGTCGTATTGCGCGACGGCGTGATAGCATTCCTGGGCGCGGGAAAAGGTGTTTTTCTTCATAAATTCGTCGCCGCGCCGCACGAGCTCTTCCATGGTGACCGGCTTGTTGACAACAACCACGTTATTAGGTGCGACTTCATTGGCCGATTTAGCGACATTGCCATCATGAACCTCGGCTTCCAAATTTGCGACGGGTTGATCAATGCCCTGGGTTTCGCTGGAAGCATTTGCTTTTTTGTTGACCGGGGATTTGCGCGCTGAGCGTGCTTTAGGCTTTGAGGGTTTTTGCGCTTGCTTAGAGATGTTTTCCGTTTCTTTTGAAGCGGGGCCGTCCAAAGGCGGAAGATCAGGTTGTGGATCGAAAATCGTTGGTTTATCGGCGGTTCTTTTCTTTCCTTTCTTACTGACTTTCGATTCAGCGGCGCCTTTTTGATTCTGTGTGATTTTTCCTATCACAAGAAAAGCGTAGAGCGCGGAAAGAACTGAGGTTGGATCACTGCTGAGAGTGAAAAGCTTTCCCAGCGTAGCGCCTTTCACGCAAGCGGCATGAATGTCATAGATGAGGTGATCGAGTTGCGCGTCGTTTCCATTCGGCTTGGGATCATCATTTGTCCAGAAATATCGTCCGCTAATGTTAGTTTTCTCTTCGATCAGGGATTGCAGATTATTGGTGTCGTAAAGGCTTTTCACCGCGAAATGAACGGGCAGAAAAGGGTCGATGAGAATGGACTTTTTCACTGGACCGTCTAGCAGTCGGTAAACGCCTGCCTTTAGTAATGCCAGTCCTCGCAGTTGCTTGATACGCCATTCCGTTTCGAGCTCCGCAAGGCTGTCTTCCGAGAATTTCAATTCTCTGAGGCTGGCGATGATGTCGGCGCCTTCTTCCCGATACTTGCGGCGCACTGCGAGGGCTTCAACCCGAGAAAGTTTCTCCTGTTTTTCCAGGTCCGCGAGAAGATTGGCGGAATATAAACCAACGATAAAACCGTTTTCCCATAACACGGAGATCGAGTAATCGCTGGAGCGAATTTCAAGCCGTCCGCTTAATTTTTCGCGAGCCAGAGAACCAATCAGGGTCGGCATATCGATTTCTTCAATATTCCCCTTGGTCAGGACGCGATGTCCGTTACTGCCGTCTTGATGATTGCTGTCTGGTTTTTTCTCGTTATCTACGGTGTCTGTTGGTTCTTTGCTTTTGTCCGGTGATTTCCGGCTTTCGTTTTTGATGCCCTCATCGCCGGGTCCCAGATGCTTTTCTACGACAAATAATACGTCGCCGAGTTGGACCGGCTTTTTTACGACGCCGTCCGACCAGTTATGAAACTCACTTTTTGACGAGCTTGAAACGAGGGGCGAGAGCATGAAAATCGGCGTTCTCATGCCTTCGTGGCTACTTTTCAGCCGTTTGGCGATCAACGTGCCGTTAACGCCGGGCATGAGCGTGTTGATGAAAACGATTCCGGGCAGGTGCTCGAAGAAGAGGCTGATTCCGCTATTCGCCTTTGAGGAAGTTATCGTTTCATAGCCGTGACTACTCAGGTAACGGGCAATATTGCTCAGATCATTTTTATCATGATCGATTACTAGAACAGGCTTGGCCACTTTTGCTCTCCGAATCGTCGTTGGTCATTTCGACGTTAATTTTTAAAAGGGCCCAACAATCATACTGAATTATCTCTATTTGACATCGTTTCCCTGGCCCAGGGGAGCGTTTCCAGTCTGCGTAACTGCTGCCTACGCAGCCACACGATATTAATAGAAAGAGGCGATGAAAAGCAACAGTCGTAAAAATCCTCATAAAAGACAGGAGACTTTGATTTTTACTTTCCTTTGCGGGAAATTACTATATCATTTAAAGAAAATAATCTGATCGACAATCATGGTCGTCATGGAGAGTCTAATGGACATGAAAAAAAACTGGCTCATCATTCGGGAGATATTTCGAGGAACATTTAATATGGTCATCGCTTCAATCAACGAAGACGGCAGTCCGCATATTTCACCCATTGGTTCCATCCACCTTCGCAATGATTGCACCGGCTATTATCTCGAACGATTTCCGGTTCGGCTGCCTAAAATCTTGATATAGACGATAGAATTTGCGTTTACGCTGCAAAGCATAATATGGGGGTTATGCTCAAGGCTCTTGCATCCGGTCATTTTCCCAAACCTTTCGCAGTGCGCCTTTATGGTCGAACGGGCGAGAGGAGGCCGGTTGCCGATCAGGAGTTGGCGAGATGGCAAAAGAAAGTCAAACTCTTTCGCTGGTCCAAGGGATATGAAATACTGTGGTTGAAATTCACTCATGCCAGAGAGCTGTATTTTGATGATTTTGATACGGTCGATTTAGGAAAAATGACCGACGGACTGTGGCAACCGGACTGATAACAGGGGAAAATTCTACGATAAACGCAATGGAGGAGTGATTCAATGACGGATTATGCGGAATTGACCTTGGAGGCGTTTTATAAGGGCATTAACTGCGCGCAGGTTGTTTTATCGGTATTCGCTTCGGAATTCGGGATTGATGGCGAAACGGCTCGAAAAATCGCTTCCGGTTTTGGAGGCGGCACTGGACGCATGGGAGGAACATGCGGTGCGGTCAATGCAGCATATATGGTTTTGAGTCTAAAATACGGCGATGCCGATGGCCAAGATTCAGAAGCCAGAGAAATGCTGGTTCGTCAGTTGCGGACATTTCGTCGGCGATTTGAAAACGAACGGGGCAGCATTTCCTGCCGGGAACTTATCGGTTTCAATCTGCGTGATCCTTTTCAATACAATAAGGTTGTGGAAAGGGGATTGTTCTTTGAAGTCTGCCCGAACCTGGTCGCCGACGTCATAGGGATCGTCAGGGAAATTATCGAGCAGAATGCGATGAATATTGCGCCGAAATAGGCCATGCTCTTCGTCGTAATGGACTGATGGGTGCCTTTCGTGTCTTTGAAGGATGTGCTTGACGCTTCGAGTTACTCGACTAGCACTAAGCCCGAAATCATGACCGTTTCGGATTTTGGATTCGGATTGCCGTCCTGGTCTTTGAGCATTTGCCAGCCAAGCGTTTTTGACAGTTCGTGCCAATTGACGCCGAAACCCGATAGCGAGGGTCGGGCTTTGTCGGGAAAGCGGCATTCCCCATTTTTCTCCAAAGCTGCACAGTCGTCAAATTCGCTGCAATATGTCCGAAGGCATGAGCCGCCGGAGAATCCATGGGCGCGTTCGAAGCCGATGGATTTCGCGTGGTTTTCGATACTTACGGTAGTATCATGCAGGAGCCGCAATTTTGTCAGCCGCTCGGCGCCGACAAGCATATCCAGAGGGAACTCGAACTTAAAAGCCAGAACGTACATGAAACTGTTCAGGTATTCTTTAAATTCTCGGGGCATCATGGAATGTGGAGGGCAGTTGATGGTTTTGCCGAAGTTGCGGCAACGAGGTTTTTCGCAGAGGGATCGGAAATTTTCGTCGATCCTGATTCGCTCGACGCCGAACATCCGAGCTTCGCTTGCGCCCAAAGAACGCGCATATTGCACTAGGTCTTTGTAGGCTTCATTTTTGAGCAGCGCGACTTCGATTATCCTCGCTCCGCATGAATTGCATCGATGGTTTTTGAGGCTAATTTCATCCGAGAAAATTTCCTATTCCGCCCCGCAGCTTTGGCAGGTGAAAACCTGCGGTTTCAAATTTCTGAATAAGGTTTGTCCGCAGTGTTTGTAAATGATGGCCATGGAATTCCTGCTTCATATCTTAAAATGCGATTTTCAAGCCCCGCGTCTTAGCGCGACAGACATCAGGCTTTTTGAACTTGGCGGATTCTTTCGGGCGTTACAAGCCCCACGACCTGCGCCTGGTGGACGACCGGCAGCACGAGGCGGGCAAAGGGAACTTTGATGGCTAGGATATTTTCCAGCGTGTCTTCTGGTGAAATGACCGATACATTGCGCGCCATTATTGTGAAAGCCGGATCGTCATTTCTCCCTTGATTTATCGCGGCATCCAGATTCCACCGAGTGACCAGACCGACCAAGTTTAGGCCTTCGACGACCGGAAAATCCTGCTGCTCGTGATCCTTTGCGTAATTCGCCAGTGATTGCAGGCTGGTCATGCGTCCGGCGGTTGTTACGGGGCGGAGCATGGCCTTCCAGGCCGGCGTCGATCGGAAAGTGTTGACGACGCCTTCCGCGCGCCATTCCTGCTCGGCCATTAGAAAAATGAAAATGCCGATAAACATCAGCCATGTATGACCGAAGGCGATTCCCGAACCGACCATGAAAACGGCGATCACCTGACCCACGCGGGCGGAGATTTTCGTGGAAGAATTCTTATATCGGGTCATGGCGAGCACGCCGCGCAGAACCCTTCCCCCGTCCATGGGCAGCGCCGGAATCAGGTTGAACATGCCCAGCATCAAGTTGATTTCCGCAAGATACAGGACAAACTGATCGAGTTGCGTTACGGGCTTGAGGTCAGGGATCAGGAGGAATGCGAGGACGCCGAATATGACGGCCAGCGCGAAGCTGACGCCGGGACCGGCGACGGCGATGACGATCTGCTTGATCGGTTCGCTGGGGAATCGCTCCATCCGCGCCATGCCTCCCAGGGGCCAGAGCGTAATGTCGCGCACCGCGATGCCGTAGTGCCTGGCGGCCAAAGAATGTCCGAGTTCATGAAGAACCACTCCCGCGAAAACCGCCACAGTCAAAAGCAGGTTCATGATATTGAAGCTGCCATCTTTGCCGGGCATCAGGACAAAAATCAGCAGAAGAATGAAAGTCGCGTGGATTCTCACAGGAATCCCGAATGGCGAAGCTATTTTGAACGACCATTTCACCTTGTTTTTCCCGTGTCTTAAAGTAGGTCAAACTCCCACAGGTGAGAATATAGGCACGATACGTCTCCATGCAAATAAAAAACGTGGAAATCGCCTCAAAAAGGCGGCGCTAAGGCAGATCGATTTCGTAAATGCCGCAATTGCATCCCGTGTAGGCTTTGCGCGTTGCCGGATCAATGCGGATGGACTTGATATGCCCTCCGATTTGCCTGTCAAACACTTTCTGGCCGGTGTCGAGGTTAAAAGCCAGCAAGCATCCACCGTACATTGTTGCTGTGTAAAGGAGTCTCTTTTGGGGATCCACGGCAATGGGCCGGGCAGAAAAACCCACGTTCCACGCAGTCAGGAGGCTCAGATCGGCGGCATTGAGGATGAGGAGCCTTCCACTCAAAAATCTTGGGACATAGAGCCTGTTTTGGAGCGGATCGTAAGCCATATCCCAGCTTCGCGTGCCGATGTCGCGATGCGCCGTTTCTCGCCCGGTCGCCATATCCATCGCCCGGATGGCCGGGTCGCGCCAGAGCCCCAGCGAAAAGAGCCGGTCGAGATTGCCTGCGGCAATGATTTTATTGGTTTCGGCGCCGTGCCATTGATAGGTGCGCAGTACGTTCAGGGTTTCAGGATCGAGGACGAAAACCTGATCGTCAAATTCCGTCGAGACGAATATTCGCCCCGATGGGTCGGTCACGAAATCCGATATGCTTGTTTGCGGCAAATCCTCAATGTATCCCTCAAATTTGCCGTCGCGGTCAATTACCGCAACACGGTTTTGCTCTTCATCATCGGAAACAGCTGTCAGCAACAAAAAACGACCGTCCTTGATCGGCAGCAGCGTTTCAGGCTCGACCGTCGATAGAACATGCCCTGTGCCCTTGCCCAGTTTGCGCGTATCGACCAAGGTGCGTTGCGTGCCGGTATGAGTGTCAATGGATATCAGACGTCTGGGTTCCCGAAGGCTTGCCAGGACCTGCCCGTTTTCGACGGCGAAATCGAAGGCTCCCGCCTCGCGGCTTATCAGGCGCATAGAATCCTGATTTTTCCCGGCGTCAGCGCAGTTCCACATGACGGCGAAGTAATGAACCGACATCGCATTGAAAAATAGAAGAGCGATCATCAGTGTTCTGGTAAAAGCGATGCGCGGATCAAAGGACAGCAGGCGAATAGCGAGGTGGCCGGATCGGCTCATCGCATAAATCAGGATCAGCGCGCCGATAGCGCCGGCGCCGTATACGGCGATGAGCGTGGGGAAGAAAATCGTGAGAAATGGCGCGAGTGTGAGTAGGGCAGGCAAAAATTTTCGTTTGGGTTCACTTTGTCGAAATAATTTGGGGAGCCACGCGCAATAAGGTAGAACAAATACGAACGCGGCCATCAGTCGGTAATAGATGGGGTTGTAAGCAGAGGTCTTCGCCATGAATGCGGACACGGCATGGACCACCGGCGTGGCGAGATGCCCGGAGACCATGCCCAGAAATAAATAAATGAAAACAAAAGTGAGTATAACGGCGAAAGGAACTCTTCTGGTGGCCGGTTCGCTGTGCTTTGCTTCCCGGTTCTTGTCAATACGGTGGAGAGTTTCGGAAATGACGATGGCGGCGACCAGCACGAATATCAGGTATAGCCGCTGCGTCATCAGCGAAAAAGCCGCAAGATAACAGACGGCGATCAGCGCAATGAAGCAAATGAAAATCGAAAGTGCGGCTTTGATTGTCGAAACAAATCTCGGCGGCGACTGCCCATAAATGAGATCCAGAATTTTGACGGCAATGGGAAGCGCGAAGACGACGACGGCAACGGCGAGGACCGCTTCGTTCGATGAGGCGTACCAGAAAAGAATTTCGCTTAAGAAAAAGTAGAAGCCGGTCAGCGCCTGCGCAATAGGTTTGAGGACATCAAGAACCGAACCGAGGCCGAAAACGGCAAGCAGAAGCAAAAAGAGGCTGGTGGCCAGCCAGTCAGACGGACCTATGGTCAAAGAAGTTTCAGGTTTTTTATTTTCGGTCATGGCTGCCTGGTCAAAAACTTTCGCCAATCAAAAACTGTGTAGCACAGGCGTTCTCGCCCCATTGTTAGGGCAGGCACGGGGGCCTGCCCCTACTTCTAAATCGTTTCATTCCGAGCGAACCCCTCACAAATGCCTTTTACCCCGACAGAAGTTTTACGAGAAGCGATTTTTCTATTTTAATGCCGTCTTCCGGGCATAATTCATAGCAGCAAAAACACTCGATGCACTTTTCTCTGTCGATGGTCACGGTTTCGTCCGCAAGGGTCATGGCTGTTACGGGGCACGAATCGACGCACAGGCTGCATTGCGTGCAACCCTCGCGGTTCCAGACGGGCTTGACCGTGAAGAATCGATTCAGCAAACGCAGCATCGGTTTTGGAATGGCGCGCATCATTAGGTTGCTGCAAAGCTTGAAATCACGCGGCTTCATGTTCTCGATGGCGCTGCCCACGACCTCGATTTTTGACGCGTCGTTTTCTCCCAGCCCGCGCGCCTTTGCCGGGGCGATGGTCGGGATGAGCATCGGATTGTAGCCGATAAGGCGCGCGGCAACGTGGTCGAGCGCCACGCCGTCCGCAGACGCGAGCAATGCGCCGACGTGCGCGGGCTTGCCCTTGGACGGCCCATCTCCGGACATGCCGACAACAGCATCCATCACGCACAGCTTCGGCTTCACGGAACTGTAGATGTCCAGCAGCGCATGACCGAGGTCCTCCGGGCTGGGAGCCTGTTTATGAACCATCAGTTTCGCGGCGCCGGGTAGGCAGCCGAGCATGTTTTTCACTGCGCCGGTCATAAGGGTTTCGACGTGCGTTTTCAATTTGGGAAGGCTGATAATCACGTCCGCTTTGAGCACGGCGTTTGAGACAGGTATTTGCGGCAGGAAGCGATGGCCTTTGACAGGAATGTTTTTCGACCCCGCAGTTTCAAACAGGACGGTCTCGATTCCGTGCTCGCGGGCGAGCGGCCCGAAACCGCATTCTTCCAACGCCTTTTCCGAGAGTCCGTAGGCGCTGCCGCCGCATGAGTCGCCAATGACGGGCGTTGCGCCAAGCTCGCGGACCAATTTCGCGAGCGCCACGACGATGATGGGATGCGTGGAAACGGCCCGCTCCGGCGCCGCGCCGCGAAGCATGCTGACTTTGAGCAGGACGCGCTGCCCGCTTTGGACAAAAGTGCCTAGGCCCCCGATCAAATAGAAAGCTTGCGTGAGGGACTGCGTGACTTCCTCAAAATCGTATTTCCCGCACGGCACAAGCGCCACTTGCGTCACATTACACCTCCATAAACCGTTGTCGGGAATTTATGCCCCAGCCAAATCCATCGCCAACGCCGGATACTATCAAAATCCAGGAGCGGCTTCCAGCCGCGATTGCAGCTCGGTCGCGCCGAAGCCTTGGCGAAGGCGGATAGGAGCGACTATGCCAATGCCCTCTGTGCCAATAAGAGTGAGACAAATTGTACTGGTGAATTTAGTGTATAATTCGAGGGCATGATCTCGTTTCTCAAACGCTGCTTCGGCCTCGATCGCTGTGTCTGGCGCGGCTTCGAGTTATTCAAAGCCTACGCTTGGTCACCGCAAACATGCTGCTGATGGCCAGGCGAATGATCGTTGACACGTTCCGCCGCGATCGCGCTCAATCACCTTTTTCCTGGGATTTGATGCCGTACTTGCGCATCAGGGCATGGAAGTTCGTGCGCTGCATTCCCGTGTTTTCCGCGGCCTTGGTGACGTTCCATGTCGCCTCGTCGAGTGCGTGGAGGATGAACTTCTGCTCGATTTCACAGTAAGCCTGTTCGCGGACTTTGCGCTTGGCCTCTTTGAGCTCCTTAACGCTTAGGGGTGCCTCCCGTACCCTGCCGATCACGAGACCCTTTTTCCCGAGGATTTCCGAGGGGAGATTTTCCAGCTTGATGAGCGGCGTTTCTGTCGTGGCGACGAGGCGCTCCACGATGTTTTTTAGTTCCCGCACATTGCCCGGCCAGTCGTAAGCGATGAGCTTGGCCATGGCTGCCGTGGCGAACCCCTGGACCTTTGTAGGAGTCTTTTTCTTCGCGCGTTTAAGAAAATGCGTGCACAGAAGGGGAATGTCGGTGGGGTGTTCCCTCAGGGGAGGGATGCGAATAGGGATCACGTTGATCCGATAAAAGAGATCTTCGCGAAACTTCTTTTCCTCGACCATCTTGGCGAGGTCCCTGTTGGTGGCGCAGATTAAACGAATGTCGATCTCCTGATCCCGTACGCCCCCGACAGGTCGGATTATGTGCGATTCCAGCGCTCGCAGGAGCTTTCCCTGCAATTCCCAGCTGATGTTGGATATCTCGTCCAGGAAAAGGCTTCCGCTGTCGGCGAGGGCGAAGAAACCGGGATGGCTCTGTGTCGCGCCGGTGAAGGCACTCTTGACATGACCGAAAAGTTCCGACTCCACGAGCGTCGGGCTCAGCGAGGAAATGTCCACAGCGATAAAGGGCTTTTCCCGCCGCAGGCTGCCTGTGTGAATCGCCTGGGCGATGATCTCTTTCCCTGTGCCCGATTCGCCCTGGATAAGAACGGAAAAGTCCGTTGGCGCGATTTTCTCGATCTGCTTGCGCGTCTCCTCGATCTGTTCCGAGCGGCCTATGATCTTGGATTCGGTTTTCGACTGGAGCCGGTTCTTGAGGAACTCGTTTTCCTCTCGCAACTGGCTGTTTTCCAGAGCTTTGTGGACGGCCAGGGCCAGCTCCTCTGGCGTGAAAGGCTTGGGGATGTAATCCGCAGCGCCCTTCTTGATGCAGTCGATGCTAGTCTGGATCGTGGCATAACCGGTGATGATGACGACGATGATGTCGGGGCGCTTCTCGCAAAGCTGTTCGAAGACCTCCATGCCGGACATGTCGGGTATTTTAAGGTCAAGTAAAATAAGGCTGTAATCGCCTTCGATCGCCCTTTTCACGCCCTCGACTCCGCTGAGAACGTAATCAACCGTGTGTCCCTCTTCCTCCAGAATGCGTTTGCAACTGATGCAGACGGACTTTTCGTCGTCAATCGTGAGAATTTTCGTGGTCAGCTTGGGCATGCCTTACTCCCCATTGCGACTAATTTCGGGATTATTCCCCATGATAGAGAGGAAGAGTGACGGTCACCGTTGTTCCGCGTCCCTCGTAGCTGTCTATCTGGACAACCCCGTTGTGTTTTTGGATAATCCCAAGGGAAACGGAAAGACCAAGCCCGGTTCCCTTGCTCTTCCCCTTCGTGGTGTAAAAGGGTTCAAATATTTTATTGATCTGGTCTTTCGGGATCCCTATGCCGCTGTCAATGACCTGGATCTGGATGATCTCCCCGCTGGAATCCTCGTCGGCGACGATCTCGACGTAACCTTTGGGATGGGGATCGTCCCGTACGGCTTCCTCGACGGCCTCGACCGCGTTGAGAATCAGGTTTGTGAAGACCTGTTGAAGCTGTTGGGGGTCCCCCATGACCATTAGGGGTTGATCAAAGAATTCCATCCGAATATCTGCGCCCTTCAGTGAGTCGTACTTGTTGGCAAGGGCGAGGGTGTCTTTGAGAACCTGCCTGACGTCGATAATCTTTTTCATGGGTGGACGCTCCCGCGCAAAGTCCAACAGTCCGGAAACGATTTCCCGACAGCGTCTGGTTTCGGAAACGACGATCTCCAGATCCTCGCGCCGCGGATCGTCTTTTGAGGTGTGGCGCAGCATGAGGCTGGACAGGCTCAGGATCGCCGTCATGGGGTTGTTGATCTCGTGGGCGACGCCGGCGGCCAGTCGACCGATAGAAATTTGCTTTTCCACCTCGGACAGGCGGTTTTCGGTCATCTCGTGCATCTTCAAGTCGCGTTCCTTGACCGTCTGGACCATGCGGTTGAAAGCGCGGGTCAGCTTGCCGAGCTCGTCGTCGGAACTGATGGGTATCTTGTAATTCAGGTCGCCTTCGGCCATGCGAGACACCCCCTCGGCCAGTGCGGCAATGGGGCGCACAAGCCACCCTGAAAATGTGTATGTCATCGCGAAACCTAAGAGCATGCCGGCGGCGATGATGGCGGAAAAAAGCGTGATCGTCTCCGCCTGAGCCTCCTTGTACTCGTGGACGAGAGAGCCGATGCCCACCATGCCGATGATTTTTTCGGTGAAGTCGCGAATGGGCTTGTAGGCAGTGTAGTATTTTTTCCCAACCACATCCGCCACGCCGACGAAAGGCTCCCCTTTTTTCAGAACCTGGTTCGACACTCTATGGTCCGCGCCGCTGAGAATGGGGATGTTATGCTCCTCCGTGCGTTTTTGTCCGTCGGTGTACGTGGCAATCCGAATGTCATGTTGGAAAACCGAAGTCGTGGTGCCCATGTTCCAGCTTGAGGTTGAGTTTAAGTCGACGTTGACAACCATGCTGCGGACGAGATCGTCGGCGCCGTTGACGACGAACCCGCCGTAGAGAAATCCGATCTGCCCTTTTTCTCCTTCCGTGATTTTCGATCCCGCTAAAAGGACCATGACCTTATCGGTCTTCGTGTAACTGGCTAGCCTGTCTTCCAGGTCGGGTATCTCCTGCGTCGCATCCGCAAAAGGAACAAGGATTGGGAAGGCGATCGTCCCCACGCCCTCCATGGCGTCGGCAAACGCCTGAAAAGAGGGAGGAATCGTCCAGCGCCCTGTAAGAGGAGGGTGGTGCATGATAAGGTTTCCCTTTTCATCGACTAGGCCGACGAAATCAAAAACTCCCTCCTCCGCCTTCAGGGCGTTCAGGCTCTTATCGATACTATCGGGTTCGCTGTCGAGGAACATGGACACCGTGTTTAAACGGCATCTCATGACGGTGATCTTCCAGTCCCAATACTGCCAGATGTTCCGAAGGTCTTGATTCGCTTTGCTTTTTGCCAGCTCGGAGATACTGCTGCCAAGGACCATGTTACCGATGAAAATGGTCGCCGTGGCCGAGGTCAGGATGAGCACCGCGAAGGCGAGCATCAGTCTTACTCGCCACGATATGTGCCAGAGCGGAGCGCCCCTTTTTCTTTTCTCGTGTGAAGTAGGCATAATCAAAGCACCTTTCGAAGAGACTGTATATGCTTTTACTACACTTGAAGGCTTTGTGCAAGAATTTTTTTGGAGGGGCTCTATGCTATTGATAATAAGGGATATTCTCCAACGGGCCGTGTCGGGTACTGAAATTTTCACGGATGATTTGGTCCTTTTCCCCGGCTTGTTTTGCACTAAGAGCCGTAGTGTATATTTATTGAATACGCCATTTCTCCACTCGGCGCCCGCGCATCATCACGCGTTATTTTGTCGTAAGTACATGTAAATATGGAATTTATTATAAGAAGACAAAAATTCCGCTGTTTTTCCCCATGTATAAAATTTCCATACATTTATGTCGGCATTCAGCTTCGTGGTTTTGGATAAATTAATATTTGTGCAATAATAACGGATACTTATGATCGCGCCACCGCCTTGGCGCACCTCTTGCAATCTATTTTGCAGCGGAATGCGAATGAAAAGGAAGACAACTTTTAGAAAGTATAAGGGAGAAGCCATGAAGAAAGCCATTGCCTACGTAAGCGACATCATTCTTGGGCGCACCGGGGACGTGATTGCCCGGGAGAGTCAAAAGGAATTGATCAGGAAATATGCGGCGGATAACGACATCGAGGTTGTCGCCTGGTTCGAGGATGAAATGTACAGCGAGGAAGTCGTTTGCCGTCATGGCGTGAAGGAAATGCTGGACTACGAGAGCGACTACGACATGATCCTTGTGGAAAGGGTCTGGAGCTTTTCGCGCCTGTGGGCTTCCCTGGAAAGACTCTACGAAATCCTGGAGAGGCGCAACATTAAGCTCCAGGCAACCACCACGATGTGGGACTGCGTTTCTCAGATGAGCCGGCGTCGCTTTGACAAGAACATCCCCACGGTGAGTCTGCGGAAGGAAAAAGAGGTCGTGGTCTGTCAGAATGCGGCGACGGTCAGAATCAGCAGACCGAAGAGGCTCAACTTTACCTTCCAGCCGCAGCTCGCCAGCCTAAAGTAGGATGGAGCATGGGGTTAAGAAGTCGAACAAGGTGCTCTCTGCTGGAAAGGACGAAGACATGAAAACCGCAATCGCCTACGTCGCGGACAACCTGATTTGCCCGGTGAAGGGCGTCATCGCCAAAGAACTTCAAAAGGAGCGAATCGAGCGATTCGCGAGGGAGAACGGCATCGAGATCATTCAGTGGATCGAGGATAAAATGTGTTCGGAGGCTCCCTTGGGCCGCTCCGGCGTTTACGAGATCCTTTCCTATATCGGCGACTGCGACTTTGTTCTCGTCGAACGGGTGGCCTGCTTTTCCATGCGTTGGTCCGAGTTGAAGCGCCTGTATTGGGAGCTTGATCGCATGGGCCTGAAGCTTCAGGCGGCAAGCATCCGATGGGACCTCATTTCCCAGATGACCCGAAGTCACTTTAATCCGGAGTTGCGCCTTTCGCCCCTTACGAAGCGGCTGCGCGCATCGCGGGAAGAAAAAACTGTCGGTATGCGAAGGTCGGCGGAGTTTCCCGGAATTTATTCCTCATAGACGTACATGCAATAGGAGGCGGGAAAGAGCGCGAATGCCTCTGTTTTACGAGAGTCTCAAGGGAGATGCGGTACGCGCCCCCTGCTTCTCATTTATGAAAGCGGAAAAGCATGGGGCCATCTCCCAGCTTCATCCGCAGGAAAGAAAGAGAAAATAATGCAATTACTTGAAGCGAACCGCGAGATCATGTGGAACATCTCCCACGCCTGGGTGATGTATCTTCTGGCCCTTATCGCCGTGTCGATTTTCTCTTACGGTATCTGGAGAAAGATATCTTTTTGGCGTCGCGGGAAGTCAGCCGAGGAACGCTGGTCCGATTTCGGTAGGCGTTTCCTTGTCATGCTCAAGGAAATTTTTCTGCAGCGCCGAACGAGGCAGGAGGCCTGGCCAGGCGTTTTCCACAGCCTGATTTTCTACTCCTTCATTATGCTGGTTGTCACCACGAGTATTCTCGCCCTGGATTGCGACTTCGGCACCTCGCTGTTTAAGGGCCCACTCTATGTGTTTCTTTCGTTTGGCTCGGAGGTCGCCGGACTACTGATTCTTGTCGGCGTGGGTATGGCGGCGTGGCGGCGTTACGTCAATCGTCCTTCCTACCTGGAGAATGTTTTCGACGACGCCTGGGCCTTGATTTTACTGTCACTGATGGTTCTGACGGGTTTTCTCGTTGAGGGCCAGCGCATCGCCGTCGCCGGCGACCCTTACAAATGGGTGTCGCCGGTGGGCACAGCCCTGAGCGTTCTCCTTCCAGGCATGGGCGCGCAAGGCGGTAAGACCGCCCATTCTATCCTCTGGTGGACGCACACCGTCCTCGCGATGGGCTGGATCGCCACCATTCCCTACACGAAGTTCGTGCATCTGATTTCTCTGCCCACGAACGTGTTTTTCCCCAAGCTGGAATCGCCCGGGACTCTAAAGCGGGAAGACATCGACGCCATGATGGAGGGCTCGGATTTTGACGAGGAGAGCTTCAACGTCGGCACGGAGCGCACGGCGGACTTTACCTGGAAGGAGCTTCTCAGTTTCGACGCGTGCATTTCCTGTGGTCGCTGTGAAGACGTCTGTCCCGCCACGCAGGCGAATCAGCCGTTCTCCCCGAAGGAATTCATCGCTTCCCTGAAGGTCCTGGTTCACAAGGACGACGGCAAGGCAAACGGAAAGGATGCGAACCCTGGCGGCGGCAGCGGCTCAACGGTCGTCGTTGGCAATGCCTTCGACGAGGATTATCTTTGGTACTGCCGTACATGCATGGCGTGCATGGAGGTCTGTCCCGCCATGATCGAGCACGTGGACACCATCATCAACATCCGCCGCAACGAGGTGGTGATGCAGGGACGCATGCCCGCCGACGCGGCCCGCGCCATGCGCCTGCTCGAAACACAGGGCAATCCCTTCGGCCCGGAGGAAAACCGCATCGATTGGATCAAGAATCTGGATGTACGGGTGGTGGGCCCGGGAGAGAAGTGTGACGTGATTTACTGGGTCGGATGCTGCACGACCTTCGATCCCACAAAGCAGAGGATCGCCAATGACCTTTGCACGCTGCTGAAGCGTTGCGGGATCGAGTTTGGCGTGCTCGGCGCCGACGAGCGCTGCTGCGGCGATCCCGCGCGCCTCATTGGGCAGGAGCACCTCTTCCAGACGATCGCGAAGCAGCAGATCGAGGACATCAACAAGCGTGAGTTCCGCGTGTTGATGGTTTCCTGCCCGCACTGTTACAACGTCCTGAAGAACGAGTACCCGCAGTTCGGCGGTCACTACAACGTTGTTCATCACAGCGAGTTCCTGCACGAGATGCTCTGGAGCGGGAAACTCTCTCCCATAAAGGGTGAAAAGAACCGGATCGTCTATCACGATCCCTGCTATCTCGGGCGATACCAGAAGATCTACGATTCCCCCCGGGAGGTGCTGAAGGCGATTCCCGGGTCCGAGGTCGTTGAGATGAAGAACCACGCGGCCATGAGTCTTTGCTGCGGCGGCGGGGGCGGAAATTACTGGTTCGACAACATCAAGGGAGAACGCCTCAACAATCGGCGCGTTGGCCAAGCGAGAGACGCGAAGGCGGACACCATCGTCACCGCTTGCGCCTATTGCATGCAAATGTTGGATGACTCGGTAAAAGAAATGGGCCTGGAAGATTCGATGAAAGTAAAGGACCTCGCAACGGTCTTGCTCGAAAGCCTTGAAGATGAGGCGAGAGACGCACCAACCGACGAGGCGGGAAAAGAAGAATATGCATCACTTAACGGGGGCTGAACTGATCCATCAGGTCGACTCGGACCTTCAGTCCTTTATCACCGAGCAGTACGTGGAGGAGCTCGGGCCGGACATCGACATCTGGTGCCCTGACGAGCCCCTGTCTAGAGACTTCATGCCCTGGCGCCCCTTATCCGGAGGTTTACGAGGAGCTTCGCGCCCAGGGAAAGAGGATTACGAGTACTTCATAATCCTCGACGGCCGGGGCGAAAAAGCCTGGGTGGATGACGTGATGCGGCAGGTCGCGCCAAAGACCTACTTGTGGGAGCACGACTGGGACAAGCTGCTCGACTGGCGGCGAAAGGTGGCCGAAAAAATCCTCGGCACGCTCGACGAAATACCGTTGGACCCGCCGACCGGGTTGGATGTCGAAGGGCAGGTCGAGTCGATCCGGCTCACCTGGACTGAGCCTGATGACGCGGACCTGGCCGGATACGACGTCTGGTATGGAATCTACGACGGCGACGAGTTCTTCGGCGGGGTAGCGTGGAAGCAGGAACGACCTCGGCGGTCATTTACGGGTTGACTCTGGGGCAGAAGCACAACATCTGGATGAAGGCGTTCGACGCCAACGGAAACCGCTCCGAGCAAAACGCGGTTGTTTTAGCCACTCCATCGGGCGAAAGCGGAAAAGATAACCCCGGCAGCCGCAACCTGGTGTCAGTCAACGGCGAGGACGATGACGAGAGCGGTTCGGGCGAGGGCGATGATGCGGACGGTAAAACCTTCGGATGCGGAGGGTGGTAGGATGAAAAGCACAGAATCTTTTCGGCTTTTGTTGATCGCGTTTTTGATGACGGCCTTTTTGATCGCCGCATGCGGCGATGACGACGACAGCTGCGCTTGCTGAGTCGTTAAATCTATTGAAGCGTTGGCTTCTACAAATCCTCTGGCTCGCTGATTCCCGAAGCTCCCGTGGGCAGTTATGCCTATTGGGAAAATCAATTCATTTACAACCGACTCTTCACATACTCCCAAACTTTGGCGACATCCAGAGTTTCGAATTTTGGTTTAGGGAATTCCTGTTTAGCCAATTCATAGACGGCTTTGTTGTATGGAGCGGGAACATTGTGTTTTTCGGCCAGGCCAAGAATATACCCGTTGATCGATTCAAGTTCCGAATCCTTGCCACCACGCTGAATGAGATCCTGAGCCATGCTGGAGATGACCATCTTCTTCACATTGCGTTCAAACATTCTTTTGGTCAGTGTTCTCGGAAGCATGGCGCCGCTCCAAAGGAGCGCCCACGGCGGCATTCCGCCGAGGCTAACTTCTTTGAACCCCGCGGCTTTAATAATCTTTACGCCTTCCCATGTCAGGTTCGTCAGAAGCTTTTGGAAGAGAGCGCTATCGGAAATTGGTCGAAAACCCATTCCGATGAGGGTCGTCAGGGAGTTGGTGAGGTTGATAACGAGTTTACAATGCGCGGCATCGGCGATTTGATGTGTGATGTGCGTTTCGACGCCCAGGTTGAAGATCGCTGTGATATCTTCCATTTCGGTCATGAGTTCGTTTTGCAATGTGCCGAAATGCAGTGGTCCTTTTTTCTGGTAGCCGATGTGGCCGGATTCGTCTATCCAGGCGTTATAGCTGACCACGCAGTAAATCACCTTGGAAAAATACTTCGGTAGTATTCGCTGGTTATCGAGTCCATTTTGCATGGCCACGATTATGGGCCGGTCCCCCATTTTCTTTCTGACCATTTTCGCAACAGCCTCAAGGCTGTAATTCTTGACGCCGATCACGACGACGTCTGCGTCAGCCGTCTCTTCAAGCTTGTCTATCACGTTGACCTGGACGTTTGTCTTCTCGTCGGGTTTGTCGCCCAGATAGGTCGTGATGCCCTTGGTTTTCAGTGCTTTGGCGACCTCGCCCTGGTCCAGGAAATATGCATGGTTGTAATTCTGAGCCACCCAGGCACCCACGGAACCGCCGACGACACCCGCACCGAGGAATACGATTTTCAATTCCGGGTTCGGATTGCTTCTTTTCACAGGGATAAATCCGAGTGGGTCAACGGATGAAAGGAATTTCCTTGCGTTCTGAATAAGTGGCATTGCGTGCTCCGGGCACTTACTTGAATTCGATGGGTGATTGGAAAGTAGGGTTAGGAAGGTCGAAGCAACTCGACATATTTTTAGCAAAGCGCGTTTGAAAAGGCCTGGGCTCAATTTCGAGTTCGCGCAACACGTGGCCTTCGCGCGAATCTCCAATCTTTAAATAGGTACGATCCGCAACGGCATTTTTCTTCCATAGAAGTTGCGGGTGTTTAACAACATTGAAAACGGCTTTGAAATTCGTTTCGCTTTGCAGAAAGTCATCTCCCAACCTTGTGTAAAGGTTTGAGGAAACATCAAAGTTCGTTGGCTTACCCGTCATGGGGACGCGTAATTCAAAATACGTTTTGCCGGTCTTGGCATTTGCCTTTGTGACGCATTCGTTGCCATCTTCGTGGATGTCTATCTCTTGAACGACCTTGGGCAGTCCCCATATTTTATGACCACGGATATTGTTTTCCTGCGACGTTACGGGCATCGAGAAAACGTAGTAGCCAAAGTTTTTGAATATCGGCGCGATCATCGGCAGCAGCGGTACGTTGATTCCGGGATCGACCATGATCGGTATGGTCATGGCGATTTCGTTATAGGGCGCAACACCCAGCACCTTCTTGTATTCGTAACACGAAAATGCGACCAGGGCGCGACCCAGCGGCATCTTGACGGGCTTAATCGCAGGGTGAAGCATCAACTTTTCGGCTTTTTCATATGAGCACATGAACACAGCCATAGCGCAGGTGACATCGCCATATAGCGTGGGGAAAAGATAGTTTTTGGAAATCTTTTCACTGAGACAAAGCGGTTGTGGCGCATGGCGCAGTTTGAATCGACTAAAAAAACTGTTTGTAAATTCACCGGCGTTGTCCAGAAGTGTTGGATCAATATCAAATGTTGCTTTCAAAGCCTGACCTCGCTGGAGTATTTTGTTGAGTTTCCTTTGCGGGAAGCCGAGCCGCATACGTATACTATCGGTTGATCTGTAGGAGTTCAACCGGTAGGGCGCGCTCGTAAATCTAGCGGTTTCCCTCTAGCTTTTCCCGGATTCCTTCATTCTCTCATGCGCTTCGGCCAGAGTTTTTTCCTGCAGAGCCTGTGGAAGCGGGGAGTATTCCTTGAGTTCCATGGAATAGTTAGCGCGTCCGGATGAGAGGGAGCGTATGGTTGTCGCATATCCGAACAATTCCATGAGCGGAGCTTCGCCGCTGATTTTCTGGCTGCCTTTTCGGTAACGGCGCATACTCAATATCTTGCCTCTTCTGCGATTCAGGTCGCCGACAATGTCGCCGATGTGTTCATCCGGCGTGGCGATTTCCAAGGTCATCATCGGTTCGAGCAGGCGCGGCGCCGCTCTTTGGAAAGCCTCTTTGAAGCACCTGCTCCCGCAGGTCCTGAAAGACATTTCCGAACTGTCCACCGTGTGCGCGGTCCCATCGAGAAGCGTCACCTTTATGTCCACAACCTGGTAGTCAGCCAGAATGCCTTTGCTGATAGCGTCTTGTATTCCCTTTTTTACCGCCGGGATATACTCGGTGGGAATGGCACCACCCTTGACCGCGTTGATGAACTCGAATCCGCCGCCGGGATTCGGCTCGATGAGCATGATCGTGTGCGCGAATTGCCCCTTGCCGCCGGTTTGCTTTGAGAACTTATAATCATGATGCAGTTCTATGGAAATCGTCTCCCGATATTCCACGGAGGGTTGGCTGACTTGCGCAATGACCCCAAATTCGGTTTTCAAGCGATCAACGATGATCTCGAGATGGAGTTCGCCCATGCCCGCAATGACGGTTTCATTAACGCGATCCACCTGCCGGATCGTAAAAGAGGGATCTTCAAAAGCCATCTTCCGCAGGGAGGAAAGAAGCTTTTCCTGCTCTTTCTGGGACTCTGTGCCGACCTTGACGCTGATGACCGGAAGCGGCACTCGCACCGATTCAAGCAGTAGCGGGTGCTCACGAGAACAAAGAGTATGCCCGGTGTACGTGTCCTTGAGGCCTATCAAGGCGACGATGTCGCCGGGACCGACCTCCTGCATTTCTTTTCGGTCCTTGGCGTGGATTCTCAGAATGCGGCTGACGCGCACCTTTCTGTTCGTATTCGAATTCATCAATGTATCGCCGGCTTTGAGAAGGCCGGAATAAGTGCGGACGAATGTCTGCTGTCCAACGTATGGGTCGTTGATGACCTTGAATGCCAGAGCTGAAAAAGGGCTGGAAGTTGTGGGATGACGGGTGTGCGTGACCTCGGGATCATCAATGCCGTGTCCGACGGTTGCGCCCCTGTTGAGAGGACTGGGCAAAAATTCGATGACGGCATTGAGCAGAAGCTGGATGCCGATGTTCTTATAGGCCGCGCCGCAAAATACGGGAGTGAATAAGGAGCGCAGGACGCAGAATCTCGCGACAGAGCGGATCATTTCTTCCGGAACGGGGTTGCCATCCAGATATATTTCAGCGATCTCATCATCAAACTCGGACAGGTGCTCCAGCATGGAGTTTCGCCATTGGGCGGCTTCTTTCGCAAACTCATCAGGTATTTCGCTTATGGAAGGAATATTGTCCTTGAAAGTGATGGCCTTCATGGCAATCAAGTCGATGACGCCCCTGAAATCCTCACCCGCGCCCATGGGGATCTGAAAAGGAGTCGCTCCGGCGCTCAGTCTTTCATCAAGCTGGCTGACGACGTCGGCGAAGTCCGCGCCGGGTCGGTCCATTTTGTTGACGAAAGCGATTCTGGGAACCTTATACCTGTCCGCCTGCGACCAGACCGTTTCACTTTGCGCTTCCACTCCGCCCACCGCGCAGAACACCGCGATGATTCCGTCGAGCACGCGCATGGAGCGCTCGACTTCGATGGTGAAATCCACATGCCCGGGCGTGTCGATGATGTTGATCTTATGGGAGTTCCACTCGCAGGTGATGGCCGCGGAGGCAATGGTGATGCCGCGTTCCTGTTCCTGTTTCATGAAATCCATCGTGGCCTTGCCGTCGTGGACCTCGCCGATGGCGCGATTGACGCCTGTATAAAACAGGATGCGTTCGGTGACCGTTGTTTTGCCCGCGTCGATGTGGGCTGCAATGCCAATGTTTCTTGTCTTTTTTATACCCATTGTGTTCTTTCTTTTGCCGCCATCCGGCGATTCAAGCGGCGAACTCTAGAGCGAGAAGTCCTGAAAGTAAAGGACTACTTTTATGCGCACGAGTCATATTACCATGAAAATATATTCGATGACTTTTTTGCCTTTGTTGACCGCGCTTGTGCACAAACGATAAAGTAGGGTCATAGGAGGGGATTCCGATGGGTTTGATCGGTCGCGCACTGGCCAAGTTTCACTTGGCGGAACAGGGCTATTTCGTTTCTTTCGATGTGCTTTGCGCAACGAAAAATAGCGAGGCGCAGCCTTACCGATTCGATATCGCCGGACTTCGGATCGAGAATGGGAAGATCACGCAGGCTGTCATCGGCATACTGCGCGCCTGGTGGTTTCCGTCGGCTCATTTGACGCCAAGCGTGATACGGCAAAACTTGAAACCGGCCATTCCCGCAGCCCTGTCGGATGAGGCCGTCAAGGCCTTCAGGCGTCATTTGGACTTGGGCTTCGTTCCGGTGGATCGTCTGCTTTTTTTCAGCCACGCCAGTCCGGAAAAATCCGACGAGGCCGAAGACATGCTGCGCGCGTGGAATATTGAAACAGTTTACCTTGAGCGCGTCGCTGCGAAACTGCAACAAATGCCGGCTTCCGGCACGCATCTGGCCGATCCATTCATCACGCAGGTCATGAGTCTTTTGCGAGGTGTGGCAAAAAGCTCAGAGGGAAAAATTTCAACAGAAGATAAAACGGCTCGGGAAATCATTTCTTTGCCGCCCATTGTGGCGCAATTGGAGTTGGGACTTTTCAGGTCCATTCCCGCGCCCGACACACCCATGACGAAACAAAACGACGACGAGTAGGAGAAAAGGAATTGGCCAAAGCACAGAAGAAAAAGAGCAAAAAGCAAAAGAAATATCTCGGTCGCATTATCCTCCGTTTGCTGATTCTGGCGGCAACGGCGGTTGGGATCCTGGCCGTGGGTTATTACTACTACGATTGGAGGCCGCTGGGCCCAAAGATCGGCGCCGATGAGGTTGGCAAAGAAGAATCGACGCCGCCTTCGCAAACGCCGCTTATCGCCGATGATCTGGGTTCTATTATTAAAGACGCCATCAACTCTGATCAGCCCGAAACTGAAGCATCGCCCTCTCCAACCGCGACGCCGATGTCGGAGACTATAACCCAGGAAGACCAGAACGCCTTATCGAACTTTCTGAAAAAGGAGATCAAGTGAAGCCCAAGTACGCGCCCATGCCTCCCAGGCCCGATGACATGGCTGCGCCGGAACCGTTTGTTTTGGATACGACGCCCCGCGAGATTTACGAGGGCTTGAACGAATACGTTATCGGACAGGAACACGCCAAAAAAACGATGGCGATCGCCGCCTACAATCACATGAAACGCATCATGAATCCCAGCGATTCAATGCGTAAATCCAATGTTCTGATGATTGGCCCCACGGGGTGCGGGAAAACGCATTTGGCTCGCACGCTGGCGAAAAATCTTTGCCTGCCTATCGCGGTTGTCAATGCTACAGAGTACACGGAGGCGGGTTATTACGGCAAGGACGTGGAGGTAATGATCTCCGAGCTGCTTTTCGCCGCGGACGGCGATCTTTGTGCCACAGAGCGTGGAATCGTGTTCATCGACGAGGTGGATAAAATCGCCCGTCGCTCGGGTTCGGGCATGACCGGCGCATCGGGCCGCGACATCGGGGGCGAAGGCGTTCAGCAGGGCATTTTGAAACTGCTGGAGTCAAACCGGGTTTTTGCCCCCATCAACATTACGCAGCACTGGAATAAGCATGATTTCGTTCCGGTGGACGTTTCCAACATTCTGTTTATCTGCGCCGGGACTTTCGGCGACATCAAGCGCGGTCGCGTCAAAAGTGACATCGGCTACATGGGTGAAACGGCCCAGATGAAATCCTCCAGGAGAATTAAGGTTAAGGATCTGGAGGAATACGGTCTCGTCAAGGAATTGCTTGGCCGTCTCCCCGTTTTGTGTGAGTTGGACACGCTTTCGGAAAGCGAACTGGCCCGCATCATCACCGAACCGCCGGACAGCCTGCAAGTGGAATATGCGGAACTTTTCGATTTCGAGGACATCAAACTTTCCTATACGACCGATGGCATCCAGGCCATTGTGAAAAAAGCGCTTGAAACGGATACAGGAGCCAGGGGTCTGAAATCCGTCTTCGAGGAACTGTTTCACGATCTGTCCTTCAACGCCCCCAGCCGGGTGGGAGAACATATCGTCGTTGACGGCGATTACGTTGACGCTCATGTCTTTGCCGATGAACTTTAGCTTTCGCGCGGGCGAAATGCGGGACATCGAAGCGATGTATGCGCTCGATCAGATTTGTTTTCAGCCGATCTTCTCTTTCACAAAAGCGACATTCAGATATCTGGCGGCGAATGGCGACAACATTTCCATCGTTGCCGTTTCGTCGGCAGGATTTCTTGCGGGTTTTGCCATTCTCGAAATCCATCCTCCCGACAGCACCTGTCTGACAACCATTGATATTCACCCGGATTTTCGCCGTATGGGCCTTGGAAGCCAACTGCTGCGACACGCATTGAAGATCGCTTTGGGAAGAGGTCTTTTCAAAACACACCTGCAAGTGTATGTTGACAACGAAGCGGCCATTGCCTTTTATTTGGGCTTTGGCTATTGCATTGAAAAATACCTACCGGATTTCTATGCCAGGGGCGTTGATGCGTGCCTGATGTCATTTGAAGTTCATTTTCCGGCGGAATCCATTCATGAAATACGCGATTATCAGTGATCTGCATGCCAATCGGGAAGCCCTTGAAGGGGTCTTGAAAAAAATCGATACGCTGGGCGTGGATCAGGTGCTGAACCTTGGAGATGTTGTCGGGTACTACTCCCATCCGAATGAATGCGTGGACATCATACGCGAGCGCAAAATTTTATCCATTATGGGTAATCACGATGTCGTCGCCTGTGGCAAAGTGGAGCCGCTCTACTTTAATCCCACGGCTGCGCAGGCCATCCTTTGGGCGAGGCAAACACTCACCGACGACAACAAGGAATGGCTCGCTTCCCTGCCGGATTCCAGATTAATCAACGATGAATTGCTCATTGTTCACGGTTCCGTCAAAGACAGAGATGAGTATCTCCTTTTCAGGCCGGAAATCGAATCCAGTTTTTTAGCTTTGGAAAATCAACACAACAACATCCATATTGTTTTTTTTGGGCACACGCATCGCCGAATTTTCTATGAAAAGGAAAGCACAAGTCTTTATTCCGGAGGCAAGAGCGATAAGCTCGTCTTGAGGAAAGGCGCCCGTTACCTGATCAACCCTGGTTCTGTCGGACAGCCGCGCGATGGGGATCCACGCGCCTCTTTTTGCACTTACGATTCAGAAGCCGCCATTGTTCAGTACTACCGTGTTCCCTTTGATATCGACACAGTCGCCGATGCTGTAAAAAAGCTTCCTTTCGGGGAATCATTAGCCCGGCGTCTCTATCGAGGCGTATGATTGTACGTGAAGCCGTCATAGCCCTGACATTCCGATGCAACGCTCGATGCCGCCTCTGTGACATATGGTTGCGTGAGCCTGTCCGGGAAGTCGAGCCGAGTTACTACTACCACCTTCCCGCGACTCTGAAAAACATAAACCTATCAGGCGGCGAACCGACTTTGCGCGAGGACCTGCCTGAAATCGTAAGCGTTATTTCCGAAAGATGTCCCGGTGTGCGGATCGTTGTCAGCACAAACGGATTGGCTACCGAAAGAATATTAAACATGGCGTCGCGGCTAAAAAAAGCCTCGCCGAAAATCGCCTTTCGCGTATCCCTGGATGGCCTCGGCAAAACCCATGACCAAATCAGGGGAATCCCGGGAGCCTATGAAAAAGCCCTGAAAAGTCTTGAGGTTCTGCGACGAGGCGGCATCAGAGACCTTGGCGTGGGTTTCACGATGATTCGCGGCAACGAAAAGGAGATGATTCCGGTCTTCGAGTTAGCCTGTCGCAATCGGTGGCAGTTTACATCCACAGTCGTTCACTCTTCGCCCATTTTCTTCGGCGATCACTCCGATATCGCTCCTGACCGTGCCCCGGCGCTCGAAGCTTTCGGTGAACTGCGCCGTCGCCAAATGGCGAGCTACATTCCAAAAAACTGGTTCAGGTCATATTTCACAGACGGGCTATGCGACATGCTGGACGGCAAGCCGCGACCGATTCAATGCCGGGCGCTCAGCGAATTTTTCTACCTTGACCCGGCAGGGATGGTTTTCCCGTGTCATATTATGGATGAACCGGTTGGCAGACTTGACCAGGGATATGCTAATCTCATCGACAGTCATCAGGATGCATTGGCAAAAGTGGATGCATGCCGGGAAAACTGTTGGATGACGTGCACGGTTGCTCCCGTTATGCGCCGGTCGAAGATGAAAGTCATGAAGTGGATCATCAACGAGAGGTTTGCCGGGCGATGAAGATCAGAATGATCGGCCTTAAGGGTCTGCCGGCCATGCACGGCGGCGTGGAGCGCCACGTCGAAGAGCTTGGCGCGCGGCTTGTCGAGCGCGGACACGAGGTTGTGGCTTATTCCCGCCCTTGGTATACGCCTTTGCCCGGTCCGATTCGCGGGATCAAATTAAAGGTTGCTCCGACCATCCACACGAAACATCTGGACGCCACCGTTCATTCATTTTTGACAGCCATTCATTCTGCAAAACAGGATGTGGACGTTGTGCATTTTCATGGAATCGGCCCGGCGGCTTTTTGTTTCATCCCTTTTCTGGCCGGAAAAAAAGTTGTTACTACAATCCACTTCCGCGACTACTTGAGAAGTAAATGGGGACCCTTTGCGCAGTTCGCTCTTCGCGCGGCGGAAAAGATGGCCATCCGATTTTCTCATCGCGTGATCACTGTCAGCCATCATATGGAACGCTTTTTCGAACCAAACATTAATATTATTTACATTCCCAACGGCACACCAGATGTTGTAGACATACCGCGAACCGTGAGCTTTATTGAAACTCTCGGACTGCGGGGCAATGATTACCTCCTGTATGTCGGTCGGATATCGCCGGAGAAAGGCCCTCATCACCTCCTCCAGGCTTTCCGGGAAATCGATAGCGACATCAAATTGGTCATTGCCGGAGGCTCCAACCACAACACCGCATTTGAGGCGATGGTCTATGAAATGGCTTCGAAAGATCCCCGCGTCATTTTTACGGGCTATGTTGATACTTTGAAAATCACCGAACTTTATCAAAACTCCAGGGCTTTTATCCTGGCCAGCGAGCAGGAAGGGATGCCCGTTGCGCTTCTTGAAGCCCTGGCTTACGGGTGCCCGGCGGTGTGCACGGACTTGCCGGCGGTTCGGGAGATCGCGACGGATGATAATGGAAATCCGCTGGTCACGTATTCCAAGGATTATTCTCCAGCGCATTTGCGGACCGCGATCAATGAATTGTTGCAAGGTGAGCAGGAATCTTTCGTGCGGGCGAAGGCCGCCGCGCAACACGTTCACAAGCATTTCCGGTGGGATGTCATCGCCGCTGCTACGGAATCCGTTTATGTCGGGGCTGTGACCGGGTTGTCTCCGACGGAAAACGCCATGCGCTGTCCGCTATGCGAGCAGGTGAAAAAGAAACTCGAATATGAGTTCACGCGCTCGGGCCGAATTATGAAATGCACCGAGTGCGGCATGATTTACTCGACTTCCCCTCCTCCGCGTCAGCAAATGCCGCCCGCCTTCACGGACACGCCCGAATCATACTTGGCCAACGCGCGGGATCGTTTGTCTCTCCTCGCACGTATCGCGGGCAGGAAAGACGGCAAACTCCTTGACGTGGGATGTTATAATGGCCACTTCTCCGGCGCGGCCCAACGACTGGGATACAAAGTCACCTCGGTTGAGCCGGATATCCAGGCCGCAAACGATGCGAAAAACCTATATGACCTGGACATAATTATCGGCGAATTTGAAAATGTTTCTTTGCCCAAAGCGGAATATGACATTGTCAGCTTTATTCAGGTTTTTGAACATCTCCTTGATCCGCCGGCAGCCATGCGGCGCATCAGGGAGGTTCTCAAGCCCGGCGGGTATTTGCTGGTGGAACTACCGGCTTATGACGCCATTTCAAGGAAGGTTCTAGGGAAAAGGTGGCGGCAATTCATTTCCGACCACAGCCGTTTCTATACGGGTGAAGTTTTCACAAGGTTATTGGAATCCGAGGGCTTTGAAATTCGCCATAATGCAAAAGTTGGAAAAATTATGACGCCAAAACTTTTAGCGGATCGCATTGGCAGATATTATTTCCGACCTCTGGGAAACGCCATCGCCCATGCGGCATCGGTCTGCGGCGTCGCCGATAAAAATCTTTCTCTCAACATGAGAGACATCCGCTTAGTTATCGCGCAATATTCTACGCAATAATAAAATGGCAAATTTCGCGGATTATTACTATTTTCCGTAGGCCTTTAGCAGCCCATCAATATCCTTGGCGCCGACAATAGAGAAATCCGCTCCGGATTTTTTGGCCGCTCCGGGATCTCCGATAGCGACGACGCGAATCAGGCGCGTGCGGGCATATCCCCGAAGAGCCCGGACGACGGCTTTGACATTTGATCCGGTTTTGTCGAGTTGAAAAAAGAGATAATCCGGTTCATCGTTAGCGACACGCAATCCGGCCTCAAAATCCGATTGGACCATATCAATTTTGGTGTTGAGAACGGTTTTGGCAATCGATTTTCCAAGGTCCTTGTTGGTCTGGTCGTCACATGCGATCAACAGCGTTAAAGTTTCGCCGACTTCGATCCTTCCATCAGGAGCCATGTTGCGTTTTTTCAGAAAATCTTGGAAATCCTTAAGATTTATTCGTCTGTGTCCGCCCAGGGTTCGTGTTGAAGGTATCTCTCCCTGATCCACCCAGCGACGAATCGTTTCCGGCGTCACCTGGCACAACTCCGCAGCCTCGCTGATGCTAATCACATTTCGTGGTCTGGACATCGATTCATTACCCCATTTTGATTCAATTCAACATCAAGTGAGCGAAACCCCGATGTCGGAACGCTGCCTGAACTCATACTCAAGGCCCCTGCTTTTCCTAGCGGGACTTGGGTACGTCGCTCGGATTTCCAAGCGCAAATGCCCTGTATTCAGCATCAATTCAAACAATCCGACGGGTTACCCACCCACAACTTATGTCAACTATATGAAATATTTGCCATTTTGAAAACCCATTAAAACACAATAGATAAATTTCTCATTGCCAAAAAAAACCAATAATGTTTTTTGCACAGTCAATGAGTTTGCGATGGCGAAGTTCCCAGCGGCATAAGGTGCAAGCGACTTTTTTCAAACGCGGTCGTAATTTTTGAGTGGCGGGGCCTTGACGGCGATTCTTTATTGATATTGATAGTGATGAGGAACCGGAATTATTATGAAAAGCGAAATTTTACTTTCAGGCAGGCAAATCGCCCTTTTTTTGCTGCCCTTCATGTTATGCGTCGCCGTGCCCGGATTGGCGCAGGATAGCAGCGACAGCGACGAGGGGAAGGAGCAAAGCGCCAAAACCCCGGATCGAGATTTGTATGATCTGCACTGGGTGGAAGGAATCCACGAGATACTTGATAAGGTGATCTTTACGGATGAGCGCATGCCCGGCAATTTGCCGAAATCGACTCGCGCCGCTGGAATAATAATGCAGGATGCTCAGGATTGGTCGCTGTCGCCGACTATCGCCGAACCGCTGTCCAGGCAGGCTGGCGTGGATTTCAAGCGTTATAGCGCAGCCGATCTTGTCCCGGTGATTCGCGGGCTTGGCGACGGGAATGTTGCTTTTTACATTGATGAGTTTCGTCTTGACTCACCGGCTTTGCCGAGCGTTTTGTCGAACCCGCTTTCCGCCGTCGATCCATTCATGACATTGCGAACGGAAATCATCAGGGGGCCTTCGCCAATCTTCCACGGCGGCGGCGCCGGCGGCGGCGTGATACAAATTTTATCCAAAAGGCGTCTTCGCTTCAGCAACACCAGTGGCGTAAGCACCCTTGCCGTCGGTCGGGTTTCCACTGCCGAAGGCGAAGTATCCGGTCATGTCGAAGGCGAAATGAACCTTCGGCAAAATCTGGGAAGTTTTGTCGGGGCCAGCGCGCGAAATCTTGGAGTTCCCGCGTCGTCAGAGGATGAAATTTATGCAGCCGATGTGCACGCCGATAACTTCTCGGCCAGCGCCGACGCGCGCCTCGGAGGTCGTATTGTCATCTCCGCTACGCACCATCATATGCGCCAGAGTGATATCTCCGCAGACCCCGCAGATCCCAAATCGCGGGACGATTACCGCCGATGGGACCTGTCATCAATGTCCTTGACGATAAATGATATGGCACGCGCCCTGCGATATGCCAAATTGACTTTCGGCTTTACGGAGATGTCTCATCTATCCAGCAGGCTAATGCCCGGGCCACAGGGGGAATGGGCTTGTGCAAACGCAAAAGTTCAGGGACTTTTTACCAATATTGTTCTCGACATGCCGGCGGGTCCATACTTTTCCGTTATCTACGGCGGAGAATACCGATCTGACCAGGTCGATTCGGCGGTCGTGAATGCCGAGCGACCGCGGCTGGCCGACGGCGCCGTTTACGAGCGCCCCGCGTCGTATTTGGCCTTTCGTATTCAGCCGACCGATCATATTAAAATCCTGCCGGGAATCCGCGTGGAAGGCGCCAATGTTAAGGCCGACATCGCCGATGCAGCGCTCGACGATCCTGAATTGGAATACAGCAAAATCGCTTTGGGCTACGGGTTGAGCGGACGGCTGGGAATTACTGAGTACACTTCGATTTTCGGTGGTTATCGGCGCGGTTTCAACTTCCCGTCGCTGCTTGATTTAGCCGGTTCGGGGAAATCGAACACGATTTTTCACGCGCCCGAAAGCGATATCGATCCGGAATACATCCAGTCTTTCGAGTTGGGTTATCGAATGCACTATCCCTTCGTCAAAGGGCAATTTGTCCTCTATCAAAATGACTTGTCGAACATGATTGAACAGGTGCCTTCCGAATATGACGGCCTGGAAAAAATTGATGATGCGCAAGTTTATCAATCGCAAAATCTCGGGGAAGGGCGCATTCGTGGATTTGAAACCGGCATTGAAACCTGGCTTGGGATCAATTGGAATTTCGGCCTGAACTTTTCAAGCCAAAGCGGGGCCTATGACGACGGGCAGGCCCTCATCAGTTCCCCGCCATATATGGGCAATGTGTTTCTGCGCTGGACGAACGACATGCAGATTATCAGCTTTGAGACGGCGACGAGGTTCGCCGGCGCGCAGTCCGACCTAGCGGCGGATGATTTGGAAACGACAGGGCTGGATGATGAAAGCGTGCCCGGCTACATGACTCTCGACCTGCGGATGGGAATGGCGGTCGGTCGCTACATCGACCTAAAGCTTGGGGCGCTCAACGTCACCGGAAGCGATGTCATTCATGTCGGGTCGCGAATCCCGGAGCCTAAGCAAAATTTTATCACGCAATTGCGTTTCAATTTTTATTGATGCTTAGCTTCCGCACGGAATAGTCACTTGGAAATACTTTCAAATATCCTGGCTAACTTTCGCTTCCCTTTGCGTCGCAAAATCAGCGGCGCGCCTCAAACGACGCAGTACGTTTTCCTTGCCGATAAGGTTTAGGGTTTCGAAAATGCCGGGACTGGCCGCCGAGCCGGTGAGGGCGATTCGAAGCGGTTGCGCCACTTTTCCAAGGCCCACTTCCTTAGCCTCGCACATCTCATTGACTTGCTTTTCCAAGCTTGCCTCGCTGAAATCATCGAGAGCTTCAAACTTTTCGATGATCTCACCCAGTAACTGCGCTGAGCCGGGCTTGAGCCATTTTTTCACCGCCTTGGCCTGGTATTCTTTCGGGTCCTCGAAAAAGAAGCCAACGTAATCGGTCATTTCGACAAAGTTTTTATTTCGTTCGCGGACGTTCTCCGCGAGCTTTTCGAGCCACGGACCCGGCTCAACGTCATATCCCCGCGCAGCCAGGAAGGGCAGCCATTGTTCGGTTAGCTCGCTTAGGGGCATGGTCATCATCTTTTGGCTGTTGGTCCAGTCCAGTTTTTTTATATCCATTATGCCAGGCGATGCGTGGACGTCCGCGATATCGAAAAAAGCGATCAGTTCCTCATTGGAAAATAACTCTTGCTCTTTATGTCCCCAGCCAAGTCTGACGAAGTAGTTGCGAATGGCTTCGGGCAGATAACCCATGGTTTTAAATTCCATTACTGAAGATGCGCCGTGGCGCTTGCTGAGCTTTTTCCCATCAGGTCCGTGCGTCAGCGGCATGTGCGCGAAAGCCGGTGGTTCATAGCCGAGCGCCTTATAAACCATGAGTTGCTTGGGCGTGTTGTTGATGTGGTCAGCGCCGCGAATGACGTGCGTGACGCGCATATCGTGATCGTCGGCGACAACGACGAAGTTATAGGTCGGCGTGCCGTCGCTTCGTGCAATGATCCAGTCGTCGAGTTCCAGTGCGGAGGTTGTGATTTGGCCCAGGATAAGGTCATGGAAAGTGATGTCGCCCGTGGGCGGCATCGCCAGACGAATCGTATGCTGTCCGCAGTCCGGCCCAAGATTCTTGTCGCGGCAGGTGCGGTCATAAAGAGCCTTGCCTTTTTCGGCTATGGCCTTGGTGCGTTTTTCGTCCAGTTCCTCTTTCGTGCAGACGCATCGATAGGCTTTGCCCTCGTCAATAAGCTTATCAATGAGCGGTCGGTATAGGTCGACGCGCTTTGATTGGAAGACGGGCTCTTCATCCCAGTCGATTTCCAGCCAACGCAGTCCGTTGACAATGATCTGGACATTTTCTTCAGTCGATCTTTCCAAGTCCGTGTCTTCGATGCGCAGGAGCATCTTGCCGCCCGTGTGCCGGGCGTAAAGCCAATTGTAAATGGCGGTGCGGGCGCTGCCGATGTGCAGTTTGCCCGTGGGGGAAGGGGCGAATCGAACGACAACCTGTGTCATGAGAACCTCTTAAGAACAAGCGAGACAATAAAACGCAAGCCGACCAGGATAATGAGTCCGGCGAAAACGCGCTTGAGCGGCTCCGGGTTGATTTTCCCGGCGGCCTTTGCGCCGTAATGCGCGGCGATGATGCTGGAAGGCGTGAGAAGAATCCAGGTCTTGAAATGAAAAAAGCCTAAAGCATTGGGGATGTCAACGTGATGCGCGATGCCGCCGACAACGTAATTGACAAACCCGACGGCGGCGGCGATGACGCACACGGCGCAGCTGGTGCCTATGGCCCGATGGGGGGGGGGCATGCGGGCCAAAAGTATGAAAAACGGCATGCCGATGATTCCACCGCCGACGCCGAAAAGACCCGCGATCAAGCCGGAAGCGAATCCAATTCCCAATAGCAGGGGCGCTTCATGGCGCTCACTATTGCCTTGCTTTTTCATTTGTTTTTTACGCAGGAGTCGGGTCGAAACGACGATGAGGAAAATTCCAAAGATCGCTTTGACCACGGCCTGATCAAGCGTGATGGAAATCTGCGTTGAGAGTGTGGAGCCAAAAACGCTTCCCAGTCCGGCCCATAAAACGGCTTTCCAAAACACGTTGCCCTGGGTGTGATGAGTTCTCGCGGCGCTCGACGCGTTCATGACGATGGCGGCGAGCGAGGTTCCTTTGGCGAGGCTAAAGGCGTTGTTGGGAGAAATGCCCATCATGACGAAAAAAAAATCGAGCAGCGGCACGTAGATAATCCCGCCTCCAACGCCGAAAAATCCGCTGACGAAACCGGCGGCAATTCCCAGGAGGATGGCAGAGGGTATGAAAATGAGGCCCGAAACTTCCATGCGTAGAATAAGGCCCATACCAGGGTTGATTGTCAAGATGGAAACAACCGGAAAAAGGTAGATTACTCACTGGCGCTTAGTCGATTATTTGATGCGTAGCGACAATGGCGCTAATATCGCGCGCAAGAGAGTGACTCTGAAACGAAGAAGAATGGAGGGACCCAATGGGATTTCTAAACAAAATACTAGGCTTGGAAAAAGAGGCTGATGTTCCCTTCGTGGAAATCACTGACGAAAATTTCGTGGAGGAAGTTCTAAAATCCGACAAGCCCGTGATGTTCTTCGTATGGTCGGATACTTGTCCCCATTGCCACAAAATGGCGTCGAATGTGAAACGAACGGCCCAAAAGCACGCTGATGTCATCAAGACCGCGCACAGTAAAGCATCGGCGGCGGCGGGCCTCATGTCGAAACTTGGCGTTCGAGGCGTGCCGTCGGTGTTTTTCTTTCAGGGCGGTGAGATTGTGGAGCGTTTTAGTGGATTTCGTCCTGAGTCATATCTGGATGAGGTCATCCTAACGATTTTAGGAGAGGATACGAAATGAAAAAGGGTTTATGCGCTGCATCAGGCGGCATCGTAAACTGATGGATTAACTTTTAGCTGGTTGAGGGCGATATGCGAATGCTGAATATCATTTGGAAATTTCTATTGGTTGGCACGATTATCACTGTCTGTTTCTCGTGTGCAAATGACGATGACGATGATGACTCTACAAGTGGAGAATCCGACGATGATCTTAATGACGACGCGGACGATGATCTTAATGACGACGCGGACGATGATGCTGACGATGACGCGGACGATGATGTTGATGACGACGTGGACGATGACGCTGAAGTCCCGCTGCCCGTCGAACCGGTTGTGATTGTCGAAGGCGCATTTGATGAAACTGAAGGGCTTTGCGTATTTCCCGATGGTCGAATGTTTGTCGAAGGCGACGATGCTGTGCATGAGGTTTTTTCCGACGGCAGTGTCCAACTGGTGCTCGAATTGACCGATCCGGTTGGACTTGCGCACGACGGGGATGGAAACATCCTCGCCGCCGATTTCGGGCCGACCTCGATTTTCGACTTCGAGCCGGAGGTCAATAACGATGGTTTCATCGTCGAGATAACACCGGAGGGCGTGCAGGAAATCATCGCAACCGGAATACCGGACCCGAATTTCATTGCTGTTTTGCCGGACCATTCCTTTCTTGTTTCCGATGACGGCGACCAGAACATCTACCTGGTCCCGCAAGGCGGTGGGAATCCGCAAATATTTCTCGATGCGGTTACGGCCCCCAACGGCATGGCGTTGTCGCCGGACCATGAGGAGCTTTATATATGTCAAAGCTTTATTTTTCCCGGATCGATCATTCCTGATCGTCATGTCTGGCGTGTTCCTTTAAACGAAAGTTTTGAACCGGGAGCGGTCGAACTTCTTGCCGAATTGCCTCCCGGATCAACGCCGGATGGGGCGGTTGTCGATGCAAAGGGCCGCTTGTACGTGGCGGCCAATACGACAGGTATCATCTGGCGGATCGATCCCGCGACGGGAGTTAAAGAGCAGGCGGCGAATGGTATGTTCGGCGTTGCCAGTCTGGCCTTCGGGCGAGGCGGGGACTTTCCCGAAACTTCTTTATTCGCTACGCAGTTATTCGGCGGCAGAGTCTGGCGATTGGATCTTGGCGTCAAAGGCGCCGCGCTGCCCTAGTGTCATGTCACGCATCGAATGGTTGCATCCGGTCGCCAATTTATCTTGGCTGGCGTCGTTGTTTGTCGCTCACATATTTCCGATATGCTCACTCCTCGCGCCTTGCCAGTCGGGCGACTTGTCAACCTCGGTGCCGACAACCGATGGGTGACATGACACTGATCACCTGGGAGCACGACGGAGAAACATCGGCGGAAGAGCGAGGACAAAGAGCAGGATGCCGCTGATCCAAAAGGGCGTAGCGTAGCCGAAGTGTTCGCCGATGGGGCTGAAGATCAATGCCCCGGAACATAGCCCCACCATTGCGGCCAGGTTGAGGAATCCCGTGTTGCCGCCTATGCGCTCGATCTCAAACAACCTGGTAATACGCAAATAGAAAATGAGCAGAATCAGGGCGTCGCCGACTCCGTGCGCCATCCTGAAAACGAAGGAAACTTGCACCGGGTGAATCAACATCCCAAAAGATCCGATGGCCGACAAGATTAGGCCGACTATGGCGATCCTTCGGATGGACCAGCGCTCAAATGCTTTTCGGTAGCGCAGCAGGACTGAAAAGCATAGGGCTATTGCACCGAACTCACCGGCTAAATACCAGCCGACGCCGATCAAAGTGAGGTGCATCTCCTGCCGCAGAAAGAGACCGTAGCAGGTCGTTTCCGCGCCCCAATGCAATGAAAAAGCGAAGAACCACAGGGCGAATAGCAACACCTTGGGTTGGCGGATGTCGCCGCTGTATTCGGCGAGATTAGGTTTTGCGATAGGCGTGGGAGATAGGGTTTTGGCGAAAATTGTCAAGACCAGGCACGCTGCCGCAATCGTCAACAGGCAGGCCTGAAAATCGAAGTGAGCTAAAAAGTAACCCGCCGCCGCTGTTCCGATAGCCAGGCCGAAAAAACGAAGCACCTGGTAAGTGAGGATTCTTTTGGCGAAACCTACGCCCTGATCCGTCTTCAGCACTTGCACATCCATGCTGATACGGTAGAGGTTGAAGGCCATCGCCCAGAAGAAAAACACCAGAAAGAATATTGGGAAAGGCTTGACCGTGGCCATGAGAATGAAGGTCGCGGATTGTACCGCCAGACCTGTGGCGATCAGCGAACGGCTCGTCACGCGGTCATTTCCCCAACCGGCGGGAAACGACGCCAGCACGCCGGTTATTGCCTGCATCGCATACAAGGCGCCGATCTGCACACCGGTGAAACCGAGTTCTTCGCTAAAGAAGATCGGCAGAAAAAAATTGGACGCCGAGGAGATAAACGAATACATCCCATGCAGCGCGGCCGGATATATATCGCGCTGATTTTGATTTGCGATTTGCTTCACTTTATTGCCACCGCTAAAAAAACCAGCGGGAATATGTCTCTTTGCATGCGCTGCGTCAATGGCGCAATACTCTGGAATTGAAAAGTCGATGATTTGATTGAAAGGGTTCTAATATTTCATAGCTTTATGGTATAAGTGGATATTGAAATTCTAATCTCGGCGCTGATCGGGGTTAATGAAAGTTGATGGTGGAGGTTGTGATGCAAGCCGCCCTTTCTTTTCGACAATTATTTTCCCTTGTAATTATTGTCTTGATGTTCATTTGTGTTTCCTTTCATTTCGGATGCGCAAGTGATGCCGAAGTTGGGGACGACGATGACCTGGATGAAGGCCAATCCGTGAACGACGACTACGAAGCCGAAGATGATGACGACCAGGCGGATGACGATGGCGACGATGACGCGGACGATGACGACATTAATGACGATGCGGATGATGACGCAGACGACGATGCTGATGATGATGTTGACGATGAATTCGCCGTTGATCCGCCCGATCCTTCCAATGACATCGGTGTGTTTGTCTCGACGGAAGGTTTTGACATTAATCCCGGCACGATGGAATCCCCGAAGCGCACAATCCAGGCCGGCGTCAATCTGGCCGAGCAAGACGGTCGGGTCGTGTTCGTATCCGAGGGCGAATATGTTGAAACAGTCGAAACACATGTTTCCCTGTATGGCGGTTACGACCGTGAGAACTGGATTCGGGAAATCAATATGTACGCAACGCGGCTCACGGGTTTTGAAGAATTCGCTTTGTTGATCGGGACGCAAAGAGAGCCTTCCGCGCCGGTCGTCATAGACGGTTTTTACATTAAAGGCCCGATGAGCGGTTATTATTCCTGTGGAATTCACGCAGACCGCGGCGAGGTCGTCTTGCTCAACAATAATATACGCAGCCAATTGGTTTCCGGCGATTATTCCGCCTATTCCTACGGTATAGTGGTCGTCTGGCCCGCTTCTCTGAAAATGAAAAACAACTATGTGCAGGCCGGCCCCGCCATGGCTACCTATATGCCCATCGAATCCACTGGCCTTTTTTTCGGCGGCGAAGATGCGATTATCGTTAACAATACTATCACCGGCGGCAATGCCATAGGGCTATATTCAGGGACTTCCACGGGAATCAATATGCAAGGCGGTGGGCGCGGCGTTTTGATCAACAACATTATTACGCCCGGTAATCTCGCAATGGATCCGAGCGGTTTGAGCCTGATGCAGGATGAAGAATCGCTGATAATCCACAACTTCATTGCAAGCGGAGGTGGAGGAATCGCGCTTGGGATTTTCTCTTCTGCGGTCATCGTGAACAACATCCTGGATTTCCGCGGATCACAGGAGTCAATGGGGATATTTTTTTATGAGCCGATGACGCTCATGCATAACGATTTCTGGGGTCAGGGACCGCTGATGGAGAACCAGATTCGCCTATTCGACAATATGGACGAAATCAACAACTGCCAGTGGGGCCGATGCGTTCAGGCCGGCGGAAATTTCGCAGCCGATCCTCAGCTTGCGGGGTTATACAATTATCACCTCACGCAAGGCAGTCCGTGCATTGATGCGGGCGTAGATCCTTCACTTTGGTATGACGGCGTTTTGGCTGGCCGGGATTTCGATGGCGATGTGCGTCCGCAGGGCGGCGGCTGGGATATCGGAGTGGATGAATACCGGTGAGTCCGGATACTTTATCGACTGTGGACCTCGATGAACTTTTGAAAACTTCGGTCGAAGGTCTTTTCCACATCATCCGGAAAACAACACGCCGGAAGCTGCTTTTGCGCCAGATGATATTGCAGGCAATCGCAACATAGACCGTGGCGCGGGCATCC
>CAZQAE010000036.1:31300-52558 GCA_964591275.1 uncultured bacterium | reverse complement strand
AAGGAGAACTCGAATGAACAAGCAACGAGAAAACGGCAACCAGGATAAGCGCAAGGGCTTTTATTCGAGACATTATTGCTTCGCTCCTACCGCTATTTGAATCGTCGCTATTATAATCCGCTCGGTTATGGAAAGGAAGCCTCAGCGGCGTCATTCGTTCAAGGCTACGCCTACGCCGCGAGAGCCCCGCCGGTTACCCTCCCATCCCAGCCTCGAATCAAAACGCAAAGCTCTGAAATAGTAGGCAAATGCCAGCCGCCACCGTTCAGGGACAAGTTGTCGCAATAGGATTTGGCAGTGCTCATCTGTTATCTCTCCAAACATTTTTCGGTTTTTGCCGTGAGCACTTGGGAGATTCTTTCCTAAGTGCTTTTTCTTTATGAGCCCCTCAACCATGCTCACAACACGAAATGCCTCTCCAGCATTTCGACAAACCCTGGACCCTGAACCCTGGACCCTGCGTCCCAGCCTCTAGCCTTTAATCATTAATTGCCGCTTTTCGTCGAGTGGAAATCCACTCAGCAACAATGAAGATCAAGGCAAAAAACAGGGCTGCGCCGCTGACGGTCGCGCCGTAAAAGGCTTTCACGGGTCGGTATCGAAGGCTAATGTCATAGTCGCCAGGTTCCGGGAGATGGATCCCCAGCAGACCTTTGAGAACGGCGAGCTTGTATCCTTTGGCCGACCAGCCGGAATCAAAGTTTCTATTGACAATGAGATCGGCTTCTTTCTTGAAAGTCCGAACTTTGATTTCAATGCGATTGCCATTGTCTTGATAATCCAGGATTTCACCGCGGTTATGCGCAACGTGGACTTCGCCTTTGTACCGTTGATACCGCCATGTCCTGTTGCTTTGCGAGCGGATTTTTACCTTGGGCGAAACCTTCGTTTTCACGGTGTATTGCTTGAGAGCGTTGGTCACGCCGATCTGCTGCGCGACGAAAAATGTCGGGTGATGGTTGAGCGCAGGTTTTGACTTTCGGGATTTATTCAACTGCACCGAATAATGCTCCGGATTTTCCTCGGGTGAAGATTGATATTGACTCATGTCCACAGCTTCAGGCAATTCAGCGCGTTCGGTAGTCTCCCGACTGAAATGACCGACGCAGAGGGCCAGAACAAATGCCGACATCAACGCGTAGCCCACCGGCTTTTTCCAACGCAATGCCTTTTCAAAACTCAAAGCGCATAAGGCTCCCATAACTGTCAGCAAAAAAACCGGCGCGACGGACTGCGTGTTGGACAGCGGTTTGATCGCCATCCATGCTGCGGCTTTGCCGCCATCGTCCAGAACCGCTTCGGGAATAATCGATGTGAAGATAAAAACCAATCCTAAAAGCGACAGTCTTCCGCGTCGGCCTTCGGCGTGCGATCCGACCGCCGCCAATAACAGCAAAGGTATAATGAACCATGCGGCTGCGGCGGGCGTCAGAAGGCTGATGAGTTCCTCAACCCGGGAAAGAAGTCCGACAGACGACTGAGATACAAAACCCTGCGCGGCCCTTCGCAGATTGTGACCCCCTAAAAGCTCCACGGCGGGCAGCCATTTGATTGTCGAAAACAACAGTCCGAACATCAATATCATGCCCAGCGAACCGGCGGCCTCTTTCCTTTCCGTTTCATGGCGCCAGCAGCGCACGAGGGCGGCCAGGACAAGAGCGATGGGTACAAAGAAAATCAGAGAGCCGGATTGCATGGCCCCCAAGGCGAACAGTACGGAAGCCGTCACGCAATAAGCCAGCGTGCATGGCGCGTAGCAGACAACAAGAAGGCACATCAATGAGAAAAGGACTTGAAGGTCCAGGGGCGAGGAAAGGACTCTTTGTTGAACAAATCCGGAGGCTGGCAAAATGAGCGCCGCCGTCAGTGACGGCAATCGACTGGCGCCTGCCCGTCTGGCCAGGGCAAACAAGGCGCCGATGCCCGCAAAAATTGCCAGGAATGTTTTTACGCGAACAGCCTGCATCGCGCTGAGCTTGTGCAGCGCCAGCGAAAGAGGCGACAGACTTCCGTCCGATGGATGAGCGCCGATGGGGATTCCACCGTTCAGGTACATGTTTTGCCCGGGCATGGCGCTATGTCGATCCAGGGCGCTTCGCATAGTCTGATCGAACAAGGCTGCGTCGAGCCAGACAACGATGCTTTGCTCATCGCCTGCGGGCAATGGGGATGAAGGAGCGGCGAGAATCGGCGTCAGAAAAGCCGTTGCCGCGATAAGAACCGCCACAACAGCCAGATTGATCGCAATCGAATGTACGAAGCTTGATCTATTCACATCGCAATCCTACATTTCGCCTGCTCCGGCGAAGTCGGGATTAATTTTCCGGTTACGCGAAACAACAAACCGTCACTCTCGCATTTCACGCAAAATTATACAGCCGTCTTTTTGCCGGATTGAGCCGTCCCGGTCAATATGCGTTTATCGCGTTGCCTTACTTGATATTTTCTCCCGCTAAAATTGAGCTGATCCAAGACGACAAATCCTGTTTTTTCGATAAGAAGCTTTCTCATGGCGACCAACTATGGCAACGGCGATGACGCGTGGAACGGAACCCACAAGGTCAATAATCGGAATTTTCTTTTGACTTGCTCCGCTGGATTTTGTATCACTTTGAAAGGGAGTACAATATGAAAAGGTTCTCAAGTTTGCTATGCGTTGTCGTTTTTACGTTGGCCCTGGCGCTCGTGGCCGCGCCTGCCCACGCCGGGCTCATCGATTTCGAGGACGGGACAGACTATGGAGTCATCGCCAGCACGATCACCGGGCTCTCGTTTACGAACACTGCCGGTTACGACTGGGTCTATGGAGACTGGCGAACGGATGGGTACAACGGCTGCTACCCGAATTACGGCATTGTAAACGACTGGGGCTGGCCTCGCCCGCTGGATACCCAGTATTACTCCGATGGCAATTTTTTTGGATGGATGGGGGCCGAGCAGGGCATCGGCGTCATCACCTTCACCGCATCCTACGCCACATACTTCAGCATCGGCTACGCCACGGCGAGTGGCCTCACACTCGAAGCCTACGACAGCAACGACACCATGCTTGACTTTGATATCGGCGTGGCAGACAACCTCGGAACCGGGCAACTGGATTACTTGCTTGTCGAGGCGCCCGGCATGGCCTACGTCACCTTATACGGCACGAACAACCAATGGCTCGCCGACAACCTCGACACCGACGCCATTCAGGAATGCACGTTGGACAGTCAATGCGTCGACCTTCTGTATTGTAACGGCATCGAAGGATGCAACCAGGATATCTACCAATGTGAAGACGGCGAACCAGTTCTTTGCGAAGACGACGAAGTTTTCTGCAACGGCGACGAGGCGTGCTCCGAAATGGAGGAAGGATGCGTTCATCTAGGCGATCCGTGTCCCCCGAACAGAACGTGCAACGAGGAAACTGACACCTGCGATGTGGAGGAAGACGACGATTGGGTGGAAGACGACGATACCGATGACGCCGAAGATGATCTCGACGATGACACCGTTGTGTCGAATGTGCCGGTTGACGAAACAGCGGAGGACGAAGAATGGCCGGAGGGTCAGATCACCGGGGGCTGCTGCGGCTGTTAATAATATCACCGTTCGATTGAAACCGTCGCTGCTTCACTCGCCGAGGCGGCGCTGACGCACTTGGCTGCAATCTTTCGCCACTGCGGAGCTGGGTGGTTTTGGTAGGAAAATCTTCGCCCGCGTCCCCATTGCACTGGATCGAGCCTTTCGCAGCCCTGCCGCCGCCGGTCGCATGCGCCTTCGAGAGTCACCCAAAATGCAGGCATCTCAACGCAACCTGGGACGGGAAGATTCTCAAGAAGTTGGCGCGCTTAGGAAGACTGCTGCGTCATTTGCCGAACTCCTAATTTCAAATGTCAGGAGCGGAGACACTAGGGGCAAAAAGGACGCGACAAGGTTCAGTATTGATGCCTTTGAAAGCGAGACGAATCGATTTTTGAGGGGGCGCAATGTCCCCCTTAATACTCGACCTATACGTTAAACGATTGCAGAATTATCTGCTCAAGACTATGCCTTGGCGATGGCAGTGCTTTTTACCGAATTTGATTTTCGTTAACCACGCAATGTTTAAATGACTCTGCCGTACAGGATAATGGCAGCGCCAAGAGCAATGCGGGGATCGATTTTCGGCCCGACCTCCACGGCAAGGTCCATGACATACTCATTGCTTTGCTTCCTGTTTTGCTTCAGCACGCCCAACGATTCTGTGCCATAAGTAAAAAGGAAATCGGCTCCGGAAACATCCCCCAGCAACCCACCAAATGCCGATTTTTCCACTAGATTGCACATGCGGTCATCGGTCAAAGTCAGTATCTTCACATTTCTTTTGATCAGGTTTTCCTTCAGTGCCGCAACGTACAGAGCCACGGGTTTCAGCTCTTCGAAAAACATCGTGTATTGCGCGGTTGTCGCAAAGAAGATTTTATCCTGCTTGATCCAGAAAAGCTTTTCCGACTTCGTTTCATCCGAATAAAATTCCACCTGCCTCGTCAGCTTGAGATCCGGGATGACGACGTAGCACACCTCCTCCAGATTTTCATCCAGCACGTGGAATCCGGTGTCCTTAATAGAAAAACCTTTTTTGCGAATGTGAAACTTGCTCAACGTGGCGATATCCTTACTCATAATGGATCCCCTCCCAATAGACTAACATTTAAATGTATAGTGCATGATCTCTCAGCAACGTTGAGAATATCGCTGCTATCGAGAGCCGTCAATATCATTTTTTCTACGAATAAATATTCGTTAAATTGCGACATTTTACGAAATAAAACAAATTTCATTATTGTGTAAATACAGGATTATGGTTCACAAAATTCGGTCCGCATTGAAATCGCCGGCGTTTTCTACGCGGCCCCGGCAATACATCCTGCCGGATTTGATTTTTGGGGACCAGGGGTGCTTAGAAGGTCAGACTCATCCATGTGGGATCAGGAACGCCGACGGAAAGGCTCAGTAGAAAGCGGTTGGTTTTGACGGTTTGATCGGGTCCCGCGCCGTAAACCGCAAATTGTTCGTAGTGCTGGTATCCCGTCGAGAGGCCGAGCCAGGTGAAGAAGTAGTAGGCCGCCGTAACACCGGAGCGATAGGCGTCAATGATCCCGGGACGCCGGTCGGATCGGCTGAAAATATGATTGACGCCGGTCACGAAGCGCCGCGTCCATATCTGATCAAAATATGCGCCATATCGCTGATTAAGCACCGCTGCTTCCACGCCGGTGGCCGGGATCAGGTCCCTGGCGTAATTTAGGCGGAAGCGATAACGACGATACTGGTAGGTCATTCCAAGCTGTTGATACCAGTCCAATTCCGCCAGCTTGTACTGCTCATCATAATAAAATACAGGAAAAACCAAACCGGATCGGACCTGAAACACGAGAGAAGGCGTCACCCGATACACCAGTCCGAGACCGGGGACGAAGGCGTCGAAGTCGCTGTCGCGAATCAGCTTATAAGGAAACTCCTCGTCCATCCTGGCGTCCGAGTCCCAGTGTCGCCGCATGAAATCAAATTCCGAATTGTAGAGATTTCTTGCGTAGCGCCCAAAGACGATGATCGAGTGGCGCTCACTGACGCGGCGGGTCCAGGATGTCTCAAAGATGTGGCGGACCACATCGAAAAGCGTGGGATCCTCATACTCCATAGTGGAATATATGTAGGAGGCGTCAATGACCGACATGCGGTTGATAATTCTTCTGGCGTTTAGGGTGATGTTATTATTGATGCTGTTCGTTTGGACTTGCAGAACCTCCTCGGTGGCGGTCCCGAAGCTCTCCCTGGGATCATAGAAGAAGGTCAGAGTGTCCTCGACTCCCACTTGCGTTTTCGGGCCAAACCAGTAACTCAAACCGGTTCCCGCGCTCGCGTTGCTCGGAAGGCGATTTTCCTCCACGTTCTCGTAATAAGACTGCATGCCGACGCCTCCGCCGATATGCGCGGCCAGGCGATAGGTGTCATAGTGCAGACGCAGACCGGGCCTGACCGTCAGAATAGAATCGTCGGTTTTTTCTTCGAGTTCATCTTCTTCGGTGACCAGAAAAATATTGTCGTTGTATTCGCCGTCCACGGCCAGGCTCGGCACGAGCGACAGTCGACCCGCCTGCGTGGGTGAAACAGCGATAAATAACACGAAGAAAAACGCAAGGAAAAACACAAGACTTTCACACAAATACCTAATATTATTGGTGTTTTTCGGGAAAACGACGGGCATTAACAGCAAAAACCCTGGTGATGGAAATCGTTCATGGCACCACAATTGTGTCGCCGGGATTCAGCCGCGTGTCGGCATCTTTTCCGGCGATGATCCGCTTGTACTTGACCTTGATCTTCCGGGTTCCGTCGCTTTGCGAGCGCAGTATGATGATGCCGTTTCGGTCAGCAAACTCAGTAAATCCGCCGGCAAGGCTAACGGCCTGTGTAATTGTGGAACCGCCGGAAATGGCATAGGCGCCGGGATTCGCCACGTTGCCTTGAATAAAAACTTTGTAGCTGTTGATCTGCGTAACGATGACGGTGACTTCGGGATTTTCCACGTAGCGCTTGAGGTTGGTTTCCAGGACCAACTTCAAACCCCGGTTCGTCATTCCCGCCGCTTTAACGTCGCCGAGCAAAGGCAGCGTAACCATCCCATCCGGCCTGACCGGAACGGTTTTTGAAAGCGAATCGTTTTGCCAAACGTTGATTTCGAGCACATCGTCTGGCCCGATCCTGTATTCGCCGGCTGTTAAGTGAGAACCGGAACCTGAGACAATGGGCGTCTCAATGCCTTCTTTGACCACGAAAGCCTGAACCTTGTCGATTTCCGACGGCTTGATTTTCTTATCGACGCTCACAATGGTTTCGCCCTTTGGCGTGACGCTGATGACTTTTACCAATTTGCCGTCGGCAAAATAGCGGACCAGGATGACTTCGCTCGAGTCCAGTTCGCCATCCGCCAAAAGCATGGACGGCTCCAGAAGAATGATGAATAGCGCGAAAACAGCGAAAAAATTTCTCATGATGTCCTCTAATCTTGCGCGGATTGAGGTTTTAGGCGGACTTTTCTGGCTGCTTTTGCCCGTATCCACCATACGAATACCCATATTTACCATATCCGTATTTGTATTGCCCACCGGCGAGTCGGAAGTCAAGGGAGTTGAAAACCAGCCCGATAATGCGTTTGTCCTCCAGATCGTCCAGGGCCTGCATGATGATTTTTCGACTCGTATCCCTGGCGCGCACAACGAAAATGGCTCCATCAACCATCCCGGCGAAACCGACGGTGTCGGCGATGGGAATCACGGGTGGTGAATCGATTACGATGAAGTGAAACATCTCTTTGACTTCATCAAGGAATTTCTCCATAGATTGCCCGACCAGAAGCTCCGTCGGCATACCGGTGGTAATTCCGGCAGAAATGTAGAACAGGCGGTCGAGTTCAAAATTGATAAGGCAATCCTCGATTTTGGCTGAACCCTGGAGGATATCGGAGAGGCCTTTGCTCGGCATGTCCATGCCCAGATATTCGTGAGTGCTGGGACGGTGAAGGTCGGCGTCCACCAGCAGAATCCGTACATCGGGAACCTGCGCAATGGTGGCCGCGAGATTTATCGCCGTGATCGACTTGCCCTCCTGAGGAAGGGAACTGGTGACGATGAAAGTCCGCATTTCGTCGGCGCCATTATTCATGGTGTCGATCTTGTTCCACAGCAGGTGATATTGACGAACAGCGGCGGGATGGTCGTGCTTAAAAGCCGGCAGCAAGTTTTCCGCGCCCTTCGCGCCCAGGCGCTGCGTCGGAATGCCGGACGGAAGGTCCAGCAGAGTCTGGCGCGATTTGCGACGGGACATAGCCTTGGGAGCGTCTTTGCCTTTGCGCTTTCGCACCTGGCGAACTTTTTTCACGACCTCGCGACCATCGGCAAGGCGCACAACGCGGCGTACGATCCGAACCTGCTCCTGATCGTCTGAGGATTCCTCCACCAGACTTTCGCTCAATATCAGGTTTCCCGCCTTGTCTCTTGTTTGCTTCGGCAGTTCGGGGAACGAGGTCGAAGGCGCTGCGGTAGCCTTTGCGGCTTCCGAAACCGAGGCAACGTCACCGGATTCCGGTTTATCAGGCTCGTCGTCATCCATCGGTGATGTGAAACTGATGTCGATGAGATCCATATAAGTTTCTGTGATTAACTCCGGTTCGATAATTTCCAGTTTGCGTGCGCATCCAACCAGCAGGCTGTTGTCGCAAAGGGTATTGATCAGGCGGGGGATTCCCTTGGCATATTGAAAAACGTGTTTGATCGCATCTTCGGAGAACAGCGATTCGGGATTTGCGCGTCCGGCCTCGGTGAGTCTGTGCATCATGTATGAACGGGTGTCGTCGAAGTCGAGGGATTGGATGACAGTGCGCAAATTGATGCGCTGACGAAGCTGGCGGAATTCCTTCGAGGCGAGGGTATCCTGGAGTTCGGGTTGCCCCACGAGGATGATCTGAATCAACTTGCTTTGCATCGTCTCCATGTTCGTCAAAAAGACAACCTCGTGAAGGATATCGCTGGACAAGTTGTGAGCTTCATCCAGGATCAGGAAAGTCTTTTTTCCATCCTCCAGGCGCCGGACAAGGAATTCACGCAAAGCCAGAGTCGCGTCGGCCCTGTCCGTGGGCTTATGCGGCACCTGGTATTCGGCGAACATATAACGATACAGGCTCTTGGAATCAACGTGCGTGTCGAAAATGATACACACCTTGTCCTCCTCGTCGAGTTGGGACAGCAGCGTAAAGATCATTGTGGTCTTGCCGACGCCCACTTCGCCGGTGACGACCATAAGGCTCTTCTTTTCCTGTACGCCATAGAGCATCTGCGCCAGAGCCGTTCTGTGACCGGCGGACATATAAATGAAACTGGGATCGGGCGTGATCGAAAACGGCAGCGTATGAAAACCGTAAAATTCCTTATACATTTATGCTGCAAGCCCCCAAAAAGACTGATTAAAATGCCGTGCAAACGGTAGAGTATTTGTCACGGACAAGTCAAGTGAGAATTTGGTTTTTTAGATTCTTCCAACCTTAGTTCACGGAGGACTTTCTTTTCTTCCGCGTTTTTCTCGGCGGGCTTTTCTCCGCTTTTTCCTTGGGTTCATCAGGCGGCAACTGGCTAAATTGCTTCCTGAGCCATTTTTCGATGCGGAGATTGAAAAGCTGGGGCATTTCAATGGGAGCAGTGTGCGTGCCGTGGGGAATGATCATGATCTCCGAATTGGGAATAAGGTCCTTCATCCGATCCGAAAGCCAACGGGGCGTGAATGTGTCGTTCTCACCGGCGATAATCATTGTGGGCACGGTAATTTCCGGAAGAAATTCTTCGGCGCTGTGCCGGGCGGCGTGATCGAGCATCTTAATAAAAATACGCAATGGAACCGAGGACAGATCGTAGAAATATTGCATCAAGTCATCGCGCTTGAGCAGATGCCCGTTCACGTCGGTCCTGATGGCGATCTCCCAGGCCAGGCGCGTGGGAAGCAAGCCTTTCCAGAACGGTGAAAACGCCCAGGGGGTAAGAACGCCGGGCACGTACAGAAGCGGAAATATTTTATCCAGAAACGACATGTCGCGGAAGGTCCGCAGCGGGTGTCCATAACTGCCGCAGACGGGAACCAGGCCCTTTATCATGTTTGGATACATTTTCGCGAACTCGAAAATCACCTGCACGCCCATGGAATGACCCATGAAGACGCCGCTTTTGACGCCGTCGTCGTCGAGCGCCGCTTTGATGTCGCGACAAATGTCCTGAATGCTCAAGTTGTTCTCGTCATCCGGGAGGGAACTTTTGCCGTGACCGCGATAATGAATGTGTACGAAACGGTTTGTGGATGAAAAGTATTCCGTGAAGTATTTCCACACGAATCCAAAACAACCGATGCCGTCGAGCAGAATGATGGGCAGCCCTTCTCCCATGCTCTCGTAATAGATATCGGTGTCGTCGAAAGATTTCACGTAGGCCTGTTTAAGCCTCTTCATGCCGCCACCCCGATCAAATGTAAAGTATCGACAAGCACCGCAGGTTATCCGGTCGGGGATATGGTGTCAATTTGTCGGAGTCAAGGAGTCAAGGGCTTGAGGATCAGTTAGATTTCGTTTCTAAGTCATCCGCAACTTTATTGCGTCGATCTTCACTCCAGACGATTCTTTTTCCGAGGAGTCTGCTTTGATGGGCAGAAAAGATAAGATCGCTGCCTTGCTGCCGACGGCTGACGATGTGAACGAGCCCGATTTGTTGGGCCAAATTTTTCAGACTTAGTGGCTGCGTCGCATTGGCCAGGCGGATACAACGCCCAAGCGCGCAAGGGCACCATTATATACCAGGGCCTGCCCCGCGAGGCCATCGAGCGAGTTCACGCGCACGCCGCATCCAGCGCCGCCGTCGAAGCTTGAATCGAAGTTGGCGTTTGTCAGATTGCGCAATGCGCGCCGCGCGGCTTCCCTGGGATTTACGCCGTGTCTCATCTCATCATATCCGCCCACGCCTCCGCAGAAATTCAGCAGCGGCGGATACCCGGCCAGCATACTGTCGAGGACTTTGCGCCAGTTGTCCTTAAAAAGCCTATTGCTGGCCAGCACCTCAATGCCAAGAACCCGACGCCCGGCCACAACGACCATGCCGATGGTTCCACGTGGAAATGATTTCCAGGAGGGTTTGTGAAAACATTTGAGCGCTTTGCCCAGTTCACTGTCTTCATAAATTTTTTGAATATTCTGCGTTTCCGTCGAAGCCCCGAAGCGGGATAGTTGCTCGCCAGCCCCTCGCCAGACAGAATCCTGCGTGGCGCCGCCGCCCAATTCACGACGCATCGGCGCCGGGACCATTGTCTTCGAGCTTTTGAACATGCCGCCGGACCCGCCTGTCCATCGATGTTGCTCACCGCAAAATACCGGGACTCTAACCCAATCCGAACGCGGACGTACCAGGAAATCACTGGCCACGAGGCGGTTTTGCTTTCCGCCCAGAAGAATTTCGCCGGCCATCAGAAGTATCGGATTTCTGGATGTATTTTTCACTTCGAGCCAGGGGACCAGACCGCCTCCGTGCTCCCGGATCTTGAGACGGCCACGCCGGATCGCCCGATCCAAGGATGTGATCGACCCGTCGCCCCGCCAACTCGCTGACACAATGGGGACAATGGCGACGCCCATGCGCCACTGCACATCGCCGAGATCAACGCCTTGAACCATCGTCATGACCGCTTCACGAGCCCCGCACGCGTCGTCTGAGAAAGGCGTCGGCATTGGCTGGGGAGGCGAAACTTGCTCTGAAACGCTTTGCTCCTGTTCGAGGTAAGCGCCCATCGCCAACGCGGCGCACAATATCAACACCAAAAATTGCCAGAACCTTCTCATGGGCTCCTCCGTGTTTGCCGACTGGTGGGTTGTTTTGACAATGACGAGACGGATAAGTTTCGATAATTATGGAGTCGCCCGCGAAAGCCTGGGCGCAGACGCGCCAGCAATTTTTTCCCCCCGGCGGCAAAGAATGGCCCTTCCACCTTTTCGGAACAAATCGCCCGAACGGGCAATTATCCAAATATTACAAGCCAGTATGCAACAGTGGTCCTCGTGGCATAAGGATTGCTTACTTGTCGAAAGGCAAGCGTGGGATCGCGAAGAAATTTCATGGAAGATTCTGTTTAAGGCGAATAGCCCATAGCAAAACAACGCCTGCATCCATAGGACGGACTTGATGCTGCAAAGCCAATTCATCGGCAACTTCAAAACCCTCCCCTCGCAGGGGAATAAGGGCGGCGTCAAAACGCCGGAAGCGTCGGAAGGCTTTTCAGACTTCGCTGGTGTTGCCGAGAACATCGCTCAGCAGGCCATAAACGCGCTGGCTCAGGTTCGAACAAAAATCCACGCAAGTCATCCTCAATCCAGCCAGGAAAACCCACAAAACGAAATTACCGGCCGGTCCAACATCTTTGCTGATCCGGAAGGGGCGACGACCGGTCGCTCATCCGGATCAGTCCTTGCGCAAGGCGGGCAATCAGCGCCGGATATTTCCGGCTACTTTTCATCCAGCGGGAAAACACACGACGCCGGTCTCGGCGGCAATGGGGTTTTCGGCGCCGAGGCACAGGAATCACCCTTTGCTTCCCAACCCGCCTCGGGCGCAATAAGCGATCCCTTGGCGAATTTGGTTATCGGTGATTTACAAAAAGGAACTTCCCTTTCCAAAGAATTTGCCGCATCCGCCCCCGCAAAAAACGCAGCGCCGACCGGTCTTGGCGGCAATGTGGTTTTCACTGACAATATGGTTTTCGGCACAGAGCAAAGTTCGCAAAACCAGGTCTTTGGCGCAAAAAGCGATCCTGCGACAAATTTGCTGGGCGGCGATTTAGAAAAAGGAACCTCGGTTTCCAAAGAATTTGCCACATCCGTCCCCGCAAAGAACGCAGCGCCGACCGGTCTCGGCGGCAATGTGGTTTTCGCCGACAGTACGGTTTTCGGGACAGAGCAAAGTTCGCAAAGCCAGGTCTTTGGCGCAAAAAGCGATCCTGCGGCCAATTTGCTGGGCGGCGATTTACAAAACTCCGCGAATGTCAATGGAATGAAGTCGGAAGCCGCCTCAAAACCCATTGTCGTTTTGCCGGAGCAACTCGGCATTGAATCCGCAAAGGCCACAATCGCCCAAGCCGAAAACAAAGGTGAAATTGAGACTCTCAGTTCAGCCATGAAAAAACTGACCAGAATCGATCGCGCCGCGCGCGGACGTTTTGAAATGCAAAGCAACATTCTCAAGGGAGACGGACTTGATGAAATAGTGAGCGGCAGAAAGAAAATGTGGGCGCCGATAGCCAACAAAGAGGCTTTGGCGTCGACATTGACAAAAACGCCGGCCCAAGGTTCACGATTTCCAAGTCCGTCTCTCTTAAATATTAAACAGGCGGCATCAGAGGTGTTGCCCAGCCATGTCAACCAGTTCGCGCCAACATCGGATTCATCCCGGAAACATGGACTTGAAACCTCGGTTGATCAAAAGAGAATGACAACGAAAAATTCGCCACGCTTTATCGGCAACCCGCAGGTGAATGAAAAGGCCGCCGCGTACGCACAAAAGGAAAACACAACAGTTCATTTTACGGAAGAAGAACCCGCCATGATGAAGCAGGCGGATTCGGCCCCGAAGCACAATACAGAACCCATACGTGCAATAGTTCCGCTCCCGGACGGATCGCAGAAGACAACCTCAACAGTCAGCAAAACCGCTTCGCCGCCGGGAACGCAGATGGCGCTACGTGTAGAGCAAATCCAAGCGATTGTGAATAAAACCTCGGGGCGCTTCGTTCAACTCGCGCAAAGCGGAGGAGGACGCAGCGTCCTCGTGCTCAAACCCGCGCACCTGGGAAGGCTGCGACTGGAAATCGACGTCAAAAATTCCGTGGCCAAAGCGGTCATCACCGTGGAATCCCAAAGCGTTCGCGCCGTACTCGAAACCGAAGCGCCGAGATTGCGCGAGGCGCTGCAACAGCAAGACATTCGACTGGATCAATTCGAGATCAAAGAGGGCTGGATAAAAGAAGGGTCTCACGGCGCCAACGAAAACGCGGCTCAAAGAGACTGGAATGCGCCAAATCGGCAGGGCCGCCCGGTCGATAAGGCCACCGGTGAAATCGACATGAACGCGAATCCCCGAGCCGAAAGACACAACCTCAACGGGACTATCAGCGTAACGGCATAAGGAGAGATCTGATGTCAGTACAGGGAGTCAATTTTGCCAGCAGCGCAGCCTACACGGCAGCCAGTGAAACCAAGGGCAGCGAGGACATGTTGAGCCGGGATGTGTTTTTGAATCTCCTGGTCACGCAACTTCGGAATCAAGACCCCCTCGACCCGATGAACAACCAGGATTTTCTCAGCCAACTCGCCAGCCTGAGCCAGGTTGAAGAGCAGCGCGCCACGAATGAAAATCTGGAAACCCTGCAACTCTATCAGTCAAGCATTAACAACGCGCAAAGCCTTTCGCTTATCGGCAAAGAGGTCAAAGCGAGCGGTGATTCGATCAACCTGCAGGAAGGCGAAAACGTCGACATGCATTTCTATCTCGACAGCGACGCCCATGAGGTCGAGGTCACCATATACGACGAAGGCGGTTCGGTGGTGCGGCAGATTACAAAGTCGAACATGGACTCGGGCGATCAAAAGCTGGTGTGGGACGGAAAAGACATGAACAACAGCCCACTTGCAGAAGGCGCTTACACATTCGAAGTCTCGGCGACGAATGAGATAGGCGACGCGATCCCGGTTCAAACGATGATCAGCGGTCGCGTCACATCCGTCTCCTTCGCCAACGGAGCGCCGGAGTTGGAAATCAACGGCCAGAAGGTCGTTTTCGGCAGCCTTTATGAAGTGATGGAATAATCTGTTTTCGAAATAGATTCGAACATATGAAAATAAGACCTTAAGGAAATCATTTTGAGGAAATTAATCACGGAAAACCTGGCGAGTCCCTTCCAGGGAAGGAACGCGATGGACAAGCCCCCTGCGACCACCGATGGATGTACGGTGGAAAGGAGCAATTCATGGCAATCATAGGAACGATGTACTCGGGTATCTCCGGCCTTATCGCTAATAGCTTGGCCATGGAGATCATCGGCAACAACCTCGCCAACATCAACACGCCGGCCTTCAAGGCGTCACGCGGCGACTTTTCCGACATTCTGTCGAGTACGGCGGATTCCGGCGCGACGGTGGGACGCGGATCCCAACTCGAAGCCGTATCCCAGGTATTCACACAGGGCGGCCTGCAATCCACCGAAAGCGTCACGGATATGGCCATCGAAGGAGCGGGGTTCTTCCTGTTGAGCAGCGAGGTGAACGACGGCAATTTCTACACTCGCGCCGGCAACTTCCAGATCAACTCCACGGGTTATGTCGTCAATCCGAACGGATATTTCCTGCAGGGTTATGTGCTTAACGCCGAAGGCGAAGTCACGGGCACGCCGTCGGACATCCGTATCGGAAACGCTCCTCTGGAACCCAAACCCACGGGAAACGGAACTGGCATCGAGATCTTCGCCAACCTGGATGCCAACGCCGAGATCAATCCTGGCGGCCTCGCCTTCGATGCCACTGATCCCGACACCACATCCAACTTCTCCGCATCGATCACGGTCTATGACAGCCTCGGCGAAAGCCATCAGGTGACAGCCTACTTCCGGAAGACGGCGGAGAATCCCACCGGCAACACCTGGGAATGGAATGCTGTAACGCCCGCCGACGACCACACCACCGGCGTGGACACCATATGCGCCAACGGAACGATGGAATTTAACACCGATGGCGGACTCGTGAGCGAAACCACCGCCACATCCAGCTTCGATTTCTCCGGCGGCGCCACTCAGGCACAGACCATCGGCTTCGATTTCGGCGACTCCATCGCCGACGGCGGAACGGGATTTTCAGGCTCCACGCAATTCGGCGCGCAGTCCGCCGTGTCCTTCCAGAGCCAGGACGGATCGGGCCCGAGTTATTTGCAGTCCATTTCCATCAACACGGATGGCATCATCGAGGGAAAATACAACAACGGCGAAACGGTCCAGTTCGCACAGATCACCATGGCCAACTTCAACACGCCGGAAAAGCTAACCCAGGTCGGCGGCAACGTTTATCAGGAAACCACGCAGTCAGGCCCGCCGATCATCGGCGTAGCCGACACCGCCGGCAACGGACGCATCTTCTCCAATACGCTGGAGATGTCCAACGTGGACATGGCGCAACAGTTCGTGCAAATGATCACCACGCAACGCGGCTACCAGGCGAACAGCCGGTCAATCTCCACGACCGATGAGATGTTGACTGAACTGCTCAACTTGAAGCGATAGAATCCTTCGTGATTCCCTAGTGCGCCGGGGCTCGTGCCAGGCCCCGGCGCAACCATTTCGTTAGTGAGAGATGTGGTGTATAGCTGAAGTTCTATGCCGAATCGGTCGATAGCGATTACAGGGCAGGAAAGATAAATGCTTAAAACGAAGCGGGGGAAACAAAAAAAAGACCTCCCTTCAGAAACCGACGTCGAACTGGCCATGGGCGAACTGACGGATCAGCTTCAAGTGGACATCTTCACCAATCTGCTCACACGTGGCGCCGCTCTCCTGACTCTCTGCGCACTTTTCGCATTGGCCGCCCTGGCCGCCTACAAACATCTCCCATCGCTGCTCACGCAACTTCTGGAAAAAATATTTTAGATAAACAGAAGCCGTGTCTTTTGCATAATTTCATTCACTGTCGAATTAAGTTTAGCAAGAGGCTCCGGCGCTTCCCGGCGTATCCGGCATCACGATCATTTATCTATAACTCGCGCCAGGCGAAAACCCAGGAGTGCGTAGCGGTACGTGGTTTCAAGGCCATCCACAAACGGAACGCGGCTACCCCGTTCGCCGTAACCCCAACAGCGGCTGAGCTCGTATTCGGGGGGCTTTTCGGGGAGTTCTCCGACAGGCTTTTTAATGAGCGCCTCATGATCCGATTCGTCGAACATGGAGGACTGCGTCCATTCGTAAACATTGCCGTGCATGTCGAATAAACCCCACCGACTGCTTTTTAAAAGACCCACGGGGCGGCTTGAGTCCGCGGGTGAGTTCCGGTCGGTCCAGGCGTAGTCGTCAAGTTTCTCGATGTCGTCGCCGAAGCAATATTTGCCGTTTGTGCCCGAGCGGGCGGCGTATTCCCACTGCATGCGGGTTGGAATCCAGTAGAGTTGTCCGCCCTCTTTTTCGTTGAGCTTGTCGATGAATTTTTTGATGTCGTGAAGGTTCACAGAGTTCACCGGGCGCCTCGGATCCTGAATCGGTTGGCTGGGATTGAAATGAATGAGCGCCTGCCACTGTTTTTGCGTGACCTCATGGCGACTCAAGTAGAAAGGCTTGGTGATGTTTATCCTTTGTCGCGGGGGTTCTTTGGCATTAGAATCGCAATTAATGACATCATGCCCAACGATAACGCTTCCCGCGGGAATGAGTGAAAACTGCATCCCAATGGAATTGACGAAGTCCGGCGGCGCAATGACGGTCGCTCGGTCATTTGAACAGGCGCCGAACAAGCACAAAAATGTCATGCCGATCAGCAGCACAACCCACCCCGCCGCAAATCCCAATGGCCTTAATGATTGTGGTTGCTTCCTCATCTTAAAAACGATTCTAATGCATTTCATAGCTTGTCGACAATCGAATGAGGTTATTTAAGTGTGCAACATAACCGGAAAAGATCTGATGAAATCGCTGGTTCGGCAATCAGACCGTCAGTCGCCCCTCCCCTTGAAGCGCCCCGTTAAGCGTGTACAATATGCGTCTTGTTGGCCAACAAATTTTTGGGGAAAACAATGCAAATCGCTGAAAGAATGAGTCGCCTGGGAACTGAAACCGCCTTTGAAGTATTGGCCCGCGCCAGGCAGCTTGAAGCGCAGGGTCGCCAGATCGTTCACCTGGAAATCGGCGAACCGGATTTCGACACGCCGCAAAACATTATCGACGCCGCCAAAGAAGGCCTCGACAAGGGATTCACGCATTACGGCCCGTCCGCGGGTATGCCGGAACTGCGCGCCGCCATCGCCGAGGACGCAGGCAGACGCCGGGGATTAAACTTTTCACCGGAAAATGTGGTCGTGACGCCGGGCGCAAAGCCCATCATGTTCTACGCCATCATCGCCATCGCCAACGAAGGCGACGAAGTCATCTACCCGAATCCGGGCTTTCCGATCTACGAATCGGTCATCAACTTCATCGGCGCAAAGTCCGTCCCTCTGCCTTTGCTGGAATCAAAAGAATTTTCCTTCGACGCGAACCAACTCGCCGACCTCGTCACCGACAAAACGAAACTGATTATTCTCAACTCCCCGCACAATCCCACCGGCGGCGTCCTGACTCGCGAGGACCTCAAAGCCGTCGCGCAAATCGCCAAAGAAAAAGATATCTGGATACTGTCCGACGAAATGTATCTCAACATGGTTTATGATGGAAAGTTTGAAACCATCGCCACGGAGCCGGACATTCTGGACCGCACCATCATCCTGGATGGCTTCTCCAAGACCTACGCCATGACCGGCTGGCGCGTGGGTTTTGGCATCATGCCCGAGCCGCTCACCTCGCATGTCACGCGACTGATGACCAACTCCAACTCCTGCACCAACAGCTTCGTGCAGTACGCGTGCGTTGAAGCCATCAAGGGACCGCAGGACGCGGCGCTGGCCATGGTTGCGGAGTTCAAAAAGCGCCGCGACTTTATCGTGGACGGCTTCAACGACATTCCCGGAATAACGTGCCTTAAACCCAAGGGCGCTTTTTACGTTTTTCCGAACGTCAAAGAGCTTGGAAAAAAGAGCAAGTGGCTGGAAACCTTTTTTATGGACGAGGCCGGCGTCGCGTGCCTGACGGGAACATCCTTCGGCGCTTACGGCGAAGGCTATATGCGTTTTTCCTACGCCAACTCCATCGAAAACATCGCAAAGGCTTTAAGCAATATCCGCGAGTCGCTCAAGAAGCTATAAATGATATGTTCGCCAGGAGTGTAGGAGCGACATTCTTGTCGCGAACGTGGCAGCGACATTCTTGTCGTAACTGATCGGATTTTCGCTTATGGTCGCGACAAGAATGTCGCTCCTACAGTTTAATAGTCGCAGTTAAAACTGCTCCAACACCCTAAGAGCCGACCATGAAACTCAACTGGTTTGAAACGCTTTTGATGAACAATCCGATCAGGGCCTCGATCCAGCGCTATTACGAAGCGCCAAGACTGTTGAGACTGGCGCCGGCGCCCCTCAATGATCCACGCACCCTCGTTGTCGGCTGCGGCCAGGGTGTGGATATTGAGATGGCCTTTGATATCTTCAAATCCGTAAGCGTCGCGGCCTTTGACTTAGACCCGGCGCAAGTCAGTCGAGCGCAAAAACGCCTGGGCGAAAAGTACGACAAAAGCCTTGAACTGCTCGTTGCCGACGCCACTGATATTCCTTTCGATGACGAGTCTTTCGATCTGGTGTTGGATTTCGGCATCATCCACCACATTCCCCGTTGGAGAAAATGCATCGCGGAAATCCGCAGGCTTCTCAAACCGGGAGGCCAGTTCCTTTTCGAGGAAGTTCCCAAGACAAAGCTCGACACGCTCCGATACCGTATTTTCACCGAGCACCCGAAAGAAGACCGTTTTAATGACGATGATTTCAGGATCGCTTGCGAACAGGAAGGACTGCAAATCGAAGATCGCATAGAAAGATTCTGCGGTTATTTCCGGGGCGCAGCGATAAAGCGATGATAGCCATGAGTTTATTTTCCAGGAGGCCGCAATGACCAAAAACTGCGCCGATGTGATTGTTGTAGGGTGCGGACCGATTGGCGCTTATGCCGCATGGAAATTCGCCGAGCAAGGTGTTGATGTTCTGGCTCTGGAGTCGAAAAAGGGCAACCAGGCGCCTTCGCACATCGGCGATTTTCATTTCGACCGGCAGGCTTTCGACCACGCCGAAATTCCACTGCCGCCAAAAAGTAAAATCATCTGCACATACCCCGGCCTTTGCATCCATTCTCCCAATCCGAAAATCCACTTGAATGTCGAAGGCGTTGAAACCTGGGCGCTGGACCTAAACGGATTCATTCGATCTTTGCGCACCTATGCCAAAAGCGCCGGGGCGCGCATCAGCTACGGCGCTCGCGTCACCACTGTCATAAAAGAAAATGGACGCGTGACAGGCGTCCGTGCGAAAACGCCGCGCGGAATGAAGGAGTTTCGAGCGCCCATCGTCGTCGACGCATCCGGCGCGCTCGGCGCCGTCAGACGACATATTCCCAGCATGGCATTTTCCCACCGCGAGATGGCCTTCTCTGTCTATATGGAATATTGGAGCGATCCCGATCCAACGCTCGATGAGAGCATTCACAGCTATTTGGAACACCAGGCCTGGACGGCAAAATATCCCAGCTACTGGATTGTCGGCATGGGACGGCCCCTACCCATCACGCAGACCAAAAAACTCTTCGCCGAGTGGGCAAAACAGCAATTCAAGGTAAAGAAAAAAGTCTTGCGCCGCGTGACCGGCACGATTCCTTTCGCTTTTTCCCCGCCCACTTTTGTGGATGACGGCGTCCTTGTCCTGGGCGACGCCGCCGCGACAAACAAACCCTTCAACGGCGAAGGCATCGCTTCGGGCATGCACCTGCCAAAACTTTCCTCAGAACATATCGCCAGCGCGGTGCGCGATGGCGGCAGCCGATCATCGCTGTGGGAGATCAATCGGCAGTATTATGGCGACATCGGCGCAAAATTCACTTTTCTGCGCGCCATGGCTTTAGAAACCTTGCGGCTGACGACAAAGGAGCGCAGCGCCACCTTTGAACTCGGCCTACTGACCGCGGAAGACTTGCGGCAGACTTTTACGCAGTACGAAGTCAAACGCCCACCCGCACTGTGGCTGGCGCCGCTCTTACGCCTGGCGCGAAATCCGCTGTTGGCAAAAAAATTCGGCACGATGATCTTCAAGTCCACGCAGATCACCAAACACGTTCGCCACTATCCATCGGAAAGTAAGTTTTCCGAATGGGCTAAGACCTATCGAAAAATGGCGGCGGCGCTCAGCAAGTCAAGTGATTGAATCCATGTGGAATCGATAAAAAATCCCACTTTCCGCATAACAGACACATCATTTTCTATGATAGAAATGAACATTATGCATCTTTTTACCGATATGAAAATAATGAATCTTTTTATAAAGAATCCCACTTGCTTTTTGAACAGGCACATCATTTCCAATCATCGATATGCCACTATAAAATATTTGCAAGTATATGACAATAACGAACAATTTATATAAAAACCACTGTTTTCAGTGATTTCATGCCGAATAGCTTGCGAGGTTTTCTCCAGTAAAACCCTTGTGAATTTGGCTATTGCTATATTTGAATAATAAATAATTTCATGTTAGTGAATAAACAAATATTGTCCCCAGGAGGGATTTCGTCAGCATTTTAAACTATGAAAGGTATAGCAAGTGAAAAAAAGTACTTGGTTTCGACTGACTCTTGTGTTGGCTCTTATCCTGGCCATAAGCGTGATGACATCTTGCGGTGACGATGACGACGACGATTCAGGCGGCGATGAGGTTGCGAACGACGACACTAACGATGATGACATTGACGATGATGTGAACGACGACGCCGACGACGACGCGGACGACGACGCGGACGACGACGCGGACGACGACGCGGACGACGACGCGGACGACG